>DATKYG010000054.1:0-2018 GCA_035528655.1 Methyloceanibacter sp.
CCACTTCCAATACATCGCCCACGACGTGTGGGATTTGGACTCGGTTAGCCCGCCGATCCTGGTCGATGTGAAGGATAAGGACGGCAAGACGGTTCCCGGCGTGATCCACGCCGGCAAGACCGGCAACGTGTATGTCCACAATCGCGACGACTGCAGCCTCATCCGCTTCTCCGAGGCGATGGTCGATCAGACCGGGATGTGGACCCTGCCGACGGCCGAGGGCGCACCGATGCTCCCGGGCGCCAATGGCGGCGTGGAATGGTCGGTGATGGCGGCGAACCCCGATCTTGGGCTGACCTACGCGGTCAATCTGCACCAGCCCATGACCTACCATGTCGAGAACTCGCCCTATCCGGGCGGCAAGCTCTGGCTCGGTGGTGCCTTCAAGATCATCCCCGGCTCCGAGCAGTTCGGCAACGTGACGGCCGTCGACTACAACACCGGCAAGATCAAGTGGCAGAAGAAGACGCCGCTGCCGATGATGGGCGGTGTGTTGGCCACGGCTGGCGGGCTTGTTTACACGGGCGAAGGCGATGGCTGGTTCAGGGCCTATGACGCAGAGAACGGCGACGTGCTGTGGTCGTTCTTCGCGGGCGCAGGCGTCAATGCGCCGGCTGCCGCCTACTCGGTGGACGGCAAGGAGTACATCGTGGTCGGCGCGGGTGGTAACACCCAGATCGACTTCAAGCGCGGAAACAACATCATCGCCTTTACGGCTGACTGATAGCGATTCCGCTTAGCAAAGAACGAGAGGACGGGGCATGATGGTGCCCCGTCCTTTTCCATGTCTACCCTGCTGGGGATCATAAGAATGTCTCGGATTTTACATTGGGCTCTGCCCGCCGCGCTGTTCGCCGCAACACTTCTTGTGGGCGCAGAAGCCTTCGCCGCCGACGATATCGAGCAAAAGGCGCAGATTTGCGCAGGCTGCCACGGCGCCGACGGCGTGCCGATCAATAACACCACACCGGTGATCTGGGGCCAGGACGAAGGCTATATTTATTTGCAGCTGCGCGACTTCAAGAAAGGCGCGCGCAAGAATCCGCTCATGGAGCCCATCGCGGCCCAGCTTGAGAAAGCGGACATGTTTGCGCTCGCGGCCTATTTCAAGAAAAAGGCCTGGCCGAACCTGGGCCAGCCGTCGGCCCCGGGCGACGTGGCCGCCAAGGCCGAGTCCGCCGCCAAGTCCATCGGCTGCCGCGGCTGCCACTTGGACCATTTCCAAGGCGATGGCTCCACCGCGCGCCTTGCCGGCCAATGGCAGCCATATCTTCTCAATACGATGCTGGCCTTCCGCGACGGCTCGCGCGGCAACAATCCCGGCATGTCGGACTTGATGAAGGCAACGCCGGAGGACGACTTCGAGCCGCTCTCCAAATACCTGGCGGGCCTGCAGATCGATCAATATCTCGGCCACGGCCGCTAACGTCTAATGCGCCGCGGCCAACTTCTCGCGCAGTGCCGTCAATGATGTGAGATCGGCAGCCGACTTGCCCTGCTGATCGCGCAGGCTCTTGTCCGCGCCGCGCTCGAGCAGGAGATCGACGACGGCCGCGTGGTTCAACTCGGCGGCGATCATGAGGGCGGTGCGGCCGCGATTGTCCCGGTCGTCGATGTTTGCGCCGCGATCCAGAAGCAGCTTCGTCACGTCCACGATGTCCAGGACGCCGGCTTCGCTAGAATAGCCGGCGGCCCACATCAAGGCGGTGAGATTGTTACCGTAGCGGGCGTTGACGTCGACGCCCTTGTCCAGAAGAAGGCGTGTGACGGGCAGGAAGCCGCGGCCGGCTGCGTAGACAATCGCCGTTTTTTTCGTGGAGTCCGTCCAGTTCGGATCGGCGCCCTTCTCGATCAAATAGGCGACGGTGGGTTCGCTACCCATAAAGGCGGCTGCCGCGAGCGGCGCAATGCCGCTGCGGCCCGGAAGATCGACTTCCGCGCCTCGCTCGACCAGGAGCTTCACGATCTCCAGGCGTCCGGCTTCCGCAGCCTTGAAGAGCGCGGTCGAGCCGTCGAGG
>DATKYG010000055.1:0-14342 GCA_035528655.1 Methyloceanibacter sp.
TTCTTGATCGGCTTCGACGCCGGTGTGGCGCTCTATCTCCTGCTGGTGATTGTCATGATCCTGCGGTCGGACCCGGACCGCGTGCGCCGCGAGTCGCCGCTGCAGGACGATGGCCGCGTCGCCATTCCCATTCTCACCGTGGCCGCCGGCATGGTGAGCCTGGGGGCCATCATCTTCTGGCTGCGCACGGCATCGGAGAGCGAGACCATTCAGCCTGGCCTTCTTGCGCTGCTGTTTGTCACGACATTGCTGTCGTGGCTCTTCATCCACACCATGTTCGCGCTGCATTACGCCCATGAATATTACGCGGAGCATCGGGGGACTGGCGGCGGCATGCGCTTTCCCGGCGGCGGCAAGCCCGGCTATGGGGACTTCATCTATTTCGCCTTCGTCATCGGCACGTCGACGGCGGTGTCCGACGTGGCGGTGACCTCGCGCACGATCCGCCAGACGGTGACGGCGCACGGCCTCGTCGCCTTCGTGTTCAATGTGACGATGATCGCGCTGACCGTGTCGATCGCCGGCGACGCGATCTCGATCAAATAGCGGCCGACGCTAGCGTCTACTCCGCCGCGGAGCGCCCCATCGCGCCTTGCCCGTAGCGGCGCTCGATATAATCGAGCACCATCTGCTTGAACTCTGCCGCCGCCCCCGGACCGCGCAGCGTCGTCACCTTCTCGCCGTCGACGAACACCGGCGCCGCCGGCGACTCGCCGGTGCCGGGGAGCGAGATGCCGATATCGGCGTGCTTGGATTCGCCCGGCCCGTTGACGATGCAGCCCATCACCGCGACGTTGAGATTTTCCACGCCCGGATAGCGGCGCTTCCACTCCGGCATCTGGTCGCGGATGAAATCCTGGATGTCGCGGGCAAGCTCCTGGAACGTGGTGGATGTCGTGCGGCCGCAGCCGGGACACGCCGCCACCAGCGGCACGAAGGCGCGGAAGCCCATGCTCTGCAGCAGCTCTTGCGCCACTTTGACTTCGACCGTGCGATCGCCGCCCGGCTCCGGCGTCAGCGAGATGCGGATCGTGTCGCCGATGCCTTGTTGCAGCAGCACCGACAAAGCCGCCGACGAGGCGACGATGCCCTTGGAGCCCATGCCGGCCTCGGTGAGGCCGAGATGCAGCGCCAGATCGGACCGCGCCGCCAGCATGGCGTAAACGGCAATGAGATCCTGCACGGCGGACACCTTGGCCGACAGCACAATCTTGTCGGCGCCCATGCCCAATTCCATGGCGCGTTCGGCGCTGATCAACGCCGACTGCACGATGGCCTCGTGCATGACCTGGCGCGCGTCCTTCGGCTCAGGCGCCGCGGCGTTCTCGTCCATGAGCCGCGTGAGCAAATCTTGATCGAGGCTGCCCCAGTTGACGCCGATGCGGACCGGCTTGTCGTGGCGGAGCGCGATCTCGATGATCTGGGAGAACTGCTTGTCGCGCTTGTCCTTGAAGCCGACATTACCGGGATTGATGCGGTATTTGGCGAGTGCCGCCGCACAGTCCGGATACTCGGCCAGCAGCGTATGGCCGTTATAGTGAAAGTCGCCGATCAGCGGCACGTCGACGCCGCGCGCGGCCAGCTTCTCAGCGATCTCCGGCACGGCAGCGGCGGCCTCGGCCCGGTCCACGGTGATGCGCACCAGTTCCGAGCCGGCGCGGGACAGCGCCGCCACTTGCGCGACCGTCGAGCCCACATCCGCCGTGTCCGTATTGGTCATGGACTGGACGACGATGGGGGCATCGCCGCCCAACGTCACGCCGCCGACCCTGACCGCTATGGTGCGCTTCCGCGCCTTTGGTTCCATGGAGCCAGGATACATCACATTTGAGGAGGCCGCGCTACCGCCTGGAACTCACGCTTTCCGGCGCTTTTTCCGCACAGTGAGCACGGCATCGGCGACAAGTGCCGCCACCGCCACGCCCGCCGCGGCGCTGAGCGCGGTGGCCGGGTCGGCCGTCCGGTCCGGCGTTAGGACTTGCGCCATTTCCAGCCCCACCGCGAAGGGCAGCAGCACCGCCGCCACGAGCAAAGGACGGGCAAATGCGAGGCAGGCCAGCGCGGTCAGCCCAAAGAAGGCGATGAAATGCTCCACCAACCAATGCAGCCCGAGCCGAATCTGCCAGCCCGGCGGCGCCAGCGCGGCAAAGACGATGGCCGCCAAAAGAACCGCGATCAGCAGAAGCAGCCACGGCCTCCGGCCGGACATTGCTAGCTCGACAGCGCCGCGGTGAGCGCGCCGACATTGCGGCGGAACATGCCGAGATAGGTCGGCACCGGGCCGTCAGGCTCCGACAGCGCGTCGGAATAGAGCACGCCGCCGATCTTGACCCCGGTTTCCCGCGCGATCTGGTCGAGCAGGCGGCGGTCGGTGACATTCTCGATGAACACCGCCGGGATGTGCTCGGCGCGGATCTGGCGGATAATCTTGGCCACGTCCTGCGCGGACGCCTCGCTCTCGGTGCTGATGCCTTCCGGCGAGATGATCTCCAAGCCATAAGCATTGGCGAAATAGCCGAAGGCGTCATGGCTGGTGATGATCTTGCGGCGCGCCGGCGGCAGCTTGGCGATGGCCGCCTTCACTGCCGCGTCCTCCGCATCGATGGCGGCCAAATATTTGGTGGCATTCGCCTCGTAGACGGCTTTGCCGTCGGGGTCGGCGGCGATCAGCGCATCGCGGATATTCGCCACATAGATCTTGCCGTTGAAGAGATTCTGCCAGGCATGGGGATCGGTGACTTGGCCGGCCTGGGTGTCATCGTCCTCTGCCTCGGCTTCGGCCTGGGCGTCATGATCGTGCCCCTCCTCTTCGCGTATGGTGATCGGCATCACACCGCCGCTCGTCACCACCAGCGCGCCCTTGAACCCGGACGCGTTCTCCAGCCGCTCCATCCAGCCTTCGAAGCCGAGCCCGTTGATGAAGAAGATGTCGGCGCCCGCCAGCGTCTTGGCGTCGGCCGGCGTCGGATTGAACACATGGGCGTCGCCGTTCGGCCCCACCAGTGTCGTGACCTCGACCCGGTCGCCGCCGACCTGTTTCACCATGTCGCCGAGAATGCTGAACGAGGCGACGGCCTTGACCTTGTCGGCCGCGTGGCCGGCGCTCGCAACACCGAGCAGAACGAGTAGGGCTCCTAACAGAGCAATGAAGCGATTGCGCATGACGCGACTCCTTGGGCGAGAGGATCAGGCTTCCAGATGCTTGCGCGGCACGAGGCGCCACAGGAGGCCCCCTTTGACGCCGACAAGCATGGACAGGAAATAGAAACCGCCGCAGGCGAGAATGACCGCGGGGCCGGTGGGCACGTTCAGGTAATAGGACATGAGAAGGCCGGTGAAGCTGGCGGCAAAGGCGGTCGCCACCGCCACGCCGATCATGCTCGACACATCCTCGCCCCAGAATTTTGCCGACACTGCCGGCAGCAGCATGATGCCGACCGCCATCAGCGTGCCGAGCGCCTGGAAACCGGCGACGAGATTGAGCACCACGAGCACCAGGAACAGGAGATGAGTCGGCGAGCTCAACGGACTCACAGAGCGCAGGAACTCGGGATCGAAACATTCGAGCACGAGCGGCCGGTAGATCACCGCGAGCACGACGAGCGACACCGTGGCGATGGCGGCGATGAGTAGGAGTGCGGCGTCGTCAAGCGCCAGCACCGTGCCGAACAGCACATGCAGCAAATCGACATTGCTGCCCCGCACCGAGACCAGCATCACGCCGAGCGCCAGCGACACCAGATAGAACCCCGCGAGGCTCGCATCCTCGCGCAGCACCGTGGACCGGGCGACAAGACCGGCGGCCAGCGCCACCGCGAGCCCTGCGGCGAAGCCACCGAGACTCATGGCGAAGACCGACAGCCCGGCCAGCAGATAGCCGATGGCCGCACCGGGCAGAATGGCATGACCCATGGCGTCCCCCATGAGACTCATGCGCCTGAGCACGAGAAACACGCCGATGGGCGGCGCCGTCAACGAGATGGCAAGGCAGCCGACCAGCGCCCGGCGCATGAAGGCGAACTCGACGAAGGGCTGGATAGCGGCGTCGATCATGCGGACTCGCGCTCCAGTTCCTCGTCGCGCTCGCACACATGAGCGTGCATGTCGAAAGCTTCGGTGAGCGCGCGCGATTTGGCGAGATTGGCCGGCGTCAGAACTTTTGGCGTTTTCCCCCAGGCCACGACCTCGCGTGCGAGCAGCAGCGTGTCGGGAAAATGCGCACGCACCTGCTCGATGTCGTGCAGCGCCGCGAGCACGGTGCGCCCCTCCTTATGCCAGCGCTCGATAAGCGCGATGAGCTCGGCCACGGTCTTGGTGTCGACGGCACGGAATGGCTCGTCGAGAAGGATCACCGCGGCGTCTTGCAGGAGAAGGCGCGCGAACAGCATCCGTTGAAACTGGCCGCCCGACAGCGAACCCACTGGCCGGCCGGCCAGCTCGACCAGGCCCACCGTGTGAAGCGCCGTAACCACGTCCTGCTTGTCGCGCGCGCGCAAACCGCGCCACGCGCCGATCTCGCGCCACAGCCCCATGGCCACGCAGTCGAACACCGAGATGGGGAAGCTGCGGTCGATCTCGATGACTTGCGGCAGATAGGCGATGTCGCGCTTCCTGAGGCCGTCGAGGCCAAGACTGCCGCTCAAGGGTTTCAGCTCGCCGACAATGCCTTTCAGCAAGGTCGACTTGCCGGCGCCGTTGGGGCCGACCACGGCAAGCAATTCGCCGTGGGCGATCTCGCCCGTGATGTGATGCACCGCCGGATGCCGGTCATAGCCGAGCGTCAAGTCGTGAAAGCTGATGGCGGGCGCGGTCGTCTTCATCGAAGCGCCCAATAGACTGCGAGCCACAAGAAGCAGACCGCCACCGCCACGATGGCGAGCCGCTGCGGCACCGAGAGGCGCAGAAGAGAGACGCCGCGCGCGGGCGCAACATATTCGTGCCGGTCCATCGCAACAGGCGATCTCATGGCGCTCGATCCTTATAGGTTAGGCGGCTTCGTGGCAGTCGTCGCACAGCCCGGCAATCTCAAGCGTCACCTGCTCGGGCGAAATCCCCTCCGGCGCCAGCGCCAACAGCCCCGCCTGGTCCTGATCGGAAAGCGCGATCTCGACCACCTTGTCGCAAGCCCGGCAGATGGCGAAGGCGAACTTGCCGTCGCAGGCGCCGTGATCGCAGGCGACGAAGGCCGAGCGCGATTGGAGCCGGTGCACCATGCCCTTCTGCATGAGATCGTTGAGCGCCCGGTAGACCGTGGGCGGATGGGAAATGCCCGACTTCCGCACCCGGTCGAGGATGGCGTAGGCGCTCATCGGCTCCCGCGCTTTCCGTAGACAGGTGAGGATCTCCGTCTGATTGCGCGACAGCTTGGGCAAGGGGTCGTGGTGGTGGGCGGCGTTCATGACTGATGATATAACATAACATCATATCGGGTCGTCAAGTGGAACCGGGAGCACGTCTCCACCGTTTCCTGTTTAGCCCATGCCAAGCGACATCTCCGATCGAGAGCGAGGAAACATGACCCTAGCCTTCCACGTGAGGCGAATCCTTCTACCGCTGGCAATTTCTGTCACCTTGACCGCCGGCGCGGCCGGGGCTGCTGCCGAAACAGAGAGCAGCGAGAGCCCCACCGCAGAAAGTAGTCAGAGGTCGATCAGGTCATGCGCGACAACCTCCTGCCCGCCAACAAATACCGGCCCGGGCTTCACGCCCATGGTGGTCAACACGGGCAAGCAGCTCGTCCTGTTCGATACAGGCAACGGCGAGCGCGGCTTCGTCCCGCGCCCCGCCGGCGGCTGGCTCGCGGCCCAGCTTGGGCCCGCCGGGTTCGCACCGGAGCAGATCGATGTGGTGGTGCTGTCGCACGGCCATCCCGATCACATCGGCGGTGTGATTGAAGGCGGCAAGCCGCTCTTCTCCAACGCGCGCTACGTCACCGGGGCGATCGACTATGATTTCTGGGCCGGCGACAAACCGACCGGAGATTTGCAGCCCTTCGCCGCCTTGTTCCGCGACACCATGGTGCTCCTCGCAGAGAAGACCAGCTTCCTCAAGCCCGGCGACGAGGTGGTGCCGGGCATTCACGCGGTTGAAGCCTATGGCCACACGCCCGGACACTTGGCCTTCAATATCGAAAGCGGCGGCAAGCGCCTCGTCTTTTGGGGCGACTGCGCCCATCATCAGGTCGCTTCCCTGGCGCGCCCCTACTGGCATTGCGTGTTCGACGTGGACAAGGCGCAAGGGGCCGCGACACGCGCGCGCATGTTCCACCGCATGGCGACCGACCGCGTCGCCGTGAGCGGCTTCCACATGCCATTTCCCTCGCTGGGTTATGTCGAACGGCGGAAAGACGGCGGCTATCGCTGGCTGGCGCATTCCTATCAGCTCGATCTCTGAGCCTGATCGCGCGGGCCTAGCGCCCCTGAACGACCTATGTCAGCCACCCTGCGACGCCGCACCTCCTAGGCTTCGCCGCCAAAGCCGGTTACTCTTCCGCCAACGTGATTGAGTCGCCATCGAAGGCGGCCATTGACTGGGTAGGTGGGAAACGAACGATGTCCGAGCTCGACCCGCTACTTCTATCGCGCATCCAGTTCGCCTTCACGATTTCCTTCCACATTATTTTTCCCTCCTTCACCATCGGCTTGGCCGCATGGCTCATGGTGCTTGAAGGGCTGTGGTTGAAGACCGGCAAACAGATCTATGCCGACATCTCCCGCCATTGGACCAAGATCTTCGCGGTGTCCTTCGGCATGGGCGTCGTCTCCGGCGTGGTCATGTCCTACGAGTTCGGCACCAATTGGAGCGAGCTGTCCCGGCTCGGCGGCAACGTCATCGGCCCGCTGCTCTCCTACGAGGTGCTCACCGCCTTCTTCCTCGAGGCCGGCTTTCTCGGCATCATGCTGTTCGGCCGCGACCGCGTACCGAAATGGGTGCATTTCTTCGCCACCTGCATGGTGGCGCTCGGCACGGCCATTTCCGCCTTTTGGATCCTCTCCGCCAATAGCTGGATGCAGACGCCGCAAGGCTACCGCGTCGCCGAGGACGGCGTGCTGCATGTGACGGACTGGGCGAAAGTCATCTTCAACCCGTCCTTCCCCTACCGCTTCACCCACATGGTCGCCGCCGCCTATCTGACCACGGCCTTCGTCGTCTCCGGCATCGGCGCTTGGTACATTCTAAAAGACAAGAGCGCGGCTCACGGACGCATCATGCTGGGCATGGGCATGAGCCTCATCGTCTGGCTCGCGCCGCTGCAACTGGTCATCGGCGATCTGCATGGGCTCAATACCCTCGAACACCAGCCCGCCAAGATCGCCGCGATCGAGGCGAATTGGGACACACGCCGCGATATGCCGCTCGTGTTGTTCGCCGTCCCCGACCCGAAGACCGAAAGCAATCTCTACGAGATCGCCATTCCCGATCTCGGCAGTCTCATTCTCACCCATGAGTGGGACGGCGAGGTTCGCGGCCTGAAGTCCTTCCCTGTCGACGACCGGCCCAATCCCGTCATTCCCTTCTTCTCCTTCCGCATCATGGTCGGCATCGGCTTCATCATGATCGCGCTGGGCTTCACCGGCGCGGTGCTGTGGCTCATGGGCCGGCTCTACACCACAAGCTGGTTCTTGCGCGCCATGGTGCTCGCCTCGCCGCTCGGCTTCATCGCCGTGCTGGCCGGCTGGTTCGTAGCCGAGGTCGGCCGCCAGCCTTGGGTGGTTTACGGCCTGCTGCGCACCGCGGACGCCGTCTCGCCGGTTCCCGGCAGCAGCGTGCTCACTTCGATTATTTTATTCGTCATCGTCTACGGCATCGTGTTCGGCGCCGGCGTCTTCTATATGGGACAGCTCGTGCGCCGCGGCCCCGACCAGACGCCGCCGGTGCCCGAGAAAGACGAGGCGGATCTGTCTCACCGGCCCTTGGCGGCGGCGGGAAATCCATGAAGGTCGTAAGATGACAGCCACAGCCATGGACATGAGCCAGTTGCTCCCGATCTTCCTGCCGCTCGTCTGGGCGTCGATACTGGCCTTGGCTGTGTTCCTCTATGTGCTGCTTGGGGGCTACGACCTCGGCCTCGGCGTGCTGTTTCCGCTGGCCCCGTCCCATCGCGATCGCGACGCCATGATGGCTTCGGTGTCACCCTTCTGGGATGGCAACGAGACCTGGCTCGTGCTCGGCGGCGGCGGCCTGCTCGCGGCCTTCCCGCTCGCCTACTCGGTGATACTGCCGGCGCTGTACATCCCCATTATTCTCATGCTCCTCGGACTGATCCTGCGCGGCGTCGCCTTCGAGTTCCGCTTCAAGTCGAGCCGCTTTCGCTGGGCTTGGGATCTCGCCTTCGCCGGCGGGTCCATTCTCGCCGCCCTCATGCAAGGCGGCGCCATCGGCGCCTTCGTCCAGGGCTTCGCCGTTACCGACAACCAGTTCTCCGGCGGTGCCTTCGATTGGCTGTCGCCCTTCTCCATGGTCACGGCCGTCGCCGTGCTGTCCGGCTATGTGTTGCTGTCGGCGGGCTGGCTGATCATGAAGGCCGACGAAGCGCTGCGCGACTGGGCCTACGGAGTGGCGAAATATGCGCTGATCGCCGTCGCCCTGTTCATCGTCGCCTTCTCGGTATGGACGCCGTTCCTGCATCCGGAAATCGCCACCCGCTGGTTCTCGGTCGGCAACATGGTGATGTTCTGCCCCGTGCCGCTGCTGACCGCGGTCGCCGTCATCGGCCTGTGGCGCGGCATCGCCAACCGCCAGCGCTACGCCCCCTTCCTATGGGGCGCCGCCATCTTCCAGCTCTGCTATATCGGCCTGGCTATCAGCCTGTTCCCCTACATCATCCCGCCGGACATCACCATTTGGCAGGCCGCCGCCGCGCCCAACTCGCAGCTCTTTATGTTGTACGGCGCCATTCCGCTGCTGCCCCTCATCCTCGGCTACACGGCCTATTCCTATTACGTGTTGTGGGATGCACCGGAGCACGACGCCTATCATTAGGGCTTGCGTTACGCCTCCTGTTGTCACTGCCCGGCTTGACCGGGCAATCCGGTATTCGCTGACTTCAACTACAACATGCCGCTGTGGTGGCTACTGGATGCCCGCTTTCGCGGGCATGACACCGCCCCTCACCGCGTCCCCGCCAGATCCTTCTGCTGCAGACGCTGCTTGAGCTGAATAATCTTGCCGTAAGCCTGATGAATGCGGTTACGCGAAATACGCCCGTCGCACACCGCCTCGGCGATTGCCCCGTGCAGCCTGACGCCGAGATCCGGGTCGCTCGCCTCGACATTTGAGAACACGACAATGTCGGTGCCGGCATTGATCGCCCTCACCGTCAGTTCCTCACGCGTGAAGGCGTGGCGGACGGCGCCCATTTCCATATCGTCGCTGATGACGACACCCTGGAAGTCGATCCAGTTCTTGTTCCGCAGCGCCCGCACCGACTTGGCCGACAGCGAGGCCGGCAGCTTTTCCATGTCGCTGAAGCGCGGGTGATAGAGATGCCCGATCATCACCGCATCGAGCTTGCCCGCCGCCGCGAGCCGGCGGTACGGCTCAAGCTCCACCTCGCGCCACGTCGCCGAGACATCGGCTAAAGCCCTGTGACTGTCGACGCGGCTCGAGCCATGTCCGGGGAAATGCTTGGCCACGGTCACGACATTCGCCGCGCGGTGCGCCTCGATGAAATCGGTGGCCAGCGCCGTTACCACATCGGGATCGGCGCCGAAGCTCCGCCCGCGCGCCCCGATCACCGGATTATGCGGATTGAGATTGAGATCGACCACGGGACCGAGAGTCATGTTGAAGCCGGCCTCGGCCAGCTCGCCCGCCATTTTGTCATAAAGGTGTCTGGCGGCGTCGAGCACGGCATAGCTCGGATTGCGGCCCACACTCTGCGCCGACGGAAACCGCGTATGCCCATTCCGGCGGCTGAGCCGCTGCACCTTGCCGCCTTCCTGGTCGACCGCGAAGAACGGCCGGGGATTCGAGCGCGCATTACGCAAATAGGCGATGAGATTCTTCAATTCGCGGGGCGAACGGATATTTTCCGGGAACAGCACCACGCCGCCGATCAGGCCTTTGTTCAACTGATCACGCACGGCGATGACGCCGCGATCCTTCTCATCGTCACCGGGAAATCCCACCATGATCATTTGGCCGATCATGAGTGACAGCCGGGGCGAGCCGCAGCCGGTCGGCAATGACGCCGCGCGTACCGACGCAGCGCTCAACAGGCAGAGAGCTGCGGCCAAAGCCAAGACAGATGAACGGAAGACGCGAGGGAAGAACATTTGCGGGTGGGTTTATGGACGAAATTCGCCGCGTTTATGAATAGAATTCGAGCGACCCAACGGCCGTTGAACACCGAGGGAACTGATGCACCGTACCATCTTGCCGTCTCTGACCGCCTTCTGTCTTGTCGCAGCGCTCCTATGCCTTGCCGGCCCGGTAATGGCCGAACCCGAAGCCCCAACTGAGCCGAAAGTCCCTGCCGAGCCGCAACTCCCCGCTGAGCCGGAAGACCCGGACGCGACCCTCGTTCAGAGCCTGCTCGGCATGACGTATAGCGGTGATCTTCCCATCGAGGGCTGGGACAATTTCGGCGGCGGCCTCGTCGCGCCGCCCATTTATGTTCACCTCTATCAGCGCGAGGACGACAGTTCGCTGGTGGTGACCAGCAGACTGTCCTCCGAAAAATATGTGGTGACCGACGCGCTGATCATCTCCAAGCCGTGGAAGGGCTACGCGGTCTCCATTGCCTGCATGCAAGGCGACGACTTCACCCTGCGCTTCATTGGCGACGCCAGGGGGCCAGACTCGGCGGAATGGTGGACCGAGGTGCGCCGCGCCTGGGCGATCGAGCTCGTGCCCAAACCCCAACCCGCCACCGAGACCGAGACGAAAGCCGAGACCGCCGAGACGATAGCCGAGCCCGCACCCGCGCCCCAGCCCGGCAAAATTGTCAAGGTCAACACCAAGGGCGTTAAGTGCACCAACCCGAACTGGTAGAAGACTGACAAGACCAAGGGGTGGGGGCGCTAACGCATGGAGCAATTCAACTTCGTGGTGACACTCCTGGCGGCGCTCGGCACCGGGCTTCTCGCCGGCAATTTCTTCGCCTTCTCCGCCTATCTGATGCGGGCGCTGACCGGCCTCTCCGCCGAGCGTGGCATCGTCGCCATGCAGGCCATCACCGCGGCGATCAAGAGCATCCCGTTTTTGATCTTGTTCTTCGGCACCGCTGTGCTCTGCGCCGTGCTCTTCTCCACCGCCATCCTCGCATGGGGCAAGCCGGACGCCTACTACCGGCTCGCCGGCACCCTGTTCTTCCTCTTAGGCACCTTCCCGGTGACCATGATGGCCAACAGGCCGCTCAACAATCGGCTCGCCATCGCCTCGCCCGACACGCAAGAAGGTCGCGAATTGTGGAAGCGGATACAGTCGTCGTGGGCTGCGTGGAATCATGTGCGTACTGTGACGGCACTGGCAGCTTGCGCGCTGCTCATCCTGGCGCTCGCCGCAAGCGGCAATCCCTTCGCCCACTGAGTCTCGCGCAGCAGCCGCGCCTCATCGTGGGCAGACCGCGCTCCGCCGCGCCGCCTGGTCCTTGATATAGGTCGGCTTGTCGCCGAACGATCTCGACAGATTGTCGATCATCGTCCAGCCGTCGAAATTGCCGTCGTCGTCATAGTCGACGCGCACGAGGACGCCGTTGCTCTCACCGATGCGCGCCGTGTTGCCATAGCAAATCTGTGCCACGAGACCGCGCCCCAGACGCGGCTCACACTCGACATAGCGCCGGCCGCAATGGTCGGTGCTCGCCAGCGGTCCCGGCGGCAGCGCGCCGGTGGCGCGGATCAGCGCATCGCCGTTGCAGGCGAAGCGGCGCTGATTGTAGATCGCCAGCGTCCGCGCCTTTGGCACCGCATAGGGGCCTTGCCGCGTCCAGAAGCCGATCGACTGGCCGGCATAGGCTGCATTCTGGATATCGGTATCGAGCGGCAGTCCGCCTTTGCATTTGCCGCCGGCTCTGCGCGCGAACCACGTCGTGTCGGTCCAGTTCTGGAACAGATGCCATTGCCCGGAATTGTGGAAGGCGGACGAGCCCCCGAAGGAGCGCGACGCCGACAGCCAGGTGAAATCGACCAGCCTCTGTCGCGTGAGCAGCATGAGCGCATCGCCGCTGCCGTAAGCGCCCACCAGATAGCCGGCGCCGCGCAAGTTCCGGTTCACCACCGTGAAATACTCGACCATCTTCTTGGCCGTGGCCGTGTCGCTCCGGTCGAAATTGAAGTCGACGCCAAAATAGATGGCGCTATTGGCCGGCTGGCCGAGCGCCCGGGCCTGAGCGATCGCCGCGCGGGAATCGAGCTCGGCTTCGGTCTTGGTCGAGTGCGGCGGGCTGGCGGCTTTGGCGCAATTGGCGTCCTTGAGCGTGAACAGTCTGCCCCGGCTGTCGAAGCTCTTGCCCTCGAACTTGTATTTGCTGCTGGAGAGATATTGGTAGATCGACAGCACCGCGAAGCCGTGATCGAGGATCGCGTCGATCTCGCTCCCCGGCCCTCCGGCCCTTCCATTGTCGATGAGCCGCTTGCCCCGCCACTGGGCGCAGCGTCCGAGATAGCGCCCGATCACCTTGACGCCGGCGGCGCGCAACTGCGGCAGATGCGGTGTCACATTGTGGGAGGTGTCGATAATGGCGATGCGGCCGGCATCGCCTTGCGCTGCGGCCAACACGCTTGTGAAAGGCGCGAGCGCCAGCGCCATCATCGCCGAAGCCAGTCGAAATCCCACGAGCGCGCGCCTCCTTGTTTGGACCGAATCTCTCAAAGACCGAGAGTCTGTCGAACATCATCGGCGGGTCAAGCGTGGGCGACTTAATCCCAGGCCGGTACTTTCTCTTCCGCCGCCAGCGCCGTCATCGCCGTTTCCAGGGCAGTGACGCACTGGCTGCGGTCGCCCGTGCCGTGCAGGGTCTCGCCGACGCTGACGATGCAGTTGAACGGCACCGGCAGCGCCGAGCCCTTGGGCAGCACCTTGCCGAGCCCATGCATGAACACTGGAATGACCGGCACGTGCGGCCGGCCGCAGGCCAAATGCCCGATGCCTTTCTTGAAGGCTTGCAGGGCTTCCGGGCGCCCTCGCGATCCTTCCGGGAACAGCACGAGGATGTCACCCCGGTCGAGCGCCTCTTCGCAGCCCGCCAGCGGATTGCCGCCTTTCAACGCGCCGCCGCGCGCCACTGGGATGATGCCGATAATGTTCTTGGCGAACCAGCCGAACGCGCCGGCTTTGTCGAAATAGTCGGCGGCTGCCACGGGGCGCAGGTGCGGCAGCAATTTCAGCGGCATCAGCGACATCAGCGCCAGCGTATCGAGATGGGAATTGTGGTTGGCGGCGAGCACAGCGGGGCCGTCTTTCGGCAGTCGCTCACGGTGGCGCACCGTCAAGCCGATCGCGAGCAGGATCACCGCCCGCACCACGACCGCGAAGAACACAAAGCGCAAGGCCCTGACCAGCGGGTTCGCGCTCATGGCGTGAAGAAATAGCGGAAGAAGTGGAAGAAGGCGGGCGCCGCGTAAGTGAGGCTGTCGACCCGGTCGAGTATGCCGCCATGGCCCGGGATCAGTCCGCCCGTGTCCTTCACCCCGAGATCGCGCTTCATCGCCGACAGCGTGATGTCGCCGAGGAAGCCGGCTATGCCGAGCACGGCGCCCGCGAGCGCCGACCAGAGAGGATCCATGGGCGTAAGATAAGGTCCGAGGAAAGCGGCCACGGCGACCGTGGTCAGCACGCCGCCGATCAATCCCTCCCAGGTTTTCTTCGGGCTGACATGGGGCGTCACCTTGTGCCGGCCCAGGAGCTTGCCCCAGGTATATTGCGCGACGTCGTTGAACTGCGTCAGCACCACCAGGAAGAATAAGAGCCCGACGCCGCCCGCGACGGGGTTGTCCACCTCGCCCGAGACGAGCAGCATCGCCATGTGGCTCAAAGCAAAGACAGTGAGCATGAGCCCCCAGGAGAGCATGCCCACCGCGCGCAGGAAGTTTTGCGTGTCGCCGCGCAGTGCCATCAGCGCCGGGAAGAACAGGAACATCCACACCGGCACGAACACGAGGAACATGTTGTACCAGTCGGTCGCCGCCCAATAGTACTGGATGGGGATGGCGAGATAGGCGAACAGCAAAAGCGTGCGGTCGATGCGCCGCGTCGGGATCAGCGACAGATACTCCTTCAACGCCAGGTAGGAGATGAAGGCGAGAAAGACGATCGCCACCGTCTTATTGACGGCGATGGCGAAGGTGAAAGCCCCGATCATCCACCACCACGACATGGTGCGGTCGACCAGCTCGTCG
>DATKYG010000056.1:0-2760 GCA_035528655.1 Methyloceanibacter sp.
GCCCCGAGCTCGCGATACTCGATCAACCGCTCGCGCAAGCCGTCGAGCCCCTCGGTGATGGTCTCGCCGGGACAGAAGGGGAGCGGCTTGGCGCCCTTATCCACCTTGATGCCGGGGATGGCGCCGGCCTGCTCGATCACCGTGACCAGCGGCGTGCCGTCCGCGGCCTTCTGACGGATGGTCTCGTCAAACAGGATCACGCCGGAGATATGGTCGTGCATGGCCTTGGTTGAGCGGAACAGAAGCTCCCGGTAATCGCGGCGGCTTTCCTCGGTGGATTCGACGCCGATCGCCGCGAAGCGCTTGGCGATCGTGCCGCCCGACTCGTCGGCGGCAAGAAGGCCCTTGCCGGGCGCGACCATGGCGGTAGCCACTCTATTGAGCTCAGCGAGGTCCATACGTCTCTCTCCCTCTCGGATTTTGTTCTGCGACTGAAGCCTTGCCGGCTCTTATAGGCCAGGATCGCCACCTTTTGCAGCCCCAACAGCACGGGATTGCTGAGACCGATCCGCCACACTCCTGCCCGAAGCCTGAACCGCGCTTAACCGGTCTCACAATCGCCTTGAGACGGCCCCGCGGCAACCGAACTTCGGTCCCGTCCGTGCGTTATCCCGCAGACGTCACAACAAGGAGAAGGTGGGATTCATGCGAATTTTAGCCCTGGCAGGACTGATCTTTTTGGCAACATCACCGGCGCACGCGGCCCAGACCGTGGGCGCCACCTGGTACGGCAACGAGCTGCGGGGCAACCGCACAGCCTCGGGCGAAATGTTCAATCCGGATGGCCACACGGCAGCCCATCGGAGCTTGCCGTTCGGCACATGTTTGGTTGTCGGCAATCCGAAAACCGGCAAGTCGGTCAAGGTTCGCGTCAACGATCGCGGCCCCTTCACTAAAGGCCTCACCCTTGATCTGTCCCACGGCACCGCGCGCGCCATCGGCATGAGGTCGACGCAGAACGTGACAATGCGGCAGTGTTAGTCGCCCGAGCGCGGCTTCTGCGGCACGCTCTGCCTTACTTTCCGAACGTGCCCGCGCGCCTCAACAACCAATAGACCAGGACGGATGCGCCGATGATGATTCCCATCGACCAAAGGAATCCGTAGCCATCTTCGGTCAGCGGCAGCCCCTTCACGTTCATGCCAAAGATTCCGGCGACCAAAGTCGGTGGCAAGAACACGGTCGCCACGATAGCCAGCACCTCGAGATGACCATTGGTCTGCTCGGCCGCTTTCAGGGTCACCTCCTCTTGCAGGAGATGTGCCCGATCGCGGAGAGCCACGACCTCGCCGTCCAACCAATCGAGCCGCTGGGCTAATTTGGACGGGGCCGTCGCCGAGCGTTCTGAAACATCGCACTCGAAACGATTGATGAGCGAGCGCGACATCGCGAGCTGCCGATGCAGCCGAGCGATCGTCCGCCGGATGCGGCCAAGCGTCAACCGCTCGTCACTCGGCTCATCAGCAAGAATCCGTTCCTCGATCTCGTCGAGAACGCCGGCGATATCCTCGGCATATTCGTCAACCGCGTCGACAATGTGCTCGACAATAGCCCAGAGGAGAGTTGGAACGGTCTTGATCTTGCGTCCCTGGCGCAGCGCTTCGCGGGTCGCGTCCGCGGCGTTCACCGAATGGCGGCGGCTGCTGACAAGAAGCCGATCGGTCATGGCAAAGTGGAGAAAGCCGATCTTCTTTGCCGAATTTCCCGAATTTCTTATTCCGCCAACGAGATCGGCGAAAGCGCCGTAGATGCAAGCGTCGTCGACCTGGAGCTGCTGGTGATCGTCGGTCGCCAACAGGGATTCCACGGCGGCGGCCGTCAGACCGGAAAAAGATCTCAGGGCTTGAGCGGCGCGCGCATCGGCCAGGTCGAAGTGCAGCCACACCCAGCCATCAAGATGCTCGGCAAGCCGCTGGTCGACGGCAAGTTCCTCGGCGGCGCCGTCCTCGCTGAAGCGGAAGCCCCACTCCAAGCCCGGCAACACCTGCCCGCGCGTTTTTGACTTTGCGCCAGTCACGGCGGCGCGTCCGGCAGAGACCTTCGCAACCATCGTTTTGTCCTCCGATCCTCCCAGACCCGATTACCGCCGTTCGGCCAAGGCTGCCAGCACAAGACTGCCGGCACGGCGCCGTCACCCGCCTTGGCCGCCCCGCATCACGAGCGCATAGGCGAACAACGCGCCGACGCCTGAATGCAGCAGCGCGCCGGCCCAAAGCCCGGCACCGCCGGCGCTCACGGCGGCGAACAGAAGCGCCACCGCCGCCACGACATTGTAGAGCCCAAGTCCATAGGCGGCGGCGAGACCGCCGGCCCCATCGAGATCGTTGCGCGCGGCAAGCGCGGCCACGCCGAGCGCCAAGGTTGCCGCGCCCGCCAGCCTGATGAGCGCGAACGTGGGAATCTCCGCGCCCGTTCCGCCCACCGCCGCCGCCACCATGAGCGGCACGGCAAGCGCCGAGATGCCGAAGGCGATCTCGATCCACCCGGAAACCATCATCAACAGCCTCAGCATGACGGGGCGCCTATCATGGGCTTGGCTTCTCCCAGGAGAAGATTGCCTTCCAGTCGTCCTTCATATTGACGACAGACCAGCCATTGGCGTTGGCCTGCTCGAGCAGCGCGACGGGGAACCTGCCGACGTCGGAATTGGGGCCATAGGCATATTCGCGCACGGCGTCCGTGTGATGCACCAGCCCCATGAAGCATAGACCCTTGCAGTTGGCGGTCCATTCCAGCATCTCTTTGTCGCCGGACGAATTG
>DATKYG010000057.1:0-2663 GCA_035528655.1 Methyloceanibacter sp.
GGAGCCAACGTCAATTCGGGCCATCGAATTTTGGGGGCTTAGTTCATGTCATCAGCCGCAGCCACGCTTGACGCCCTGATCAGCCGCGTCGGCGGAGTGACCACGCCCTTCTCGGTCGAGCTTCCGAGCGGAGAGCAACGAAAGATTGGTGAGGGTGAGCCCGAATTCAGCGTCGGACTTCGCAATGAGCGGGCGCTCAAGGCGCTGCGCACGCTCGACGAAGGCGACATCGCCGAGGCCTATCTCCAGGGCGACATCGATCTCGAAGGCGACATGCTGAAGCCCTTCACGCTTCGCACTATTCTCGACGACCGCCACCCCCTTGTCGCCGCATGGCGCTTCATCCAGCCGCTTCTGTTCGGCCAAGTCTATACCAACAAGCAGGCCATCGCCTCGCACTACAACGCCGACCCCAAGCTGTTTTTGAGCTTTCTCGATCCGGTGTTCCCGGCCTACAGCCAGGGCGTGTATGTCAATGACGACGAGCCGCTGTCACGCGCACTGGAGCGGAAGTTCGATTGGGCCATCGAGAAATGCGAGCTCGGCCCGGGTAAGCGCGTGCTCGAGATCGGCCCCGGCTGGGGCGCCTTCGCCGGTCATGCCCTGCAGGCCGGAGTGCGTTTCACCGGCGTCACCAATTCGGAAGTGTCGCAATCCTATCTCCGTTCGAAGCTGGCTAATTTCGGCGATCAGTTCGACATCCAGCTCACCGACTTCTACGACTATGAGCCCGAGGAGAAATTCGACGCCATCGTCATCATGGGCGTGATCGAGCATCTCCCCGACTATGAGCGCGTGCTGAAGAAATTCGACGCGCTGCTGAAGCCGGGCGGGCTCGTATTTCTCGACGGCAGCGCCGCGCTGAAGAAATACGAGCTGTCGACCTTCATGGTCCGCCACATTTATCCCGGCAACCACTCCTTCCTTGTGCTGGACGACCTGCTCAACAAGCTGGCCAAGACCGAGCTTGAGCTGATGGAGGTGCAGAACGACCGTTGGAGCTATTTTCTCACCTTCAAGCAATGGGCATTGAACCTCGAAGCCAACAAGGACTACGTGCAGCGGACCTTCGGCGATTTCGAGTATCGGAAGTTTAGGCTATATCTCTGGGGCGCGACCTACGAGTTTCTCACGCGGAACCTCGATTGCTATCGGCTGATACTGTCCAAACCCGCGGATGTCGTGTCCTAGGGTCATCCAAATCTCAAACCTGATGCGAAGGATTTGCCATGTGTAAAAACTGCGATGATTACAGCCTGTCACGGCGCAACCTCATGCTTGGCGCCGGCGTGGCCTTGGCTGCGGGCGCGCTACCGCTGTCGGCATCCTTCGCCGCCGCGGAGGAACCGGTCCAGAATGCCATCAGCCCGGACGAGGCCCTCGAGCGCATCATGAAGGGCAACGAACGCTATGCGGCCAATACGTCGCAAAGGAGGGACTTTTCCGCGGGCCGTGCCGCGCGGGCTTCGGTGCAATATCCGATCGCAGCGATCTTGAGCTGTGCCGACAGCCGCGTGGCACCGGAGCTAGCCTTCGACCAGGGGCCTGGCGATCTGTTTATAGTTCGCGTCGCCGGTAATTTCGTCGACGACAGCGGTTTGGCGAGCCTCGAATACGCGGTGGCGGTCCTCAACGTGCCGCTGCTCATGGTCCTCGGCCACTCCAACTGCGGCGCGGTCGACGCTACGATCAAGGTCGTGAAGGAGCATGCTGAGCTGCCGGGCCATCTGCCCATTCTGACGAAAGCCATCGGGCCTGCGGTGGTTGCGGCTCACGCCCGTCATCCGAGCGATCTCCTCGCCGCCGCCATCGAGGAGAACGTCAAGATCAACGTGAAGCGGATGCACGACGACAAGCCGATTCTATCTGACGCCCTTGCGGCCAAGAAGATTGCAGTCGTCGGCGGCGTCTACGATCTTGCCACCGGCAAGGTGAACTTGATTTGAGGCCGTAAAGCCCCCAAGACACGTCGTCATGCAAGACGCGCTCGAACGCTGGCGTTCGGAAAAGACCGCGGCCTATCTCTCGGCCGCGGTCGCCGCCGCCGAGCCTAATACGGGCAAAGCCGCGCTGTTCCAGCAGATGGCTGAGGCGGCCGAGGAGCAGGCAGGCATCCTCGCCGGCGATCTTGGAACGACGCCCGAATTCGTGCCGTCATTCCGGGCGCGCCTGATCGCGGGCCTTGTTGACATCTTCGGCCCGCGCGCGATGCGCCCGGTCCTCGCCGCCACCAAGGTCCGCGGCGTCTCGGTCTATAGCGCCGCGCCCGTGGCGCCTGCGGGCCACCCCTGGCCCAAGACCGTCGAAGAGGTCGGCAAGAGGCATCGCAGCTTTGGCGGCGGCACCCTGCGCGCCGCCGTGTTCGGCGTGAATGACGGGCTCGTGTCCAACACGTGCCTGGTGATGGGTGTGGCCGGCGCCGCGGCCGAGCCCGGCATCATCTTCCTCACCGGCGTCGCCGGTCTGCTCGCCGGCGCCTTCTCCATGGCCGCCGGCGAATATATCTCCATGCTGTCGCAGCGGGAGATGTTCGAGCATCAGATCTCGCAGGAACGGGAGGAGCTTCAGCGCTACCCCAAGGAGGAGGCCGAGGAGCTGGCGCTGATCTACGCCGCCCGCGGCATCCCCATCGATGAGGCAAGGGAGATTTCGGGGCATCTCAT
>DATKYG010000058.1:0-2378 GCA_035528655.1 Methyloceanibacter sp.
GATGCGGTAAGGATTGTTCTCGGGCTGCTGCTCGGTCAAGCCAAGAGAGTTCACCTGGACGCCGTAGCGGAAGCGGCGGAGTTTCGGGTTCTGGACGCCGTAGCGGTCGCGCGCGATCTCGTCCCATAAATCGACAAAGGCACGCATTTTGGAGACTTCGGTGATGAAGCGCACACCGGCATTGACGAAGAAACTGATGGCGCCCACGACGCTCGGAAAGTCCTCATCGGCGACTTCGCCCGAGTTCTTCACCTCGTCGAGAACAGCGACCGCCGTAGCCAGCGCGAAGGCGAGTTCCTGGGCCGGCGTCGCGCCCGCTTCTTGTAGATGGTAGGAACAGACATTCGTAGGGTTCCACTTCGGCATCTCACGGTTGGTAAAGACGATGACGTCCTTGATCAGCCGCAAGGAGGGATCCGGCGGGAACACGTAAGTGCCGCGGGACAAATATTCCTTGATGATGTCGTTTTGCACCGTGCCGGTAAGTTTCGCGCGGTCGGCGCCTTGCTCGTCGGCGAGTGAGACATACAGCGCCAGCAACCAAGCCGCGGTGGCATTGATGGTCATCGAGGTGTTCATCTCGGCAAGCGGAATGCCCTCGAACAAATGCCGCATGTCGCCGAGATGGGAGATTGGCACGCCGACCTTGCCCACCTCGCCGCGGGCCAATGCCTCGTCGGAATCGTAGCCGGTCTGGGTCGGCAGATCGAAGGCCACCGAAAGTCCCGTCTGCCCCTTGGAGAGGTTCTTCCGGTAAAGCTCGTTCGATGCTTTCGCCGTGGAATGGCCCGCATAGGTGCGGAACATCCAAGGCTTGTCGCGTTCTGTCTTGCCGTCTGCCATGTCGATCTCCGGGGAGCAAATATGCTCGCTTTCCGCCTATCGAAGCACGAGCGGCCAGCCCGTGGCAACCAACGGGGGCCCCTCATCTCACGGGATCAGTGTCTCGGGCAAAGAAAAAGGCGGCGCGTGAGCGCCACCTTTTCAGTGCTTAGCATCTAGAAGGAAGGGGCCTCTTTGAGCCTCCTTGCCGACTACATCTTGTCGGTGTCCTTCTCGGGAGCTGAAAGGGCGCCCTGGTTCTCGTTGGCACCATCGCCGTCGGCGTCGGCGCCAGGAACGTTCGCGGACGACTCATCGCTCATGCCGCCGGTCGCTTCGTTGCCGTCGATCGTGTCCTTCTCCGGCGCGGTCAGAGCGCCTTCGTTCTTCACGTCGCCAGACGATGAAACGCTACTGCCGGGATCACTTTCGCTCTTGACGATCATGATGTCGCTTTTGGCACCCGGTGCATCGTCGGCGACCGCAGCACCCATACCGAGGGCGAGTGTTGCAGCCGTTGCGAGCAACGCTGTCTTGATCGGTTTCATTTGATCTCTCCTTCAATGCGGTTTCGTCGATGTCCAGACTGCGGGATAAACCTGCGACGTCGCGAGGGGTTCCGCGCGTCACACCAATGCGTGATCGAGGCAGCGAGTTTCTGCGTCATTGGAAGCGAAGTCTGGCCGCGCTGCGGCTGAGCTGTGACGAAAACGAGGCGTTGCGCGGGTGCGCGGCGCTACTCCCCTTCCATCGGGATGCCGAAAACAACGACGGCAAGCGCCAATCCGGCGAGGACCAGGAATCCGGCGGCGCGCAGCGCTGGACGGCGTATGCCGGGCGTCCTCAGGGTGACGCCGGCGGCGACGAGACATTGCATGAAGTAAAAGAGAGCAAATGCCCGCGAGGCGAGCGTGATGACGGCGAAAATGTCGAGGCTCCAAGTCAACACAACGCCGATGGCGGCGATGAGCGGGTAGGCATGGCGATGATCGATCCGTGTTCCGCTCACCTGCTCAATGAGACCGCCCGCGCCGATGGCGTCGGCCACAGCCGCCGAGAGTTGCGCGAACACCGCGCCAATCACGATCAGAACCACGAGACTCGAAGCGGCTGGTGCGAGGACGGCGATGATGCCGGTGGCGTTGCTGTTGAGCGTGTTTGGATCGTCTACGGCCGCTAGCGCCAAGAGGAAGAAGGCGATGTAGATGGCGCCTGACAGCCATTGGGCGTAGCGCATGGTGCGGACGCGCAGCGCGGGCGAATAGGCGCCGGCGAGGAAGCGCGAGGTCTCGAAACCTTGCACGACGACGAGAAGGCCAAGCACCGCTCTGATCGTCTGCCAATCGATTGGCTTCTTGGGCTGTTCGACCACATGCCAAGTCTCCTCCACGGCCATGTCGATGTTCAGCCAAACGAGCGCGGCCAGAGCCGCGGCGATGACGGCGAGCTTCAAGCCGACCGCATACTCCTCGATGCTCTCGAGGCCGTGCAGACCGCGCAGCCAGCCTTGCGCGGCGATGGCAACCAGGATGACCGTCGTGACGCCCTTCGCCGCG
>DATKYG010000059.1:0-122246 GCA_035528655.1 Methyloceanibacter sp.
GAACCCCCGACACGCGGATTATGATTCCGCTGCTCTAACCGGCTGAGCTACTCCGCCCCAAGGCTTGCGGCCCTGCCCCTTATATATGGGGTGGGTCTGATTGGCGGGCTATTCCACCAATTGGCTTTGAAGTCGGCGATATAGGGACCGCCAGTAATTGGTGTCAAGCAAACGGCGGGCATGCACCAGGCCGCGCCCCACCGACCACTTGATCCGCAGACGTATCGGCTCTGCGCCACGCGATCCCGAAAGCGCAGTCCTCTTGGCGCCCGACAGCATCTCGCGCGCCGCTTGCGGCGCCATCCCGAAGCCCGGTTCCTTGACGAAGCGGAGCATGGTGAAAAGGCCGAAGGGCATCAGCGCGCGGCGCTCGGCGAGCCGCAAATCCTCGCAGATCAGAACGCGGTCGACCTCGAACACCGCATGCCAGCCAATGAGGTCGGCGAAGGGCGCCAGCTTCCGCTCGAAAAAGCCGCGAACGCCGTCTTCCTGGCTGAAATGATTCACCAAAATGACTTCGCCGCCCGGCGCGCAGACCCGCTCCAACTCGCGCATCACCTTGTCGGGATCCGGCACCACGGTCATCACATACATGGCGACTACGGTATCGAAGCTCTCGTCTGGAAAGGCGAGCGCGCTCGCGTCCATCTCCTGCAGGCCGTCCACATGGCTGAGCTTCTGCCGCGTGACTTTGTCTTGCGCCTTCTCCAGCATCTCCGGCGACAGATCGATGCCGGTGATGGTGAGATGGCTGCCATAGCAGGGCAGCGACAGGCCGGTGCCGACGCCGACCTCGAGAACGCGGCCCTTGCGGGTGTTGATGATCTTGACCGCGTGCCGGCGGCCCGCCTCAGCCACCTTGCCGAATGTGTAATCGTAGACCGGCGCCCAGCGGCGATACGCATGGCGCACGGAATCCGTGTCCATCGCAGGTGCTTTCGAAGCCAACGCTACCTCCCCGACTTTCAAGCCGCTTGTCCGTGCGGCGCTAACGCGACCCGGCCGCGAGTGCTTCCGCGGACCCGCGCGAGGCAGGCGCCGCAAAACCATTCTGGGCCAACCAAGCTCCTCCGTCAGCGGACTTGATCCATCCGCCGCCGAGAAGCCGCTCCCCGCCGCCTGTTGCGGCATAAAACACACAAGCCTGTCCGGGCGACACGCCCTCCTCGCCGTCGGCAAGGTCGACGATCACGCCGTCGCCGTCCAGACTGACCGTCGCCGGCTGCAAGGGTCCGGTCGAACGGATCCGCGCCAGCACCTCGACGCCACCTCGCGCCGCCACCTCGAAATTCTCGTCGCCCAGCCAGTTCACGTCACGCAAGCTCAGGCTGTGCATGCGCAAAGCATCCCGCGGGCCGACCACGACCTCGCGCCGCACCGCATCGAGGCGCACCACGTAAAGCGGCTCGGCTGCGGCTACGCCGATGCCCTTCCGCTGGCCGATCGTGTAATTGATGATCCCGTCATGGCGCCCGAGCACGCGGCCGTCCACATGGACGATGTTGCCCGGCTCCGCAGCGCCCGGCCGCAGGCGCTCGATCACATGCGTGTAGCGCCCCGTGGGCACGAAGCAGATGTCCTGGCTGTCAGACTTCTCGGCGACGGCGAGCCCGAAGTCGCGCGCGAATTTCCGCGTCTCCTCCTTGGGCCGATCGCCCAGCGGGAAGCGCAGGAAGGCGAGCTGCTTCGGCGTGGTGGCGAACAGGAAATAGCTCTGGTCGCGATCCTTGTCCTGCGCGCGGTGCAGTTCCCAGCCGGTCTCGCCGAGCCGGCTCTTGACGTAATGTCCGGTCGCCAGCGCCGCGGCGCCCAGCCCTTGGGCCGTCTCCAGCAGATCGTGAAACTTGATCTTCTGATTACAGGCGACGCACGGCACCGGCGTCTCGCCGTTGACATAGCTGTCGGCGAACGCGCCCATCACCGCCTGCTTGAAGCGCGCCTCGTAGTCGAGCACGTAATGGGGAATTTGAAGCGCCTCGGCCACGCGGCGGGCGTCCTGAATATCCTGTCCGGCGCAGCACGCGCCCTTCCGTCCCACCGCCTGGCCATGGTCATAGAGCTGCAGCGTGATGCCGACCACGTCGTAGCCCTCGGCCTTCAGCAGCGCCGCGACGACGGAGGAATCGACCCCGCCCGACATGGCCACGACCACTCTCGTATCGGCAGGCCGGCCTGATAGCTGCAGACTGTTAAGCATTCTGGGCTTCAATGATGTGACGAAAGTCGGTTGCTCGAATCTATGGAAGGCGCGCCCGCATATGATCTTGGGCGCGGCGCATTATAAACGGTCCGCGCCCGTCCCGCGCCAATTTCTTGGGCACTCTGGGCGGCGTGAACATAATGACGAGGCCCCTAAGACGCAAGGCGGGCAAACTCAAGGACATCTGCAAGGACAGCTGGAACACCCCCAATTGGGCCATTGATAGCCCTGTGAATTCAGCAAGTTTTGGCTATTTCCTTGCGAGTTCCTTTACCTGCCAGCTTAGGCAAATCTTAAATGGCGCTTGGTAGCGTCCAAGTCGAAATTGGCTCTTCGAGCCAAGTACAGAAGTAGGCTCATCGAGTAGGTGTGGTGTTGAGTACGATGACCGAGCATTACAGGCCGCGCGTCAGATATGTGATTGGCCCCGACGGCAGTCCCCTGACCGTCGCGGATCTTCCGCCCAAGGAAACCAAGCGTTGGGTGATCCGCCGCAAGGCCGAGGTCGTGGCTGCCGTCCGTGGCGGCCTGATCAGCCTCGAAGAGGCGTGCGAGCGCTATACCCTGACCGTGGACGAGTTCCTCAGCTGGCAGCGTTCGATCGACAAGCACGGCCTGCCGGGCCTGCGCGCCACGCGCATCCAGGATTATCGCGGCGGCTAGCACCGCCCTTTAGTTGCGATTTGGCAATGGCCGGGCTCATCCCGGCCATTTGCATTTCTGTGTCCTGGGTTCGCCTGGGTCCGACTACTGCGCCGCGGGCTTGGCCGCGACCTTCGGCCATTCCTTGCTGCAGTTCGTTTGACCAGCCTTCCAGCGGTCGATGTCGAACTGCATCTTGGCCGCCTGCTCCGGCGTCATCGTCCGGTTCTGGGTGGTGACCACCGTGCGGGCGCCCTCCTGAACGAAATCGATGGCATAGGCGGACTTGCCGGCGCGGCCGAGATTCCGTCTGTCGTGGATGGTGATCTTCACCTTGCCGCCGTCCGGCTTCACGTCGGCGCGGTAGACATGTTCGGGGAACAGCGGATCGCTCGGGTTGAACCAGCAGGTCTTGATCTTGCCGCCGAGCAGCACGTAAGCGTCGACCGGCTTGGCGGTGGCGATCGACATGCGGGTCGTATTATAGGCCGGCACCGTGCCGACGCTCTCCTCCGACGCCACGCTTGCGCTGCCGCCCGACCGGCCGCAGGCGGACAGGCCCAACGCAACGCACAAGGCCGTCGCGGCAACCGCTATCGTGAACCCAACTGGCCTCGGCAAGAATTTTCCCCGCAGCATGCCCACACTCAATCGCGAAAATTCTCGAATTGCAGCGGTTGCTCGATCGGAAGTCCTTTGACGTACTCGATCACCGCCTGCAGATCGTCGCGCTTCTTGCCGGTGACCCTGAGCTCATCGCCTTGGATGGCGACCTGGACTTTGAATTTCCCGTCCTTGATCTCTCTGACGAGGCGTTTGGCCACGTCCTTTTCGATCCCCTGGCGGACCACCGCCTTCTGGCGGACCGACTGGCCGGCGGCCTTCTCGACCGTCTTATAGTCGATGGCGCCTGCGTCGATTTTGCGGCGCGCCAAGTGACCCTGGAACAGCTCGTGCATCTGCTTGAGCTTCAGGTCGTCATCGGCGTGGATGGTGATTTCCGCCTCTTTCCGCTCGATCTTGGCCTGCGATCCCTTGAAGTCGTACCGCTGGCTCATCTCGCGCGTCATGTTGGCGAGTGCGTTGTCGACCTCTTCCAGGTCAGTCTTGGAGACAATATCGAAAGACGGCATGGCCCCGTTCCCGCCCTTTCCAAAAAAAATCGTTGGGGGATATTAGCACCGGGGCCGGACGCGGTCTTGCCCGCCATTGGCCCCCCTGCCCTCAGCCTCGATGCAAGTATTGGCGGCCCGCCAAGCGGCCGCAAGGCCGCTGGCTCAAGCCTAGCCCCGGATGCCGGTCAGCTGGCGACGCGATGGGCTCCGACGGCGATCAGCTCGGCAGCCGCCGGGGTCTGATCCACCCGCAACCGCTCCGCGTCGCGTTCTTGCAGGAGCTCGATCTTCTTCAGATCCTCGGTCGCCTCGTCCAGGTCCCCGCGCGCGGCGGCCAGCTTGGCCTCGAGCCCGGCGACCGAAGTCGACAGATTGTCCCGCCGCTGGATCGCCGCCTTGGCGAAGGTCGGATAGGCGTAGTGATTAACGTCTGAGACGCCGGCGCGTTCTTGTTCGATGGCGATCTGCCGATCGAGATCGGTAGCCATCGTGTTGAACTCGCCGATCATGGATTCAATCTCTTCGACCTTGCGGCGCTTCTCTTCGACCTCGAAGCGCTTCAAGCGGATGACTGCGTCGCGTGACTTCATGACTCAATACCCTCAGCCTGCTCGGACCCCCAAAGGAGTACTCAACAACCATGCCAGCGGCACGCTCCACGGGCCATTGCCGGACTTCAGCAATACGCCCCCCAAAAGCGAACCAAGGCCATTATTCAGGACCGGACCCCTTGCCCCTCACCGCCAATCATGGGCGACAGGGCTTAAGGCGCGGTAAACCATATGGGTTGCATTTAAGGGATGCGCGGACGCCCTCGGTGTAGAGATGGTTAGCGGGTGTGGTTAGCGCTCGCCAGAAGGTTAGCTTTTGTTAACTATTGGCCATTAATTTGTTGATTCGAATTAACCAATCTGCGTCCGACGTATTGGGTCAGGGGACAACCAGAAATACGGAGAATACGGGGGATTTAAAATGCGGGTTCTTCTGATCGAGGACGATAGCGCAACGGCTCAGAGCATCGAACTGATGCTGCAGTCGGAAGGCTTTAACGTATACAAAACCGATTTGGGCGAAGAGGGTGTCGATCTTGGTAAGATCTACGACTACGACATCATTCTCCTCGACCTAAACTTGCCTGATATGAGTGGATACGAGGTCTTGAAGACTTTGCGCGTCAGCAAGGTTCAGACCCCGATCCTGATCCTCTCCGGCCTTGCCGGCATCGAGGATAAGGTGCGGGGCCTCGGCTTCGGGGCCGACGACTATATGACCAAGCCCTTCCATAAGGATGAGCTCGTCGCCAGAATCCATGCGATCGTGCGCCGCTCGAAGGGCCATGCCCAGTCGGTCATCCAGACCGGCGGCCTCAAGGTCAATCTCGACACCAAGACGGTGGATGTTAACGGCCAGCGCGTGCATCTGACCGGCAAGGAATATCAGATGCTTGAGCTGCTCTCCTTGCGCAAGGGCACGACCCTGACCAAGGAGATGTTCCTGAACCACCTTTATGGCGGCATGGACGAGCCGGAGCTCAAGATCATCGACGTCTTCATCTGCAAGCTGCGCAAGAAGCTCGCGGCCGCGACCGGCGGCATGCACTATATCGAGACGGTATGGGGCCGCGGTTATGTGCTGCGCAATCCCGACGACGAGGCCGAGTCGGACGAAGCCGCGGCCTAACGCGGGACGCTTTCGTCCGGCGGAACAGTTTCAGACGCTTTTGGTGGCCGGGCTCGTCCCGGCCACTTTCATTTTGGGACGTTGGTCGTTGTTCCGGGCATGGCCCCGGCGCCCAACGGAGCTAGCCGACCGCGGCCTTGAAGCGCTGCGCCAGCCAGTCGGGGCTGGAGTCCTCGCTCAGCGCAAACTCAGCCAGCAGCTTCGCCACGCTTAAGCCCCGCGCCTTGGCCCGCGCCTCAAGCAAATCGGCGGTTTCACCGTCCAACTCGACCGCGCGGCCCTTACCTTCCGCCGCCGAGACGCCCGTACCACCGCCAGCGGAAGGCCTGTTGTCGCTCTTGTCGAGCTTGCTCTGGCGTCGCCTGCTCGCCGCCTCCTCCGCCCGCTCGGCGGCCGCCGGCGTGAAGCAGAAGATGCCGTGATGAAGCTCGGGCACCGGCATGAAGTCGGGCGACAGACCGGTCGTCGTCTCCGCCGCGCCAAGCATGAGATAGCCGTCGCTGGCGAGCTGTCCCGCCAGGCGCCCAAGCACCGCCCCCTTAAGGAACTGGTCGAAATAGATCATCACGTTGCGGCAGAAGATAATGTCGAACGTGCCGAGGTCCTGGCAGTCGTCCAGGAGATTATGTTCGTGGAAGGCGACCTTGGCGCGGATCTCCGGCTTGATTTGCCAGCCCCGGCTCGCCTTCTGGAAATATTTGATCAGCAACGATACGGGGAGCCCGCGCTGCACTTCGAACTGACTATATGTGCCCGCCTTGGCCCGAAGCAGCGCCGCCTCGGAGAAATCCGTGGCCACGATCTCGACAGTCCAGCCGGCCAGCTTGTGGCTGGCCTCGGCGACGAGCATGGCGAGCGAATAGGGTTCCTGACCGTTTGCCGCGGCGGCGCACCAGATCCTGATGCGGCGCGAGGCGCGGCGCCGCGCCATGAGCCTTGGCAGCATGATGTCGTTGAAATAGTTGAATGGCGTCTTGTCCCAAAAGAAATAGGACTCCAGCACCGCGACGCTCTGGGCCACGCGTGAGCGCAAGTGGCCGGCACTGGGCTTCGTCAACGCCAGCATGAGATGGGCGAATGACGGGAACTCGAATTCCGTCAGCAACGGCCGCAGCTTGGCCTCGACGAGGTCAATCTGGTCCACGCTGAACTCGATGCCCGAACGCTCCTTCAGGACACGGCGCAGCAGATTATACTCATGGGTCATCATGGCCGCTGCCCACAGATGAGCTTGGCCGCCGCGCTTGCGATCCCGGCCGGCGGCAAAACCGCAGAGCAAGCGCCGGTCGCGGCCGCGGCGCCCGGCATCCCCCATACCACGCTCGACGTCTCATCCTGCGCAATCACGCTGCCGCCCGCATCGGCGATGGCCCGCGCCCCGGCCGCGCCATCATGGCCCATGCCGGTCAACACAATGCCGAGGGCCGCCGGGCCGAAACTTGCCGCCACGCTGATGAGCAACGGATCGGCGGCGGGCCGGCAGAAATTAACTGGCGGCCCATCGGCGACGCTTAACCGCACTGCCCCCGAACCATGTACCGTCATGTGGTAGTTGCCCGGTGCGACATAGATCGTGCAGGGCCGAAGCGGCTCGCCATCGACCGCTTCCTTGGTCGCGCGCCGGGCCGCCCGCGTCAGGCGTTCGGCTAGGATCGTTGTGAATATCGGCGGCATGTGCTGGGCAATCAGCACGGGCGTGCGGTCGAGCGCAGGAGACAGCGCTTCGAGCAAGCTGGTCAGCACCTGCGGCCCGCCGGTGGAACTGCCGATGGCAATGACCCGCGGCGGCACCAGGGAGAAGGCCCGCTGCTTGAACGCCGCTGGCGGCCGCGCGGCCGCGGCAAGGGGGAACCCGGGCCTATGCGCCCTCGCTAGCGCCCTGACCTTGCGGATCACCTCGTCGCGAAAATCCGGTAGCGTCGTAATCTCGCGATTGGTCTCGGGCTTCGGCACATAATCCAGCGCGCCGCGCGCCAGGGCCTTGAAGCTGATCTCCGCATTGCGTTTAGTGACCGTGGAGATCACCAGCACCTGAACCTCGGGGCGCGCGTCGAGCAGCAGAGGCAAAGCCTCCATGCCGTCCATCACCGGCATCTCGATATCGAGCAGGACGACATCGGGAGCGCTGCGCCTGACATCATCGACGGCGAGCCTGCCGTTGGCGTGGCGGGCCACGACCTCGAGCCCCGGCTCGTCTTCGAGCCAGCGCGAAACCAGCCCGCACACGACCGCAGAGTCGTCGACGATCATCACTCTGATGGGTGTATCGTCAGACGCGTGCGCCACCGGAGCCTGTTCCGCTCGGATCACCGCGCCCTGGCCGTCGCTAATCATTCGCCCGGGCTAGATCAGCCCGACCTCGTGAAACTTGGCCTCGACGATTACTCGATCGAAGGGCTTCATGATGTACTCGTTGGCGCCCGCCGAGATCGCGCGGGTGATGTGCTCCACGTCATTCTCCGTCGTGCAGAAGATCACCTTGGGCCCGTCGCCGCCGAGCTCCTTGCGGAGGGCGACGATAAAGGCGATGCCGTCCATGACCGGCATATTCCAGTCGAGCAGCACCGCATCGGGCATCGCCTCGCGGCATTGCTCAAGAGCCTCGTGGCCGTTTTCGGCTTCCGACGACGAGAAGCTCAGCTCTTCGAGGATGCGGCGCGCCACTTTTCGGATGACGGCGCTGTCGTCCACGACCAAACAATGTTTCATACATCCTCCTCCGCGAGCCCGCCCGCGAGCAGGCCTTTAAGCGGCCACGCCGAACTGACTGAAGTCGAGCACCTTGTCCACATCGAGCACCACCATCAGGTCACCGTCGAGCCGGTACACACCGGCGCAAAGCTGCGCCCAACGCGGATCGAGATTGGCTGGATTGGCTTCGAAGCTCGATGGCTTCAACCACAACACGTCGCCGACACGATCGGCGATGAGCCCGTAGAGCTCGCCGCGATCCTCGATGCCGACCGCGACGGTCGGTTCCCCGTCATCGCGAGGTGGTAATCCAAGACGCCGGCGAAGATCCAGCACCGTAACGATACGCCCGCGCAAGTTTAGAAGCCCGGCCACCTCCGGCGGCGCGAGCGGCACGGTGGATATGTTTTGCGGCACGAACACGTCGCGCACCCGATCGAGCCTCAGTCCAAACAACTGACCGGCGGTCACCACTGTGACGAAGCCCTCAGCGGCCTGGTCGTGATTGTGGTCGCAACTCATGCTGCCGCTCCCCATCCCTTGAAGCATTCCTGGAGCGCGTGCATCAGGCTTTGACGGTCGAACTTGCCGACATAGCTCTCGAAGCCCGCCGCGTGGATCTTCTCAATGAGCCGTGGGCTCGAATAGGAGGACAGCGCGACCATCGGAACCTTGCCCCAATCGGGATCGGCCTTGATCCGCTTGGCCATGTCAATTCCGTCCATCCCGGGCATGTCGATGTCGCTGACGATGAGATCGAAGCGCTCACCTTTGTTCTTCAGCGCCAGGGCCTCCTGGGCGGAGGCGGCGAGCGTCACCTCGTAGCCGGCGGCCGTGAGCAGCGGCGCCAGCATGTCGCGGAAGAACTGACTGTCGTCGACGAGCAGCAGCTTGAGATCGCGTTCGACGTCCTCCGCTCCGCGCGCCCGATGGCGGTCGAAGATTGACCCCAGATAATGCGATACGTCGATCATCTCGACGGCCTTGTCGCGTATGATGGCAGCGCCGATCACCCCTGGCATGTCCGCCTGGGGGTCGACGGTCAACGGTTCCTCGACAATGTCCACGATCTGGTCGATGGCGAGCCCGACAGGGTGGCCGGCCTCGGTGAACACCAGCACCGGCAGCACACCGTTTTTAACCGGCGCGCGCTCGGCGTGCATATAGACGAGCGGCATCAGCGCACCGCGATACTGCACCACGTCGGCGCCATTGCAGTTCTCGATGGCCGCGACCGAAACTTCCTCGAGGCGAGTGATCAGGGACAGCGGCACGGCCTTCAAGGTCTGCGACCCGGCACGGAATAGAAGCAGCGCGGTCCGCACCTCGGGCGTTTCGGCCGTATCCACCGACGCCTTCTGCGCCAGATCCGCCTGGGCTTCGACCGAGCCGATCATCACGCCCAGCGCGTTGGGGTCGATGATCATGATGACGCTGCCGTCGCCGAGGATGGTGTTGCCAAAGAACATGGTCATATGGCGCAGCACGGTCGACTTCGGCTTGACCACGATCTCCTCGGTGCGGAACACCTTGTCGACCAGCACGCCGAACAAGCTGGCGCCGACTTGGATTACGACCGCCGTGAGGCTCGTGTCGCGGATCGGCTCTAGATTGGCGCTCGCGGTCTTGAGGCCAAGCAGCTGCGCAAAGTCGACCAAGGGCAGGAGCTTGTCGCGAAAGCGCAGCACCGCCGTGTCGTTGATCATCTCGACGGGATGGCCCGCGGCCGCGCCGGCACGGACCAGCTCAATCACGCTGAACTGTGGAATGGCGAAACGCTCGCCGGCGACCTCGACGATGAGCGCGGCCATGATCGCCAGCGTGAGCGGAATCTTGATGACGAAACTCGTGCCGTCGGGCGAGGTCGATCCCAGATTGACCGTCCCGCCGATCAGCTCGATATTGTTGCGCACCACGTCCATACCGACGCCGCGGCCGGAGATCTCACTAACGCTGCTGGCGGTGGAGAATTCCGGCTTGAAGACGAACTTGTAGATTTCGGCGTCGCTCATGCGGTCGAGTTCGGCCAGAGTGGTGAGGCCGCTCTCCAGCGCCTTGGCGCGGATTTTCTGCACATCGAGGCCGCGTCCGTCGTCGTGCACCTCGATGACGATATAGCCGCCCTGGTGGTAGGCACGGAGCGCGATCCGCCCGAGTTCCGCCTTCCCGGCCCGTGCCCGGTCCGACGGCTGTTCCAGCCCGTGATCGGCCGCGTTACGGATCATGTGGGTGAGCGGGTCCTTGATCATCTCAAGCACCTGACGGTCGAGCTCGGTCTCGCCGCCGGTCATGTCGAGTTCGATCTTCTTGCCGAGATCGAGTGACAGCTCCCGCACCAATCGCGGCAGCTTCTGCCAGGCATTGGCGATGGGCTGCATGCGAGCCTTCATCACGCCCTCTTGCAGCTCCATCGTAACGTTGGAGAGCCGCTGCAGAGGCATCTTGAATTCGCTGTCGTCGGTACGGCGCACCAGATCGAGCAATTGATTGCGGGTGAGCACCAGCTCGCTCACCGTCGTCATCAAATGCTCCAGCGTATCGACGGCGACACGCACGGTCTGCGCCCTGGCCACCAAGCTCTGGCCACTGTTCTCCGCAGCGGGCTCGCGATCGCTACCGGCAGGCGGCATAGGCTGAGGCTCGGGCTCAGGCATCGGGTCGGGACCGGGCGCCTCGCGCCAAGCGCGTTCCAATATGTCCAGTGTCGTGTGGCCGGGTGGCGCGTCCCCCGTCCCGGCCGGACTGTCGTCCGGCTTGTCCCAGTCGGCCTGCCCGTTGAGCTGGCCGGTCGGATTCTTCTCGGCGAGGGTTTGCAGCGCCCCGATGAGATCGGCGTCGGACCCCGGCGGCTCCGCCCCGTCGTGCTCGATCACGGCCAGGATTTCCTTAATACGGTCGATGCTGGCCAGGATGACGCTGACGCCCTCCACCGTAACGGACCCGCCGTCGCGATATTGGCCCATGAGCGTCTCGGCGGCGTGCGCCAATTTGGCGAGCCGGTTCAGGTCGAGAAACCCGCACGTTCCTTTGACCGTGTGGACCAGCCGGAAGATCGAGTTGAGCATATCGGCGTCGTTGGGCTCCTGCTCGAAACGCACGAGCCCCACGTCGATTTGGTCGAGACTCTCACCGGTCTCGGTCAGGAATTCAGACAGTAACTCGTCCATTACCCACCCTCGACGCGAATCGGGTCATTCGCGCCTCATGCCCCCGCATATACTTGGGCAACGATTGTCGGCGGATTCTGGTTTACGTTCCGTTTACCAGCGCGAGAATTCCGCCTTGGAGCGGCGGAATTTCAGGGATTAGGCGGCCTTGAACACGACCTCTTCGTCTTGGGACTCGGTGGTCACCGTCATGCCGGCCGCCATTGCCACCCGTCTGGCATAGTAAGGCTGGATCGAGTGGGCATCGACCTCGACCCCATTGGCCCCTGCCAGCAGACTTTCGGTCTGCTCACCAAGCTTCGCCCTGGTGCCCTTGGCATGGATGGTGAAGCTCACCGCGGGGGGCTCCCCCGCAATCTCCACGCTCACCGTGCCCCCGCGCGGGAGCGCGACGACGCCGAGCGCCAAGAGATTGAGCAGGAGCTTGACCTTGTTCTTCGGCAGCGTCACGGGCGGCCCTTGCCACAGAACCTCGTGCTTGCCGGTGCCTTGCACGAAGTCGCGCGCCACCTTTTCGGCGTCGCGCAGATCGATCTCTGCCCCGGCGGAACCGGCCGCGCCGAAGGCGAGGCGAGCGAATTGCAGCTTGGCGGAGGCCTGAAACGCGCTTTTGCGGATGAGATCCATGGCCGCCTCGCGCATCTCGTCGTCAGGCTCCTCGGCCAACATTTCCAAGCCGTTGGAAATCGCCGAGACCGGATTGATGACGTCGTGACAGATGCGGCTCGAAACGAGCGCCGCAAGATCGAGATCGCCGAGTGTCATCGGCTCAGTCATAGCCTCCTCCTTCGCTTCCGCCATTTGCCGCGGAGTTGACGTGGCCCGTGCACGAATTTCTGTTACAGGAGGGGCGCATCGTCACGAACACCGGAACTGCCGCGAAAGCGCAAAAACGAATCAACATCCCCTTTGGAGCATCTTGCCTTGTCAGCACCACGACATACAACCGCGCCGATGGACACCCACCGCGAATTCGATCTCGGCCGCGCCGCGACCATGCTCACCGACGCCGCCGCCAAGGCGGGTGCCGCCATCATGGCGCACTATGCCGGACCGATGGAGGTTGAGCTCAAGGCCGACGACTCACCCGTGACCAAGGCCGACCGTGACGCCGAGGCCGTCCTCCTCGACGCTTTGCACGACCTGGCGCCGAGCATCCCGATCGTCTCCGAGGAGACCGCCGCCGACCGGACGGCCCCCCTCGGACCGCTGTTCTTTTTGGTCGATCCGCTCGATGGCACCAAGGAGTTCATCAAGAAGCGCACCGACTTCACCGTGAATGTCGCCCTGATCGAAGAGGGCCGTCCGCGCTTCGGCCTGGTCTATGCGCCGGCGCGCTCGCTCTTGGCGGTGACGACGGCCGACGGCGTGGCGATCGAGGCCGAGCTCGCCCCCAATGCGGCGGGCGCGGACCTCGCCAGCCTGCCCCAAGTCCGGTTGCACGCGCGGGCCGGCGACGACGCCGCTCTGACGGCACTCGTGAGCCTCTCTCATCTCGACCCCGAGACCGAAAAATTTCTGGAAGGTCTCAACATCGCCGAGCGGACCGGCGCCGGGTCCTCGGTCAAGTTTCTCGAAGTTGCGCGCGGCAAGGCCGACGTCTATCCCCGCTTCGGACCGACCATGGAATGGGACACCGGAGCCGGCCAAGCCGTCCTCGAGGCCGCAGGCGGCCATGTGGTCGACGCCAAGGGCGCGCGGCTGCTTTACGGCAAGACGGCAGACGGTTTACGCAATCCGAGTTTCATTGCCTGGGGCCGTCACGTTCGGATGGCTCTCTAGAGCGCGCCCGGCCAGGCGTTTTGCGTGTTCGCGCACATCCGGCGGCCATGCCTCCACCTCCCGGTCGAAGCGCACGCGATCGCCCGCGAACAGCGCCCTTGACGCCTCCTCGAATCCGGCCTCGTTGCCGGCCATGGCAACCATGAAGCGGTAAGCCGCCTCTTGGACCTGACGAATGCCCTCGCCCCTGCCGCGCTTGGCCTCCTCGACCAATTTGCGCAAAGCGACCGAGGCGCCGCCCGGCTGCTTGCCGAGCCAATCCCAATGACGCGGCAGCAGGGTCACCTCCCGCGCCACGACACCCAATTTCGGGCGCCCGGGACCGCGCCGCGGCTTGGCGGCAGGCTGTCCGTGGTCTGGGATCTTTTCGAGACGGCGCAGCACGTCGGCTTGCGAGCCGCGAAAATCGACCTCCACGGGGTGAGCGCTGGCGTCATCGAAGATCAGGATTGGCGCGGTCTCATCCGCGTCGAGAGCCGCCTTCGCTACAAGCGCCACCTCTTCCAAAGGGCCCGAGGCGAGGCGAACCGCGCCACGAAAGGCCGTGCAGATTTGTTGCTGTGACATGGTTCTCTGGACCTCCCGTTGAATCGGGAGCGTTTTACCCGGATAAAATAGAGCCGTCAATATACCCGGGTAGAATAACGGGCCAGAGCGGCATCGCGCCTTTAACGCCCCGGTAACCCAACCACAGTTTGGTAACCCTTTAGGTAAATTATCGGGGTCATGGGGCCCTACCCTCGCCTGGCCGGTGCAGCACGCCGGCCGCGAGCCCAAAGGCCATACGTCAAGGGGCACTCGTCATGCGTATCAGCAACACTGCGATTGCCGCGGCTGCGGCGATCCTCGTTTCCGTCCTCTCCACCGCATCGGCGCAAGATGCGCCGATGGTCATCACCCCGCAGCCCAGTGGCGATGCGCCCTATGGCGAGTACAGTCCTGGCCAAGCAAACCCGGGGACCGAGCAGACCTACGAGGCGCAAGGCTATGCCTCCGAAAAGCTGGACAGCGGCGACAACACCTTCTCCATGGAGGAGATCAAGGGCACGGGCCACCGCGTCTTCGGCAAGGTCTCCGTCGGCTTTGCCAAAGTCGTCGAACACGCCTTTTCGCGCTACGGCAGGCCGAACGGCTATATTCTGGGCGAGGAGGCGGGCGGCGCATTCGTGGCCGGCCTGCGTTATGGCGAAGGCGTGCTCTACACCAAGGATGCGGGCAAACATCGCGTCTTCTGGCAGGGCCCGTCCATCGGCTACGACTTTGGCGCCGAGGGCTCCAAGACCATGGTGCTGGTCTATGACCTCCGCAGCCCTGGCGAGATCTTCAACACCTTTGCCGGAGTCGATGGTTCTGCCTATTTCATTGGCGGCGTGGGGATTACCTATCTGTCCCGCGAGGACGTCGTTTTAGCCCCGATCCGCTCCGGGGTCGGCCTTAGGCTGGGCGCAAATGTTGGCTACTTGAAATATACCCGCCAGCCTACCTGGAATCCGTTCTAGATTGGGGCTAAGGAAGCGGACGGCAGAGCGGTCTGGCGGGTGCGCTGAAATCGCGCCCAGTTCGCTTAGGCCTGCCCGAGAAGCGTCGGATAGAGTGACGCGTGGGCGCTAGTTTCGGGAAGCACCGATGATCGAGTGGTTAATGTTCGGGGCGCTAGGCTTCTTCTTAGGATGCCTGCTCGCCCTCATGCTCGCGCCGCCGCTGTGGAACCGCGCGGTCAAGCTCACCACCCGCAAACTCGAAGCGACGATGCCGATGTCGCTGCCCGACATTCAGGCCGACAAAGACCAATTGCGCGCCGAGTTCGCCATCGAGCTGCGCAAGGTCGAGGTCGCCCTCGACAAGTCCAAGGAGAAGGCCGCCCGCGAGCTGATCGAGGCCAATAAGCGCCGCGTCGAAATTCAAGTGCTCAACACCGAGCTTGGCGGCGTCAAAAGCCAGCTCACCGAGAGTGAGAACGCCAACCGAGTCCTGCAGCAGACCATCAAGCGGCGCCTGCCGGATCTCGACGCCCGGCTGAAGGCGGCGAAGAAGGCGCTGAACGAGCTCGAGACCGTCAACGCCGAGCTGCGCAACACGGTCGCCTCCCAATCCGAAGCGCTCAAGATCGCCCGCGGCACCGTGCATAATCAGCGCGCCGACATCGACCGCCTGCGGATGACGCTAGAAAGCGGCGGCGCCGCCGCCGGACGCGGCTCCGCCAAGTCCGATGGCCGGGCGCTGGCCGAGAGCCAGCGCCTCTCTGCCGAGCTGTCGCGCGTCCATGAGGAGCTCGATCGCGCCAAGACCAGCGCGCAAGAAAACGCGTTCTTGCGCCGCGAGTTGACCCGCCTCGCCTCGCAAATCCTGACGGCCACGCGCAGCCAAGGGGCGCAAGGGCAGCCCGGGGGGACGGGGATGGCGGCAATGCCGCAGATGTCGGCCCACTACGACGAGACTGCGGTGGAGGAGGATTACGCCGAGCCGGAAGACGTCGCCCCGCAGGAGCAAGTCGCTCAGCGGCAAGTCGCTCAGCCGGAGACCGATTGGCGCGACGTCCATCGGGGTAACGGCGCCGCGCGCCAGCCCGATATGGAAGAAGAAGAGTCCATGGCAATGGAAGCCGTCGAGGTCGAGGCGGTGGAGATGGAATACACCGAAGCCGAGGCGCCGACGGCAGCCGAGGAAAACGACGTCGAAGAAGACGTGCAGGAAGAGGCCGAGGCGCCCAGGGGCGGCCTGGCCCAGCGCTTCGCCGCCCGCCGAGCCAAGCGCGACGGGGGCAAATCCGGCGGCAGTCTGAGCAGCCGGTTGCGTGGGCTCGTATCCGACTCGCCCGAGACCCGAACCTGATGCGACGCGGACCTGATTTCAGGTCTGCAGAAAACCCCGTTCCCCGTCTTCCAGCCATAGCGCCGTCAACCGGCCCGTGAACACCGCGCCGGTGTCGATGCCGATCCGGTTCGGCAGCACAGCCGGCGCGTCAACCGGCGTATGTCCATGCACCACCACCGGACCGAACGGCTCGGTGGCGTCGAGGAAGTCATGGCGGATCCATATGAGATCGGTCTCGTCTTGCGCTTCGAGCGGGACGCCCGGACGGAGGCCGGCATGGACGAAGAGATAGTCGCCGGCGCGGACATGCAGGCGAAGCGAACTGTAAAACTTCAGATGCGATTCGGGCAGCGCCGCGGTGAACGCCGCGTGCCAGACTTCGGGCGAAGCCTTGGCGGCGCGCAGGCCGGCGACGTCGACACCATAGGACGCCATGGTCGCGTCACCGCCATTCCGCCGCCAATGATCCAACCGCCACGGATCGGCGACGAAGTCGAGCAGCATCGCCTCGTGATTGCCTTTGAGGAAGTGCGCATCGAGGGGCGCCGGCAGACCGTTGAGCAGCAGTTCCACGACACCGCGCGAGTCCGGTCCGCGATCCACATAGTCGCCGACGAAGACGAGCGTCGTCTTCGCCGCATCGCGCGCGGCGGCATCAGCCTCTATCTGATAAAGAAGATTGGCCAGCAGATCGGCTCTGCCGTGGATGTCGCCCACGGCGTAGAGACGTTCGCCCGCTGGCAGTTTCGGTTTCACCCGCTCCGCTAAGCGGCTCCGGACGAAACGGTAAGCTCCCGATAGAGCCGCGCCGGGAAGCTGAAGACCGTGCTCACGCAATTCGACCGCAGACCGATAAACAGTACCGTCCTGCCGTCGCGGAGCTGGTCGTCCTCGGTGATGACATAGAGCGTGTCGACGCGCAGTGGTGGCAGGCCCTTGAGATAGGTTGCCCGCTGCTCGAACGCTTGCAGGCTGTCGCCCTCGAAGTGATCGTACCGTGCGTGAACCTGAGCGATCGCGCTCACGATCGCGCCCTCGGACTTGCACGGCACCGGCACGGCCTTTGGCCCCTCGCCGTTGAAGTAGGTCGTGCCGTACGCTTGGACGATCGGCCCGAGCTTCTCCGAATAAGCCCTAAAGGCGGCGAATCCGAGCAAGGTAACCGCAAGGGCAAGCCCAACCGCAATCCGCGACCAGACTGGCATGGCTAGGTCCTCCAGTGACCTCCAGAGGCCGGAGGAAGCTAGGGCGCTGCCGCCCTAGATCTCCGCATCGACCTCACAGAGCACTGTATCACGATGCCCGCATTCCGGCATCTTCCAAGCGATGATATCCTCGGTCCCGTCCGGGTTCTTGCGGACGATGGGAACCGGGCACGCCACCCGCCAGAAGCGGTATTTGGAGCCGCGATGCCCCGCGTCCCACTCGCTGCCGAGCATGATGGCCGAGCGCTGGCAGCATTGGGCGTTGAACGGCTGGGACTGGGCGCCCATGGCTTCGGCCTGATCGAACAATTGGACCTCCTGCCGGCGGCACACCATCATCGAGTTCTCCGTGGCCCATTCCCGGTTCTCATAGCCGGTATAGGCCGCGTTTTGGTCTTCCGGTCCGGCGATGACGGTCTTGCAGACGATCAGCACCACCGCGGCGGGCATGGGGACTGGCATGGCTAAGCCCTCCCTGCTGGCGCGGCGCCGAGGACCCGGCAAGCCCGATCTGAAGTCCGGAAATGAGTACGAAGTGACGCTTTTCGTGGCTGCTTCACAGCTTGCACAGGGAGGAGCAGGCTAGCCATCGCGGCTAGAGTAAGAGTTGTCGGCATCGTCGTTGCCCCCTCTTAATAAAGTTGCTCTGTCAGCACCCCTTGGAGCCCCCTTGAGGACCTACTTCCTCCACTAATCCCTAGACCGTCTGGAACATTGTCTTGCGGGCCGATGGTGCAGTGCAACAAAGGACCGAGCGGTTCCATAACTCAAGTATGGCACCTGCAAATTTCATGCAAGGTTAACGCCCTGCTGCAGAATGCCCTCAAGTGCGTGCTTTCGCGCCCCATTTTGAGGTCTCATTCGCCGGCTCGACGGTCTGGACACCGGCACTGAACGCCTTGATCCGCCTTCGTAACGAGAATGCTGCACTGCAAAAAACTGATTCGCAAGACTGGTCTAAGTCTACGCCGAACGATCCCGCGCCGCTAGAGCAGCGCGGCAACAGGTGTCAGACTTTTGCTAGACACTTTGGCAACGTGCTCAATTGAGAAGCAGTTTTGCGCCGCGCCCGTGGCCCCGCCTTGGAGGCGACGAATTCGGCATTCTGCTCAAGGGTGAGAGCCTCGCAGGAGGCGTCAAGGTCGCCAACGACCTCCGTGTGGCTCTCAGCGACTTGACGCTTGCGACGGCGGAATGGACGATTCATGTGACCTGCAGCCTTGGCGTGGGCGAATACCACACAGGCGACGCTATCGACGATCTTATGAAACGGGCCGACCTGGCGCTCTATCACGCTAAACGTGAGGGGCGCGGCCGCGTGGCAACGACACCCCCCGAATCCTGGATGAGCCAGCGTCCACGTCTTGGCGTCAGCCTGGCCCGGTGGCTCAGTGAGCCCTCCCCCCACACCAGGGACCGTCGGAAGGGCGCCCCTCCAGGGGACGCGCTCTACGCTCACGTCTTCGCAGTTGTCGACCTCTTGATCGCGGCGGGCCTCAGCGATCAAGTGGCCGCTCAGGTCATGGCGCAGAGGCTGGCCACGGCCGGAGTTCCGACGCCGAAGGACAGCGAGGAAACAGATTGGTTGAGGTCCATCCTGGATCGCAGAGCGGCGTTCCGGGCTGGCGACGCCACAGACGAAACATTGAAGGAGTATCAGAACGTCGTCGCTGCAATCGAGTCCATCGCCCCCCATGAGCGGGTCGAATGTGCACTCGCCAACGATATCTGGGATCGGCGCCGGATGGTGGCCAGCCAGCGCAGCCCGGCGAAGCGTCTCGTCATATCTTGAGTCTGCGTTAGAGCCCTATAAAGCCCAAAAGCGTCCGTCGGGCCTCGCGCCTTTTCGCGCCCCCCTTCGTGCTTCTGCTATAGGCGCCGGTGGTGAAGGACGACATCCCCGCGATCATCGACTATCTGATGCATATCCGCGGCGCGGAGTAAGCGGGCGTCTAGCCCTCGGCGGCTTTTACGCCTGGCTCATAAGCCTCGTAGACAATCACCGGAATATCGAGATCGCCGAGATGGCTCTCGATGAGCGGTTCAACATCGCTCCAGGCAAGACCACCGACGCCTGTCGCCAGTCTGGGCAAAGCCACCGAGGTGATGCTTTGCTCTTCGATGATGCGGCGCAGTTCCTTCAGGGCGTGCGTAATATTATGGGCTGTCGCCTTTCCGGGATGGGCCTTGTTGTCGGGCGCCGGCTCCTGCGTCATGAGGTTTATGACCACCCGCTCCGGACCGGCCCAAAGCCAAGCATGTCCGGCTGCCGGATTTTCTTGATGGCAATAATGGCGGAAGTCCTTGGCCATCGCTGGGTGCCGTTCCCGCAAGGCAAGCGCGAGCCCCTGATTGAAGTGATCATGCGGGGCGACGCCATGGGCAATCGCCTGCGCGTCGGTCAAAAGAATATCGCCGCTAACCTTCGTAATCACCGCGTCACCTCACTTTAAGGGAAAAAAGAAGCGCTCAGCCTATGGCTGACCTAGCGCAGCCACTTTGATCTAGGGCAAAGCCATTGAGGGCTGCCCCATGCTCGCTCGCGTCAGCTCCGCTCTTGGAGTGCCTCATTTGCCAACACCGCCACGGGAAAGCGCCCGAGCGCCTCGCCGACCGAAAGATGTCCTTGCGAGCTGTGGACCTCTCCGGTGACAACGTCGCGCCAGCTTTGTCCGGCGAGATTGGGCGGTAGCGCCACCACGGTGTCGCCCCAGCGCTCGTCCGGCACCAGCGGCGTGCTCTCGCCCGAAAGCAAATTCAGGGCCGTCCGCGGCACGATGGTGACGACTGCTTGCGTGCCCGAGACGCGCGCAAAGGCCACAACGTTTTCGGCGGCGGCGCCTTCCATCGCAAGCTTCACGTAGTCGCCGCCGGCGAACAGATCATGGGCGCGCGCCCGCAACGCCAATCCGGCGTGGAGTAGCCGCATCTTGACCGCGCCGGAACGCCAGTCGGCCAGAACTGCGTCGGGCGCGGCATCGCCAACCGTCGCCTGCAGCGACCGGCATCTGTCGTAGTCGACTGCCCGGCGGTTGTCGGGATCGACCAGACTCAGCTCCCACAGCTCAGACCCTTGGTAGATGTCGGGAACGCCGGGCGCGGTCAGCTTGATCGCCGTCTGGGACAGGCTGTTGAGCGCGCCGGCGAGAAACACCGGGCCGCACATGGCGGTGAAGTTCTGCAGGAACAGCCCCGCTCTTGCCGGATCGAGGGCAGCACGGGTGAAGCTCTCCACCGCCGCCTCATATTCGGTGTCTTGCGCCGTCCAGCTCGTGTGCATCTTGGCTTCGCGCACCGCCTTCAACATGAATTGGGCCATGCGGTCGGCGAGCGCCGCCAAGCCGTCCACATCGTCGCAAGAGAGATCGGCCGGCCAGGCGCCGGCGAGCGCCTGATAGAACATCCACTCGACCTCGGGTTCCGGCATCACCAGATCGTCCGACACGCGGCGGAACTCGGCATTGAGCGCGGTCCAGCGGTGAACCGCGGCAGCCCAGGCTTCGGGCATCTCGCTCAACACGTAAAGCCGTGCGCGCGAGTCCTCGCCGCGCTTGGTGTCGTGGGTCGACGTGGTGCTCAGGCCCGCCGGCTGATGACGCAGACGTTGCGCCATGGCCGCATGGAAATCGTCCAGCGGCGCACCGAAGCGGTCGGGCTCGCCGCCGACTTCGTTGAGCGCGATCAGCCGATTGTAGCGGTAGAAGGTGGTATCCTCGAGCGCCTTGGCCATGACCGGCCCGGTCGTTTGCTGAAAGCGCACGGCGAATTCGAGCGCGGACGCCTGATCCTCGGGCGACTCGAGATCGAGCTCGAGCACGCGCCGCAGGAAATCGATCGCCTCCTCGTCTTCGACCTGACGTGCCGCCTTCGCCTTCTCGGCCGCGGCCGCGAGGATGGCACGGTCCTCGTCCTGCGCGCCGGAGACGTCCACATAGGTCCGATAGACCGGCAACGCCGCGGCTAGCTCGATGATCGCCCGGCGCAACGTGTCGTTGCCGAAATCGCGGGTCGCCAATTGGCGCATAGCCAAGGCCCCGACCACATCCTTCAAATGTTCAAGCTCGCCGGCCAGGTTCCGGATGAGCATCGTCCGCTTGGCGTCGAGGATCAGCGCCTCATAATCGACCTCCTCTTGCAGGAAGTCGCAATAGGCGCGCGTCATACCGCTCTCGCCGTGCGGATCGGTAAATAGCTCGGCGAGCGCACGAATAAACTCATATCCGGTCGTACCGGCGACCGGCCACTCGGCGCGCAACTCTTCACCGGGCCCGAGGATTTTTTCGATAAGGAGATAGAATGGGTCCACCTCGCCGACCGTCTTCTGCAGCCGCTCGAAATAGGCTTTGGGATCGGCGAGACCGTCGATGTGATCGAGACGGATGCCGTCGATCTTGCCGGCTTCGACAAGCTCGAACAGGCGCACATGCATCTCGTCGAACACGCGCGGCCGTTCCACCTTGATCCCCACCAGATCGGTGATCTCGAAGAAGCGGCGATAGGTCAGCGTCTCGCGCGCCGCGCGCCAATGGGTCAGCCGCCAGATCTGCATCTCGTGCAGCTCATGGAGCGCCTCGGTGTCGGCGGCGACTTCTGCAAGAGCCTGCTCGATGGCGCTGTGGGTGGTGGGGTCCACCACGGCCGCGGCCAGCTCGGATTTGAGCTCGGCCGAGGTCTGGGGCGTCGCCACCGCGAAGCGCCGGGCCCATTCGGCGAAGTCCTCGCCCTCGGCCCGCATGAGCACTTGGGCGTAAGACGTGGGTGTGAGCGGGAGCTTGAGGCCGTAATAGGTGAAGGTCATCCCCCCATCGCGCTCGTCTAAGTGGAGGCCGAATTTGCCCTCCTCCAGCGCCTGGCCATAGCTGGTCCCCAGGGCCGGAATCAGCAGCTTCGGCGCCGCCCAGTCGATGTCGAAGAACTGCGCGCAGTCACTGGCCTCGCCCCATTCCAGCACGTCGCGCCAATAGGGATTGAACGTCGATGCGCTCATGTGATTGGGGACGAAATCGAGCACGATCCCGATCCCTTCGGCGCGCAGCGCCGCCGCCATGCGCTCGAAGCCCTCATCGCCGCCGAGGCTGGAGTCGATCACGCGATTGTCGACCACGTCGTAGCCGTGCGTGGAGCCCGGCTCGGCCTGAAAGACTGGCGCGGCATAGAGATGGCTGATGCCGAGACGCGCGAGATAGGGCGCCAGCTGGGCGGCGTCTTGGAACGTCATGCCGTTGCGGAACTGCAGGCGATAGGTGGCTGTGGGTGTGATCATGGGGTCTCGACGATGCGGACGACCACGGACCAAGCAGGCAGCGTACCGGCTTGCAGGCCGGCGTCACCAGCCACCGTCTCGTAGATGAGCTTGCCGCCCTCCGCGCATTCCTTCAATTCGGACGGTACGGACCAGTCGCTGTCACTGAGATTGGCGAACATCATCAGCGATCCGCCACACGCTGGCGTGTCGCCAAGCCGCCACGCCACGCCGAGACCACACGCGTCGGCGGCAAGCACCGTACCGGCGTTGCCGGTGATGCCGGCGATCAACGGCACGATCGCCTCGCGCCGGCTCTTCAGCAGGCGCGACACCAGAGCGAGGCGTTCGCGATGGGGCGAGCGCGCGGTCTCGCTCCAGTCGAGTTTCGACGCCTCGAACGTACTCAAGGCATTGGGGTCGGGAATGCGCTCACGGGCTTCGGGATCGGCGAAAAGGCGCCATTTGCGAAACTCGTTGCGCCGCCCGTCGCGCACTTGCTGCGCCAGCTCGCCGTGAAAGTCGGTAAAGTACAGGAAGGGCCGCGTCTCGCCCCACTCCTCGCCCATGAATAGGAGTGGCGTCTGTGGGCCGAGCAGCAAGACGGCCGTCAGCGCCTCAATGGCCTCCGGCGCGGCCAGTGTCGATAGGCGCTCGCCGAAGGCGCGATTGCCGGCCTGATCGTGATTCTGCAGGAAATCGACAAAAGCCGAAGGCGTTAGCCCGGCACTCGGCTCGCCGCGTTTCTCACCGTCGCGAAAGGGCGACGGCTCGCCCTGGTAGATATAGCCCTCTGTCAGCGATCTCGCGAGCTTGGCCACCGGCGCATCGGAATAGTCGCGATAGTAGCCATCCGCTTCGCCGACCGCGATGACATGCGCCGCGTGATGGAAATCGTCGTTCCATTCGCCGGAGTAGAGTTTCGGCGCGCCGTCTACCCGCTCGGTCAGGAAGGTGACGTTGCGGTCGTCCTCGGTGGTCAGGTGCACATGACGGTCTGTGATCCGCTGCCGCACGGTCGTGGCGATGTCCGCAAGCAGGCTGTCGTCGCGGATTTGGTCGACGGCATCCAAACGCAATCCGTCGAAGCGGTACTCCTCAAGCCAGTAAAGCGCATTCTCGATGAAATAGCCGCGCACCGGATCGCGCTCATAAGCAATGGCCGCGCCCCACGGCGTGTGGCGGCTGGGATCGAAGAAGTCCGGTACATATGCGTTGAGGTAGTTTCCGTCCGGTCCGAAGTGATTATAGACAACGTCGAGAAACATCATGAGCCCGCGCGCATGCGCCGCGTCGACGAGGCGCTTGAGCGCGTCCGGGCCGCCATAGGCGAGGTGCGGCGCATACATCAGGACGCCGTCATAGCCCCAACCGCGATTGCCGGAGAACTGCGCCACGGGCAACAGCTCAACGCCGGTGACGCCCAGCCTCGCCAGATCATCGAGCTTGGCCTCGATGCCGGCGAAATCACCCTCCGGTGAAAACGTGCCAGGATGCAGCTCGTAGATCACCGCCTCTTCCCAAGGCCGCCCGCGCCAATCCCCCGTCTGCCAGTCATAGGCACGCGGATCGATCAGCTGCGAAGGGCCATGAACGTCGCCTTCTTGTGCCCGCGCGGCCGGGTCCGGCACACGCATGCCGTCGGGAAGCTGGAACATATAGCTGTCGCCGGGCTTCACCAGATCGGTTGAGAGCTCAAACCAGCCATCCTCGGCGCGCAACATCTCTTGCGTTTCGCCGCTTGCCATGGCGACGAGCGACAAGATCTCATGCGCCGGCGCCCAAAGGCGAAAACGCGCGCGCCCGCCGGGCAAAATCTCGGCGCCCCAAGTCCGTTCCAGGGCGAAATGCGTACTCATGCCGCGCCGCTAATCATTGGCGTGCTCGAACACGATCGTCGCCAGCGGCGGCACGGTGATCTCGATGGAGAAGGGCCGCCCATGCGCGCCCGCCTTCCGTGCCTCGATCTCTCCGAGATTGCCGACATTCGAGCCGCCATAGCCGGCGCTATCGGAATTGAGCTTTTCAATCCAGCGCCCGCCTTCCGGCACGCCGAGACGAAAGCCGTGATGCACTTCAGGTGTGAAGTTGCACACGAGCACGGCGGGCGCGGTCCCCGGCTTGCCATGACGGATATAGGACAGCAGGCTTTGGGCGGCATTGCCGCCGTCGATCCATTCAAAGCCCGCAGGCTCGCAATCGAGCTGATGCAGCGCCGGCATCGACCGGTAGAGATGATTGAGGTCGCGCACCAGAGACTGCACGCCACGGTGGGATGGGTCGGCCAGGAGATGCCAGTCGAGCGATTGGTCGTGGTTCCATTCGCGGTCCTGGCCAAACTCGCCGCCCATGAACAACAGCTTCTTGCCGGGCTGCGTCCACATGAACGCGAGATAGGCTCGCAGATTCGCAAATTTCTGCCAGCGATCGCCGGGCATCTTGCCGAGCAGCGACCCCTTGCCGTGCACCACCTCGTCGTGACTGAGCGGCAGGATGAAGTTTTCCGAGTAGGCGTAGACGAGGCCGAAGGTCAGCTCGTTGTGGTGATGGGCGCGATAGACCGGGTCGCGCGACATGTAGGACAGCGTGTCGTGCATCCAGCCCATGTTCCACTTATAGCCGAAGCCGAGACCGCCGCCGTCGACGGGCCGCGACACACCGGGCCACGCCGTCGATTCCTCGGCGACCGTGATCGTCCCCGGAAAATCGCCATAGGCATGCGTGTTCATCTCGCGCAGGAAGCTCACCGCTTCGAGATTCTCGCGGCCGCCATGCACGTTCGGCACCCACTCGCCGGGGTCGCGGCTGTAGTCGAGATAGAGCATGGAGGCGACCGCATCGACCCTGAGACCGTCGATATGATAGCGGTCGAGCCAGAACAGCGCGTTCGACTCCAGGAAATTGGCGACCTCCCGCCGCCCGAAATTATAGATCAGCGTGTTCCAATCCTTGTGGAAGCCGAGCCGCGGGTCGGCGTGCTCGTAGAGCGCGGTGCCATCGAAGCGCACCAGCCCGTGCGGATCGCTCGGAAAATGCGCCGGCACCCAGTCAATCAACACGCCGATACCACCGGCATGACAGCGGTCGACGAAGCGCGCAAAACCGTTCGGATCGCCGAACCGCGACGTGGGCGCAAACAGGCCGATAGGCTGATAGCCCCATGAGCCGGAAAAGGGATGCTCGCTGATCGGCAACAGCTCGATATGGGTAAAGCCGAGATCGCGCACATAAGGGATGAGCTCGTCGGCAAGCCGGTCGTAGTCGAGGAAGCTGTTGCCCTCGCCCCGCCGCCAGGAGCCCAGATGCACTTCGTAGATCGAGATCGGCGCGGAGCGCTCCTGCAAGCTTGCCCTGGTGGCGATCCAATCTCCGTCGTCCCAGTCGTGGGCGACGAGTCCGTTCACGCGCGACGCCGTCGATGGCGGCGCCTCTGCCGCAAAGCCGACCGGGTCTGACTTCAACGGGAGCTGCGATCCATCGATACCGACGATCTCATATTTGTAGAACGCTCCGCGCTGGACACCGGGAATGAACAGCTCCCACACGCCGGCCTCGTGGCGCTTGCGCATGGGATGACGGCGGCCATCCCAGCCATTGAAGTCGCCCACGACACTGACACGGCGCGCATTGGGCGCCCATAGCGCGAAAACCACGCCCTCGGCCCCCGCCAAGGTGATAGGATGAGCGCCGAGCTTCTCATACAGACGGCGATGGGTGCCTTCCGCCAGCAGATGCACATCCATCTCGCCGAGGAAGAGCGGGAAGCGGTAGGCATCGTCCTCTGTCCATTGCGCGTCGCCGTTTGTGAAGCGCAGCCGGTAAGGGGCACCATCTGTCGAGGAATCGATCAATCCAGCAAAGAAGCCCGCATCGTGCAACCTTTCGAGTGGAGCGAGGACGCGGCCGCGCTCATCAATCACATCGACGGAGTCTGCTGCCGGGGCCATCACCCTGATGGATACGCCGTCCCCGCAAGCATGCGGCCCGAGAATGGCGAAGGGATCGCCATGCGTGCCGGCGACAAGCGCCTCGACGGCGGCTTGCTCGGGACGCCACTCGGGCCCGGCGGCTTTCTTCGAAACTTTGGTCATGATTGATACGCTCTCGTCCCCGTCAATAAATCAATTACGTTGCGTAAAGGTATCGACAGCCAATGGGGACGGTTGGCGGCCTCGTAGGCGATCTCATAGAACCCCTTCTGAAGCAGGAACAGGTCGAGCAGGCCCTCGGCGGCCTGCCGGTCCGCCGGATAGATTGGCGTCCCCTGCACGGCTTCGATATAGGCGCTGAGAAAATCGCGGCTGGCGCGGTTGCGCCAAGCCGTTGCCACCGCCATGACGCGGTCGGGCAACTCGCCTTTGCGCGTGGCGAACCGGTCGACGGCGGCAGATGCCGCATAGTCGAGCGAGCGCAGCATCCCGGCCGCGTCGCGCAAGGGGGAGCTCTTTTCGCGGCGCTCGGCAAGGGACCGGCGCGGCTCGCCCTCGAAATCGATGATGATCACATCGTCCTTGGAGACCAGCACCTGGCCGAGATGATAGTCGCCGTGAATGCGCGTCTTGACGCCGAGCGGCGGCATCGCGGCGATCGCATCGATCCGGTCGCTCAGCACCTGCCGCGCTCCTAGCAAATTCATGGCGTGCTGGCGAGCCGTCTCCGGCAGCGCGTCGGTCATGCTGTCGATCTCGTCGAGAACGCGATCCGATTCTTCGCGCAGCGTCTGCAACCAGCGCGCGATGTCGTCTTGCGTGATCGGCTCCGTGGCGAAGGCCGGATCGTCGCTGGGCGTGGCGAAAGCCCGGTGCAGTTCGCCCGTGCGCGTGCCGAGCCGCCCGGCAAGATCGAGCGGAAACCCGTAAAGACTGTCGAGATCGCTCTCGACGGTCGTCTCGTCATCCTGGCGTAGTGCGAGATCCTCTAGCGCCCGGTCCAGGCCTTCGACCACCGCGGTCCAGGCATCGCCCTGGTTCGTCACGAAGGAAAACGCGATCGCTAGCGCCGTATGCTCGCCGGTCTCGGTGACATGTTCCACAGCGCCGAGGAATTCCGGCGTGTTGGCGTAGCGCGCCACCTCGGTGAGGAACCGCGCGATCTCCAACTCCGGCTGAATGCCGGCACGCAGGCGCCGGTAGATCTTCAGCATAACGCGCTCGTCGACGATGATCGACACGTTGCTCTGCTCGGCGCCCACGGCGCGTATCGGCGCCTCTTGCGCGATTGGCGTCCAGTTCGGGCTCGCGGAGAACACGATGTGCCCATCCGTGGCTTCGATGCGTCTGTTCTCGCCGATGGTCTTCGCCACGTCCCTGATGAAATTGTGATCGTTTGCGGCGTCGAGCAAGGCTCCAACGCGGGGACCTGACCGCAGTTTGGCAAGCGTGAACGGGAGCTGCGGCGCGCCGGCCCGCACATGTTCGCTACCCCATTTGGCGGCAAAAGGCAGGAAGTAGTTTTGGACTTCGCCGCCCGGTATCGAGGCTTGGCAAACGGCCAGCGGATAGGTGCCGTGACTCCCTTCAAAAGTCGCCAGAGGCTTCGCTTCGAACTGGACGAAACGTGAGTCCTTTGCCCCAAACCACCTTTGGCGGACGACAAAGTCGGGTAGGACTTCTTGCTCCATGATCCGTTTCTGACGATCGGCAAACACGCTCCCCCAGCCGTCCGAGGCGACGAGCGTGATGTAGTCCGGGGCCGCCTCAGGCGGCGCCACGTGCCACTTCGGCTCCTCTTCCTCGCCCGCCAGGATGAACCAGTAAAAGCCGTAAGCCGGCAAGGTCAGCATGTAGGTGAGTTCGCCAATGGGCGGAAAGGCGGAATTCCCGGTCAACTCGACCGGCACCGCACCGGCGTGATCCTGCAAATCAAGCTCCACGGCTTGCGCCGAGCGCGCCAGATTGAACACGCAGAGCAGTGTCTGCCCTTCATGCTCGCGCAGGAACGCCAAGATCTTTCGGTTGCGCGGATAAAGGAAAGTCAAGGTCCCGCGCCCGAACGCCGCGTGGGTCTTGCGCACTTGAATCATCCGCCGCGTCCAGTTCAGCAGAGACGACGGGTCCCTTTGCTGCGCTTCCACGTTGACGGTCTGATAGCCGTAATTCGCGTCCATGATCGGCGGCAGATAGAGCTTTTGCGGGTCCGCCTTGGAAAATCCGCCATTGCGGTCGGCGGACCATTGCATCGGCGTGCGCACGCCGTCCCGGTCGCCGAGATAGAAATTGTCGCCCATGCCGAGTTCGTCGCCGTAATAGAGCACCGGCGTGCCGGGCATCGACAGCAGCAGAGCATTCAGGAGTTCGATTTTGCGCCGGTCGTTCTCCAAGAGCGGCGCCAACCGGCGCCGAATGCCGAGATTGATGCGGGCGCGGCTGTCATTAGCGTAAGTGCGCCACAGATAGTCGCGCTCGTCGTCCGTCACCATCTCCAGCGTGAGCTCGTCATGATTCCGCAAGAACAGCGCCCATTGCGCGCTATCGGGAATTTCGGGCGTCTGCCGGAGAATGTCCGTGACGGGGTGACGGTCCTCCTGCGCCAGCGCCATGTACATGCGCGGCATCAGCGGAAAATGGAACGCCATGTGGCATTCATCGCCGTCACCGAAATACGGACGCGTGTCCTCTGGCCATTGGTTGGCCTCTGCCAGGAGCATGCGGTCGGGATATTGGGCGTCGACCTCCTGGCGGATACGCCTGAGGATAGCGTGGGTCTCGGGCAGGTTCTCGTTGTTGGTCCCTTCCCGCTCGCACAGATACGGAACCGCATCGAGCCGCAAGCCATCGACGCCGAGGTCGAGCCAGAAGCGCATGACATCGACGATCTCGTCGAGAACCTTGGGATTGTCGAAATTGAGATCGGGCTGGTGCGAATAGAAGCGATGCCAATAATAAGACTCGGCCACCGGGTCCCAGGCCCAGTTCGACGTCTCCGCGTCGATGAAGATAATCCGCGTGCCGTCATAGCGCTTGTCCGTGTCGCTCCACACATAGAAGTCGCGCTCGGGCGAACCCGGCGGCGCCTGCCTGGCCGCCTGGAACCAGGGATGCTGGTCGGAGGTGTGGTTGACCACGAGTTCGGTGATGACGCGGATGCCGCGGCTGTGGGCCTCTTTGATGAAGGCCTTGAAGGCGTCCATGTCGCCGTAGGACGGATTGACCTGCCGATAGTCGGAGATGTCGTAGCCGTCGTCCCGCAGTGGCGAGGGATAGAAGGGCAGCAGCCAGATCGCGGTGACGCCAAGCGCCTCCACATGGTCGAGACGCTGCATCAGTCCCTCGAAGTCGCCGATGCCGTCGCCGCTGGCGTCCTGGAACGCCTTGACGTGCAGCTGATAGATGATCGCGTCCTTGTACCAATCGGCGGCGGTGCGATCGATCGCGGGTTGCTCGTCGCGGTCGGCTTCAGGCGCCGACGGAACCTCGATCGGCGCTTCGACCGGCAGTTCGGCTGTTTCAATCGAACTCATGTGGTGGGGGACTCCTTCGGCCACAGGCGCCAAATCGCGTAGGGCCGGTCGGCCGGATCGAGCAGCATATGCTGCACCTTGCCAGACCAGGTGAAGCGCTTGCCGGCCACGAGATCCTCGACGCCGATATCGGCGCTGTCGGGCAAGCCGAACTCCCAAAGCGGCACTTCGAAATGGCCGCCTTGGGCGTTGTGCGGATCGAGATTGACCGCGAACAACAGGAAGTCCGACAGGTCCGTGGTCGCCTTGCCGTAATACAGAACCTCGTCGTTCCAGAAATTATAGAAGCTGAGATTGGTGAGCTGCTGCAGCGCAGCGTGCTCGCGGCGCAGCCGATTGATGAGCGTAATGTCGGCGCGGATATTATCCTTGCGGTCCCAATCCCAGGCCACGATCTCGTATTTCTCGGAGTCGAGATATTCCTCCTTGCCCGGAATGGCGCGCGCTTCGCAGATCTCGACGCCATTATAGATGCCGTAATTGCCGGCAAGCGTCGCCGCCAGCACGAGGCGGGCCTGGAACCCGGGCCGTCCACTCTCCTGCAGATAAGGGGGATTGATGTCCGGCGTGTTGACGAAAAAGTTCGGGCGGAAATACTCGCGCATCTCGGTCGTCGTCAGCTCGGTCGCGTACTCGGCGAGCTCCTGCTTCGTGTTGCGCCAGGTGAAGTAGGTGTAGGACTGCGTGAAGCCGAGCTTGGCCAGCCGCTTCATGGGCGCCGGCCGGGTGAAGGCCTCCGCCAAAAAGATCACGTCCGCATAGCGATCTTGCACTTCGCGTATCATCCACTCCCAGAATGGAAACGGCTTGGTGTGCGGGTTGTCGACACGGAAAATCCGTACGCCCTTTTCCGCCCAGAACAGGACGATGTCGCGCAAGGCCAACCAGATCGACGGGAAGGCGTCTCCATAGAAATGTACGTTGACGATGTCCTCGTATTTCTTGGGCGGATTTTCCGCGAATTTGATGGTGCCGTCCGGGCGCCAGTCGAACCACTCCGGATGCTGTTTGATCCACGGGTGGTCGGGCGAGCACTGGATGGCGAAGTCGAGCGCGATCTCGATCCCTTCCGCCTTGGCCGCCTTGATGAGACGTTCGAACGCGGCAAATGTTCCAAGCTCCGCATGGATGGCGTCGTGGCCGCCCTCGTCCGAGCCGATGGCATAGGGGCTGCCCGGATCGGACTTCGTCGGCGTCAGGGAATTGTTGCGCCCCTTGCGGTTGGTCTTGCCGATCGGGTGGATTGGCGGAAAGTAGAGCACGTCGAAGCCGAGCTCGCGCACGTAAGGCAGCCGCGCGATGACATCGTCAAACGTGCTGTGCCGGTTCGCATCGCCCGACTGCGAGCGTGGAAACATTTCATACCAGGCACTGAAGGCGGCGCGCTTGCGGTCGACCCAAACGGCCAGAACCTTGCTGTAGCCCGTCACATTGGTCCGTTGACCCGCGCGCGCGAACAGCTGTTGCGCGGGCTCCGCCGTTAGACACTCAAGCTTCGCGGCGTCCCCCTTGGCCAGATCGACCGCCTTGAGCAGACTCTGAAGACCGCGCCGGTCCGCGTCGGCCCCGCGCCCGCCCGTGATCGTCTCCTCGATCAGATGACGGGCCTCGGTCAGCTCGAGCGAGATCGCTTGGCCGGCGCCATGCTTCTTGCCGGCCTCGTCGCACCAGGTCGCATAAAGGTCGCGCCAGGCGACGATGGTGTAGAGATAGCGCGCGTTCCGGGTCAGCGGGAGCTCGACGCGCCAGCGGTCGTTGCCGAGGAACTGCATCGGCAGCTCCAGCCAATCCGCCTCGCCACTGCCCTCGCCCTCGCAGCGGTAGCGCAGCACCGCATCGATTTTATCGTGACCGTCGCAAAAGATGTCCGCCTCGACAGCCAGGACGTCGCCGACCACGCGCTTCACGTCGAACCGGCCGCCGTCGATCTCGGGCGAAACGCCTTCGATGGCGATCCTGTCGCTGGCGGCCAGGCGCAGGGCTTCCTGATCCGAAGTTGGCGTCGATGTCAGCGGCATTGATCGCGACTTTCCGGACGTCCACTCGGCCATGGTGCCTCATATTTGCTGTTCTGTACGCGCGGACCCAATGTCTGTGCAATCGGGCCGCAGCCGCGCGTCGCGCCCACCCGAACCTCACGGCAAGCTTTGTCTCGGACAGTCAGACGACAGTTGCGTAACGCGTCGATGAAGTGAAAGGGTCCGCCAGCTTGGCACGTGGCGCCAGCGATCCCAAAACAGGATGGCGAACCACTTTCGTCTGCACCCAACAGGACCATTGATCGGCATCTGTTGAGAAATCCGGCCCAAGACTGGATTAAGCCCATATATTAAGTGGCGCCCCGTAGGGGTTTCGAACCCCTGTTTCCGGCGTGAGAGGCCAGCGTCCTAGGCCACTAGACGAACGGGGCGTGGGCCAGACAGGCCCAAATCTATAGCTTGGGCTTGTGAACCTGATCAAGGGTTATTGAACCTTGAGCCTGACGCGGGAAATCACCTTGCCGGTGGCGATGTCGATAACCACAATTTCGGGTTCAACGCTGGAATTCAGATAGAGTGCCAGCCTATCGCCATCGAGGGACAGCGACGTGACAGTGGCCCCGGGCGGGATCGCGAGGGACATCTCGGGTTCCGGCACCGCAGCCGGCGCAGGTGCGGTAACCTTACTGGCCTTACCCTGACCTAAATGGGAGGCTTGATAGACAATCGCCGCCATCACGAAGGCGAAGCCGCCGACCAGCAGGACCCCCATGACAATCACGGCGATCTTGAGGATCCGCACCTGACGCGGCGTAAACACCGTGCCCGGTAAAGGCGTATTGTCTGGCTCGCTGATTACCGCCATCGTCTAAAAGACCTCAATGTCAAAATCGGACCAGCCACATAACGAACGCCTCGACGCCGAAGTGGACGAAAGCCACGCGGGGCAGAGGCTCGACCTCTTTTTGAGTGGAGCCCTGCCCCAGCTGAGTCGTACCCGCGTGCAGGCCCTGATCCGTGCAGGCCAAGTGGCGTCAAGCGGCGCGACCATAGATGACGTCAAATATAGGGTCAAACTGGGTGATCGCTTCGATCTCGCCGTGCCGCCGCCCACCAAGCCCAAGCTGCGCGGCGAGGCCATTCCGCTCGACGTCGTCTACGAGGACGATGCGCTGATCGTGATCGATAAGCCAGCCGGCCTCGTGGTGCATCCCGGCGCGGGTCAGCCTGACGGCACCCTCGTCAATGCGCTCATCGCTCATTGCGGCAAGTCTCTGTCGGGCATCGGCGGCGTGGCGCGGCCGGGCATCGTCCACCGCCTCGACCAAAAGACCAGCGGGCTCCTCGTCGTGGCCAAGACCGACCAGGCCCATCGGGCCCTGGCGGCCCAATTTGCCGATCATGGGCGGACCGGCGCGCTAGAGCGCGGCTATCTGGCCCTGGTGTGGGGTGCGCCCCACCGCCCCCACGGCCGTATCGACGCGCCGGTCGGCCGCCACCCGACGAGCCGCACCAAGATGGCGGTGCTAAAACCCGACAAGGGACGTCACGCCGTCACCCATTGGCGGGTGGTGGAGACCTACGGCCATGACAAGGACGTACCTATCGCCTCGCTCCTCGCCTGCACGCTGGAGACCGGGCGCACCCATCAGGTCCGCGTGCATCTGGCCCATATCGGACACCCGCTGATCGGCGATCCGCTTTATGCGCTTGGGTTCAAGTCAAAGCTCAAGAAGCTGCCGCCGGACGCTCAGGCCAAGCTCGCCGCGCTCGACCGGCAAGCTCTTCATGCTGAACACCTTGCATTCGAACACCCGGTAACCGGCACCTTACTGGAATTTAATAGTCCACTCCCCGCCGATCTCGCCGAGATTGCTGATACACTGAAGCAACTGTGATGTCCTCTGAGTCTTTTTTGCCTGTATTAAAAGCTTTATCGAGGACAGCGCTGGGGGGCGGTTGAACGGGAAGATCGCGGCCGTTTGGGCCGCTGGAGACGGGATATGGCCGCCAAAAGTTTGCCGAGTGTGAGCGCGCATGGCGGGCTCACGCGCTACCTCGAAGAAATCAGACAGTTCCCGATGCTGGAGCCGCAAGAGGAGTACATGCTCGCCAAGAGTTGGCGCGAGCATGGCGACCGCGACGCCGCGCATCAGCTTGTCACCTCGCATCTGCGCCTCGTGGCGCGCATCGCCATGGGCTATCGAGGCTATGGCTTGCCCGTGGGCGAGGTCATCTCCGAAGGCAATGTCGGCCTGATGCAAGCGGTCAAGCGCTTCGATCCCGACAAGGGTTTCCGGCTTGCCACCTACGCCATGTGGTGGATCCGGGCGGCGATCCAGGAATACATCCTGCGCTCGTGGAGCCTCGTGAAGATGGGCACCACGGCGTCGCAGAAGAAGCTGTTCTTCAACCTGCGCAAGATCAAGGGCCAGCTCAAAGCCCTCGAGGAAGGCGATCTGCACCCCGACAACGTGAAGAAGATCGCCACGACACTCGGTGTGCCGGAGGACGACGTCATCTCCATGAACCGGCGGCTCGCCGGCGATAGTTCGCTGAACGCGCCCGTGCGCAACGACGCGGAGAGTGGCGAGTGGATGGATTGGCTGGTCGATGACCGCATCGACCAGGAGACGGCGCTGGCCGATTCCGAGGAGAAAGAGCAGCGCCACGACATGCTGCAGGATGCTCTGAAAGGTCTGAACGATCGCGAGCGCCGCGTGTTCGAAGCGCGCCGTCTCGCCGAGGAGCCGCTGACTCTGGAGCAGTTGTCCACCGAGTTCGGTGTGTCGCGCGAGCGTATCCGCCAGATCGAGGTCCGCGCCTTCGAAAAGGTGCAGAAGGCCGTGCAAAAAGCGGCCAAGGCCGCAGAGCCGGAGCCGGCCGACGCCGAACTCTGAAGACCCCCGAGAACGGTAAAGCCCACCCGCCATTAAGGCGGGTGGGAGAGCGCGCGCGAAGCGGTTAAGGTGGCCGCCGCCATCGAAGGCATGCGCGGGGGGACCTTGGGACCGGTGGAACATCTGACAGTCAGCGGCATCGGCGTCGCCTATCTCGATGAGGGCAAGGGGCCCTGCGCCCTGCTCGGCCATTGCTCCAGCGCCTCGCATAAAGAATGGCTGCCGCTCATCGAGACGCTGAAGGAGGATTGGCGCGTGCTGGCGCCGGACTTCATCGGCTACGGCCAGTCCGATCCCTGGCCGATCGACAAGCCCTTCAGCATTGAAGCCGACGTCAAAGTCCTGCTGGGACTCGCCAAAAAAACCAGAAGACCGCTCCATCTCGTCGGTCATTCTTATGGCGCAGCGCTGGCGCTCGAAGCCGCACGCAAGCTCGGGCCCCGCGCCAAAAGCCTGACCCTGGTCGAGCCGGTCTCCTTCCATCTGTTGCGGCTCGAGAACCACCCCGAATGGAAGGAGGTGGAGAAGCTCGGCATCTCCGTGCTCGACCCCGTGGCCAAGGGCGACGACCGCAAGGCCGCTGCTGCCTTCATGAGCTATTGGCTCGGGCGCTGGCGCTGGTGGCTATCGCCCGAGCGCTTCAAAAACGCCATCGCCACCACGATCCCGAAGGTCGCGCTCGAATTCTCCATCGCCATCGACGCGCAGACGACGCTTGCCGATTATGCCGAGATCACCGCGCCGACTTTGCTGATTGTCGGCGGCAAGACGCGCAGCCCCACACGCGCCGTCGTCGAGCTGCTTGGGAGCGCACTGCCGAACGCCAAGGTGCAGGTGCTGAAAGGCGCGGGCCATATGAGCCCGTTCACCCACCCGGCCGAGCTCAACCGGATGATTCTCGACCATCTCGCGTCGGTGCGCTAGCGGCGCCGTCCTCGGGAAAGTCCTCCACGTCCTTGGCGAACAGCTCCTCGAGCTCGACCGCGGCGGTTAGCGCATTGGCGCGCATCTTCTCGGTGTCGGTATAATATTTATAGGCGTCGTAAAGCCGCTTCTCATCGTGCTGCTTGAATGTTTCGGTGAGCCGCTTCGCCTCGTCCGGTTTCAGCCCCAGCCCTCGCAACAGCTTGGTGGTCAGCTCCAGCGCCGAAAGAAATGTCTCGCGCTCGATGATGGTGACGCCGAGGTCCATGAGCTTATGCACATGGATACGATCGCGTGCCCGGGCATAGATCGGCAGATCCGGAAAATTCTTCCGCACCACCTCAGCCACGCGCAAGGAGGAGTCCACGTTGTCGATAGCCAGCACGAAGGCTTGCGCCTTAACTGTTCCCGCCGCGCGCAGAATGTCGATCCGGCCGGCGTCGCCGTAATAGATCTTGGCGCCGAAGCGTTTGACGAAGTCGACCTGGGCGATGCTGGTGTCGAGCGCGGTGAACGGGATGTGCCGCGCGCGCAGGACGCGGGCGACGATCTGGCCGAAACGCCCGAACCCGGCAATGATCACATGCCGGTCGCCTTCGGGCGGCATCTCGTAGTCCGGCGCGCCGGGCTTGAGCGCCCGTGACGCCATATCGTCGATGAGCAGCAGCAGCGGCGTCGCCGCCATCGACATGGTCACCGCCAGGGTGAGCAGGCTCGCCATGTCGCGGCCGATCACGCCTTCGAACACGCCCACCGAGAACAGCACGAAGGCGAACTCACCGCCCTGACTGAGCACGATGCCCAGGCGCCGCGACGGGCCGTTGCCGATGCCCCACCAGCGCCCGAGCCCGTAAAGAATGGCGGCCTTGATAGTGACCAACGCGATGACGATGGCCGCAAGCGCCAGAGGCTGCGCGACCAGCACACCGAGATCGATGGACATGCCGATGGCGATGAAGAACACCGCGAGCAGAAGGCCCTCGAATGGGGCAATATCCGCCTCGATCTGATGGCGATATTCGGAATCGGCGAGCAGCGCGCCGGCGATGAATGAGCCGAGCGCCGCCGACAGGCCCACCTCCTGCATGATCACCGCCACGCCCACCACTGTGAGCAGCGCCGTCGCGGTCATCGCCTCGCGCACGCCGGTGGCGGCGACAACCCGGTAGAGCCGGCTCAGCAGGAAGCGCCCGGCCACGATCACGCCGAGAATGGTGGCAATCGCGATTCCCGCGCTGCCGAGATCCATGCTGGGCTCCTCGCCGCCGAGCGCGAACAGCGGCACCAGCGCGATCAGGGGAATCGCCGCGAGGTCCTGGAACAGCAGCACGGAGAAGGCGAGCCGGCCGTGGCGCGTGGTGAGCTCACCCTTCTCCTCCAGCACTTGCAGAGCAAACGCGGTGGACGAGAGCGATAGCGCCAACCCGATGAATGCCGCCTGGTTCAAGGCGAGCCCTAAGCCTGCGCCGATCGCCGCCAGCACGAAGGAGGTGGCGACGAGCTGCGCCCCGCCCAGACCGAAAATTGCCGAGCGCAGAGCCCACAGCCGGATCGGGCGCAGCTCGAGACCGATCACGAACAACAGCAGCACCACGCCGAACTCGGCGAAATGCAGAACCTTGTCCACGTTATCGAGGGCATAGAGCGGGCCGAGGACATAGGGTCCGATGACCACGCCGGCGAGCAGGTAGCCGAGAACCGAGCCGATCCGGAAGAAGCGGCCGAACGGAGCAGCAATTGCGGCAGCAGCCAAGAACACCGCCACCTGGATCAACTGCGCCGTCGTCATGTTCGCCTCACATCCTCCTGCCTATTCGGTACCACGCGATTCGCCGGTCAGCCAGCGACGGCACAGCGCGCCGGCAGAGATTGCCGGTGGCAGATCAAGGCTCTAGGACTTTACCACCATGGATTCCATCCCCGACCGGCCCGAACCGACCCTCCGCGAGGCGCTTCCCGTTTGGGCCAAGATCGGTGTCACGTCCTTCGGCGGACCGGCCGGGCAGATCGCCCTGATGCACCGCGTCCTGGTCGAGGAACGCGGCTGGATCGGGCCCGAGCGCTTCTTGCACGCGCTCAATTTCTGCATGCTGCTGCCGGGTCCGGAGGCTATGCAGCTCGCAACTTACGTCGGCTGGCGACTGCACGGCACGCTGGGCGGGCTCGCCGCCGGCCTTTTATTCGTGCTACCGGGGGGGCTTGTCGTGCTGGCCCTGAGCATCGCCTATGCGCTATTCGGCCAGGCGCCGCTCGTCGCCGCCGCATTTGTCGGTATCAAGGCCGCCGTACTCGTGATCGTCATCGAGGCGTTGATCAAGGTCGCCCGCCGCGCGCTGCACCGGCCGCATGACTGGGCCATCGCCGCGGCCGCCTACTTCGCCATCTTCTTTCTCGCCGCGCCCTTTCCGCTGATCATCACCGCGGCCGCGCTTATCGGCTTCCTGCTCGCGCTTGCGTTTCCGCAAAGCCCGCCGCCGCCGCTCAGTGGGCCGCCCGTGTCCGTCACCCAGACGCTCCGTACCACGGCGCTGTGGCTCGCCATCTGGATCCTGCCGCTCCTCGCCGTCGCCGCCCTGGCTGGTGGCGGCCACCTGACCACCGACAATGTCACCGCCGATATCGCGCTGTTCTTCTCCAAGCTCGCCGTTGTCACCTTCGGCGGCGCCTATTCCGTGCTGGCCTATATGGCGCAGCAGGCCGTCGAGACCTATGGCTGGCTGAGCGCGGGCGAGATGCTCGATGGGCTGGGCCTGGCCGAGACGACGCCGGGCCCATTGATCCTCGTCACCGAGTTCGTCGGCTTTCTTGCGGCTTATCGGGACGGCGGCGGACCGCCCCTCGCCTACGGCCTGTTGGGCGCGGCGGTGACGCTATGGGCGACATTCGCCCCCTGCTTCCTGTGGATCTTCGTCGGCGCGCCCTATATCGAGCGGCTCGGCTCGAACGCCAAGCTCGCCGGCACGCTGCGTGGCGTCACGGCGGCAGTGGTTGGCGTGATCTTGAATTTGAGCGTGTGGTTCGCCCTGCACGTCATTTTCCGCCGCGTGGCGGTGGTCGAGTACGGCCCGTTTCGCCTGTGGCTGCCCGAACTGGCGAGCTTCGACCTCACCGTCGCCTTGCTGGCCGTGCTCGCGGCGGCGCTGCTGCTTTGGCTTCGCCTCGGCATCGTGCTCACGCTCACGGTGACCGCCGGGGCGGCGCTCGCCGTGCAGCTCTTGACAGCGACGTAAAAGAAAAGCGCGGGCTCTCGCCCGCGCTTCGGCAAGTACGAAATGCGCCCGCGTGCTTAGTCGCGGGGCACCCAAAGATTCACGAACGGCGCGCGAACCCAAGTACCACGGGGCCCGGACCGTACGGAGGTGAACGGCGCCTCGACATCAGTCTTGGCGTTATTGGTCCGCACGGACGTGGTCGGCGCATCGACTTCGGTGTCGTAACCGTTGCTGCGCCACCAGCGGCGGTTCCGCCAGCCGGCCTCTTGCACCAACGACGCCTCCGTCGCAGTGCTGCTCGTAATGCCGAAAGAACCGGCGGAAGCCGATACGGGCATGAGCATGACCGCTGCGAAAAACGCCGCGACGAAACTGGAAATGATAAGTCGGGTCATCCTTCCTCCTTATCGAGGGTTGGGGGGTTTGACTGAATTTGGCTGCTTTGAAGGTATCGCCGTAATGTGGCCAGACGGTGCACGCCGCGCAAGCCCAAACTAGAGCCATCCTCGGTGTTTGAAATAAATGTAAGGCAACACGGCAAACAAGACCATGAGGCCGAGCGCGAACGGATAGCCGAAGATCCAATCCAACTCCGGCATGGTATGGAAATTCATGCCGTAGATCGAGGCGATCAAGGTGGGCGGCAGAAAGACCACCGCCGCCACCGAGAAGATCTTGATGATGTCGTTCTGCTGAATGTTGATCATACCCAGCGTCGCATCGAGCAGGAAGATGATCTTGCCCGATAGGAACGTGGCGTGGTCGGTGAGTGAGGTCACGTCCCGCGCCGCCGTGCGCACGCGCGTCTGCATTAGCTTGCCGTCTTTGCGCTCATTGACCGCGTAGGAAAGAAAGGTCAGCAGGCGCCCCAGCGAGTGACCGCTCTCCCGCACTTTCGAGGCGATCTCGCCCTCACGCCCGATCGACCGCAGCAACACGTCGAAGCGCCGCTTGCGCGAGGCCGCCACGCCATGATTCTCGAACACCGAATGCGACAGTCCTTCCACCTCGTCCTGGATGCGTTCGATGAAGTCGGCCAGCCGGTCGACGATCGTGTCGAGCAGCCCCAAGAGCACGGCCGGCCCCGTCGACAGATCGGTCTCCGACCGGTTGCACCGCGACAAGAAAATATCGAAGGCGCGCGGCTCGGCATAGCGCACGGTGACGAGCCTCGTGCCGGCGAGGATAAAGCTGACCGCTGCCGTCTTGGCCACCAGGTCCTCGCCTTGGTAGAGCAGTGTCGCTGTCATGAAATGCGCGCCGTCCTCGTGATAGAGGCGGTCGGAGACTTCGATCTCCTGCTGCTCCTCGCGCGTGGGCACGTCGATCTTGAGCGTCTTTTCGACGTTGCCCTCTTCCTCCGGCGTCGGATTGAGAAGGTCGATCCAAACCGTTTCGTCGGTGATCCTCGGCTTACCGGTCTGGACTTTGAGCTTGCCGGCAATAAATTCGTAGATCTTCAGCATCGGTCCCCGGTCCCGTTTCTGAATCGGCGAATGCCGAAAAATCCTTATATACCAAAGCCTATATGTCTATGGTGAGACATTGTGGACCAATCCGAGCTTTGACAGGGCGCGGCGGGGGAATATCCAAGTCGGTATGGGTTGGCTGCGCAAAGAAAGAGACCTGATTGGCCTCGTTGTCGTCTGGACAATTCTGCTCCAGTCGATCGTGCTGCCGTTCACCTCGGGCCACCACGCCGCCACCCTGGTCTCGGGCTCAGAGAGCAGTATCCTCTGCACCTCCCAGGGGACCGTCGTCGCCCCGGAAAAACCTACACAAAACCGGCAAAATTCGGATTGCCAGTGCTGCCACATGTCCTGCCGCCAGGGATGCGGCAGCGCCCATGGCGGCATACTGCCGGACTTGGCCCGAGTACCCTTGCCGTCTTCGACGGTCATCGCCGTCGCCGAGCCGCGCCTCGACGCACCGTCGGCAAGACCGGCAAAGCACCACTCAGCCCAGCCACGCGCCCCTCCCCTCGCCTAGCTCTTGAGCGCAGCTGATCGTCTTTGCTGACGGGCGTCTTCGGATTCGAAGACCGCTCAGGTTCGCGCAACCTATCCAAGTCAAAAATTCAACTAGGCGGGCGAGTCCGGCGCATCCATGTCGGCGCCCATCGGGGGGCTACCACAATGCGCTTTCCACATCTCCGCGCCAGCGTATCGGCGCTCACCCTATGCCTTGGCGCGGCACTCGCCGCACCCGGTATCGCACACGCCGACTCGAATACGGGCACCGGTCCGCTCGCGGACCAGCACGCTCCAGCCGGCGTCATGTTCGACCATATGCACAAGGCCGGCGAGTTCATGATCGGCTTCCGCTATGCGCATACGAGCGCTAGCGGTGACATGCTGCACGGCACGAACAAGGCCAGCGATCAGGAGATCATCAACAAAGGCTGCAAGCCGCATAGCTGTTCCATGACGCCCAGCGACATGGCCATGAACATGTACATGCTCGACGTCATGTACGCGCCGACGGATTGGATGACCCTGATGCTCATGCCCATGTATATGAGCCACGACATGACCAGGCGGCCACTCACCTCTTCAATGAGCAGCATGGGCCATATGGACCACATGGACCACACGGACATGCCGATGGACGAACACAGCGCGCATATGCATAGCGGTAGCCATTCCCACGGCACTGAGGGCTGGGGCGACACGATCTTCGGCCCCGAGCTCAAGATCGCCGACGGTCCCGGCTATCACTTGCAATTCGCGCCGATGTTCAGCGCGCCGACCGGCGACGTGGACAAGAAGATGAACGGCAATTTCAACCACTACATGATGCAGCCGGGCTCCGGCACTTGGGACTTCATTCCCAGCATCACCTATACTGGCCGCGCCGATCGGTTCGCCTGGGGCGCGCAGGTCCTGGGCGTCGTGCGTCTGGAGGAGGAGAACGAGAGCGGCTATCGCCTTGGCGATGTGTTCCAGGCCACCGGCTGGGGCAGCTATCGCTTCGCCAACTGGATCTCCGCTTCTATCCGCGGCCTCTACACCGAGCAGGGCGAGATCGAGGGCCACTATAACGGGCCACATAATCATTCAAGCCCACCCGACCTCCAGTTCAACTATGGCGGCCGTTTCTGGGACATCGGCTTCGGCGTCAACACCGTGGTGCCGAGCGGCTCGCTGAAGGGCTTGCGCCTCAGCGCCGAATGGCTCCAGCCGGTCGACGAGGATGTAAACAACTACCAGCTCGAACGGGACGGCACGCTGTGGGCCAACGCGACCATGTCGTTCTAAAACAGACTGCGGCCGCCTCTCGCTTTGAGGGGCGGCCGCTCAATTCTTCTGCACGATACAGGCGCCACCGGCGGATCTGAGCTCAGCACAAATCTTTCCGGCATCTGCACGGCTGTCAGCGCCGATCTGCACTTGGTACATCGCGCGGCGGCCACGACTGAGATTGCGTGCCGGAGTCACGAAGGGTTCGCGGCTGCCAAGCACCGATTCATGCTGCCGCCTGAGCCGCGCGAACTGGGCGAGCGCTTTGGCCTTGGAGAAGGCGCTCGATACATGGGCCCCCCACGGGCGCCAAACCCCGCTGGCGGTGAGCGGCTCGGTCTCGTAGACCGCCCGCACCACGAGCGGCGCGAGCTGCTTGCAAGACTCCTGCACCGTATCACCCACCGTCTTGAGCGAGTCCGGCAAGTCGGTCTCCGCCAGTTTCCAGTCCTCGGCGACGCGCCCGGTGACGAAGACCACATAGGCCCGCGTTTCGCCTGGCAGGGTTCTATTGCCGGCGAGCCAACCCCGCACCCGCTCCTCTCCAGCGTTATAGGCGGCCGCCGCCAAGCCGAAATTGCCGAACTCTTTATTGAGGTCGGCCAGCAGACTCGCCGAATGAACGATCGCCGATTTCGGCTCGAACGGATCGTCGAGGCCGCGGTCGTCCGCTGTGCCGGGCATGAACTGGGCGATGCCTTGCGCCCCTTTGGGGCTGACCGCGTTGGGGTTGAAGCGGCTCTCCCGCCAGATCAGCCGCACGAACGGCATGGCTGGCAGGCCCCGCGCCTCGGCCTGCTCCTGCATCAGCGGGCAGACAGTATCCACGAAGGGCTTCGGCCCCGCGGCGGCTAAGCCGGCAGCCTTAATGCCGGCGGCGACGCCGGTGATGTCGAAGGCTTCCGCCGCATACGCGCCATGGATGCTGAGCCCAAGCCACGCGGCGAGGAAGAGAGCCTGAAGGGTGCCCATCATGCCGCCACTCTGAGCCATGGGCGCGCGCAGGTCCATCCGGTGGGATTTGAGAAGAGACGCTAGTTCTTCAGGACGACGCAGGCGCCGCCCGCCGCGTGAAGCTTGTCGCAGAGCTTGTCGGCGGCGTCGCGCTGCTCCAGGTCGATCTGGGCGGAGTAGCGCAAATCGGTGCCCATGCTGAGATCGCACACCTCGACGATGGTGGCGCTGTAATCCCCGAGGATGTTGGAATATTTGTCCTTGGCCGTGGCGAAAGCATCGAGCGTCTGTTGCTTGTTGAAGGACGGGGTGATCTCGACGCCCCATTGCGCGCCCGATTGGCCTGCTGCTGCATCGCCCTCTGTCTTGGAGCCGGCGGCACAAGGCGCGAGCGGATCGCCCGCCTCGACCTGAGGCGCAGCCCGCACAGGCCACGCGGAGAGCATCACGCCCAGAGCCGCAATCAGCAACGTCTTCAGGGTAAAAACATGCCGCGATTCTGGGAGCCATGCCAGACCACGCTTGCCTTACGGCAAACCGCACGTGAACGGCTCAATCCGGCCAGGCGCGCAGCGCCATGTCGGCGATGCGCTCAAGTTCTTTACGGCTAGCGCCACTGGCCGCTTGGATCGCCATGCCTTGCGTCACCGTAGAAAAATAGCGCGCCAGCGCCGCCGGATCGGCGTCTGCCGCAAGCTCGCCTTCGGCTTGCGCCTGCTTCAACCGTTCGCGGATCGCTTTTTGCGCGGCCGCGCGCCTGGCGCTGAGTTCGTCCCGAATGCATTGAGCGTGGTCGCCGGCGCCGGCGATCCCCTGGACCAGAAGGCAGCCGCGAGGGCTCGACTTATCCGCCAGCGACTGCGCCGTGCCGCGCAGAAGCGCGGCAATCCCCTCGCGAGCCTTCGGCGCGGCAAGGGCCTCACGGACGAAGCCGGCCCTGGTCTCCGAATAGCGGTCCAGCGCCTGCCGGAACAGCGCCTCCTTATTGCCGAAGGCGGCATAGAGGCTCGGCGGATTGATGCCCATGGCGGCCGTGAGGTCGCAAATGCTCGCGCCCTCGTAGCCCTTGCGCCAGAACACGTCCAGCGCCTGATCGAGAGCCTCTTCTTTATTGAAAGTCCGAGGCCGGCCAATCGCCACGGCGCCGTCTCCTGCTGTTTCTCCGATCCCTAACACCTCCCATCTGTGTAGTGGTCGCTATATAATGCTCTTGACGGCCTGGGTCTAGACACTTATGTAGCGCCTACTACGTAAGTCATAAACGGGAGTGCGGACCCCTCGGTGGCTTCAACGCGTAAGTCCTACGCTTCACGACAGGAGGTTCCGATGATCGAACTTAGACCCTTCGACACCTTTGGCGGCGCCAACCATGGTTGGCTCAAAGCCAAGCATCACTTCTCTTTTGCCCGGTACCACGACCCGAAGCGTATGGGTCATGGCAGCTTGCGGGTGTGGAACGACGACGAGATCGCTCCCAATACGGGCTTCCCGCCCCATCCGCACGAGGCGATGGAGATCATCACCTATGTGCGCAAGGGCGCGATCACCCATGAAGATAACCTGGGCAACACCGGCCGCACCGAGGCCGGCGACGTTCAGGTCATGAGCGCCGGCTCCGGCATTCGCCATGCAGAATACAACCGCGAGGACGAAACCACGACGCTGTTCCAGATCTGGATCGAGCCCGGTGTCGAAGGCGGCGAGCCGTCATGGGGCGCCAAGCCCTTCCCCAAGGCGGAGCGCTCTGGCGAGTTCGTGGCTCTTGCCTCCGGCTTTGCCGGCGACACCGACGCGCTGCCGATCCGCGCCGATGCCCGCGTTCTCGGCGCCACGCTCAAGGCAAACGAGACGGCCGAGTACCAGCTCGGCACCGCGCGGCACGCGTATCTGGTGCCCGCAGCCGGCAGCGTGGAGGTCAACGGCGTACCGGTGCATACGCGCGACGGCGCGGCGATCGAGAACGAGACGGTGCTGACCGTCAAAGCGCTCGAGGATGCCGAAATCGTTCTGGTCGACGCACCCTAACGGCAGTCTGGGGCGGCACCGCGAGGTGCCGCTCCTCCCGCCGGCTTCAGATCGAGATGAGGATCACGCCGACGACCGCTGCGATTAAACCGACAACCCGGTGCCAGGGCATGGCCTCCCCCAGCACCACCACGCCAAGCACCGCGCCACCGACGATAAACATGCCGTAGACCGGCACCACGATATTTGCCGGCCCAAGCGACAGCGCGTGGAATAGGGAGGTGACGGCGACCGTGAGCGCGATGCCGCCGGCGATAGCCCATAGCAGCGGCGGCGTCTCCAATTCAAAGATGAGGGCCTTAAGCTCACCGCGCCAAGCGACGACGGCGATGGCGAAGATCGCGACGATTGTGGTCGAGACCGCGAGCACCATATAGGTCGTCACATTGCAGCTACGCTCGGCAAGCTTCACGAACAGCGTCATGAGCGAATAACCGGCCATGCCAAGCAACGCCCAGAGAATATAGGACGGTATCATTGTCCCCCCTCGTCTCTGCCCCTTGGATTACCCACAGCAAAGACCTTGAGCGCGGGAATGTGTCAACCGCGCGGGAGAAGCTTGGACGAACCGATATTCTACGTGTCGTCCTCGACGGAGGTCTCGGGGCGGTCCGAACCGCGGTCGAGCTCCTGACGCCACTCGCCGTCCACCGTCTCGTATTGAATGCCGACGGTCTCGCCCGGCACCTTCTGCTCGCCGGCCGCGCGCTTGGCTGCTGCGAGCGCCGCCTCATGGGTGCGAAAGGTCTCCGAGAGCGTACCACGCGCCTGATAGGCCCAGCCGTTCTCGTGCTTCACGATCTTGTAGACGACCTTGGACATTGGTCTACTCCTTGCGCTCGGGCTTTGCTGAAGCTCGCATAACCGGCGCGTTCCGCCAATGGCGCACATTGGGAATAGACCAGAAGTCAGTGAAGCGAGGTTTAGTGGCGCAATGCCCCTTAAAGTCATCGGCACAGGTTTCGGACGCACGGGCACGCTGTCGCTCAAGCTGGCCTTGGAACAGCTCGGTTTTGGGCCCTGTTACCACATGATCGAGACGCGCCGGCACCCTGAGCACGACGCTCTATGGCTCGCCATTGCCCGCGGCGAAAGCAACGACTGGCGAACCATCCTCGCTGGCTATGCCGCATGCGTCGATTGGCCGACCATTTCCATCTGGCAGGAGCTCATTGCCGCCAACCCGCAAGCCAAGATTATCCTGACCGTGCGTGATCCGGAAGCCTGGTATGCAAGCGCGGACGAGACGATCTTCGCCAGGATGCAGGATTTCGCCGATGCTCTCGCCAACGGCGACGCTGACGCCATCGATCCGGCCCGCCAAAAACACATGACAATGGTCAACACCACGGTCGTCGACAACACCTTCGGCGGCAGGCTCGACAAGGCGCACGCCATCGCCGTGTTCAACGCCCATAACGAAGAGGTGCGCCGCAGCGTCCCGCCCGAGCGGCTTCTTGTCTATGAGTCAGGAGAAGGCTGGGAGAGACTCTGCAAGTTTCTCGGCGTGCCTCTGCCGCAGGCGCCCTACCCCAAGCTCAACAGCACGGAAGACTTCGCCACGCAGTTTCCTCAGCGGACGTAAGTCTCTGCTTGAGTTCCCCCGGCTCGGGGTGCGGCGGCGGCCTCTCTCACGCACGCGCTAAGCGAAGCGAAGACCGAGCGGCTGACCACGGCGTTTGCTTGAAAGCCCTCCCGCGCCATCAGCGCTGCGTGCAGCTCCGGCAGCCGATAGAACGGAACGCTCGGGTACCAGTGATGCTCAATGTGGTAGCCGACATTGCGCGGCAGGATGAAAATCTGCTCGAACCAGGTCGGGATGGTGGTGCGGGTGATCGCATATTCTTCTTCGTCGCTCTCCACCGCGCTGTGCTCGCAGATCAGCCGCGTGTACTGCGCCGCGATATGCCAGGTGCAATAGGGCACGATCCAATAGAGCAAGAAGGCGTACCAGCCGCCGAAATAGGTCAGCGCCGCCGCGATCGATCCGTAGAAGGCGAACATCGCCGCCATCATCCAGCGCGGTGACGGGAGCAGGAACACTCCCACCAAGCCGCGCACAATCCAGAACAAGCCTGTCACGAAGGCCGCCCGGCGCAGCAGCACCAGCGCCAGACCAGTGCGCGTCTTGGGAAACTGCCAATCCGCCGCGAGCTCGCCCGCCGCGTCATGGGTGCGCCAGATATGGCGGTTCCCGTCGTCCGGAAGGTTTGTGTATTGGTGATGCAGGCCGTGAAACTTGCGGAAGCCCTCGACCGAGGCAAAGCTCGGCCACATCAAGAACAGATTGGCGAAGAGGTCATTCTGCCAGCGCGCCGGCAGATAGCGGAAATGCGACGCGTCATGCCCGATGACCAGCAGCGCGTGTTGGCGCGCGCCGATGAACATGACCGCGACCACGTATAGCAACGGGTGCCAGAAATTCATGCAGAGCGCGATCGCCCCCGCCATCGCGGCCCACTCGCCGGCGGTGGCCGCAAGCGCTTTAGCGGGCTGGAGCCGCGAAAGCTCTTTGATTGTCGCCGGTGGCAACCTCTCCGGGACAACCCGGCTGGTATTATGCGGGTGTTTTACAACCGGATTTGCCGAAATGTCCTCTGTCGGATTCTCCGCCCGAAGGAAAGCAACGATTTTGGTGATCTGTTCGACGATGGGCATCGGTCCTCGTACGCTGTGCACTTGAACTGAGAGCCTAACCCATCCCTGTGACCGTTCTTGGGCAGCGGGACGGCCAGACCCCCGTTTTCAGTCGTCTCTGTCACCAGCGAAGCATGAGAAGGACACCCGCAAGGGGTGGCGCGCGCCGAATATGCAATCCGTGAGGGTTGTGGGGACGTGACGCGCTTATTGCATCCTCTCGGACGCGAATCCTCACACAACCGTTCCGACAAGTTTGCCAATACCCGCGGTGAGAGCCATCGCGAGCGCACCCCAAAATGTTACGCGAGCTGTGGCGCGCAGGACATTCGCACCTCCTGCTTTTGCTCCGATTGCGCCCAGAAGAGCGAGAAAGCCCAAAGACGCAGCCGACACCAAAGGGACAAGCACACTGGCGGGCGATACGACAACCATGAGCAAGGGCAGGGCCGCCCCCACAGAAAAAGTCGCGGCCGACGTCAGCGCGGCTTGTACCGGTCGTGCGGTCGTAATCTCTGAGATCCCAAGCTCATCTCGCGCGTGAGCGGTCAAGGCATCCTTCGCCATCAGCTGCTGGGCGACCTGGAGGGAAACGGCGCGATCGACACCGCGCTTGACGTAAATCTCGGCGAGCTCCTCAAGTTCGGCCTTTGGATTGTCGGTCAACTCTTGCCGCTCACGCGCGAGATCCGCCTGCTCGGTGTCGGACTGTGAACTTACGGAGACATACTCGCCGGCAGCCATCGACATGGCGCCAGCTCACCAGCCCCGCGATGCCCGCGATCAAGACATCGCTCTGCGTCGCAGCTGCCGCAGCAACGCCGACGATCAAGCTCGCGGTCGAGACAATGCCATCATTGGCGCCAAGGACCGCAGCCCTCAACCAGCCGATGCGGGTGACGAGGTGGTGCTCCGGATGTGCGCGAAGACGGCTCATATGGTCCTCTTGGCTATTTCGAGTCCAAGCTAATGCCCCAAGCGAGCCTTCTCCGTGCACATCAGGTGTGCCGGCGGATAAGAGCGCTCCAGCTCGGTGACGGTGAATGGCTCATTGTCTTCCACGATGTCCTGCATGCAGGCGCAATAGTACCGCAGCTTGGCCCGCTCGAGACCTTCATTCTTACGATCCGCAATGCATGTCTCGATCCACGCGGTGCCCGCCGCATCCAACGCGGCAGCCGGTCCGGTCGTTGCTGTGAAATTGATGCAAAGCGCGGCGAAGGCGCAAGCGGCGTGCATCGCGGAAATGGTTGACCGAGACGCGGTCCGATCATGCCGAGACACGGCTAAGACGAGCCTAGCCGGTCGCGCCCGCGAACCGTTCACCCTTCGGCGACAGAAACCACAAGACGAAGGCGACCAGCAGCAGGGCCGGTACGTCACCGATGAGGTGTCCGTGCTCCCCGCTGTCGGAAAGCGCCTGCGCCCCCATGATCGCCGCATGCACCACGCTCGACCAGATCGTGAAGGAGATAAGGCTGCGGTTCGTGGCCGGATCCCGTGACGCCAGGATCAGATAGATGCCCAGCACCGTATAGATGCCGCAGATCATCTGCAGGTAATAGCTGCCTTCACCGCCATGCCAGACCCAGCCCGCCGGCCAGATGAGGCCCAGCGGATAAACCAGCAGGAACACGGCACCGAACGCGACGAGCGCGAACTTCAGATATTTTTCCCGGGTCTCGTTACTCATGATTGCCTCTTATCCGTCAGCTGTCCCTCGATAGACGAGAGGAGAGTGTACGCGCGCCCTCGCGCGAAGGGGATGGGTTTCGTTAAGGGCTAGGCGCGGGACCATCAAGACCACCGCATTGGTGCTGTGCTAGCCTCGGGCCGCGGCAATCGCGTGACGATCAGATGAAGGTGCGTCTCCATTCCCAACCATCGCGACACCCAGCTATTTGACGTCCTGGTACTCGGTGGCGGCCACAACGGCTTGGTCTGCGCCGCCTATCTTGCTCGCGCCGGCCTGAGGGTGAAGGTGCTGGAGCGGCGGGCCGTTGTCGGTGGCGCCGCCGTCACGGAAGAATTTCATCCCGGCTTTCGCAACTCCGTGGCCGCCTACACGGTGAGCCTGCTCAATCCCAAGGTCATCGCCGATCTGGACCTGCACCGGCACGGGCTGAGGATCGTCGAGCGGCCAGCCATGAACTTCCTGCCCCTCCCTGACGGCGGCTACCTGTTGACGGGCGAAGGCCGCACGAAATCCGAGATCGCCAAGTTCAGCGCCGCAGACGCCGAACGCTACGACCAATATTACGCGCAACTGACCGTCGTTGCCGACATCCTGAGAGACCTGGTGCTGCAAGCGCCACCTAACGTGGTGCAGGGCTTCGGTCGGCGCGGCCTGCGGGAGCTTGTGCGCGCCGCGGCGCTCGGCAACAAATTGCGTAAACTCGACCCGGAGGCGCAGCGGCTCCTCCTCGACCTCTTCACCAAGTCCGCGGCGGATTTTCTGTCCGAGTGGTTTGAGAGCGAACCGCTTACGGCCCTGCTCGGTTTCGACTCGATCGTCGGCAATTACGCGAGCCCCTTCGATCCCGGCACGGCCTATGTGCTGCTGCATCACGCCTTCGGCGAAGTGAACGGCAAGAAGGGCGCCTGGGGCCATGCCATCGGCGGCATGGGCGCGATCACGCAAGCCATGGCCAAGGCGGCAACCGAGCATGGCGTGGACATCCAGACCGACGCCGAGGTCGCCGAACTCCTGATCGAGCAGAATAGAGTAACCGGCGTCGCCTTGGCGGACGGTCAGATCGTCCGGGGCAAGGCGGTAGCCGCCAATGTCAATCTCAAGCTGCTTTATACGCGGCTGCTGCCGGAGCCATCCCTGCTGCCTGACTTTTCGCGCCGCATGCAAAACTTCAAATGCGCGTCGGGCTCGTTCCGCATGAACGTGGCGCTATCGGAGCTGCCGAGCTTCACCGCGCTACCGGGAAAGACAGCCGCCGCCCATCACGGCGCCGGCATCATCATCGGGCCGAGCCTCGCCTATATGGATCGGGCCTATCGCGATGCCTTGGCCCATGGCTGGAGCCGTGAGCCGGTCGTCGAGATGGTCATCCCCTCGACCCTTGACGACAGCCTCGCCCCGGCGGGCGCCCATGTGGCCAGCCTGTTCTGTCAGCACGTGGCGCCGGAACTGCCCGACGGCCAGTCCTGGGATGACGCGCGCGACGAGGTGGCCGATCTGATGATCGCGACCGTCGACCGCTATGCGCCCGGCTTCGCCAAGAGCGTCATCGCGCGACAAGCCCTAAGCCCGCTCGACCTGGAGCGAAAATTCGGATTGCTGGGCGGCGACATTTTCCACGGGGCGCTGAGCCTCAACCAGCTCTTCTCGGCGCGGCCCATGCTCGGCTATGCCGATTACCGCGGCCCCATCGGCGGACTTTATCATTGCGGGTCCGGCGCCCATCCCGGCGGCGGCGTCACCGGCGCGCCGGGTCACAACGCGGCGAAAGCGATCCTCGCCGACCTCAAGCTGTTTTCTTGGCGCTGACTTTCGGCGCCGGCATGCATTTGAGGCAGCGGCAGCCGATGGGCTTGATGAACTCGTCGAAATAGCTCTTGCCGTAATTGTAGCCGAGCTCCTCGCCCGGCTCGATCGCGCGCTTCGACATGACGAACACGCGGCCCCGGTGGATCTCGATCTCGCAATTGGGCCGGCAGGAGTGGTTGATGTAGCGCGCCGTGTTCGCCTTATCCCAGCCGTCGATGGTCTTCTTCGCCGTGACCTCGAAGAGGTAACGGCTGCGGCTGGTGAACTCTTCCTCCGCGTCGAGCCTGCGGCCCGTATACTCGATGACGCACACGCCTTTGGGAATCGGCTCCTGCGCAAACAGCCCACGCCCCGCGCGGGCGCGCTTGACCGCGAGGCTGAACCCGCCGGGAGTGAATTTCGATTTTTTCATAGGTCGATACATGCGGGAGTGTGTTGGCGCGCAGGCGTAGGGGCACTCATACCCCCGCGCCTCTCCGCCGTCGAGCCGGTCAACCCCCGCTAGCCCTTACTCAACAGCGCCTCGCGCTGTTTCAGGAGCGCGTCGAGCTTCGCTTGCTGATCGGCGATCCGATCGGCGTTGCGCTCTTCATCGGCCGCGCCGGAATAGGCGGCGGCCTGCTCCGTAAGCTGGCGGAGATTGTCCTCGACAATCTGGATGCGGCGTTCGATCTCCGCCAGCACTACGTCGTCTGTCATGCGGACCCCTTGTCCTCTGCGTCGTCTTAAACCGCGTCTTTGGCGGCCTTCACCGGGCGAGCCTTGATCATCTTCCGGGCGGGCTTCGCCTTGAACACGGTCGGCTCTTTGGTGAACGGGTTGATGCCCTTGCGCGCCTTTGTGGCGGGCTTCTTGACCACGACGAATTTGGCGAAGCCGGGCACGAGGAACTCGCCGGTCTTCTTCATTTCCTTGTAGCCCACGGTGGCCAGCGACTCGATGACCGCCTTCACGTCCTTCTTGGTCAATTCGAGGTCGTCGGAAATTTTCTGAATGAGCTCTGATTTCGTCATCATGCGGTGCGTCCCTTCCAATAAAGAGAAAGCCCTAAGGCCGCCTGAGCGGCTTGGCTCCATCCAATAACCTTCACGCATGGCCGATTCGCCCGCGATTGTCTGCAATTTAAGGCGATCCGCCTGTTGGTATCTCGAAAGTCGGCCTGCGTCGACTCAGCCTTTTGGGTCGGATCGGCCCGGCCCCGGGATAGGTTTTGCCCCGTTCGCCGTCCTGGTGAATAGTGGCCAGCCTCAATTTGCGGAGAAGCCTATGCCAGTTCAGTCCGCGCCAAATGTCGGATCCACATCGCACGCTGTTCGCCGCTCGGTCTTCGCCCTGGCCTTGGGCGCGAGCCTCGCGTCCGGCTTGTTGCTCGCGCCGGCGCTCGCCGAAGACGCGGGCAAGCTGTTGAAGACGCCGGTCGTCCCCGTGCCGCCGCTCTTCACCCAAGCCACCATCGACGATGCCACCACCGCGCTCGACGGCATTGTCGCCAATGCCATGAAGCGAACCGGCCTGCCCGGGCTCGCGGTCGGCGTCGTTTACAAGGACAAGGTGATCTACGCCAAAGGCTTCGGCGTGCGCGAGCTAGGCAAGCCGGGCGCCATCGATGCGGACACGGTGTTCATGCTGGCCTCGGTGTCGAAGCCCATCGCCTCGACGATCGTGGCGAAGCTCGTCGGCGACGGCACCGTCAAGTGGGACGACTCCGCCAAGAGCCACAATCCCGCTTTCGCGCTGAACGATCCTTACGTGACCGAGCATGCGACCATCGCCGATCTCGTGTCTCATCGCAGCGGCCTGCGCACCAAGTCCGGCGACCTGCTCGAGGATCTCGGATTCGACCGCGACTACATCCTGTCGCATATCGACCAGCAGCCGCTCGACCCGTTCCGCTCGACCTATCACTACAGCAATTTCGGCTATACGGCCGGCGGCATCGCCGCCGCGGTGGCGGCCGGCAAGAGCTGGGAAGAGCTCGCCGAAACCGCACTGTTCAAGCCGGCCGGCATGACCACCGCAAGCTATCGCCACGCCGACTACCTGGCGCATAAGGACCGCGCCCATATCCATGCCCGGCTTGCGGACGGGACATGGGCCGCCAAGTACGATCGCGTTCCGGACGCCGAGGCGCCGGCCGGCGGCGCCAGCGCTTCGCTCAACGACATGCTGCGCTTCCTGCGCCTGCAGCTCGGCGACGGCACGCTCGACGGCACCGAGATCGTCGACGCCGACGCCCTGGCGCCCGCCCATGTGCCGCAGATGATCCCCGGCCCGCCCCGCTCGCCGGCCGCCCGCGCCGGCTTCTACGGCTTCGGCTGGAATGTCGGCTATGACGACGAGGGCCGCGCCCGGATCAGCCATTCCGGCGCCTTCGAGCTCGGCGCCGCGACCTACATCGCCTTCCTGCCGGGCGAGGATCTCGGCATCGTCGTGCTCACCAACGGCACGCCCATCGGCGTGGCCGAAGCGGTCGGCGCGGCCTTTCTCGACGTGGCGCAGAATGGCAAGCAGACCGTGGATTGGGTCGGCTTTCTTGGCGGCATCTTCGATCAGATGCGCGCGGCCGAAGCGCCCGAGGTGGATTACACGGATGTGCCCGTCAGCCCAAAGCCGGCGCAAGACCTCGCGGCTTACGCGGGCGACTACGGCAATTCCTATTACGGCCCGCTTGAAGTCTCCGCCGACGGCGGCACGCTCTCCATGTCCATGGGCCCGCAAGGCGCACCGGTCACCTTCGCGCTGACCCATTTCGACGGCGACACGTTCAGCTTCGAGACCATCGGCGAGAACGCCAACGGGCTGGCCGGCGCGATCTGCACGCTGGGCGACGACGGCAGGGCGGAGAAGGTGGTGCTGGACTATTACGACCGCACCGGGCTCGGGACCTTCGTGCGAGAGTAGGCTTCAAGGCGCTGGATAGCCCCTGCCTACTGTTCCCGGCATTTGAAGAAGCTGCGGTTCATAAAGCGCGGGTTGTAAATGAAGGGCGGGGCCGTCTTGACGCAAGCCTTCTTGGACTTGGTGCTCTTGGCCTTCTTGCCGCTTTGCTTCTTCACGACATAGGCGCCGTCGGACGCTTGCGAATTCGACGCCGCCAAGGCCGGAACGGCGGCCGGAGGGGCGACGCCCAGCAGCACGGCTGCAATCAACAGGCGGGCAATGGCGTGGCGCGTCATGATGCCCCCATCGTTTCAGCCGCCCTATTTAGGCGTGCAATTGCCGAACAGAGCGAAGGACGATTGCCCGCTGGTGATGCCGCCGGCCAGCTTTCCCGTCTCCAGCGTGATGGTGGCGTTCCAGGTTTCTTCGTCCTGGGTGCCATGGAGAAAGACCAGCTTGTCGGTCGACGTCATGCGGAAAAGGAAAGCGTGAATACCGGCTAAGGAACGGCACGAGCTGTCCGATCTGCTTCACCTATAATCGTTGCAATGAGTACGGCTGTTGGGACGAAGTGCTGCGGGCAAGCGGCAAATCAACGCTGTTCGCCGGCGGGCGCGATGGCGGCGGCGAGGGCCGGGAGCGCTTCGACCAGGTCGTCAACGCCCTGTGGAACGGGAGGCTCGCGCTCAACGAAGCCGTCGGGCTGAAGACGGGACGCGCCTGGATCCACCGTCTGAAATACGGCGTGAGCTTTCGATATCCGAAGAGCGCCACGCGGCCGCGCAGCGCGACATTCATCCTTGGCCCGTTCGGCGAGGTCGTCAATTATCGCGACGGCCTCACCCACCTGACCTGGTATCCGACCTGTCTGCGCGAGCTGTCGCGGGAATCGCGCCGCCCGATTGGGCGACATACCCGGGCGAGCCGGTGCGCTCCGAAGTGATCGCCGGCACACTCGCGGCGATGAAAGACATCGTGCCGGCTCTGGGCGAGCTCGATCCCGAGGCGCTGCCGGAGGCTTTGGTCAAGGGCGGCGTCATTGTCGCCTGGGGTGCGACGGACATCTACGATCCGTTGAGCGAGCTGCACCGGCGCTACGAAATCGGCGTGACGACCAAAGGCCGGTTTCACTCCATCGATCCGGGGAAGCTCACGATGGCGCCCTATTTCGCGGAGAAATGCGCGGCGCGCATTCTAGGCGACACCTAGCGCCGCGTTGCGCGGGCCGTTTCTTGAACCCTCACAGTCCAATTCGTGTAGACCTCCGCCACCCATGGCTGGACTTCGGCTTCGAGGCGGCCACAGCCCCGCGTCTTTAACTCCGCGAAACGTTTTGGGTGCAGCATCGGGGCCGGAAATCGGCACCTTTTGAGACGCTTTCGGCCGGTCATCACAGGACCGCCACGGTTTTTTCGAAGAGTCGGGTTCAGAGCTCTTTTGGTCGGGGACTTCGAATTGCGCGCAAGCATCGGAACGCTTCTCTTCGGCTTGGCTGTCGGCGCCGTATTGGCGGGCTCGCCATTGACCGGTCCAGCCATGGCTGAGGAACAACTGGTGATGCCCTTCGCCTGCCGCGCCGGCGGCGGGCATGTTTCGCTCGCGCCGAGCGCGCCGCAGACCTACCAAATCTTCGGCCGTCCTGAGCACAAGCGGCTCACCACCTGCTCGCCCTACGACCCGAGAAAATGTCACAACTGGTCCGTTTATCGTTTCGATCTCAACTGCGGCGGCGTGAGGACGAGCTGGCAGTCGGTCGTCGCCGCGTTATCGCCGATCCTCGCGGAAAGCGCCGGGGAAGCCTATGGCGGCCCCTATGACGGACCCGCCTACGCCCCCCAAGGCATGGCGGAGCCCTACCGGCCCGGTCCAGGCGGGGGAATCGCCTTCCCGCCCGGCTTCGCGCCCAATCCCATGAAGGTCGCGCAGTTCACGCATACGCAAGAAGCAGCCGCGCCCATCCCCTTGCCGCCCAAGAAGCCGGTTGCGGCGGCGCCGGCTGAAATCGCCCAGGTTCAGCCAAGCCCCAAACCGGCCGCGGCGAAGCCTGCGCCATCCGGCAAGGCAGAGGCTGCCGGCAAGGCGGAGGCCGCCGCCAAGACCGAGGCCGCGCGGAAGCCTGCGAAGATTGCGGAGCACCGGGCCCTGCAAATCGAGATCGAGTCCGGCAGCGGCGAGGTGACCGGGTCGCTGCCGAAATCGGATCAAGGCTCGCTGTGGCACGATGCCGGGCTGGTCTTCGCGCTGACGCTGACCGCCCTCCTCGCCTTCTCCGCCCTGCTCCTCTTGCGGCGGCGCGGCATGCTGGCGCTCCCTATGCCGGTCCTGAGATTGCGCGGGCCGGCGGGACTGCCGGCACTTCGCCGCTCGCTCGTTTCTGAATGGAAGGAAGCCGCGGCGCGCCTAGCCGGGGGCAAAGCCCAATCCGGTCTGCGCTTGTGGGACGAGAACTGGCTGCCGCGCACCAAGAGGGAAGCGCTCGATGTCCTCGGCGTCGATCCCCGCGCCGGCCGCGAGACGATCAAGAGCACGGTTACGCGGCTCCGCCGCGCGCTCCATCCCGACCATGCAATCGACGAGGAAGACCGCGTCTTGCGCGAACGCCGTCTGAAGCAGATCAACGTGGCCTGGGAGATCGTTTGCGCAAAGCGGCGCGCGCCCTGGCTCAAGGCCGCGCCGCGGTCAGCCTAGTCTACGCCCGATGCATCCCGGCCTTCCCGCTTACGGATCCGCTTTGCGCCTGATGTCGATCGACGAGAAGCCCAGAGTGCTGGCTTGCGTGTGCAGCCACTTCACGGCCTCGGCCTCGGCGCCGAAAACCTTGGAGTCGCCTTCCTGCGAGAAGACCGCGCCAGGCATCAGCGTGCGGAACGACGCGCGCCATCGGTAGTCGTAGCGCTCCACGAAGCCGATGAACTTACCTCGGTTCTTTGCCTCGCCTTCCACCGGTCCCGCCTAAGCCTCCTCCACATAGACTTGCGCGCCCATCGCGCGGAACTTCTCGCTCATCTCCGCCATCCCTTGCTTCTTGGCCTGTTCTACCGCTTCGCGACTTGAGAGCATCTCTTTGTCGTTCAGCTTCGCGGCGTAGTCGCGCACTTCGCGGGTGATCTCCATGGAGCAGAATTTGGGGCCGCACATGGAGCAGAAATGGGCGAGCTTGTGCGCCTCCTTCGGCAGGGTCTCGTCGTGATAGGCGCGCGCGGTTTCCGGGTCGAGCGACAGGTTGAACTGGTCCTCCCAGCGAAAGCCGAAGCGCGCCTCCGACAGTGCGTTGTCGCGCTCCACCGCGATCGGATGTCCCTTGGCGAGATCGGACGCGTGCGCGGCGATCTTGTAGGTGATCACCCCCGTCTTCACGTCGTCGCGGTTGGGCAGACCCAGATGCTCCTTCGGCGTCACGTAGCAAAGCATCGCCGTGCCGAACCAGCCGATCATCGCAGCCCCGATGGCAGACGTGATGTGGTCGTAGGCCGGGGCAATGTCGGTGACGAGCGGGCCTAACGTATAAAAGGGCGCCTCGCCGCATTCCTTCAGCTGCTTCTCCACATTGACCTTGATCTTATGGAGAGGGACATGGCCCGGCCCCTCGATCATCACCTGGCAGCCGTGATCCCAGGCAACCTTGGTCAGCTCGCCGAGAGTCTCCAGCTCGGCGAATTGCGCCCGGTCGTTGGCGTCGGCGATTGAGCCCGGCCGAAGCCCGTCACCCAGCGAGAAGCTGACATCGTACTTCCGCATGATCTCGCAGATATCGGCGAAGCGCTCATAGAGGAAGCTCTCGCGGTGATGGGCCAGGCACCATTTGGCCATGATCGAGCCGCCGCGTGACACGATGCCGGTGACGCGGTCCGCGGTGAGATGGATATAGCCGAGCCGCACGCCCGCATGGATGGTGAAGTAATCGACGCCCTGCTCGCATTGCTCGATCAACGTGTCGCGATAGACCTCCCAGTCGAGCTTGACCGGATCGCCGTCGACCTTCTCCAAGGCTTGGTAGATCGGCACCGTGCCGATGGGCACCGCCGAATTTCGGATGATCCATTCGCGGGTCGTGTGAATATTGCGGCCCGTGGAGAGATCCATCACCGTGTCGGCACCCCAGCGCGTCGCCCACACCATCTTCTCCACTTCTTCTTCCACCGACGACGTCACGGCGGAGTTGCCGATATTGGCGTTGATCTTGGTGAGGAAGTTGCGGCCGATGATCATCGGCTCGGACTCGAGGTGATTGATATTGGCCGGGATGATGGCGCGGCCGCGGGCGACCTCGGCGCGCACGAACTCCGGCGTCACGAAGGCCGGCATGTCGGCGCCGAAATTCTCGCCGTCATCGAGACGGGCTTGCGCCTCGTCGGATGCACGCATGCGCCCGGCATTCTCGCGATGGGCGATATAGACCATCTCCTTGGTGACGATACCGGCACGGGCGAATTCCAGCTGCGTGACGGGCTGGCCTGCGAGACCGCGCAAGGGTTGGCGCTCCACCTTGAATTCGCGGGCGAGATGGGCCGCGCCCACATTCCCGTTGTCTTCGGGCTTCACTTCGCGGCCTTCATAGACCTCGACACCCCCACGATCCGCGATCCAGGCGGCGCGCAAAGGATCGAGCCCACGCTTCACGTCGATCACGGCATCCGCATCGGCATAGGGACCGCTGGTGTCGTAGACCTGGAACGAGTCGCCATTGGTGAGTTCGATCGCACGGAACGGCACGCGCACATCCTCATGGCCTTGCGGCGACGAATAGACCTTGCGGCTGCCCACCAGCGGTCCGGTAGTCACCTCCGGCGTGGTGCGTTTGTTGTCGCTAAGCGACTTGTCGTGGAGATTCATGGCCTCAGCGCTCCCAACTCTATCCTCATGCTGAGGAGCGCAACCTTAGGTGCGCGTCTCGAAGCATGTGGTCTCATCCTTCGAGACGGGCGCGGACGCGCCCTCCTCAGGACGAGGATCGGTGCCGGGGGATGTCGCGTTGGGGGTTCAGGAGAAAAGTTCCCGTCCCTTCGCCGGCATAACCCGGATCAGGTTCGAAGGGTCTCCGCATCGGCGTCGCCCACAAGCGACACAACGGACTCTCAGCCCCTGCCTGGGGCTCCCCTCGGAACATCACGAATGTAGACCTGGCAGCGGGCCGTGATAAGGCCCGCCGGCTGTTTTCTTACGAGCGCTTGCGGGGGCTCCGTGGCCGCCGCGCCGCACTCGCCGTCTTGCTCGCCGTTTTGCGTGCCGACTTGCGTGCCGTTTTGCGCGCCGCCGTCTTCGCCGGTGCCCTAGCAGGAGCCTTGGCAGGAGACTTGGCCGCCGCCTTGGCCGCAGGTCTGGCCGCAGGCTTGACCTGCGGCTTGGGCGTCTCCGCTGCCTGCGGCGCGGGCATATAGCCGGCCCAAGCCAGGATCGCGCCGAGCACCAGCACGACGATGCCGCCGATGAGCATGGCGTGCGGATGCGAGATCAGGCCCGCGCCGAGCGACTGCACCTTGCCCGGCAACAGGAGCCGGACGATGCCGGCGATCACCGAAAGCCAGCCGAGGATGGTGACGAGGATGCGCCAATCCGCCACCCAGAGATTATGGGCGTTGACGATGGCGAGGCCTGCCACCAGCGCCAGCATGCCGGCAAGGTAGATCAGCGACAGATTGCTGAGAAATTCTTGCGACAGCGCCCGCACGGTGTCGCCCTCGACCACCATGCCCAGCCCCATGATCAGAAACAGCGGCCCGATCAGCCGCGCTATATATCTCGATGTGCTCATTTTCCCCTCCCCCCGCGCCGGTTTATTTCGTTGTTAGACTTCGCCCGGCGCTCCGATTGGCCTAATCTGCGCCCCTTCCAAACAGAAACGCAAGTCGTGGCGGGTCGAGGCCAAGATGAACCAAGGCTCAGAAAGGATTAGGCTGGCGCTTATGCCCGCAGCGGGCTTTTCACCGGCCCCTCAAATGATTAGAAAGCGTCAGAAAACTGGATTGGCCGCCCCAAGCCACGGACTTCTTGCGGCCCGCGCCCAAGCGGTTTAAGCCTCGTCATCATTCTGCCGTGCTTCACCTTGATTTGCTGGTGTTGAGACTTTCCCCGCCCATTTCCGATCGCCGTGACCGAGGTAGATAGAGCCGTGAATCAGGACGCTTCGACTGCCGCCAAGACTGGCGCCAAGAGCGACGCCAAGACGCCCGCCAAGAGTAGTTCGGCTCGAGGCCGCTGGATCGCGCTCTTTGTACTCTTGGCCGTAACGGTCATCGGCGTGCTGGCCTATTGGCGCTACGCGGAACTCTATCCCTCCACCGACAATGCCTATACCGGCACCGACGTGGTGCGCGTGGCGACGCAAATCTCCGGGGTCGTGGCGAATGTCTATGTCCAGGACGACGACAAGGTCGCCATGGGCGATCCGCTGTTCGACCTCGACCCGACCCCATACGAGGCCGCGCTGCGCAACGCGCGCGCCCAGTTCGACGCCGCTGCCAATGCCGCCGGCACCGCCGCCGACACGCTGAAGGCCGCCGCGGCCAAGCTCGAGACGGCGCGCGCCGCCCTCGGCCCGGCCATGGACAAATTCCGCGAGGCCAGGGATCAGCAGAAGACCGGCGAGGCGCCCTCGCCCGAGCTCACCGACGCCTTGAAGGCCTGGCACAATGCCCTGGCGGCATACGACACCGCCGCGGCCGAATTCAGCAAGGCCCAGGACGAGGATCTGGTGGTAACCACCCCCACCGTGAAGTTGCGCGCCGCGTCCGCCCAGCTCGACAAGGCGACCAGCGACCAAGTGAAGACCCATGCCACCGCGCCAGGGAGCGGCTGGGTGTCCAATGCGCGGTTGCGGCCGGGCACCGTGGTCCAAGCCGGCACGCCCGTCTTCGCCATCATCGCGGACGGCCCGTGGTGGGTCGACGCCAATTTCAAGGAGACCGATCTCGGCCGCATCAAGCCGGGTCAGCCCGCCACGATCAGTCTCGACATGTATTCCGGCGTCACCCTCGACGGCGTCGTCGAAAGCATCAGCGCCGGCTCCGGCGCCATATTCTCCGTGCTGCCGCCGGAGAACGCGACCGGAAACTGGGTCAAGGTCACCCAGCGCTTCCCGGTACGCATCAAGATCACCAGCGCGCCTGACCCCGATAAGCCCCTGCGCGTCGGCGCCAGCGCCGACGTGACCATCGACACCACCGAAGGCGGGAAATGAGCCGCAGCCCGGGGGCGAGTACGCAAGGCACAGGCGGCAAGCCCCCCAAGCGGCGCGATCCTCCGCCACCACCGGCGCCGCCACATTCCGCATTCGATCGCCCGCCGATCCCGCTCGTTATCGCGGTGGTGCTGACCGCGATCCTCGAAGTCCTCGACATCACGATCGTCAACGTGGCGATGCCCCATATGCTCGGGGCCTTCGGCGCGACACCCGACCAGATCACCTGGGTGCTCACCTCCTATATCGTGGCAGCCGCCGTGGTCATGCCACTCACCGGCTTTCTCTCCAACTGGCTTGGGCGGAGACGGCTTCTGTTGCTCTCCATCACCGGTTTCATTCTGGCGTCGGTGGCCTGCGGCATGGCCTGGAATCTTGAGAGCATGGTCTTCTTCCGCTTGGCCCAGGGTGTGTTCGGTGCCCCGCTGGTGCCGCTGAGCCAAGCCATCCTGCTCGACGCCTTCCCCCGCGAGAAGCATGGCCAAGCGCTCGCCATTTTCGGCCTTGGCATCATGGTGGCGCCGGTGATCGGCCCGGCGCTCGGAGGCTATCTGACCGAGGCCTATTCCTGGCGGATGGTGTTCTACATCAACATCCCCATCGGGGCGGTCGCGCTGCTGCTGTCGGTCGGCTACCTGCCCCAGCGCGCCATCAAGGATATCAGAACCGACTGGCTCGGCTTGGCGCTGCTTGTAATTGCCGTCGGCGCGCTGCAATTCGTGCTCGACCAGGGTCAGATGCGCGACTGGTTCAACTCCAAGGTGATTGTCGTCGGCACCATCATCACGGTGTTCACCACCATCTCCTTCTTCCTCCGCGGCTGGAACAAGCCCGACAACATCATCGATTTGTCGCTGCTGAGAGACCGCAACTTCGTCGCCGGCACGCTCGCCATCACGCTTTACGGCATCAGCCTGTTCGGCGTCATGGCGCTCATGCCGCTGTTTAGCCAGCGGCTGCTCGGCTATCCGGCGGACGTTGCCGGCACGCTGTTCATCCCCCGCGGCATTGTCAGCGCCATTACGCTCGCGATCACCGGCGGCCTGCTCATCCGGATCTTCGACGCGCGTTGGCTCGTGGCGTCGGGTCTCATCCTCACCGCGGTTGGCACGCTGCTGATGGCCCACTTCAATCTCTACGTGGACTATTGGAGCATCGCGACACCAAACATGGTCGCCGGCGTCGGCACGGGCCTGTTCTTCGTACCGCTCACGGCGGTCGCCTTCGCCAGCGTCGCATCCGGCAAATACGACGAGGCGTCGGGCATCTATTCCTTGATGCGGGGCATTGGCGGCTCCGTCGGCATCGCCATCGTCAGTTCGCTATTCGTGCGGCAAGCGCATATCCACTTCGCCGAACTGACCGCACACATCACGCCGTTCAACCAGAATATCGTGCCCTATCTCGCCGACCGCGGACTGAGCCCGTTCTCGCCCCAAGCCGGACCGCTGATCGGCCATGACATCGCCCGCCAAGCGCAGATGCTCGCCTTCAACGACATGTTCTGGTTCATCGCCATCGTCACGCTGGCGATCACGCCGGTGCTGTTCTTCATGACGCGCCCGAAAGAAGTGTCGCTGGTCCCCGCCCACTAGGCGCGAAACGCATGAAAACGCAGCGCCGGAGACCGAGGTCTCCGGCGCTGCGTCCTCTTTCAGTCGAAGCGGAGTCTAGGCTACCAGCAGACTTTGGCGCCCGAAGTGCACACCGACGGCGAGACCACGCCCGACCAGCATATCGTGTAGGACTGCGAGGTCACGATATCCGGCTTCTGGTAGAGCTCGGCGCTGACGCTGTCCCGCCAATAAGGCTGAGGCTTCGCCCGCATGGCGCTGATGCTGACGGAGCGAATCCGCTTTTGCGCCTTGAAATCGGTGATGGCGGTTGCGAGCGCGTTCTGCGCCCGGCTCACCGCCGTCGCCCGATCGAACCCGTCCGCCGTGCCGGACAATCCAACGCATCCTGCCTGCGCAGTCGCGCCTTGCACCACGCACAATCCCGCTGCAGCCAGTGCCAGCGCAAACACACGCATATACGACCTCATGGAAACGTCTCCTTCGCCCGAGCCAGAGTGGTAAGATTATCGCGGCGGCGCTGGCTCATGCCAGCGTCTTGCTGCCATTGCCAATGGGTTCCGCCGACGCTGTATCCTTTGTGCCACAGTCCGGGGTCATTTTGACACGAGCATGACCGCGCAGGCGCCGGGCCGGGGCGGCAGAGGCGAGAAAGGCGGGAGAATGACGTCGAAATTGGTCCTGGTGACCGGGGCTTCGAGCGGGATCGGCAAGGCCACGGCCAAGCGCTATGGCGCCGCCGGGGCCCATGTCCTGCTGCTGGCCCGCAATGCCGAGCGCCTTTACGGCGTGGCCCATGCCATCCGCGAGAGCGGCGGCACCGCGACGGCCTTCCCCATGGACCTGTCCGCCTCCGAGGCCATCAAGGAGATGGCCGCCCGGGTCGAGACCGAGATCGGCACGCCGGATATCCTCATCAACAATGCCGGTGCGGGCCGTTGGCTGCCGCTGGCCGACACGAGCGCGGAAGATGCCCGCGCCATGATCGATGTCCCCTATCTAGCGGCGTTCAACGTGACGCGCGCCTTCGCGCCATCCATGATCGCGCGGGCCGCCGGCAATATCGCTTTCATCACCTCGCCCGCCGCCTATCTCGCCTGGCCGAACGCATCCGCCTATATCGCCGCGCGCCGGGCCATGGCGGGCCTCACCGAGGCGCTCCAAGCCGAGCTGAAGCCGGCCGGTCTGTTTGTGACCCTGGTGGTGCTCGGCACGGTCGAGACGCCCTACTGGGCGCATAATCCCGGCAGCCGAGAGAATGTGCCGAAGACCGATCCCAGGCTGGTGCCGACGCTCACGCCGGACGAAGCGGCCAATGCGATCTTTGACGGCGTGGCGGCGAACAAGCCCTTCGTGGTCAAGCCGGCCATCTACCGCGCGCTGTTCGTGATGAATGCGCTGTTTCCAAAGACGGTCGCCAGCCAGCTCCGCCGCGCCGCGAAGAAGGCCCGCAAAAGCTAGGACGCGGCCGGGCGCGCGGATCGTCCGGGCGCTGGCCGCGGCATGGCCAGCAGGGTTCGCAGCGCGCTGCGCGGCCGCGCCAGATCCGCCAGGCTATAGCCGTCGAGCACTTCGAGAAACGCATCGCCTGCCCGAGCCAGCGCCTTTTTCAGCACACAGCACCGCTCGATCGCGCAATCGCCGTCGCCCGGCGCGAAGCACGGCACCAGCATCATGTCCGGCTCCGTGTGCCGCACCACGTCCCCGAGCTTGATCGTCTCGCGCGGGCGCGCGAGACGCAGGCCGCCGCCCCGGCCCCGCACCGTCACCACATAGCCGGCGACGCCGAGTTCGTGCGCCACCTTCATCAGATGGGTCTTAGAGATGCCGTAGCTCTCAGCGATCTCGGCGATGGTGGCAAGCCCGTCGTTCTTGACCGCGAGATACATGAGCATGCGTAGCGCGTAGTCACTGTAGACCGTCAACCGCATGGCTCTCTCCTCCCTCGATCACAAAAGCTATATTTTAAATATTGCTTTATGGCAAGGGGCATGGAAACATGGATACAGCACGCATGTTTCGTAATGGAGCCACCATGGACGCCAACATCCAAACCAAGCCCGATCCCGACACTGAAACGGGTGACTGTTGCGGCTGCTGTGGGCCTGAGCCGGCGAAGCTGACCGTGGCGACCGAGCCGGCGATCCGTCTCTTGGTCGACCGCTTCTACGCCAAGGTGCGCGAAGATGCGGAGCTGGGTCCGGTCTTCGACCGCGCCATCGCCGACTGGGATCCGCACCTGGCCACCATGCGCGATTTCTGGTCGTCGATCATGCTCACGTCCGGCCGCTATCACGGCAACCCCGTGGCCGCCCATCCGCGCATCGAGGGCATCACACCGGAATTGTTCGAGCGCTGGCTCGCGCTGTTCGCCGCAACCTGCGGCGAGCTGTTCGATGCGGACCTGACCGCGTCCTTCATGGACAAGGCCCGGCGCATCGCCGCGAGCCTCCAGATCGCGCTGTTCTACCGTCCGGAAAACGACCGTCCAAGGAGCGCCCCGTGACCTTCATCGTCACCGAGAACTGCATCAAGTGCAAATACATGGATTGCGTGGAGGTGTGTCCGGTCGACTGCTTCTACGAAGGCGAGAACATGCTCGTCATCCACCCGGACGAATGCATCGATTGCGGCGTGTGCGAGCCGGAATGTCCCGCCGAGGCCATCTTCGCCGATACGGAGCCCGGTCTCGACACATGGCTGACGCTCAATGCGGAATATGCGCAAAGCTGGCCGAACATCGCCGTCAAGCGCGACCCGCCGGCAGACGCCAAAGACTTCGATGGGGTGCCGGACAAGTTCGAGAAGTATTTTTCGCCCGAGCCTGGCCAGGGCGACGGAACCGGCGCGCCCGCACCATCGAACAGTCCGCAGGACGAAGCGGCCCCTGAGGACGCATATCTGCCCCTAGCGATGCTCCTCGACGCTGGTCGCAATCAGCGCCTTGTTGAACCAGGACAGCGCGCGGGCCTGGCTGGCCCAGCCAACGATCCGGCTTCTGTCCTTGGAATCGACCACGGGCAGCCGATCCGCGCCCAGCGTATCGAAGGCGCGCAGCGCCGTTTCAAGGGTTTCATCCGATTGCAGGGCGCGCTCGCGTTCGCCTTCGGGCAGCACCGCTGAGTCCCCGTCCGTGCGCGGCCGCATGAAGTCGGCGACGCGAATGTCCCGCATCACCGTGCGGTGCGGCCCCTCATGCAGCACGATGCCGCGCGATTCGAGCTGGGCCTGGAAGAAGGAGCGGCCGAGGATCGCTTGGCTGATGCCGTTGGAGATCGCCACGGTGAGCATCAGCGCCAGGCTCAGCGCGAAGCCGCCGGTCAGCTCGAACACCATGACCGTGGTCGAGATCGGCGCGCCCAGCACGGCCGCGGCCACCGCGCCCATGCCGAGAATGGCGTAGAGGCCCTCGCTGGAGCCGATTTCGGGGAACACGCCGGCCGCGATAAGGCCGAACGCGCCGCCGGTCATGGCGCCGAGATAAAGCGCCGGCGAGAACACCCCGCCACCGAAGCGCGAGCCGAGCGCGATCGCCGTCGCCCCGGTCTTGGCGACGATCAGCGTCAGCATCAACAGGATGGGGAGTTGGTCTTTCAGCGCCGCGTCGGTGGTGTCGTAGCCGACGCCGAGCACTTGCGGAAACCAGATGGCGATCATGCCGATCAATAGGCCGCCCACCGCGGGCCGCGCCGCCAACGGCATGTTGATGTTGCGGGCGGTCCAATCGGTGGCGAGCACGGTGAGCTGGAAGATCACCGCGACCGCGGCAGCGACGACCCCAAGCAGGATGAAGGCCGGCACCTCGAGATAGGACGCGATGCTGTAGCTCGGCACGATGAACGCGGCGACGTTGCCGAACCAGGCTTGCGACACGATCGTCGCCACCACGGAGGACAGCACCAGCGGCACAAAGCTGCGGATGGAAAAGTGATTGAGGATCACTTCTTGCGCGAACAGCACCCCGGCGATGGGCGCATTGAACGACGCGGCCACGGCACCGGCGGCGCCCGAGGCGAGCAGCGTGCGCCGCGCCGCATTGGGCAGGTTGAGCCGGGAGCAGGCCGCCGCGGCGATGCTGGCGCCGAGATGAACGATGGGCCCCTCGCGGCCGGCGCTGGCGCCCGATCCCAGCGACAGCGCGCTCGCCAGCGCGCTGAGCAGCCCCTGACGCAAGTCCAGGCCCCGCCCGGCGTTGACGCGCGCCTCCATCACGTCCGGCACCGCGTCCGTGCGCTTGCCGGTGAGGACATAGCGCAGCATCAGGCCGACCAGGAGCCCGCCCGCCGCCGGCGCCAGCACGATCACCCACCAAGGCTGTGCCCGGGCAGCCTGGGCCACGCTCTCCGACATGTCGTGCAGCCACGGCAATTGGAAGACGCCGATGGCCAGACGGAAGCCGATGGCCGCAAGGCCGGTGGCCAAGCCGATCAGCGGCGCCAGGAGCCACACGACCGGTTGGCGGCTCTCTTGGAACTGCTTGAGATTGGGAATGGTCCAGCGTCCGGCCGTGGCCAGAAGCCTCACACGTCTCAGCGCCATGCAATGGGTTTAAAGACGCGAATGAGTCGGCTCAAGCCTTTGCGGCAGAGGACTGTCGAATCGACTCCAGACTATTACTGCGGCCAATATTCGGCCGCGCGTCTTGTTGGAACCCGATCCAGGGCCCAACTATTAGTCTTCTGTTCCGCCCTGGCCGATATGGCTCACGGCAACGCAAACGAACGAACCCGAAGAGGGAGGGAACAAATGATCCGCACTTCACTTCTCGCAGGCGTCATCCTGGCCGTGGCAACGATGTCCGCCCAGGCGGCCGAGCCGGTCAAGGGCGCCGTCAAAGGCACCGCCGAGGTTGGCAAAGGCGTCGTTCAGGGCGTCGGTCAGGCCGGCAAGGGCGTCGTTAAGGGCACCGGCACCGTGGTCAAGAAGACGGGTAAGGGCCTGAAATGCATCTTCACCCTCGGAAACCGCTGCTAAGCGAACGCTGACGCGCCGGCCGGTTAAGCACCGCCCGGCCGCGGGATGACTCTTAGCCCCCGCCGGGCCGCGGACCTTGCAGCATTTCCAGAAACGTCGCCACGCTCGGATCGAGCTGGGCCCAGGATGGTGCGCGGCTGGCGTAGACGATCATCTGCGGTTTGGCGATTTCCAGATCGTCGAGACTGGACGCGCGGACGAACACCACACCCGGCATGCCCGCGTTCTTCGAATAGACCGCCGAGCCGCAATTGGGGCAAAAGCCGCGGCTCACCATGTTGCCGCTGTCGGCCGGGCGGTCGTAGAACTTGACCTCGCCCGACACCGTGAAACCGTCCACTGGATGATCAGATGGGTGCCGTGGTCCGTGCCGCTCGTCTTGCGGCAGTCCACGCAATGGCATTGCCCGACGAGTTGCGGATCCACCGCGCTCCGATAGTAGACCGCGCCGCACAAGCAATTCCCCGAAAATCCGGCCATCACACCCTCCCCGATATTCGATGATGGTCCGAGCCTAATCCCAGTCCGTTGTAGCTTGCACGTAACAAGTGACAAACCGGGCCGATCGACTCATGATGCGGGGTATGAGTCGCGAGTCCCATCGTGAGCCCCGCTCCGGCTGCCCCGTCGCCATGACGCTCGACATCGTCGGCGACCGGTGGACGCTCGTCGTCCTCCGCGACCTCTTTTTCGGGAAGACCCGCTTCTCCCAGTTCCTCAAGTCACCCGAGCAGATCGCCACCAACGTGCTCAGCGACCGCCTGGCGCTGATGGAACAGGCCGGGCTCGTCACCAAGACGCCCTATCAGCTCCGCCCCAAGCGGTTCGAGTATCGCCTGACGCAAAAAGGGGAGGCGCTCTTGCCCGTGCTTCACGAAATGTGCCGATGGGGCAATCGATTCCTGCCCGATTCATGGGTGCCACCCGAGAGCTTCATGAAAAGGACGGCGCCTTAGGGCCACCCCCGGGATACTTTTTTTGTGCGGCGCACCATATAGCTCTTGAAATTAATTGTGCATTGCAACATATCTACGCTGTACCATGAAACATCCTCCGGGGTGACACCCCTTGGAGTGAAAGGAGCCTGAGATGTTTGACCCCAAAGACCTTCAGAAGATGGGTAAGGAAAGCTATGACGCGATGCTCCGCTCGTATGGCGAGCTCAATCGCGGCGTCCAGACCATCGGCGCCGAAGTGACCGGTTATTCGAAGCAGGCGTTCGCCGAGGCGACCCGCACCTTCGAGAAGCTCGCCGGCGCCAAGTCGCTGGAGACCGTGATCGAGATCCAGTCGCAGTATGCCAAGACGGCTTACGACAACTGGATGGCCGAGGCCTCGAAGATCGGCGAGATGTACGCATCCGTCGCCCGCGACGCCTACAAGCCGGTCGAGCAGGCCGTGGCCAAGGCGACGCCGACCGCGTAATTTATCGACCGTTGCATTGAAAAAAGACCCGGGGTGAAAGCCCCGGGTTTTTTTGTGACCGCATCAAGACGCGAGCTTGAGCTTTTCGGCTTCCCGCTCCTCGGCGGTCTCACCCATGGTGCGCATCTCTTGCTCCTCGCCGGCGCACGGGCCGAACTTCTTGAGCAGCCGCCCCATGTAGCGGCGGAAGCGCAGATGGTGGATCTCGAACTTATGCCAAGGCGTGTCCTGGTATTTGATGCCGTGGCCGATATCGGGCTTGGCGTGGGCTTTTAGCTTGCGGAACCAGTCCGCGCGCTTCTTGTCCGTCTCGCACGCCACGATGAAGGCCGCGATCAGCCGCGCCTGATAATCGGCGATCTGCCACACGCCGCCTTCGGCCGGTTCGAACAGCCCACAGACGAAGAAATCGTCGTACTCGCGATCGAAGGTGTGGATGAACAGCTTGGAGCGCCCGTTCTCGTCGAGAATGTAGCCGTCGTCCATGAACGGGAACGCGATGCTGTAGCCCGTGGCCCAAATCACCATGTCGACATCGACCCAGCTGTCGTCGACGAAATAGACGCGCTTGCCCTCGAACCGCTCGATGCCCGGCTTGGCGACGATGCGCCCATGCACCAAGTGATCGAGATAGGTGGTGCAGGCGGTGGGGTGCGCCTCGAACAGATCGTGGTCCGGCGCCTCCAGCCCGTAATGGCGATGCGCGCCCACGAGGACCCGCATGCCGAGCTTGTACATCGCATACATGAAACGGCGCGGCAGCGGCAATTGGCTCAACCGGTCAATGACGGCGTCGGTCGGTTTACCGAACAGCATCTTGGGGAAGAAGTAATAGGAGCGGCGCATGGAATGCACCGGCACCTCACCGAGATTTGCCGCATCCGATAAAATATCGACGGCCGAGTTCCCGGCGCCGACCACGAGCACGCGCTTGCCCTCGAACTGCGCCTTCGACTTGATGTCGTGCGAGTGGACCATCTCGCCGTCGAACGTGCCAGGATAGTCGGGCAGCTTGGCCTGCCAATGATGACCGTTGGCCACCACGAGCCCGTCATAGAGCCTGGATTCGGCCTCGCCCTCGACGGCGATGCGCCAGCCCTCGTTCGTGCGCTCGGCTGACTTGACCCGGGCGTTGAAGGTGATGCGGTCATACAGTCCGTACTCCGCGGCATAAGCGCGCAAATACTCTTCGGCTTGCGCCGCGCTGACGTAATACGGCATCTCGTCGGGGAATTTGAAATCGGGGTAGCGCGACAGCTTCTTGGACGAATTGAGGTGGGTCGAGCCATAGACCACATGCGGGCTATCCGGGTTCCAGATGCCCCCCACATCGCCTTCGGCCTCGAAGCAATCGAAGGGAATCCCGCGCTCGGCAAAGGTTTTGACCACAGCCAGACCGCAGGCCCCAGCCCCGATTATACAGAAACGCTTCACGTCCCCTCACAAGCTCTGGCGCGCCATGCGCCGGTGACATTTTGCCCATGATTGTGGGCCGACAGCGGCAAACCTAAGCACTCCCCTTCAGTCCCTTCAACCCATACGATCCTGCTTGCGCCTCATTGATCTGCGTCAAGTCCTTTCAGGTGCGAGGGCGCCCAATGTGCCTTGCGGCCCGTTGTGCCTGGAGCCTGGATTCGCCGGCACATTCCGCTATGGTCTTGCGCCGCGGCGAGGTTTGGGGGAAGTTCATGGACAGCCAGCAGGACGTCACCATCAAGAGCTGGGACGGCACCTGGACCTATCACCCGAAGGTGCGGGTGACGCCGGAGGGCGTCGAGGATCTGGTAGAGATCATGACTGACCACGTGCGGTTCCCCTCGCCCGTGCGCCCGGCGGGATCCATGCATTCCACCGCCCGCATGAACGGTGATGACGGCACCATGGTCGACATGAAGGCCATGGACCGCATTCTGCACTTTACCGACGACACGGTGACGGTCGAGGCCGGCGTGTCGCACATGACGCTGGCTTACGCGCTGAAGGAGCGCGGGCTGCAGCCATACATTACCACCGAGATCGGCAATACGACCATGGCGGCAATGGCTTGCGCCGCCACCAAGGATAGCTCCTTCCCCGGCGGCTTCGGCCAGGTGAGCTCCTATGTCACCGCGGTGCGCCTGGTGACGCCGCAAGGCGAGATCCGCGAAATCAACGAGACCGACAATCCCAAGGAGATGCAGCTCATCCGTTCGAGCTACGGCCTGTTCGGCATCATCTTCGAGGTGACCATAAAGGTCCGGCCGACCACGGCGATGTCCGTGCGCCACTACTCGCTGAGCCTGGAAAACTTCCGCAAATATTTCCCGATCTACAAGGCGCGCGGTTACGCGGTGATGTATTACATCTTCCCCTATGCCAAGCGCGTCGTGGTCGAGCTACGCAAGGACAATCCCGAGGTCGCGCCCAAGTCGCGCATGCGCTGGTCCTACCGCAACCGCTTCTGGCGCAAATACGCGCCGGCCACCGTTCTCTGGATTCAGAAGACTATCCCGAACCTGAAATGGCGGGCGCGGGCCGAGGATGCGTTCTTCTATTTACTGCGGCAGCTGATGGTTTGGTTCGTGCGCTCCGACCGCACCTGGCCGCACGCGCAGATTATCAATTACCCGCGCGATCCCGGCGAGAACAAATACCTGTTCTCCATGTGGTCGTTCCGCGAGATGGGGTTCTTCAACACGCTCGAGGAATATTGCGACTTCTGTATCGCCTACGAGGCCCACACCGGCTATCGCTGCAATCTGCCGAGCGTCGGCTACGCCATCTGCAGAGATTGCGAGGCGCTGTTCTCCTATAGCTGGGAGGGCCCCACCATGAGCATCGATCCGGCCTCGACCGGCGGCCCGGAATGGGAAGAGTTCCTGCACGCTTACAATGAGTTCTGCAGCGACCGCCGCGGCGTCCCGCTGTTCAACCAGACGCCCTTCCTGACCCGCGACATGGTGCGCCGCGCCTTCGGAACGCGTCTGCAGCAATTCGCCGCCCGCCGCAAAGAGATCGACCCCCAGGACCGCCTGCTCGATTCCTATTTCCGCGAGCTATTGTCTTAGGCCGGGCAACGGTCAATTCGTCCCACCCCTTGCCATCCGGAGCACCCTTTTCCACCTCTGGGGTTCTCAACAAAGAACGCCAGCGAAGAGGGCCAGAAATGGAACATTTGACGATTGCCGGCCTGCCCTTCGAGGCCTCGCGCATCGCGCATCGCGCTCGGCACCTGGGCCATTGGGGTGGATGTAGGCCGACAGCGACGAAAATGACGCCATCGCCACCATTCACCACGCCCTCGACCTCGGCATCAATCTCGTCGACACCGCGCCCGTCTACGGCTTCGGCCATTCCGAGGAGATTGTGGGCAAAGCGCTTCAGGGGCGCCGCCACAAGGCTCTGATCGCCACCAAGGTCGGCCTCGACTGGAGCGGCGAGGGAATCGTCCGCAACTCGACGCCTCGGCGTCTGCGCCGCGAGCTCGAGGATTCGCTTAAGCGCCTCAAGACCGAGACGATCGACATCTACCGAGTGCATTGGCCGGACGAAGCGACGGCATTCAAGGAGACGGCCAAGACCCTCGACAACTTCCTGCGCGAAGGAAAGATCCGCGCGATCGGCATCAGCAATTATTCCCCGGAGCAGATGGACCGCTTCCGCCAAGCCACGCCCATCGCCACCATTCAGCCGCCCTATTATTTGTTTGAGCGCGAGATCGAGCACGACGTGCTGCTTTACGCCAAGAAGCATGACATCGTGGTGCTCGCCTACGGCGCCCTGTGCCGGGGCCTGTTGGCGGGCAAGATCACCGCCGACACGAAGTTCGACGGCGACGATCTGCGCAATAACGACCCGAAATTCCAGGCACCCCGCCGCGCACAATATCTCGCCGCGGTCGCCAAGCTCGATGCGCTCGCCAAGGACAAGTTCAACAAATCGGTGCTGGCGTTGGCCGTGCGCTGGATACTCGACCGCGGCGACACTATCGCACTATGGGGCGCAAGGCTGCCCTCCCAGCTCGACGATATCGGCGACGTGATGGGCTGGACCATCGACGACGCCACCACGGGAGAGATCGACGCCATTCTCGACGAGACGGTGACGGACCCGGTGGGCCCGGAGTTCATGGCCCCGCCGCCGTCGGCGAAGGCGGCTTAAGGTTGCCTAAGCGCCCATGGTCTTGATGAAGCGCCGCACCAGCGGGAAGGACAGGCTGCGCGGCAGGCTGCGCACCGTCTTCAAGAAGCCTTCCACCTGCGGCGGGAAGGCGATCTCGTAAGGCCGCTTAGGCAGCTTCTCCAGGATCTTCCGGGCGCAGCGCTCCGTCTTCATCACGAAGAGCTTCTTCTTCGGGTCGTAGGCGGCGTTGAGCGGTGTGTCGACGAAGCCCGGATTGATGATGGTCACGTCGATGCCGGTGCCTTTGAGTTCCAGCTTGAGGCTCTCGGCGAGATTGATCAACGCCGCCTTACTCGCCCCGTAGCTGCCGTTGCCCGGCCAGCCCGCGTAACCGAACAGCGAGCCCATGATGGCGACGTGACCGCTGCGCCGCGTCAGCATCGACGGCAGCACCGCCGCGACGCCGTTGATCACGCCGCCCACATTGAGCGCCATGGTCTTGTGGAAGCCGTCGAGATCGATATTGCGGATGTCGAAGGGCACATACATGCCGGCCCCCAGTAGCACCATGTCGATCGGACCGAGCTCAGCTTCGATCTTGGCGGCGCAGGCTTTGAGCGCATCGGCGTCGAGCACGTCGGCCGGAAACGCTATGATGTGCTCGGACGCGGCGGCCAGCGTATCAAGCCTGTCGCTCGGCCGCGCCGTGGCGGCGACAGTCACACCGGCGGCGGCCAGGCGGCGCGCAATCTCGCCGCAGATGGCGCCGGACGCACCGGTGATCCACACAACTTTCCAGGGATATGTCTTCTCGGCCATCGCTTGAGCCTAATCCACGAACGGATCATGCACGAGGATGGTGTCCTCGCGCTTGGGGCTGGTCGACAGCAGCGCCACCGGCACGCCGACCAGTTCCTCGAGCCGGCGTACATATTTGATGCACTGCGCCGGCAGTTCGCCCCACGAGCGCGCGCCGCGCGTCGATTGGTTCCAGCCGTCCATGGTCTCGTATATCGGCTCGACCCGCGCCTGCTGGCCTTGCGCCGCCGGCAGATGGTCGATCTCCCGCCCATCGAGCTTGTAACCGACGCAGATCTTGAGTTCGGGCAGCGTGTCGAGCACGTCGAGCTTGGTCAGCGCGATGCCGTTGATGCCGGCAACCGTGCAGGTCTGCCGCACGAGGCAGGCATCGAACCAGCCGCAACGGCGCGCCCGCCCCGTCACCGTGCCGAATTCCTGGCCTCGCTCGCCGAGCTCCTTGCCCACCGCGTCGGTGAGCTCCGTGGGAAACGGCCCCTCGCCCACGCGCGTGGTGTAGGCCTTGGTGATGCCGAGCACATAGTTCAGCGCGCCGGGCCCCACGCCGGCGCCGGTCGCGGCTTGCGCGGCCACCGTGTTCGACGAGGTGACGAAGGGATAGGTGCCGTGGTCGATATCGAGCAGTGCCCCTTGCGCCCCTTCGAACAGAATGCGCTTGCCTTGCCGCCGCTCGTTGTCGAGCAGCTTCCACACCGTATCCACGTAAGGCAGCACTTTGGGCGCGATCGCCGTGAGCTCGCCGCACAACGCGTCGACTGAGATCTCCGGCTCGCCCAACCCGCGGCGCAAGGGATTGTGATGGGCCAGGATGCGCTCGATCTTCGGCTTCAGCGACTGGAGATCGGCGAGGTCCATGACGCGCACGGCGCGGCGGCCGACTTTGTCTTCGTAAGCGGGGCCGATGCCGCGCTTGGTAGTGCCGATCTTGCCGGCACCGGCGGCGGCCTCGCGCAGCGCGTCGAGTTCGCGATGCAGCGGCAGGATCAGCGTCGCATTCTCGGCGATACGCAGGTTGTCGCGGCTGATCTCGACGCCGAGCTCCTCGATGCGGGCGATCTCTTCCGCCAAAGCCCACGGATCGACGACGACGCCATTGCCGATCACCGCAAGCTTGTTCTTGCGCACGACACCGGAGGGGAGGAGCGACAATTTATAGGTCGTGCCGTCAACCACCAGCGTATGGCCGGCATTATGGCCGCCCTGGAATCGCACCACCACATCGGCGCGCTCGGACAGCCAGTCGACGATCTTGCCCTTGCCTTCGTCACCCCATTGGGAGCCGACGACCACGACATTGGCCACTATGAAATCCTCTAATTCCTGGAGTTAGACGCAGAAACGGCCCCGCGAACGTGCAGGGCCGTGTGCTGTTATAGCGTGGCCGCCCGCCCGATGCGAGCCTTCCCTAAGCCGCTCTTATGCGGCCGCGGCCAAGGCCTCTTTCTCGCAAGCAAAGGCCCAGTCAAGCCACGGCAGCAGCGTCTCTAGGTTCGAGCGCTCAACCGTGGCCCCGGTCCAGATGCGCAGCCCTGCCGGCGCATAACGGTAAGAGGCGATGTCCTTGGCCACATCCTCCGCGCTGAGCCGCGCCGCCATCGCCCGCGGGAACGCGTCGCGCATCTCCGGCGGCAGCGCCGCGATGTCAGGATCGGCAATACTGAGGCAGATGGACGTGTTGGAGCGGGTTTCCGGCGCCCGCGCCAGGAAGTCCACCCACGGGGTCTTGGCCACCCAGGCGGCGATAACGGCGGCATTGGCGTCCGACCGGGCGATCGTACCCTTAAGCCCGCCCACGCTTTCCGCAAAAGCGAGCGCGTCCATATAGTCCTCCAGGCACAGCATGGAGGGGGTGTTGATGGTCGAGCCCTCGAACAAGTCCTCCATCACCTTGCCGTCCTGCGTCAGGCGGAACAGCTTGGGCAGCGGCCAGGGCGGCGTGTAGGTCTCGAGCCGCGCAATCGCGCGGGGGCTGAGAATCAGCATGCCGTGCTGCGCCTCGCCGCCGAGCACTTTCTGCCAGGAGAAGGTGGCAGCATCGAGCTTGCGCCAGTCGATGTCTTGGGCGAACACGGCGGAGGTGGCGTCGCAGATGGTGAGACCCTTGCGGTCGGGCGCGATCCAATCGCCGTTCGGCACCCGCACGCCCGAGGTGGTGCCGTTCCAGGCGAACACGACGTCGCGATCGAAATCGACTTCGGAGAGATTGGGCAGGCTGCCATAGGCCGCGAGCAAGGGGCGGACGTTGGTGAGTTTGAGCTCCTCGACGATGTCGGTCACCCAGTCGCGGCTGAACGCCTCCCAGGCAAGCACGTCGACGCCACGTGGGCCGAGCAGCGACCACATCGCCATCTCCACCGCGCCGGTATCCGAGGCCGGCACCAGCGCCACGCGATAATCATCAGGCAGCCCCAGCAAGTCGCGGGTCTTGAGCAGCGCCGCCTCGATCCGCGCCTTGGTCTCGGGCTGGCGATGATTGCGGCCAAGCAGTGCGCCCTTCAGCGCGTCCAGCGACCAGCCCGGGCGCTTGGTGCAAGGGCCGGAGGAAAAGCGCGGATTGGCGGGGCGTCTCGCCGGCTTAGGTGGCAGGGTCACGGCACTCTCCTGAGGAAACGAGGCAAAGCTCGTGTTGGGAAATGCCCATACGAGCGGCGCAAATACCCGTCAAGTGCATGCAGCCGGCAGCGCGCGTCCCAAGAAAAAAGCCGCCCGTCGCAAGGACGGGCGGTTAAGGCTAGCAGTCGGCTGTGGTGGATGGGTCTACTTGAAGGCGACCGGCATCGGCGCCGCCGGCTGATGTCCGAGCTTCCAGCGCATGCCGAGCATCACATCATGCGAGTGGATGTCGTCAATGTCCACGCCCGAGTAGGAGCTGGTGTTGTCATAGGCCGTCACCGTGCCGCTTCGCGCGCTACCGAGATCGGTATAGCGGTATGACAGGTCGAGGGTAACGGACGGGTTCACGTCATAAGCGAGACCGCCATAGACGGCCCAGGCGAAATTCGTCTGGGTGTGATCGGCGCCATAGGCGACACCGCCATTGGGCACGTTCACGTCTTTCAGGCCAAGCACGGAGACCGAAGCCATACCGATACCACCGCCGACATAAGGCGTGATGCACATATAGGTGCCGAGATCGATATAGGCGTTGGCCAGGCCAACCCAGCTTTCGATGTCGGCGGTGTACTCGTTGGTACCCGGGAAGAAGGTACCGTCAATGTCGTTGCTGGCCCGGCTGAACGTACCGTTGCCACCAGGATAGCGGTCCTGGGCTATGAACAGCGACTTGCCGCGATATTCACCGGTGACATCGAAGCGGAGCCAAGAGTTGAACTCGTAGCCGATGCCTACGCCGAAGAACGGCGTGCTCTTGATGTCTTCGTGGAAGACTTCGAAGTCGTTGAACTGGTAGTCTTCGGTGGAAATGCTACCGACATTCGGGTTAGCAGCACCAATGAAGCCCTTGAGATACACTGGGCCCGTGCAGCCGACGCAAGGCGCCGGATATTCGAGCGGCGGCGGCGGCAGACCGAGATCGGCGGCATAGGCGCTCACCGTCTGGCCCATGACCAGAGCGGCAACGCCGAGAATGATTGAGCGAGTCTGTCCCATCTGATTACCCCTTCTGACTGCAGCCTGGCGATCGAACGACCTCGGCTCAGGTCACGCTGGCTGTCTAATTGGGGAACTATCGGCGGGATTGGTTAACGGACTCCTAAACGCGGTCCCAGGCCGGGACGGCTGTAACCAGGCGGCCACAGGGCGCACTCGCCGGCGCCTCGGCAAGCCTCAATAGATTGAAAAATATCGTATTTTAGCGACGGAACAGCGCGCCGGCCTAGGCCGCGGCGGCATCCGACAAAGCGTGGACAATGTCCGAAACCACGGTCTTCACCAGCCCCGCGTCATCGCCCTCGGCCATGACCCGAATCACCGGCTCCGTACCCGAGGGGCGGATGACCAGGCGCCCGGCTTTGCCGAGCTTCGACTTGCCGTCATTGATCGCCCGCTGCACGCCCACATTGTCCAGCGGCTGGCCGTTCTTGTAGCGGACATTCTCCAGGATCTGCGGCAGCGGCTCGAAGCGATTGCATACCTCGCTCACCGGCTTGCCGCTCTGGGCCACCACGGCCAGGATCTGCAAGGCCGTGACCAGCCCGTCCCCCGTGGTGGAGAAATCCGACAGCACGATATGGCCGGACTGCTCGCCGCCGACATTGTAGCCGTGCTGGCGCATATGCTCGACCACATAGCGGTCGCCGACCGGCGTGCGGGTCAGGCCAAGCCCGAGATCTTCGAGATAGCGCTCCAGCCCGAGATTGGACATCACCGTGGCGACCACGCCGCCGCCGGCAAGCCGCCCGCGCCTGAGCCAGAACTCGGCAATCACCGCCATCAGCTGATCGCCGTCGATGATGCAGCCCTTCTCGTCGACGATGACCACGCGGTCCGCGTCGCCGTCGAGTGCGATGCCGATATCCGCGCGCACCTCTTGGACCTTGCGGATCAAATTCTGCGGCGCGGTCGACCCGCAATCCTTATTGATGTTGAGGCCGTTGGGATCGACGCCGATCTTGATGACCTCGGCGCCGAGCTCCCACAGTGCTTCGGGCGCCACCTTGTAGCCGGCGCCATTGGCGCAATCGATCACCACCCGAATCCCGTCGAAGCGGAGATTTTTGGGCAGGGTGCGCTTGGCGAATTCAATATAGCGCTCGCGCGCGCTGTCGATGCGGGTGGCGCGGCCGATCTTCTCCGGCGGGGCGAGCAGCGAAGTGAAATCGCCCTCCATCAGCTTTTCGATTTCTTCCTCGGTCTCGTCGGACAGCTTGTAGCCGTCCGGCCCGAACAGCTTGATGCCGTTGTCGATGAAGGGATTGTGCGAGGCGGAGATCATCACGCCGAGATCGGCACGCAAGGAGCGCGTCAGCATGGCGACGGCGGGCGTCGGCATCGGCCCCAGCTGGAACACATCCATGCCCATGGCGGTGAAGCCGGACACCAGCGCCGACTCGATCATGTAGCCGGACAGCCGCGTATCCTTGCCGATCACCACGCGATGACGGTACGAGCCGTTGGTGAAAACCTTGCCGGCGGCCATGCCGACCTTGAGCGCCACCTCCGAGGTCATCGGATAGGAATTGGCGCTGCCACGGATACCATCCGTGCCAAAAAACTTGCGAGCCATCCCGGTTATTCCCCCATCACCGCCGCCAGACGGCGCCTGGCCCGTTTTCGGATTTGCCTGGCGAGACATTGGATTATGCGCCTCCTGACGGCATGCTTGCGTTCAAAAAATGTAAGCAAAAATTACACCCCGGACGAGCTGCGGCGTGGAATTGCCCTTAATTTTCAGTGCCGAACATGCTCGCGCGCCAGACGTCCAACGCCTGGCGGCTGCCCGCCACGTCATGGACCCGTAACATCTGCACCCCTTGCGCCGCCGACGCGATCGCCGCCGCGTGACTGCCGGGCTCCCGGGACCGGGGATCGCGCCCCTGGCCCACCCCGCCGATGAAGCGCTTGCGCGAGGCGCCGACGAGAAGCGGCACGCCGAGGCCGTGGAACAGGCTGAGATTGGCCAGCAGCGCCAGATTGTGGGCGAGCGTCTTGCCGAAGCCGAGGCCGGGGTCGGCGGCGATGCGGGAGCGGTCGATGCCGGCGGCCACGCAGAGCCCGATGCGCTCTTCCAAATAATCGAACACTTCCAGCACGACGTCGTCGTAAGTGGGATTGTCCTGCATGGTCTTGGGCTCGCCCTGGGCATGCATCAGCACCAGATCGAGCCCCATCTCCACCGCCACGTCCAAACAGGCCGGATCGTGGGTCAGCGCCGAGACGTCGTTGAGGATTTTGGCGCCGGCCTCAGCCGCCGCCTTCGCCACATCGGCTTTGCGCGTGTCGATGGAGATCACCGCCGGCGAGCCGGCCAGCCCCTCGAGCACCGGCACCACGCGGGCGCGCTCCGCCTCGTTCTCGACCCTGTCGGACCCGGGCCGCGTCGACTCGCCGCCGATATCGACGATCTCGGCTCCCGCCGCCACCAGCTCCGCCGCATGGGTGATGGCGCCTTCGGTCTCGTCGTAGAGACCGCCGTCGGAGAAGCTGTCCGGCGTCACGTTGACGATGCCCATGAGCACCGGCCGCGACAGGGCCAGCCCGGCGAAAGGCGTACGCGGCGCGCTGACGCGATCGAGAGCCGCCTTGAGATCGCCGTCGCGCACCTCGCTCAGCGCATGCGCGGTAAAGAGCCGCCGCCGCGAATTGCGGGGGTCGCCCTCGATCAGGACGGCAGCCGAAAACGCGATCGGCCCACCCGCCAGCGGCAAGGCCAAGCCGTCCTCGACCGCGGCCTCGGCCGGCGGCCCGTACAGAAATCCGATGGGTCTGAGATAGAGCGTCCCGTCTGCCATGCGGCAAGCCTTAGCACAAAGCATCATGCCCGGCACGAGGGCCGGGCATGCGCAAATTTCTGGACGGTGTACCCCCCGTTCTAGGTCGGCTGAGGCTCCATGCCGCCGGGGCCGGTCTCCGGCTCGGGTGGCTTCTTGCCCCGGCCGGCGGTCGGCACGGCGGAGGCGGGACCGGGACGGATCGTATCCTCGACGGGGAAGTCGCGCACCGGCGGCTTGCCGTTCAGCAGATCCTTGATCTCCTGGCCTGACAGCGTCTCGTATTCGAGCAAGCCCCGGGCGACGATGTGCAGATCGTCGATATTCTCGGACAGGATCTTGCGCGCGGTCTCGAAGCCTTCGTCGACGAGACGATGAATCTCCTCATCGACGATGGTCTGGGTCTCGTCGGACAGGCTTTGCGTGCGCGACACGGAATGGCCCAGGAACACCTCTTCCTCGTTGTCGCCATAGGCCAGCGGCCCGAGCTTATCGGACATGCCGAATTGGGTGACCATGGCCCGTGCGAGCCCGGTCGCCATCTTGATGTCGGACGATGCGCCCGAGGTGACCTTGTCGTAACCGAACACGATCTCCTCGGCCACACGGCCGCCCATGGCCACGGTGATATCCGCCTTCAGCTTGGCGCGGGTGTAGGACAGCATGTCCCGCTCAGGCAGGCGCATGACCATACCCAGCGCGCGGCCACGCGGAATGATGGTCGCCTTGTGGACCGGATCGGACGCCGGCTGATGCAGCGTCACGAGCGCGTGACCGCCTTCATGATAGGCCGTGAGGGTCTTCTCCTCCTCGGTCATCACCATGGAGCGGCGCTCGGCGCCCATCATCACCTTGTCCTTGGCGTCCTCGAACTCGTGCTGCGTGACGACGCGCTTGGAGCGGCGCGCGGCGAGCAGCGCCGCCTCGTTGACGAGATTGGCAAGATCGGCACCGGAGAAGCCGGGCGTGCCGCGCGCGATGACACGCAAATCGACGTCCGGCGCCAGCGGCACCTTGCGCACATGCACTTTCAGGATCTTCTCGCGGCCGATGATGTCCGGGCGCGGCACAACGACCTGCCGGTCGAAACGGCCGGGCCGGAGCAGCGCCGGATCGAGCACGTCGGGACGGTTGGTGGCGGCGATGAGGATAACGCCTTCATTCGCCTCGAAGCCGTCCATCTCGACCAGAAGCTGGTTCAGCGTCTGCTCGCGCTCGTCATTACCGCCGCCGAGGCCTGCGCCACGATGACGACCGACCGCGTCGATCTCGTCGATGAAGATGATGCAGGGCGCGTTCTTCTTCGCCTGATCGAACATGTCGCGCACGCGGGACGCACCCACGCCGACGAACATCTCGACGAAGTCGGAGCCCGAAATGGTGAAGAAGGGCACATTCGCTTCACCCGCAATGGCGCGCGCCAGCAGCGTTTTGCCGGTACCCGGAGGCCCGACCAACAGCGCGCCGCGCGGAATCTTGCCGCCCAGCTTCTGGAACTTCTGCGGATCGCGCAGGAACTCGACGATCTCTTGCAGGTCTTCCTTGGCCTCGTTGACGCCGGCGACGTCGTCGAAGGTCACCCGGCCATGGCGCTCGGTCAGAAGCTTGGCCTTCGACTTGCCGAAGCCCATGGCGCGGCCGCCGCCCGACTGCATCTGGCGCATGAAGAAGATCCACACGGCAATCAGGAGCAGCATCGGGAACCAGGAGATCAGCACGCCGAACAGCGACGGCACGTCCTCTTCGGACGGCTTGGCGGTGATCTTCACGCCCTTCTTGTCCAGCTTGTCGACCAGGTTGGGGTCGTCCGGCGCATAGGTCTGGAAATTACGGCCGTCGGTGAAGTGCCCGGTGATCTGATTGCCGGCGATGGTCACATCCTGGACGTTGCCGCCCTCGACCTCCGACAGCATCTGCGAGAAGCTGATCTCGTTGCCGCGGACCTGGACGCCAGGCGTCTGGAACAGGTTGAACAGAGCAACCAGGAGAAGGGCGATGAACACCCAGATGACGAAATTACGGAAGTTCGAATTCATGAACTGACCTGACCTGACCTGACGGCTTGGTGTATGGGGCAGCGGTGTGAACGCGTCGCCCCCGAATTTCTGGGGTATTGAGCCTCGTTAACATAGGAAGCTGCAGGCATTTTGCCAAGTAAAGCTAATGCAAAGAGGTGCATGCTTCCTCAACGGCTTAACGTCGCTGCGGCATCCCGCCCTGTGCCGAGAGTGTCCCCCGTAAAAACACTGCCTGGCAGTCAAGGCGCTCTTCGTGGCGCAAGGATGGCGTGCCGAAAAGCGCCTCCTGACCGAAATCAGGAAGACAGATCAGGGTCTCATCCCGGAAACAGGCCGGCAGCGTCCGCGCCGCCAGGCGCGGCAGGTCTTCAGGGAGCGCCTCGAGCTCACGCAATTGCCGCCAGCCGGGCTCGCCCAGCGCCCGCAAGATGATGGGGCTCCGCGCGCCCGGCCCAAGCGCGACCCGGAAGCGATTGTCCCAAAGTGCGCCCTGGCCGGGCTCGAGCTTGACCACCGGCAGCCCGCCCCGCCGCATCTCGCGGAAGATGCCAAGCTGCCCGTTATGCCCGCCAGTGTGAGGCGCGAGACGGCAGCGTCCGAGCGTATGAGTCTTCTCCGGCTGCGCCTTGAGCGAGGCAAGCAGCGCTTCGAGCTTGGCTAGGCGCACCGGATCCTCGCCGCCGCCGACCGAGGCCAGCAGGCGCGACAATGCCCGCAGCGCGATTTCCTCAGGGACCGCGGCCAGCGCCGCCTGATCGATGACGGCAAAGCCGGCCGCGCTCGTCTGCGCATGGCGGTCAAGAAAGTCCTGCGCCGCACCGTCGAGCGCCACCCGGGCCCGCCGCAGACGCTTGGCTGAAAGCGCCACGGCTTCCGGGGTAAGGCCGAGTGTGGCAAAGGCATCCGTGGCGCCGCGCAGGCGCGCGCGCTCGAAGCGTGTGTCCGCGTTGCTCGGATCGGTGGCGAAGGCGAAGCCCGCCTCCCCGGCGCTTGCCACCAGCCGCGCCTTCGGCAGATCGAGCAGCGGCCGGAGCAGCGTGAGCGGGCCCCAGGCGCCCTGTTCGGGAATGGCGGCAAGCCCGTCGAGGCCGCTGCCGCGCTTCAGCCGCATCAGGAAGGTCTCGGCCTGATCGTCCAGGTGATGGGCGGTAACGAGTGCGCCAATGTCGTGGCGGCAAGCATGAGCGGCCATCAGGTCGTAGCGCGCTTCCCGCGCCTTGGCCTGCACTCCCGTGACCACATCGCCGTGCCCCTCCCAGGTGAGAATCGTGTGCGGCAGGGAAAAAGCGCTTGCGGCGCGGCCCACCATCGCCGCTTCGTCACGCGAGCCGGGACGCAAACCATGATCGACCGTGAGCACGGTGAGTTCGGGCCCGTCATCGCGGCCGGCGCGCCAGCGCGCGGCGAGATGCATCAGCGCCAGACTGTCCGGACCGCCGGAGACCGCCAGCGCCACGCGGGCAAAGTGCATCAGCGGCTGAAGCAGAATTTCCGCCTCCTGGCGGGAGACGGGACGTGCCGCGGTCATTTGCACCCCACCTTCACGGCCTCGCCCTTGGCCTGATTGCGCAGGTGATCGTGCGCGTCGGGGAATTTGTCGTTGAGCTCCGCGAAGGTGGAGCAGGCGGCGTCCTTCTGCCCGAGTGCCGCGAGCGACATGCCGAGCTTGAGCAGGCTGTCGGGCGCCTTGTCGCTGCCGGAATATTTTCGGTAGGCGGCGAGGAAGCTGTCGGCGGCCTTCTTGAACTGCTTACGCACGTAATAGGTCTCGCCGACCCAATATTGCGCGCTGCCCGCCAGCGGATCGTTCGGATAGTCCTTCACCACCTTGCCGAACCCCGTCTCGGCGGCCGCATAGTCGCGTTGGAGCAGATCGCCATAGGCCTGCTCGTACAGCGCTTGGGCGTTGTCGTCGGGCAGGGCGTCGAGACTCTGGGACAATGCATCGGGCACCGCGCCGGTGGCGGTCGGCGGCAAAATCGACTGGGGCGCATTATCGTCTGTGTTCGCCTCGCCGAGCTGTGGTCCGCCGGGCTTTGGCCCATACCAGCGCGGCTTCGACGGATCGCTATCGTCGGCCGCTGGCGGAATCACTGCCGGGGACGCCGGGGGTACGACCTGCGGCTGCGGCGGCGCCTCGTCCCGCGGGGCCTCCATGATGTCGGGCTTGATCTCGGGCTTGCTGATGTCGGCTTCGGGCGCCGGCGGCGTCTCCTCCTCGACAGCGACAGCGGCATCGGCATCGGCCAGCGGGGCCGGCATGGCATCGGGCCCACCCACCTGACCGCCCATCATCTCGATCTGATTGGTGAGCGCCCCGATCTGGGTCTCAAGGGCGCTGACCCGTGAGCCGAGACCGCCCTCATCCGCCGGACCAGCCCGCGACACCTCGGGCGCGAGGCTCGGCTTGGCGCGGACCACAGCCTCCAGCCGCCCCACCATGGCCTTGAGATCGGCGACCTCCGCTTCGAGCTTGTCAACCCGGGCGGCGACATTGCTGTCTTGGCCGCCGGCTTGGCCGCTGCCTTGTCCGCTCTCTTGGGCAAGCCCGGCGCCCGGCGCGAGCGCCAGCAGCATACCGGCTGCAAGCGCGGTGGCGCGGACACGGTGGCCCCAACCGGGAGCCCGAGTGAAAGCCAATGGAAACACGATGGCGACCTTGTCAGCAGGCCCGGTGCAGAGCTTCGCGCGGCGCGAGGATCGAGCCGCCGCGAATCCGCCGGACGCACCCATTCGCCGGACCCTTTGGGGCCAAACTTAGGTGTGTTTGGCCCACAAAGCGTCCTGCGGCAAGGTCTAGTAGCGGGCCACGGCACCCGCGTTCAAGATCGTCTGGGCGCGCCGGTTCTGCGACCAGCACGAGATGTCGTCGCACACCGCGATCGGCCGCTCCTTACCGTAGGAGATGGTCTTGACGCGCCGCGCGCTGAGCCCGTTGCTGAGCAGGAAGCCTTTGACCGCCATGGCGCGCTGGGCGCCGAGCGCCAGATTATACTCGCGCGTGCCCCGCTCATCCGCATGGCCTTCGATGGTCACGGTGTATTGCGCGTACTGGTTGAGCCAGCGGACTTGGCTCCGCAGGGTATTCTGCGCCTCGCCCGTCAGCCTGGCGCTGTCCACTTGGAAATGGACCACATCGCCCACATTGCTAGAGAAATCTCGGGTGCTGCCCGGCGCCGCCGGCCGCTCACCCCCGAGACCGTATTCCTTTGGCTGCTGGCTCTTGGAACAGGCGGCAAGCGCCAAACCGACCACGAAAAGCATGCCCACGAGCTTGCAGGCGTGGCCAAACCCACCACGGAAACGCATGTACTAAACTCCCGCTAAATTTAAGAAAATCGTAGGAGTGAAGTCCTTAACGATCCCTTAGTCCGGAAGGCCCCGAGGCCTTCCGCCAGCGATATGGTTAAGACCGGAAAAGGGTGAATGTGTGGGCCCCAGGGGGCCATTGCCGGCACGCGGCGGGTGACATCAGGCCAAAAATCAGGCCCTTAAATAGGAAAAGGATGCCTGGAACGCCGCCGCATCAGCTACGGCGTTCCGGCATCCATATCCCGTTTTGCGTGGAAGCCAGAAGCTTCCGCTGCAAATCAGTAGCCGTGATTTAGCCGAGCTTAAGCGGCTCCATGACGACGGCCTTTTCGTGGTGGCCGAAGCAGCCACCCAGCGAAACGGCGGCGGCCACGAGCATGACAGCGGCGATAACGCCCTTCAAACCCTGCATGGTCTTCTCTCCTTTGGTTAACAACGGCAAAGCCATCTTTGCATGTACCGGTGCGGCGTTTTCAGATCAAGGTCGGACTAGTGTCCTGGGACCGTTTTACCGGTCATTGATGCCAAAATGCCACGCCGAATCTCGTCCTCCAGCTCGCTCAAACTATCCCGCTCGGGGACACCGATCAAGGTGTGGTTAACGACGTTGGGGCACTCCGATTAAGAAAGGGTAAGTGGGTGTGGCAATTTAGCCGCAAGCCGCGCAAGGCGCCGCGCAATTGGCGGAAACCCGACAAAAATAGCTAATTTATCAGGGGAGACCAGGCCGGATCCGACCCGAAGGCCGGGGTCGCCACCTGGCGCTCGTTATAGCCCGTGAGGTCGATCGTATATAGCCGCGGGCCGCCCCCGGCGCCCGGGGATTCCCGGAAGAACATGAGCACCCGGCCGTTGGGCGACCAGGTCGGACCCTCGTTGTGGAACCCCTCGGTGAGGATGCGCTCGCCCGAGCCATCCGGCTTCATCACGCCGATCAGGAATCGCCCGCCCTGCATCTTGGTGAAGGCGATGAGATCGCCCCGGGGCGACCACACCGGGGTCGAATAGCTCCCCTCCCCCTGGCTGATGCGGTGCTGATTGGAGCCGTCGGCGTTCATGACGTAGATCTGCCGGGAGCCGTCCCGATCGGTCTCGAAGGTGATCTGGCGGCCGTCCGGCGCATAGCAGGGCCCGGTGTCGATTGCATCCGTATTGGTGAGCTGCATGGTCCGCCGGCTGCGCAGATCCATGGCGAAAAGGTTGGAATTTCCGCCCTGCTCAAGGCTCATGACGATGCGCTGGCCGTCGGGCGAAAATCTTGGGGCAAAGGTCATGCCCGGAAAGGCGCCGACGATCTCCTTCTGCCCGGTCTCGATATTGAGCAGATAGACTTTCGGCTCCGCCCCCTCATAGGACATGTAGGTGATCTCGAGGGTCGAGGGGCTGAACCGCGGCGTCAGCACGAGGCTCTGCCCTTGCGTCAGCAACTTTAGGTTGTGGCCGTCCTGATCCATGATGGCCAGGCGCTTCATGCGCCGGTCCTTCGGCCCGGATTCGTCCACATACACGATACGCGTGTCGAAATAGCCCTTCTCGCCGGTAATACGCTCATAGATTGTATCGGCGATGATATGGCCCAGGCGCCGCGCCTCTTGCGGCCGCGCGAACACCTGTTCGCCCACGAGCTGTTGGCCGGACAGTACGTCCCACAGCCGGAACTCGGCCCGCAATTTCCCCTTCGAGGCGCCGATATGGCCGATCACCAGCGCCTGCGCGTTGATGACCCGCCAGTCCTCGAAGCGCGGCACGCTGCTCATGCCGAGGTCCCGCTCGATGAACGCCGCCTGATCGATGGGCGCGAACAAGCCTGACGACTGGAGGTCTTTCGCCACGATATCCGAGATTTCACGCGCCGCTTCGGGATCGATCCCGAGCCCAGGGGCGAAATCGACAATGGCGATCGGCAGCGGCTGAATCGTGCCTTGGGTGATGTCGAGCTCGACCACGGCATGCGCTGGCGCCGGCGCGGAGACCGCGCCGAGCAAGGCCGCGAAGATGAGCATGGATGATCGCCACATCGAAAAAATCCCCCTAGCCGCTGCGATACATCTGGCTTGGGTCGAAAGTGAGGATCATGTCGCGCCACAGCGAATATTTTCCCGCCGGCAACGCATAAGGCTGACACTGGAACACCGCGCGCACCGCACTGTCGGCGGCAGCCTGGAAGAAAGGCGAGGAACCTGAATTGGCGACGCTCGGAAGGCCTTCGAGCGTGCCGTCCTGGTTGAGCTTGAGCCTGACCTTGACGACGATGGCGTCGGCCCCGAGTCCGCCCGCCGGGGGCGTCCAGCACTCCGAGATGCGCGCTCTGAGCGCATCCAGCTCATTGACCGACATCGCCATCTCCGTGCCGTTCGACTGCCCGCGCGCCGGCTTGGTCTCTTCGGCCAGGGCTTGCGGCTCGGGCGTGTCGGTCGCATCCGGAATCTTGTTCAGGAGTGCGGAGATTCGATCGGTATCGAATTGCGCCGTCTTGGGTGCGGGTTTCAGCGCAGGTTTGAGCGCAGCCTTGGCTTGCTCTTTCGGCGGCTCAGGCTTGCGGGCGGGCGCTTGCGGTTTGGGTTGCGGCTTCGGCGCCGCGGCCGTCTGCTCGGGCTTTGGTGCAGGTTTCGGCGCGGGCGTCTTCGGTGCCTCGACTGTCTTCTCCACTTTCGGCTCAGCCGACTTCTTGATCGCTGCGGTCTGCTCGGGCGCCTTCGCGGTCTTCTCCTTCACCGCTTTTGGCTTCTCCTCTTCCGGCTTGGCGGCAAGCGACGCGTCGTCCGCGGCATCCTTCATGCCGGCCTTGATCTTGGTGATGTCGGCCGGCGTGGAGAGATCGACGGGAATGGCGACCAGCGGCGCCGACATGTGCGACGACGACAAGCCGACAATGGCGAACAGTACGATCGCCACATGCAGTGCCGCAGAGATGAAGGTGCTCGGACCCATGGTCCTGGAAGGGCTCCCCGTCAGGGTTGGTCGACTTGATCGGTGACGAGGGTCACGGGCAGGCCGGCTTCCTTGATCCGGACCAGCACCTTCGCGACGTTGCCGTATGGCGTGGCCTTGTCGCCGCGGACCCAGACTTGCGATCCGCCACCGGCATCCCGGATAGCAGCAAGTTTGGGCATAAGTTCGTCAAAGCCGATCTCGGTGTTCTGCAGGAAGATTTTCCCCGCCGCATCGACGGTGATGCTGAGCGGCGCCTGTTCCGGGTTGACCACCCCCGCCTCGGTCGCCGGCAATTCAACCTCCGGCAAGGTCGCGTTGGCGTCGATATCGATGCCGACGGTTAAGAGCGGCGCCGTCACCATGAAGATGATCAGGAGTACGAGCATCACGTCGACCATGGGGGTGACGTTGATCTCGCTCATGGGTAGGCCCGAGCGCCGTCTTGCGCGGCGATTGGAAAGCGCGCCGCCGGGTTGAAGTCCTACTCCCATGATCGGGCCTCAATTGCTCTTGTCGATTTGCCGCGACAGGATGGCGGAGAACTCGTCGGCGAAGCCCTCGAGACGGGCCGCGTGCCGCGCCACTTCGCTGTTGAATTTGTTGTAGAATATGACCGCCGGGATGGCCGCAAGCAGGCCGAGCGCGGTGGCGAACAGAGCCTCGGCGATGCCCGGCGCCACCACCGCGAGGCTGGTATTCTTGCTGGTGGCGATCGCCTGGAAGCTGGTCATGATGCCCCACACGGTGCCGAACAGACCGACAAAGGGCGCCGTGGAGCCGACCGTGGCGAGGAAGGTCAGCCGCCGTTCGAGCCGCTCCACTTCTCGGCCGATTGTCACGTCCATGACCTTCTCGACCCGGTGCTGCACCCCCGCCATGGGCTTCATGGCGCGGTCGCCACTCTCCCGCTCGGTCGAGCGCTTCCACTCCCGCATCGCCGCCACGAACAGCGCCGCCATGCCGGTGTTCCGGCGCTGCGCTAGCGCTTGATAAAGCTCATCGAGCGACTGGCCGGACCAGAACACCTGCTCGAACTTGTCGGCCTCCTTGCGCGTCTTGGCGAACAGGAAGAATTTTTCGAAGATGATCGCCCAACTCCAGATCGACGCCAGGATCAGCCCGATAATCACGAGCTTGACGACAAAATGGGCGTTCATAAACAGGTGGAAGATCGACAGATCGACGGCGACATCCGACGGATTCATTCACGGCCTCATGGCATGAGCTCCAAGCGCATGCCCCTAGGCGTCACCCCACGGACGGTCGCTTGGTCCCGCGAGGGTCAAGAGACCCGCGGGGAGTTGGACGTCGCCGGAGGGGGCCGCATTTCGCTCGCAAGACCCCGACCTTTCGCGAGCGATTGTGACTAAACTTGGGCTCTACCGCCCTTGTCGCTGCGCGCGACTCGATCCGGCGCAAACTTATGCTGCACCGGTCTTAGCTACGTTTCACGCGACCGGTTAACGAATCGTTGAAGCGCGCCACGGACCAATTGCCCCAACCGCTGCGGCTTGCCCGCTTCCGACACCAGCACGACGCTCACCTTAAGCCGGGCGAGCGCCACGCCGTCGCGCCGCACCTCTTGTGAGAGGACCAGCGTTGCCCCGCCGATCTCGGCGCAGGACGTGACCACTTCCAGCACCTCGTCGATGCGCGCGGGCTTCAGATAGTCGATCTCGATGCGCCGCACGACGAAGACCGCCGGCTCACCTTCTTTCGGGTTGGCGAGACTGCTGTGGTCGATGCCGAGCGTGCGGATGAAGTCGGAACGGCCGCGCTCGCAGAACTTCAGAAAGTTGGCGTGATAGACGAGGCCGGTGAAGTCGGTGTCCTCGAAATAGACGCGCACCGGCAAAACATGGATCTCGCCCTCGATGCGTCCGGCAAGGTCCGGCCACGCGCCCACTAGTCTTCGCCGCCGTTGAACAACGGAATCTGCCCCGGCTGCGCCGGCGGCGCCACGCCGAGATGCCCATAAGCCAGCGCCGTCAGCACCCGGCCGCGCGGCGTGCGCGCGATGAAGCCCTGCTGCAACAGATAGGGCTCGATGATTTCCTCGATGGCGTCGCGCGGCTCCGACATGCCCGCGGCGATGGTCTCGATCCCCACCGGCCCGCCGCTATAGTTCGTGGCGATCAGCCGCAAATAACGATGGTCGAGCGCATCGAGCCCGCGCGAGTCCACTTCGAGCTGCGACAGCGCGCTATCGGCGAGCTTGGCGTCGACCGCGCCCGTGCCGTCCACGGCGGCGAAGTCGCGCACGCGGCGCAACAACCGTCCCGCCACGCGCGGCGTCCCCCGCGCGCGCCTGGCGATCTCGTGCGCGCCTTCGTTCGTGAGCGGCAGGCCGAGCAGCCGCGCCCCGCGCCTCACGATCTCCTCGAGCTCCTCGACCGTGTAGAACTGGAGCCGGATGGGAATGCCGAAGCGTTCGCGCAAGGGAGTGGTGAGAAGCCCAGTGCGCGTGGTGGCCCCGATCAGCGTGAAGCGGGCGACGTCGATGCGCACCGAGCGCGCCGCCGGCCCTTCGCCGATGATGAGATCGAGCTGGAAGTCCTCCATGGCCGGATAGAGGATTTCCTCCACCGCCGGGCTGAGCCGATGAATCTCGTCGATGAACAGCACGTCGCGGTCCTCGAGATTGGTGAGGAGCGCGGCGAGATCCCCCGCCTTGGCGATCACGGGCCCCGAGGTCGCGCGAAAGCTGACGCCGAGTTCGCGGGCCACGATCTGCGCCAGCGTGGTCTTACCGAGGCCGGGGGGACCCGCGAACAGCACATGGTCGAGCGCCTCGCGGCGGCCGCAGGCAGCATCGATGAACACTTTGAGGTTTGAGCGGACTTTGGCCTGGCCGATGAACTCGGAAAGAGTATGCGGCCTGAGCGCGGCGTCGGGCTGATCCTCGTCATGTTTCGCCGCCGCCAGCATACGCTCACTCATTGGGCGAGCTCCTTGAGCCCGACGCGGATCAGCTCTTCGGCCCGGCCCTCGGCCCCGACCTTGGCGATGGCCGCGCTGACGGCCGCGGCCGCCTCCCCATGGGCATAGCCGAGATTGGTCAGCGCCGACACCGCGTCGCGCGCGGCAAGCCCCTCGGGCAGCGTGGCGACGGGACTGGCGCCCCCGCCCGGACCTAAGGCGGGCGCCAGCGCCGGCATCTTGTCTTTCAGTTCGGCAACGATACGAGCGGCGACCTTCGGGCCGACGCCCGGCGCGCGCGCCACATGGTTCTTGTCTTGCAGCGCCACGGCATTGGCGAGATCGGTGGTCGACAGTGTTCCAAGCACGGCCAGTGCCACCTTGGCGCCGACCCCTTGCACCGATTGCAGCGCCCGGAACCAGGCGCGCTCATGCTCGTTGGCGAAGCCGTAGAGCCGCACGCCGTCCTCTTTCAAATGCGTGTCGATGGCGAGCGTCACCACCTCGCCGACCGGCGGCAAGCTCGACAGCGTGCACGTGCCGAGCGTCACCTCGTAGCCGACGCCGCCCACATCGATGATCGCCGTGGACAGCGAAACCGTATCGACCTTGCCCGTGAGCTTGCCGATCATGATGCGGCTCTCTCGGCTTGCGCGACCCGGGCTTCGAGATTCGTCCAGCTGCGCGTATGGGCGTGCGTGATGGCGATGGCGAGCGCGTCCGCCGCGTCGGCGCTGTCGGGCACGGCGCGCGGCAGCAGGCATTTGATCATGGCGCGGATCTGAGTCTTGTCGCCATGGCCCGCGCCCACCACGGTCTTCTTCACCGCGTTCGGCGCATATTCGGCGATCGTGAGCCCGGCAAGCGCCGGCACCAGCATGGCGATGCCGCGGGCCTGGCCGAGCTTCAGCGTGGCGGAGGCATCACGATTGACGAAAGTGTGCTCGACGGCCGCCTCGATCGGTGACAGCGCCGCCAGCACCTCGGAAAGCCCATCGAACAGCTGCCGCAAGCGATGGCCGAGGCCTTGATCGGAATCCGAGGTGACCGAACCGCAGGCTACATAGCTGAGCTTCACGCCATCGGTGTCGATGACGCCCCAGCCGGTGCGCCTCAACCCCGGGTCGATACCCACAATGCGAATCGTAGCCCTCATGGGTGAATCGTAGCACAGGCGCCGGTTAAATCAGGCTGCCGTGGTGGCGGGCTAGCGGTCCAGATAGCGCGCTTTGAGGTCCTTGGTGCGGGCTTCGGTATGCTCGAGCAGGCAGCTCAGGATGGCGCCGGCGGCGCCAGAGCCGCCCCACCATTCTTAGCCCACGGCATCGCAGTCATTTTCCTTGAACTGGATACAAACGCGCTGCGATGCGAGCAGCTCGTCCTTCCAGGCCTTCCGTTCCTTCCCCGGCAGATAGTCGGCGCCACTGACGCCGGCCATGATCTGCTTCCAAACGGCGTTCAGGTCAGCGTCGGCGCGGACGTAGGCCTTGTCCAGACACTCCCGCATCGCGATGGTGGTGACCGCATCGGCACAAGGGTTGGGCTCTTCGGCCATTGCCGGGCTGGCGAACACACCGAGCCAAGCCAGGGCCGCGCAGAGAAGGCCAACCTTGCCGATTTTCATCTCATCTCATCTCATCTCCTCCGATCTTTAACGGGGCGAAAGGGCCGCGCGCCGCCGCCTATAGGTCATGATTACGATGGCCGCCGCGGCGGCAACGCTCAGGAACACGATGGCGAGCGCGCTGAATACGAGCGACAGGATGCCCCCGGTCATCCCGCGCCCCACCGCCAACACAGCCTCCGGTTTGGCCTCACCGCCCGGGTAGGACGCCACCAGGCGGTAATCGCCGGCCTGGGGCACGTCGAAAGCGAGAACCGAGCGTCCGGCATGGCTCCCCAGCTCGTAGCTCGACGTCGCCCCCGTCTGGTCGAGGTCCAGCGGCGTGCCGCCATCGGCCGGCGCGACGCGCACCAGGAGGCCGGATATATCCGTACCGGAATAGATGCGGCCGCCCACTGCGCTCTGATATTCGTGAAAGATCGTGTAGCGGCCAGGTTCGAGCGCGAGGACCGCCTCGCCCGGCACCACGACCTGCGCCATGCCGCGCATAAGGTCGTCGAGACTGGAATAGACTCGGTAGCCCGCGACGGCAAAGCCGGCCAAGGCCACCAGAACGGCGGCCGCATACCACATGCGCCCTGGCGCCGGGCGTTCCACCGTCGGCCGTCTCGTTTGCTCGCTCATTCCGCCTTCCGGACCGAACAGGGACGCGTCCTGCCGTCAATCTTCCTCATTGTCATGCCCAATGTCTCGCCTCATTGGGTAAATCATTGGAAATTATAAGGACTTGCCGGGCTGCACCGACCCAAGCCGGCAAAGGAGAGCGAGCGAATATGCCGATCTGGTTGAGGCGAAACCTCACTACTGTCACCGCTTGTCTCGCGGTCACGTTGGCGCTGGTATCGCCAGGTTACACCCAAGACGCGCCGGTCGCGGGCGAGGCCCCAGGGATTCAGCAGCCCGCGCCCGCGGAGCAGCCCGCGCCCGCGGAGCAGCCCGCATCGGTTGAGCCGCCGGCAGCCGTGGCGCCGCCCGCCAGTGCCGGCCAGCCAGCGCCTGCGGCCGAGCCCGCGCCAGAAGTGGAGCCGGAACAAGAGCCCGACGCCGCCAAGGACAAGGTGGTCGCGGCGTTTTCCGAAGCCCTCAAGCTTTGGGGCAACCAGATCAAGGCCCTGGAGCAGGCCATCGCCGACGGGGCGACAACCGATGAGGAGCTGAGGGCCATCCCGGAGTTTCTCGAGACGCTCCGCCAGACCATCCTCGATCAAAAATCCGTGCTCAAACCCAAGCTCCAGGATATGCGCGAGCGCCTGGCCAAACTCGGCCCCGCGCCGGAGAAGGACGGGCCCAAGGAAAGCCCCGAGATCGCCGCACAGCGGAAGCGCCTGGAGGCGAATGTCGCGGCCATCGACGGCAAGCTGAAGCAAGCCGACATCCTGTTCGTGCGCGCCGACCAGCTGATCGACGCCGCCAACGACAAGCGCCGCGAGCGCTTCACCGAATCTCTGTTCGGCCCGGTGCCGAATTTCTATTCCAATGTGCTGCCGGCGGCGTTCGAGCGCGTCCCGATACAACTCAAGCGCCTGTTCGACGCTGGCGCCGAATGGGTCGCCAGCGTCTGGGCCAACGGTATCGTCATCTTCGGCCTGCTCTTCCTCGCACCCATCGCGTTCGCCGTGGCGGGACAAAGCTTCGTCCGGAACATGGCCGGACGCGTCGACGCCAAGCAGCGGCCCAACAAGCCGGTTGAACCCTCGGTGCAGCAATGCGGCGTATGGGCCTTGCGCATGACGGTGCGACGCACGCTCCCCATCTGGCTCGGCCTTCTCGTCTTCTATCTGATCGCGTCCACGGCGGGGCTTGCCGACCCGACGCTCAACGGATTTCTGCTGAGGGCGCTTCTCGCCACCGGCTGGGCAGTCTTCCTCATGGCCCTCATCACCTATTCCCTCCTGCCCGACGACAGTGCCTGGAAGATCATCCCATCCACCGATGCGGTGGCTTGGCGTGTCGCCGGCCTGTTATGGGCCATCACGGCCGTCTGGTGGTTCGATCTGGTCTTGAACCTGACCGACACGGCGGTGTTCACGCCCTACCAGGTCTCGGTGCTGCGCTCGGCGGTCTTCGCCGCCCTCTACGGCGTTCTTCTCGCCGCCACCCTTTTGGCGATCCAAAGCGGCACGACGATGCGCAAGGCGGCACTGAGCGGCTGGCGCGGCTGGCTGTTCTCCTTCGGCGGCGCCGTCGCCGGCATCATCATCCTCGCCATGCTGTCCGGCTATGAATCCCTCGCCCGCTTCGTCGGCATGCACGCGGTATCCACCGCCGGCGTGCTGTGGATTATGTATCTGCTGCATCTGGCGGCGGAGTCCATCTCGAGCGTCAGCGTCATCTCCGGAAAAACCATCGATGACGACCTCGACGAAGAGGAGGACATGGGCGCGCCGTCTCTGCTGACCATTCGCATCATCGTCAGCCTGCTGCTCGACGTCGCCATCATCGCCGTCGGCGTCACCGTCCTGCTGCTTCTGTGGCGCTTCGACTGGGTCGAGGTCAGAGGCTGGATCCAGGCGGCATTTTTCGGCTTTCAGTTCGGCAATTTTCGGCTGTCGCTGCAGTCCGTGCTCATCGCCCTCGGCGTCTTCGCCTTCGGCCTCGCGCTCACGCGTTTCATACAGCGCTGGCTTACCGGCCGCGTGTTCACCGGCCGGCGCAGCGATTCCGGCTTGCACGAATCCGTGCGCATCGGCATCGGCTATCTCGGCTTCGTGCTCGCAGCCTTGGCTGGCGTCTCCTATCTCGGCGTCGACTTTTCGAACCTCGCCATCGTCGCCGGCGCCCTGTCCGTCGGTATCGGCTTCGGCCTGCAGAGCATCGTCAACAATTTCGTCTCAGGCCTCATCATTTTGATCGAGCGTCCGATCAAGATCGGCGACTACATCCAGGTCGCAGGTCTGGAAGGCACGGTGAAGAAGATCAGCGTGCGCTCGACCGAAATCGAGACGATCTACCGGCAATCGGTCATCATCCCCAACGCCAATCTCATCACCGATCCGGTGACCAACTGGATGCATGCCGACAAGAGCTGCCGCCTCGACATCGCCGTGGGCGTCGACTATGGCACCGATGTCGAGCTGTTGCGGTCGACGCTCCTCGCGGTCGCCAGCGGCCATCGCGGCGCGCTGAAAAGCCCCCCGCCCCTGGTCCACTTCGCCGGCTTCGGCGACAGCGCGCTCGACTTCGAGCTGCGGGTCTATTTGCGTGACGTTGGCGATCGCATCCGGTCCAGCAGCGATTTGCGCTTTGCGATTCTGACCGCCCTGAGAGAGGCCGGGATCAGCATCCCGTTCCCGCAGCGCGATCTTCACATCAAGGAAGGCGGCTTCGCCGGGCCGCCGGAGTCCGGCGCCAAGCCCAAGCGGTCCTAGGGTTTCCCGCCAAACGTGTGCCCCGGGGCGGCGCTAGCGGCCAAATGTCCCGGCCAAACTCGCCAATTCGTGAGACTTTTCGCCTCGCCGTCAACCTGGCCGTAAGGTTGTAGGGCGTGATATCGGCCCATGGCGAAAGAGCACAAGCAGAAATCCAAGGAACCCGAGCGCGATCTTGGCGAGAGGCCTATCGGGCAAGCGGCGGACGCGGCCGGTGGGACCAGGAATCCGTTTCAGATGCTCGTCGAGAACATCACCGACTACGCCATCTACATGCTCGACCCGCAAGGGATCGTGACCAATTGGAACCTCGGCGCGCAGCGCTTCAAGGGCTACACGCCCGCCGAGATCGTCGGCCAATCTTTCCGCCGATTCTTCACTGAGGACGATCGCCAGAACGGCTTGCCGGAGCACATCCTGGCGACGGCCGCCGGCGAGGACCGGTACGAATCGGAGGGCTGGCGGGTGCGGAAGGACGGCGCCCGCTTCTGGGCCCATGTGGTGGTCGACACCATTCGCGACGAATCCGGCCATCTCGTCGGCTTCGCCAAGATCACCCGCGACATCAGCGAGCAGCGCCTGCATCAAGATCGTCTTCACACGCTCGCGCATTATGACAGCCTGACCGGCCTCCCCAACCGAGGCACCCTGCGCGACAGCCTCACCGCCTGCATCGCCGCGGCCATCCCAGTGACCGTGCTCATGCTCGACCTGGATGGCTTCAAGGAAGTCAACGACACTTTGGGTCATGCGGCCGGCGACAACGTCCTCAGAGCGGCCGGCGAGCGTATCAAGACGTGCGTCGCGGATGAGGGGATGGTCGGACGGCTCGGCGGCGACGAATTTGCCGTCATCGTTCCCGATCTAGCCGATCCTATTCTCGCCGGGGCACTTTGCGAACGTCTGATCCGCGATTTTCGTCTGCCGGTCGTCTGGGACGGACAAGAATCGTTTCTCGGGCTCAGCATAGGCATCGCGATTGCCCCCAGTCACGGCGAAGAGGCGGAAGAACTTCTTGCCAATGCCGACCTCGCTTTGTACGAGGCCAAGGCCGACCTGCGCAAAAGCTACCGCGTATTTCAGCCGAGTCTTAGACAAGCGGCGATCGCGCGGCGCCATTGCGACCAAGAGCTGCGCCATGCCGTAGCCACCGGTCAATTGGAGCTCCATTACCAGCCGCAGGTGAGGCTCGGTGACTATTGCGTCATAGGCGTGGAAGCCCTGCTTCGCTGGCGTCACCCACAGCACGGGCTGCTGGCCCCCGGCGCCTTCCTCAATGTCCTCGAACGCGGCGCACTTGCCCCAATCGTCGGCGATTGGGCGATCCAGGAGGCGGCGGCGCAGGCGCGCAAGATTCACGACCTTGGACCGGAGTCGTTCCGAGTGAGCGTCAATTTCTTCGGCGCACAGCTACGCCGGGGACAGTTGAAAGCAGCAGTCGTCAGAGCCTTGGAGGAGAATGCACTGCCACCGGAGGCCCTCGAACTCGAGATCACCGAGAATATTTTCATCCAGCAAGGCGACGCCATGATCGCACCTTTGCGAGAGTTGCGCGACCTTGGCATCGGCATCGCCTTCGACGACTATGGCACCGGTTTCGCCTCGCTTAGCCTGTTGAAGCGCTTCCCCTTGAACCGGCTCAAGATCGACCAAAGCTTCATTCACAATCTCTGCGGCGACGAGGAAGACGCGGCCGTGGTGCGCGCCATCGCCTATCTCGCCGAGAGCTTCGGCCTGGAAGTCACAGCGCAAGGGGTCGAGAAAGAGGAACAACGCAAGCGGCTGCGCGAACTCGGCTACGAGAGCGCTCAAGGCTATCTCTTCGGTCGGCCCATCCCCTCCCATGAGATGATGGGGCTGATTCACGGCGAACCACACAAGGGCCTCGCCCGCTGGCCACGGGCAACGGGTGGCGAGACAGACGGCGCCGACGCGTCCGGCACCGAGGCTCAGGTCGCCGCAAGCGCTTAACCCACCCTTGCTACCCGAAACGTGGCGGCCAGACAGCGGGCTCAGACCCGCTCAACTGACATGCGGCCCGCGCATCTCCTTGATCGACGCCTGAATGCGGCGCCAGTCCTCAGCCTGATGCTTTTCACCGAGCTTTTCGCACTCGACGACTTTCTGCGCGGCTTCGGCCTCTGCTCTATCGCCATGTGTGGCCTTGAAGCGTCGCGCGTAGTCATGGATTTCGTTCATGTCCATGGGGAACGTCCTCCTTTGGCAACGGGAAATCTAACCTCCACCCTGGGCAATATTGTGCCCTGACCGAGATCAATTCGTTGAGAAAGCGTTTCTCAGGCCGCCGGCGTTTCGGCGGCCTTCGGCAGTTCGACGATCTGCACCAGACCGCCGCCCGGCCGGTTGGCGATGCTGACATCCCCGCCGGCGCGCTGGATGAGTTCACGCGCGATGGTCAGGCCGAGGCCGGCGCCGGGAATATCCTGCCGCCGCGCGGGGTCGGCCCGGAAGAAGGGTTCGAACACCTGGTCAATCACCTCGTCGGGTATCCCCGGGCCATCATCCTCGATGTGGATACGCGCCATAGGCCCATTGGGTGAGCTGACGCTGACCCGCGCGCGTATCCCGTGGGTTGCCGCGTTGATGATGAGGTTGCGGAGCGCACGGTTGAGCTTGAAACGGCTCACTCGCACCGTCACCGGCTGCATGTCCTCACTCGTCACGTCGAGATCTTGTTCTCTGAGGTCGGCGCAAATATCGCCGACCAGATCATCGAGCCGAACCATCTCCGGCGCGGCGGCGCCGGTCTCCTCGCGCACCAGCATGATCGCGCTGTCGGCGATCCGCTCGAGCTCGTCGAGATCGCTAAGCCACTTGGCGCGTTCCTCCTCGTCGGTAACGAACTCCGCCCGGAGCCGCATGCGCGTGATCGGCGTGCGCATATCGTGGCCCGCGGCCGCCACCAGACGCATCCGGCTCTCCATCGCGCGTTTAAGACGGGTCGACAGCGAATTGAGCGCCTTGGCTGTCGCCCGCACCTCGGCCGGTCCGCGCTCGGGCAATTCCGGCAATAGCCCGTCGGAGCCGACGGACGCCACGGCATTTTCCAGGAACACCAGCGGCCGTACCATGCGGTTGGCCGTGAACACGGCCACCGCGGTGGCGCCGACGGTGATGACGAGGAGCCAGCGGACAAGCCCTTTCCAGGGGACGCCTTGCGGCGGCAGGTCAGAAATCGGTATCGACAGCCAGCCGCGACTCTCGATCGGCACCGACACGGTCAGTGGCGCATGGCGCCCGTCACGCGACACAACGATCGGCAAGTCCAATCCGCGCTTATTCAGCTTGGCGCGCAGGGCGGCGGTAGTGCGCTCATAGACGCGCCCCGATGACGGCCCGGGCGCGAAACTGACGGCGCCGACGCCCTCGCGCGTGAGGCCCACGACCATCTCCACTTGGCGGGCCGCCGCCTCGAGCGCCCGTCCCGACCGCGGTGGCGGTCCGAGCAGATAGAACAGTACGACCGTCAGCAGCCCGACGACCGAGACGATCGCCAGCACCAGCAACACGACAATCTTGACGCGGAGCGTATTCACGCCTGGCCATCCTCGGTGTCGACCTTGACCGCGAGCTGGTAGCCGCCATTACGCACGGTCTTGAGCAACTGCGGGACGTCGTCCCCGCCGAGCTTGCGCCGCAACCGGCTGACCAGCACGTCGATGGAGCGATCAAAACCGTCGCCGTCGCGGCCGCGCGTCAGGTCGAGCAATTGATCGCGCGACAGGACACGCCCTGGCCGGTCGAGAAAAGTCTTGAGCAGATCGAACTCCGCGCCCGTCAGCTCGATGTCGCCGCGGCCAGGCGCCACCACCCGCCTTGTCTGCGGGTCGGCGGTGAACCCTTCGAAGTGATAGATCTTGGCTTCGCTGGGCTCGGGCGGGAGATCTGCGCGCCGCCGCAGCACGGCCCGCACCCGGGCGATGAGCTCGCGCGGATTAAACGGCTTGCCGAGATAGTCGTCGGCGCCGATCTCCAGACCGATGATGCGGTCGACGTCTTCTTTAAGCGCCGTCAGCAAGATGATGGGCACGTTCGACCGCTGCGACCGCAAGTCCCGGCACATGTCGAGGCCTGAACCGTCCGGCAGCATGACATCGAGCACGATCAGGTCGACGTGATGCGTCGCCAGCTGATCGCGTAGCTCGCGGCAGTTCGCGGCGAGCACCACGCGGAATCCCTGGCTCTCCACATAGCGCGCCAAGAGCTTGCGGATTTCCGGGTCGTCGTCGACGACGAGTATGCGTGGTGTGGTCGAGGTCATCGGGTCGCCTTCCTTCTAGCCTCTTGGGCTGCGGCAAGGAGAGGATTTTTGTAACCGAAACGCACGGCTCCCGGTCCAGCAATGTTTCGACACAAAACTCGCTCGAGCAGCAACCTTCGGACATGCGGGGACCAACAATCGCAACGGTGGGTCCGTAGAACACAGCAGACACAAACAACTGAGGATGCTGCCCTATGAAGTACTCCCCCAAATTTGCCGCCCTCGCCGTCGTCGCCGCGCTCAGCGTCGCCGGCCTCTCCGCGGTGACCGCGGCGCTGGCCGATAGCGGAAACCGCAGCGGATGGAGCATGTCCGGCATGGACAAGCACCATGGCGGCAAGAAGATGTGCGATCTACAGGGACGCGGCGGCCCGCACGGCATGCGCGATCCAGATGCGCTCGCCAAGAAGCTGAGCGTCATGGAGACCGAGATCGGTATCCGCGCCAATCAGCTCGATGACTGGCGCGACTTCACCGACGCCCTGCAAGCCACCATGGTCCGGCCGATGATGGGTGGCCCCGGCGGCATGGGTCGCCTCAGCGGTATGGGTGGTCCGGGCGGCATGATGAAGCCCGGCGCGGACGCCGAGCCATTCGCGCTCGCCGATCGCTTCGCCGACGGCGCCATCGCCCGGGGCAAGAGCGCCGAAGAGCTGAAGGCGGCGGTCGCCAAGCTGCGCACCACCTTGACGCCGGAGCAGCTCGAAAAGGTGAAAGTCATCGAAGATCGCTTCCGGGCGCGCATGGCGATGGCTCACGGCTGGAAGCACGGCCATGGCAAGGGCCACCACGGCAAGGGCCCGCACGGCGGACCCGATGCCGGCAAGCTGGCGCCTGATGCCGCCCCGGAGGCAAAGCCGGACGCGCCCGGCGACGATGACGATGACAGCGACGATTCGCTATAAGCGCTAGCCGTCCCTCTCCGCGGCTAGAAAAGAAAGAGGCGGGAGCCAAGCGCTCCCGCCTCTTTTTATCATGCGGCAAGTCTGCGAGAAACCGGTCTCAGGAATCCGGAATGCCGAGACGCGCTTCGTGCGCTTCGAAGGACCGGTCCATCGCATAGAAGCTCATGAACTCGAACGGGAAATGCCCGAAATAGGGTGTCAGTTGAAACTCGGCATAGAGTTCGGAACCGCCGGCGATGCCCGCAACATAAAAGGCCGAGACGAGCCCGGTGCGGTCCGCACCGCTGCGGCAATGAATGAGGATGGGACGCTCGGCGTTCGACATGATGTCGAGCAATTCTTCCAACTGCACGGCCGTAACATCCCGTTGCGCCGACAGCTTGTAGTTGATGAGCTCGATACCGTGAGCCTTGGCCGCCGCCACCTCTTCCCGGTACCAAGCGTCCTCCGGGTGAGCGCCTTGCAGGTTGAGGATGGTCTTGATCCCATACCGCTCATGCCAGCTGGCGATCTGTGCCGCCGAAGGCCGCGCCGATCGATACAGCTCCCCGGCAATGACCGTGTGGAAGTTGCCCGTGGCGACCGTATAGAGCGCGTAGAGGCCAGCAATGGCCACGATGCCCAGCACAGAGCGTACGATGATCTTGCGCAGAAGCACCATCCGTTTCCCTCGGATCGACAGTTCACTGGGCATAGAGAGCGAATGCGGCAACTTGGGCGCCTATGCCAGGAACAACCGGCAAGCCGCTGACCTATCTCAGCCAGCCCGGACAAGCGCCGTGGCCTACTTTGCGCCCGCCATCGGCACCGCATTGGCGACCAGCGTCTCGCCCCAGGCGTAGAGCGGGCGCTGGAAGTCGGACTCGGTGTGAATGCCCTGGCCCTTCCGCGCCTCCCATTTCTGCCCATAGGTCTCATAGGGAAAATGGCGGATGTAATAATCGCAAGTCTCTTCCCAATGGGCGACCGACAGCGACTTGCCGTAATGCTGGCAATAGAGGTCCGTCTTGACGCGAGCCGTGCCCTGCGGTGTGCGGCCGTGCCCATCGGCGAAGACGATCTCGGGGCGGTTGCGCCACAGCATGAGAATGTCCCGCTGCTCGGGGCCATAGAAGCGGCGAAAATCGAGCAAGGGCCGATCCGGCGTGTAAGGCGCGTGATCCTCGGGCGTCAGATAGGCGTCGAACAATTGCACCCGCACCGCGTCGCAATCCGCATCGCTTAAGCCGGCCACGTAGTCACGCATATCGCAGGTCACCCGCTCGTCGGGATCGAAGCACAGCATCCACTCATGGGGCAGCTGGCGGCGCGCCATGTCGAGCAGCAGACCGCGATGGCGCGCTTCGGCAGCTTTGCGCGCCACCACGTCTTCCTCCCAGGATCGGTTGGCCACAATCAGCGCGACCTTCGGGTGCGCGCGCAGGATCGCCACCGTGTCGTCGGTGCTCGCATCGTCGTAAGCGACGATCGCGTCCACCTGGCTGCTTAGATGATCGAGCGTGTCGGGCAGAATCAACGCCTCGTTGCGCATGCGCGTCATGGCGACCAGGAGATGCTCGCGTCCCAAGAGCGCCGCGTTGCCGGTAATGATCTGCTCCTGATCGCGGAGCTGCCAGGTAGTGGAGGGCGTCACACAAAAAACCGCGTGACGATCGCCGCGGTCCAGATCAGCCCGGCAATGGCGATGACGCAGAAGACGCCGGCCGAGGCGAGATCCTTGGTGACCTTGATGGCGTCGTGCTTGCCGGGGTGCAAATGATTGCACAGCCGTTCGATGGCGGTGTTGAGGAACTCAGCCGCAAGCAGCAGGATCAGGCTGCCCATGAGGGCGATCCAGATCCATACAGTGGTGGCGACGAAGAACGACACCGGCAGGGCGATGACGGCGACGGCCGCCTCTTGCTTGATCGCCGCCTCGGTCTTCAACCCCTCGCGGAAACCGCCGACCGTGTTCCAGAACGCAGCACCGATCCGCGCCAGCCCACCTTTGCCCGGCAGCGCCGATTGCTCCCGCAAATGCTTGTATTCGGTGTCTGGCGACGATCGTTGGTCCATGGATCGCTCTTGACTGATGGGGCGCTCCCCGCTCACGCGGCGGTCAGTTTTTGGAACACGTCCTCGTCCATGTCGAAATTGGCGTAGACCTGCTGCACGTCGTCGGACTCCTCCAGCGCATCGATCATGCGTAAGAGCTTCTCGCCCGCCTCCTCGTCGACCGGCACATCGATTTTCGACCGCCACAGAATCTGGATGCTGCGCGGCTCGCCGAAACGCTCCTCGAGCGCCTTGGCCACTTCATGCAGTTCTTCCGGGTTGCAGTAGACCGTGTGGCCCTCTTCGCCCGATTCGACGTCGTCGCCACCGGCCTCGATGGCCGCTTCCAGCATCTCGTCGGCGGCGGCCTTGTCCGCATCGAACTCGATGGCGCCGAGCCGGTCGAAATTGAACGACACCGAACCGGTCTCACCCAGATTGCCGCCGAACTTGGAGAAGGTCGAGCGCACTTCGCTGGCAGTGCGGTTGCGGTTGTCGGTCAGCGCCTCGACGATGACGCCCACGCCGCCGATGGCAAAGCCCTCATAGCGGACCTCGTCGTAATTGGCGCTGTCTGCCTCCTGGCTCTTCTTGATGGCGCGATCGATATTGTCGTTGGGCATGTTTTGCGCGCGGGCCGCCACAATGGCCGTCCGCAGCCGCGCATTCATGGCGGGATCGGGCAACCCCAGCTTGGCCGCCGTGGTGATCTCGCGGCCGAGCTTGGAGAACAGCTTGGCGCGCTTCTTATCCTGCGCGCCCTTGCGGAATTGGATGTTCTTGAATTTCGAATGGCCTGCCATGGCCTGATCCCTAGTCGTTTGCGGCCTTTGCGGTCAAGACCGGGCAGAGATGCAGCGCCTGCCCCGGACACCCGCCTTTTTAGAGAAGGTTTAACCATAATGGCCCGATAACCAAAGACTTGGGCGCCAAAGCGGGGCGCTGCGCGTAACGGGAAGGGGGCCGTATGACGCCGAAACGAAAAGCGACCGACGCGAAGTCGGAAGCGCAGACGCCAGTCTTGACCCTGCCGCAGCTCTGCTCCGATGCCGCCGATCATGTGGCGCGCGCCCGCGTCGTGCTCTACGACGAGACGCTCGACGCAGGCCAGGCCCTGGTCCATCTCGACGACGCCATTGCCTGCCTGCGGCGGCTCTTGGCCCGTGGCCGGGGCGACGGCACCGCCAACGGATCGCACCCGGGCTTGCGCTCGGCGTGAGCTTCCGGTCTTAGATTTTAGCTCTTAGGACTCGGTCAGCCAAAAGGCGGGCTCGGTCTGCGACAGCCGGCCGCCGAGCCTGACCGGGCCAATGGCGCGCGCCAGCCCCGTGGCATCGTCGACCTCGATGCCGACGCCGCATACCGTCGCCTCGCCCTTGGACGGCGCGAAGCGCCGCGTGTTGATTTTGGTGAGGAAGCGGTTGATCGGCTCCTCCTTGTCCATGCCCAGCACCGAATCAAAGTCGCCGCACATGCCCGCGTCGCTGACATAGGCGGTGCCGCCGTTCAGGATCTGCTCGTCTGCCGTCGGCACATGGGTGTGCGTGCCGATCACGCCGGTGGCGCGCCCGTCGACGAAATGGGCCAGCGCCTGCTTCTCCGAGGTGGCCTCGGCGTGGAAGTCGATCAGGATGGCATCGGCGCCGGATTTCAGCCCGCAGGCGTCCAGCTGCCGCTCGATCGCCGGAAACGGATCGTCGAGATCGCCCATGAACACCCGGCCCATGGCGTTGATCACCAGCACCTCGGCGCCGTTCGCCGCCGTGAACAGCCCCACCCCCTTGCCGGGCGTTCCCGGCGGAAAGTTGAGGGGCCGCAACAGCCGGTCATGGCGCTCGATATAGACCAGGGTCTCTCGCTGATCCCAGACGTGATTCCCCGTCGTGACCACGTCGGCGCCCGCATCGAGCAACTCGGTGAGGATCGCCTCGGAAATGCCGAAGCCCCCGGCCGCGTTCTCGCCGTTCACCACCACGAAGTCGGCCGCGTAGCGCTTGCGCAATTTCGGCAAGGTCTCGAGCACCGCCGCGCGGCCGGTGCGGCCGACCACGTCGCCTAGAAACAGGATGCGCATGGCGTGGCGTCGATCCGCTGGGGAACAGTCATCATTCGGGGCTCAATACAGCAATACCGGCGAGGGTCGCCAGCCTGTCGCACGTTGGGGGTACGAACCGCGCCACGCCCAAAAGGAGCGTGGCAGGGCCGCGATGGCCGTCGGAGCTTAGATCCCGGTCTCCCTACATTAAGTAGGTGGGTGCCGAGTAACAGGGACCACGGTCCCCGCCAGGGTCAGCTCCCGTAGGATCTTATAGGGCCCTGGGATAAATGCTCCTAACGCACCTCGCAGCCCGCCAAGGCGAACTATAGCGAAATTAGATTAGCAGAACGCCTAGCGGCGGTTGGCCGCATCCGCCAATGCCCCGCCCTGAATGATCTGGGTATTGAGCAGTTCGAGCCGTTCGGCGGTCGCACTCACCCGCTCGGTCAACTCGTCCTGCATCATCCTGGCGGCTTCCTCGGCCGCCGCTTTGTCCCGGCGGGCCTCGGCGAGCGACGTCTTCAGTTCCTCGACCTGGCCGCGCAACTCCCACAACTCGTCGCCCATCACCAGCGACGCCATCAAAATCAGCCGGTCGTCGCCCACTTGGCCGAATTTCCGCCGCATCGTGTCGACATGAGAACCGAGATACTCGGCCAGTTCGATCAGGTGGGCTTCCTCGCCCTCGCTGCATTCCAGCCGATAGGCCCGTCCATTCAGAGTGACAGTGACCTGTCCCATGACGACAACTCCCCGCGCCGCGACCCTAACCCGGCATCGCCGGCATCATATCCTTGATCGTTCCCAAAACGGCGTCGAGCCGGCCGGAGACCTCGTCATTGGCAGCCTTGAGGCGCCTGATGCGTCGGCGCTCGGCCTCCAGCTCGACAAGGAGCTGGTCGCGCTCATCGGTCAGAAATCGGTTTTGCTCTTTGAGAGCCGCGACGGAAACGTTGCCGCCGCCTTCCGCAAAAACTTGCTGCAGACGGCTATCAAGGTCATCAACCGCCGCATCGAGCCGCTCGGTTGCCTGCTGCAGAGCCTTTGGTTGAGTCATTGCGCTCGCCCCTCCCCGCCTAGGCGCCGCCAATTCATTCTCCCAGGTGGCTACACGCCGTTTGAATCAGCAGCCTGGCGACAATGTGGTGACGCTATGTTCGACCTTCAACGACCTCTCGACAACCCTCTTGTCGGCGCAACCCCCCGACGATTGACAGCGGCGCGAGGCGTGTGATTTGAGACGGTACCCTGTTAACGTCCCGTCAATTGCGAAGTCGCCGTGGGAACCCCCTGATCATGGCTGACGACAAGCCTAACTGCCGGCTCTACTTACAAGTTCCGGCGCCCCTGCCTGCGAAGCTCGAAGCTCAACTCGCGCAAGCCATGGCGAACACCTCGGCGGCGTGCGTTTTGCTGTGTCATGACGATCAGCCGTCCGAAGATAGTCATGCCGACCGCTTGATCGATCTGGTGCAGGGGGCGGGCCTCGCCTGCCTCATCGACAACGATCTCGCTTTGGCCGAGCGCCTCGGCGCCGACGGCGTCCATATCCCGGCCGACACCGATCTCTATGCCCGCGCCCGCGGCCTTCTCGGTGAAAGCGCAAATATTGGAGTGGGTTGCGGCCCGGACCGGGACCAGGCCATGCGGCTGGCCGAGATGGGCGCCGACTATGTCGCCTTCGGACCCGAGGGCAAGGATATCGACGCCATCGATCAATGTGCGGAGCTCATTGCCTGGTGGTCGGAGATTTTCGTCGTGCCTTGCGTCGCCTGGAATGTGGACGATCCCGAGCAAGCCGCCCGCTTTGCCGCCCTCGGCGCAGATTTCGTGGCGCCGTCGCAAGCAATTTGGCAGGACGACCGCGCTGCCCAACTGATCGCCGACATCGATAGCGCCATCGGCTGCGTCAGGAGCGCCGCGTGAAGAAAGTCAGGTTGCCAATGGCATTTCTTGCCGGGGCTTGCCTGTTGGCCGCCGGCGTGGCGGCTCACGCCAAGGAAAGCGAATCCTACACCGCCTATGCGGAAGGAAAATATCTGACCGCGCTGGAGCTCGCCGAGAAGGAGGCCAAAAGCGGATCGAAGGAAGCCTACACCCTGATGGGCGAGATCTATGCGGAGGGTCTCGGCGTCGCGCAGGACTATACTAAGGCGGCGGACGCTTACGCCAAGGCCGCCGATCTCGGCGACCCCAACGCCCAATTCTCGCTTGGGCTACTCGTTGCCGAGGGCCGCGGCGTGCGCAAAGACCTGCGCATCGCCGGCGGCCTGTTCGAGCATGCCGCCGAGGCTGGCAACGCCGCGGCGCAATATAATCTCGCCCTCCTCTACGTGAATGGCCGGGGCCGCGACATGGACGACGTCAAGGCGGCGGAGTGGATGGCAAAAGCGGCGGCCCAGGGCAATGTGCAGGCGCAATACGACCTCGGCGCCTTCTACCAATTCGGTCGCGGCGTCCCCATCGACAAGGTGAAAGCGGCCGAATGGACCGGCAAGGCGGCCGACGCCGGATTGTCGGCGGCGCAAGTCGAATATGGGGTGATGCTGTTCAAGGGCGTGGGCGTCGAGGCGGATCAGAAGCGCGCCGCCCAGCTCTTTCGCCTCGCCGCCGAGGATGGCAACCCCGTGGCGCAAAACCGGCTGGCGCGTCTCTACGCCAATGGCGTGGTGTTCGACACCGACCTGGTGAAGGCCGCCAAATGGCATCTCATCGCCCGCCAGGCCGGGGTCAGCGACTTCTCCCTCGACATCATGCTGGCCAAGCTCACCAAGGAGCAGCGCGTCGAAGCCGAGCGCGCGGTGGACGCCTGGAACTCCGGACGCCTGACCGACTAGCGATTTCGGTGCCGCTTTTGCTTGCGGTCACGCCTTGACAGGGACAGGTCTCGCCTTGACAGGGACATGGGGCCACGTCTTAAAGGCTGCACCCATTTGACCCCAAGGAATTCCATGAAGATCAACGGCAACGAGATCAGGCCCGGCAACGTGATCGAGCACAAGGGCGGCCTCTGGCTCGCGGTGAAGACGCAAGCCGTGAAGCCGGGCAAAGGGCCCGCGTATGCTCAGGTAGAGCTGAAAAATGTCATCGACGGCACCAAGCTCAACGAGCGCTTCCGATCCTCGGAGACCGTGGAGCGCGTGCGGCTCGAGCAGAACGACTATCAGTTCCTTTTTGCCGAGGGCGACATGCTCACCTTCATGGACACCGATACTTACGACCAGATTCAGATCGCGCGAGAACTGCTGGAAGACCGCGCGGCCTTCCTGCAAGACGGCATGATGGTGACGGTGGAGAGCTACGAGGGCCGATCGCTCGGCGTGGCGCTGCCCGACCACGTCACGCTCGAAGTGGTCGAGGCCGATCCCGTGGTGAAGGGGCAGACCGCGGCCTCGTCCTACAAGCCCGCCATGCTGGAAAACGGCGTTCGGGTCATGGTGCCGCCCTTTATCGGCGCCGGCGAGCGGATCGTGGTCGACACCAACGAGGTCACCTACGTCAAGCGCGCCGAGTAGCGCGGCCAAGCGTCATGCCGGCGCAAGCCGGTCTCGATACGCCACCCATCCGGCGCACCGTCATGAGATCCGGCTTTTGCCGGAATGACGGATAGCAGAAACGAAGAAGCAGCCAATGCCCGCATCAGCGCTGATGAACGTCATGGTGCCCGCCGCCCGCAAGGCCGGCCGCAGCCTCGCGCGCGACTTCGGCGAGGTGGAGGCCCTGCAAGTGTCGCTCAAGGGGCCGGCCAATTTCGTCAGCGCCGCCGACCACCGTGCCGAGGACATCCTTTACACCGAGCTCACCCGCGCCCGTCCCGGCTATGGGCTGCTCATGGAAGAGCGCGGCGAGATCAAGGGCGACGACGCCACCCATCGCTGGATTGTCGATCCGCTCGACGGCACCACCAACTTCCTGCACGGCATTCCACTGTTCGCCGTCTCCATCGGGCTCGAGCGTAACGGCGAGATGGTAGCCGGGCTCGTCTACAATCCCGCCACCGACGAGACGTTCACCGCCGAGAAGGGCAAAGGCGCCTATCTCAACGACCGCCGCCGGCTTCGCGTGGCGGCACGCACGGAACTTGCGGCGTCGGTGATCTGCACCGGCATTCCCCATACCGGCCGCCCGGGCCACGATCTGTTCCTCAAGGAATTGCGCGCGGTCATGTCGGCATCCGCCGGTGTGAGGCGCACGGGTTCGGCGGCCCTCGACCTCGCCTGGACCGCGGCCGGCCGCTTTGACGGCTTTTGGGAGCGCGGTTTGCGCGCCTGGGACATCGCCGCCGGCATCGTGATCTTGCGCGAGGCGGGCGCCTATATCTGCGACGGCGACGGCAAGGACCGCATGTTGGAACAGGGCTCCATCGTCGCCGGTAACGAGACGATTCAAGCCAAGCTGTTGAAACTGTTGAAGGCTGCCGGTGCCGGCGGGGCCACGGCAGCGGCGGCGGCCAAGCCGGCGCTGACCAAATAGAAGCGGCGATGACGGCGGGACCGCCGCGCGAGCCGTCGCAGAACAAACATCCAGGCGTGCAATTAAGAACTTGCCCGCCCCGAGGTTGCCGTTTTGCCCGTCAAACTATTCGGTTAATGTTTCGCGCGACGGCCCTCGACACAACAGCGGCATAAGATGGCACCCAAGCAGTACAAGACGAAGCTCACGCGCCCGCAGGTCTTTCTCTGGCGCATGACGCTGTTCCTGGTGCTGGCGGTCTTGCTGGCCATCATCCTCGACGGGCAGACCGCGCAGCTCCGGCGCAGCTTCATGGCCAATCCGGGCCTGAACGGGCTCATCATCGGCGTGCTTATCGTCGGCGTCGTCTATGCCTTCCGCCAGGTGTTGCGGCTCTTTCCCGAAATTCATTGGGTCAATAATTTCCGCATCTCCGATCCCGGCCTCAAGGTCGACAAGCCGCCGGTGCTGCTGGCGCCCATGGCCACCATGCTGCGCGACCGCACCGGTCATTTGTCGCTGGCGACGGGCTCCACCCGTACCCTGCTCGATTCCGTCGCCTCGCGTCTCGACGAGCAGCGCGAGACGACCCGCTACCTCGTCGGCCTTCTCGTCTTTCTCGGTCTGCTCGGCACCTTCTGGGGTCTGCTGCAGACCGTGAGCTCCGTCGGCAACACGATCGGCGCGTTGGACACCACCGGCGGCGAGAATGTGATGCTGTTCGATCAGTTGAAGGAGGGACTGGCCGGCCCCTTGAGCGGCATGGGCATCGCCTTCTCCAGCTCGCTGTTCGGCCTGTCCGGCTCGCTGATCCTGGGCTTTCTCGATCTGCAGGCGGGCCACGCCCAGAGCCGCTTCTACAATGAGCTCGAGGATTGGCTCTCCAACATCACCGAGCTGCAATCGGCCGACGCCGCCGGCGCCGCCAATGTATCGCCGCAACTGCGCTTCGCCATGCTCGATATGCAGCGCTCGCTCACCGATCTCAACGAGAAGGTCGAGCTGCGCATCCTCAACGACAATACCGGCGATGCGGTGAAGGATCTCGCCCAAGGCGTCGACAAGCTGATCCGTCAGATGCGCGCCGAGCAGAAGGTCGTGCGCGAGTGGGCCGATGAGCAGGCCCAGCAGCAGCAGGAGCTCGCTTCCGTGCTGCGGCAGATCACCGGCAAGCCCAAAGTGCCCGTCGGGGAGCATAAATAGGCATGGCCCTGGCACGCGCGCGGCGCCGGCGCTACGAGCCGAATTACTGGCCGGGCTTTGTCGACATGCTCTCCACCTTGCTCCTGGTGGTGATCTTCCTCATGGCCATGTTCATGGTCACCAATTACATCATCACCCAGGCGGCCAGCGGCAAGGACACGATGCTGTCGCGGCTCAACCGCCAGCTTTCCGAGCTGACCGAGCTCTTGGCCCTGGAGCGCTCACAGAAAGCCTCGGCCGAGGACAATCTCGCCGCGCTGCAAGCCACCCTGATGGACAAGACCAAGGAGACGGAGCGCCTGACCGGGCTGCTCGGCTCCGCCACCGGCCTGACCGACAGCGCCGAGGACCGTGCCGTGGCGCTGGGCACCAAGCTGGACGAGCAGCGCAAGATCACCAACGATGCCTTGGCGAAGGTCGAGCTTCTCAACCAGCAGCTCGCGGCCGTCAGGCTTCAGCTCGCGGCCCTGAACGAAGCGCTGGAGGCCACCGAGGCCAAGGACAAGGAGAGCCAGGCGAAGATCGCCGATCTCGGCCAGCGGCTGAACGTGGCGCTCGCCAAGAAGGTCAAGGAACTCGCCCAATATCGCTCCGATTTCTTCGGCAAGTTGCGCGCAGCCTTAGGCAGCCGTCAGGATTTCCAGATCGTCGGCGACCGCTTCGTGTTCCCCTCCGACGTGCTGTTTGATCCCGGCTCCGCCGACCTCAAGCCGGAAGCCACGTTCCAGCTCGACAAGCTGGCCGCTGCGCTGCGCGAGATCGGAGGCAACATTCCGCCGGACATCGCCTGGGTCATGCGCGTCGACGGCCACACCGACATCAAGCCGATCGCCACGGCGGAATTTCCGTCGAACTGGGAGTTGTCGAGCGCGCGCGCCATCTCCGTGGTGCGCTATCTGATGAGCCAAGGCATCGCGCCTGAGCATCTCGTGGCGGCGGGCTTCGGCGAGTTCCAGCCCATAGACAGCGGCACGAGCGATCAGGCCCTGGCCAGGAACCGCCGCATCGAACTGAAGCTGACCGAGCGGTAGCCGATCAGCCATCGTCATGCCCGGACTTGATCCGGGCATCCATGCCGTAGCGTCACCGCAAGCTGAAAGGCCAGTGGAATGGATTGCCGGGTCAAGCCCGGCAATGACGAAACCGGTGAGGCCGAGAGCTACTCCGCGGCGTCGGTCGCGAATTGCAGCTCGGCCAGCCGGGCATAGATGCCGGCCTTGCCAATAAGGGTTTGATGCGTTCCCTCTTCCGCCAACCGTCCCTGATCGAACACGAGGATACGGTCGGCGCCGACGACGGTGGATAGACGGTGAGCGATGACGAGCGTCGTGCGCCCTTCCATCACCTTGTCGAGGGCCTTCTGCACCAAAGTCTCGCTGCCGGCGTCGAGCGCGCTTGTCGCCTCGTCGAGCAGCAGAATGGGCGCGTTGCGCAACACCGCGCGCGCGATGGCGATGCGCTGGCGCTGGCCGGCGGACAGCGTGACCCCACCCTCGCCCAGCATCGTGTCGTAGCCTTGCGGCAGCGCCACGATGAAGTCATGCGCGAAGGCCGCTTTCGCCGCGGCTTCGATCTCGGGCCCGCTCGCCCCTTCCGCGCCATAAGCGATATTGGCGGCAATGGTATCGGCGAACAGCGCGGTTTCTTGCGGCACCACGGCGAAGCGCGACCTGAGCGCGTGAAGGTCGGCCTCGTTCACCGCGACGCCGTCGATCTCGACCATGCCCGAAACCGTGTCGTAGAAGCGAAGCAGCAGCGCGAAGATCGTGGTCTTGCCGGCGCCGGACGGACCGACCAGCGCGACGCGCTCGCCGGGCTTCACCCGGAAACTGACATCGTCCAGCGCAGCCGTCTCGGGCCTGAGCGGGTAGGTGAAAGAGACATCGCGGAAGGCGATCTCCCCGCGCGGCGGCTCTGGCAACGCTTTCGGATTATTCGGCGATTTGATCTTCGATGAGATCGACAGCAGCTCGCCGAGGCGCTCGGCGGCACCCGTGGCCTGCGCCACCTCGCCCCAAACTTCGCTGAGGCTGCCGACGGCCGCCGCCGCCAAAACCGCATAGAGCACGAACTGGCCAAGCGTCCCCCCGGTCATGGCGCCGGACAGCACGTCTTGCGCGCCGTACCACAACACGCCGACCACGGAGGCGAACACCAGGAAGATGGCAATGGCGGTGAGACCGGCGCGTGCCTTGGCCCGCGCATTCGCCGCCTCGAACGACCTGTCGACCGCCGCGCCGAACCGCGCCGCCGTGGCGTCCTCATGGGTGAAAGCTTGCAGCACCCTGACTTGCGCCAGGCTTTCGCTCGCATAAGCAGACGCCTGCGCCAACGTATCTTGCGCGTGACGGGACAGCGCCCGGACCGAGCGGCCGTAAGCCACGAGCGGCAGCACGATGAACGGAATGGCGATCAGCACGGCCAACGACAATTTCGTGCTCGTCACCACCATCATGATGCCCGCGCCCAGCAGAAGCAGCGTATTGCGGATCGCTTGCGAGATCGCCGTGCTGGCGGCGGCCTTGACCTGGGTGGTGTCGGCGGTGAGCCGAGACATCACCTCGCCGGAATGGGACACCTCGTAGAAGGCGGGACTCAAACCGGTCAGATGCCGGAACACGTCGCTGCGGATATCGGCAACTACGCGCTCGCCGAGCCAGTTCACGAAGTAGAACCGCGCGGCGCTGGCGAGAGCGAGAACCACGCCGACAATGATCAGCGTGCCGAAATAGGTGTCGATCAGATCGGGCTCGATACCCGAGAAGCCGAGATCGATCATGCGCCGGATCGCCAGCGGCACCGCCAGGGTCGCCCCCGCCGAAACGACGAGCGCCAGAAAGGCGGCGGCCAGCATCGACTTGTAACGGAGCAGATAGGGCTTCAGCCCAAGCAGAGGGCTCAGCGACACGCGCTTGCCCTTCTCCTCTTCAGGCACCCCGGAAACGGGCTCCGGCCTATCGGCGCCGTCGGCCTTGACGCTGCCGCCAGAATTCGGTGTTACGAGTTGCACAAGTATTGCCCAGCTAATCTTTCAGTTGGCCGACTTTAAGGGCGGGAGGCCGCTGCGGGAAGGCCCAGGGGCCGCGCCTTTCCGGCGCAGTCTTGTGCCCGCCGCCAAGTTCCAGTATAGGCTCCGCTCAATTGAAAACCTGCGGATTTGCAAGGCTAACGCCATGAAGAACGACATTCACCCGGATTACCATCAGATCAAGGTGGTGATGACCGACGGCACCGAGTTTGCCACCTATTCGACCTATGGGGCCGAGGGCGACACGCTGAAGCTCGACATCGATCCCAAGACCCCCCCGGCCTGGACCGGCGGCGGGCAGCATCTGATTGACCGTGGCGGGCGCGTCAGCCGCTTCAAGAAGAAATACGAAGGCTTCCTCAAATAGCCGGTGCTATTCGGCCTCCGGGCCGAAAGCTTCCCGCAAGCGGGACAACTGCGAGCTGAGCGGGTGGTCTACCTCGCCCGCCGGCGCCGGCTGATTGAAATCTAGCATTTGATCGAGGCGGATGACCCGCTCCTGCAGCTTGACGCTCTGCTCAATGAGGTCGCGCAGGCGCTCGGGCAGTGAGCTGAGATCCCGGCTCGGCTGCTCGGTCCCGGTCATCGGCAGCTTGATCTTGCGCTGCTCCTCGACGGCCTGCTCTGGCGTCAGTTCACCCTCGCTCACCGCGCGGCGGATCAGGAGCCACGACGCCAGCTGCATTAACCGTGTGGTGAGGCGCATGCTTTCCGTGGCGTAAGCCAGCGAGTGAGGCGGCCGGAGCTGCCGGGCCTCTTTGCGGCCGTCGCCGTCAAGATAGGCGGCAGCCTGCTCGACCAGCGCCATACCTTCACGAAACACGGTTTTGAACTGATCCGAACGCGCGAATTTCGCGCCGAACGACACCGTCACGCCGTCATAGTTATCGCTTTTTGATGTTCCCGCCATCGCCCCCACTCCGTCTCCCCGAGCCGGCGGCATAGTATGCCATGGCGAAGCGCTGTCGTCGCCTTCGAGTAACGAAGGTTAACGCGCCGAATTTGGCCAAAAAAAGAGCCGCCAGAGGCGGCTCAGGAAGTTAACAGGGAGGCGTCAAACAGAGTGGAACAGGCCACTCAGATCCAGAGGACTGGATAACGCAAACTTACCGCCCAACTCCTAACAAGCAGTTAAGACTAAGCCGCGATTTACCTAAATGAATCGCGCCTCAAGACTCGTTACCGCTTGAAGGCGGCCTCGGCGGCGCTTTTCGACGATTGCTTGGCCGTTAGCGCTTGTTCCACCCGCGCGATCTCGGCACTGAGCGTCTCGATCAGAGCCTGGAGTTCGGCCACCGAGTGCTTGCTCAGATCCTCGCCCAGCTCGTGGCGCTTAACCTTCTTCGGTTCGAGATCGTTAAGGTCCATTGGCTCAGTCCCGCTCAGGTTGAACATAGCACCGCAGGGCATATTGTGCTCGAAAGGGAGCCCATCGTCATCCTGAGGCGGCCGCGCCTTGCGCGGCCCTCGAAGGATCGGCGGCCAATCAACGGCGCAAATACCGAGGGACGCATGCTGCCACAGACCATGACTGTCATCGAGACGCGGGAGAGCGGTGGACCGGAGGTGCTGGTGCCGGGCACCCGGGCCCTTCCCCTGCCCGCGCCCGACGAGGTGCTGATCGTGGTCGAGGCCGCCGGCATCAACCGTCCGGACGTGCTCCAGCGCCAGGGCTTGTATCCCGCGCCCAAGGGCGCCTCCGATCTGCTCGGCCTCGAAGTGGCCGGCCCGGTCGTGGCGGTGGGCGAGAATGTCACCCGGTTTAAGGAAGGCGACTTCGTCTGCGCTCTGGTCAATGGCGGCGGCTACGCCGAATTCGCCGTGGCGCCGGAAGCCACCACGCTGCACGCGCCGGACGGCCTGGACGCGGTGCAGGCGGCGGCGCTCCCGGAAACGGTGTTCACCGTCTGGCACAATGTGTTCGAGCGCGGTGGCCTAAAGGCGGGCGGCTGGCTCCTGGTCCATGGCGGGGCGAGCGGCATCGGCACCACCGCCATCCAGCTTGCCACGGCGCTCGGCGCCAAGGTCATCGTCACGGTCGGCAGCGCCGAGAAGGCGAAGGCCTGCGAAGCGCTGGGTGCCGTCCGCGCCATCAACTACAACGAAGAAGACTTCGTCGATGTGGTGCGCGAGGTCACCGGCAAACATGGCTGCGACGTCATCCTCGACATGGTCGGTGGCGACTATATCGAACGCAATCTGAAAGCGGCGGCGCTGGAAGGCCGCATCGTGCAGATCGCCTTCCTCAAGACGTCCAAGGTCGAGATCGACTTGATGCGCCTGATGATGCGCCGGCTGACCCTCACGGGCTCGACCCTGCGCGCGCAAACCCCTGAAGCCAAGGCGCGCATGGCGCAAGCCATCGAGGAGCGGGTCTGGCCGCTCGTCGTCGCCGGCAAGGTCAAGCCGGTGATCGATTCCACTTTTCCGCTTCTGGAGGCGGCGGACGCCCATCGGCGCATCGATGACCCGGCGCATATCGGCAAGATCGTCCTGAAGACGACTTGAGACACCCTAGAGAACCAATTGCTTAGCCAAGCATCAGCCCCTATATAGGAGGTTATTCCCCTTCATTTTGTCGGATTGGCTCTTTCGCCTGGAGGGGGCGAGAGAGACGCCGCCACCCCTTTGAGGCTTGAGACACTTATGACCCGCACCCCATTGATGCCGAAGGCGACCGCCGTTTGGCTCGTCGACAACACCTCGCTCACCTTCGAGCAGATCGCTCAGTTCTGCGGGCTACATGTGCTCGAGGTGAAGGGCATCGCCGACGGCGACGTGGCCCATGGCATCAAGGGCATGGACCCGATCTCCTCCGGCCAGCTCTCCCGCGAGGAGATCGCTGCCGCCGAGAAGGACTCCAAGCACCGCCTGCATCTGCTGGAGCCCAAGGTCGAGGTGCCCGAGGTCAAGACCAAGCGCGGGCCCCGCTATACGCCGGTGTCGCGCCGCCAGGACCGGCCCAACGCCATTCTCTGGTTGCTGCGCAATCATCCCGAGCTCAAGGACAGCCAGCTCATGCGCCTGGTCGGCACCACCAAGCCGACCATCATCGCCATTCGCGAGCGTTCCCATTGGAACTCGCCCAATCTCGTGGCCCAGGACCCCGTGACGCTGGGCTTATGCTCGCAGATCGACCTCGACGCCGACGTCAAGAAGGCGGCAGCGCGGCTTGAGCGCGAGCGCAAGAAGGCCGGCATCCCCGACGAGCCGCCCGTGGCCGAGTCCCTGCTGCCGACCGAGGAGACCATCGCCGGGGCCACGCCCACCCCCGAGCCGGAGTCCCCGATGGCTTCCGCGCTCGCACGAGAAGCCCGCGACGCCATGGCGGCGCCCGATGTGGTCGAGGACGCCCCCGACGCCGAGTCGGTCTTCGCCAAGCTGAAAGACCTGAAGCACGACGAAGAGGCCGAATCCCCCGAGGCCGAAACCTCGGAGGCCGAATCCTCCAACGAGGACACCCCGTCGGCGTAGCGCCGCTCGAAATTTGACCTCGATCAAAGCCGCTCGCCTGCGGCCCGGCAAGGCTTGCCCCCTCCATCGCTCAACACTCGGAGGGAGCAGTCCATGAGCCAGATCGACATTCTCTATCTCGCATTGGTGTTGGCCGCCTTCGGCGGGTTTGCCGTCGCGCTCGCCTACTACTCACACCGCTGACCGCGCTGCTCCTCCAGCCTCTCCTGGCCGACAAATCGGCAGGAGAAGTGGAAGAAGGTTTGATTAGAGGCAGCCGCCTTGGCTAGGGTGCGGCGAGGAAACGCACCCAAAGGTCAAAGGCGGGGTCATGGTCAACCCTTACGACGCTGGCCTCGAGAAAAATCCGGCGAATTATCAGCCGCTGACGCCGCTCGTCTTTCTCGAGCGCGCCGCGGCCGTGCATCCGCACCATGCCGCCATTGTCCATGGCGGCACGACGGTCAGCTACGCCGATTTCTATGCCCGCAGCCGGCAGCTCGCCTCGGCGCTGCAAGATAGAGGCATCGGCGAAGGCGACACAGTCTCGGTGATGCTCGCCAACACGCCGGCCATGCTCGAGGCCCATTACGGCGTACCCATGCTGGGCGCCGTGCTCCACTCCATCAACACGCGCCTCGATGCGGAGGCCATCGCCTTCATGCTCGACCATGCCGAGACCAAAGTGTTGATCGGCGACACCGAGTATGGCGCCGTCCTGAAGGAGGCGCTGGCGCTGGCCGAGGTGAAGCCGCTCGTCATCGACTATCGCGATCTCAAATGCGGCGTCGACGGCGAGCGCTTGGGCAATCTCGACTATGAGGAATTTGTCGCCGGCGGCGATCCCGACTTCGCCTGGCAAATGCCGAGCGACGAATGGAACGCGCTGTCGCTGAATTATACGAGCGGCACCACCGGCAATCCCAAGGGCGTCGTCTACCATCACCGCGGCGCCGCGCTCATGTGCTACGCTAACACCGTCGCCACCGGCATGGGCCAGCACCCGGTCTATCTGTGGACGCTGCCGATGTTCCACTGCAACGGCTGGTGCTTTCCCTGGTCGATCAGCCTCGTCGCCGGCACCCATGTGTGCCTGCGCGCGGTCCGCGCCAAGCCCATGTTCCACGCCATCGCCGAGCACAAGGTCACCCATCTGTCCGGCGCGCCGTTCGTCATGGCCGCTCTCCTCGGCGCAAGCCCTGAGGAGAGGCGCGACTTCGACCACCGCGTCTCCTTCAACCATGCGGCCGCGCCGCCGCCCGCCGCCGTGCTCGCCGAGATGGACGCGGAGGGCTTCGAACTGACCCATCTCTACGGGCTGACCGAGACTTACGGCCCCGCCACGCTGAACGAGTGGCACGCCGCCTGGGACGAGCTGCCCTTCGAGGAGCGGCTGCAAAAGCGCATCCGCCAGGGCGTGCGTTATCACGCGCTCGAAGGCCTCACCGTGATGGACCCGGCCACCATGGAAAAGACGCCGCGCGACGGCGAGACCATCGGCGAAGTCATGTTCCGCGGCAATATCGTGATGAAGGGCTATCTGAAGAACGGCAAGGCGACAGACGAGGCTTTTGCCGGCGGCTGGTTCCATTCCGGCGATCTCGGCGTCATGCACCCGGACGGCTACATCCAACTCAAGGACCGCTCCAAGGACATCATCATCTCCGGCGGCGAGAATATCTCCTCCATCGAGGTTGAGGATGTCATCTACCGACACCTGGACGTGACCGGCGTGGCGGTGGTGGCGAAGCCCGACCCGAAATGGGGCGAGACCCCGTGCGCCTTCGTCGAGCTCAGGCCCGACTCCGAAGTGACCGAGCAAGAGATCATTGCCTGGTGCCGCGAGAGGCTCGCCCGCTTCAAATGTCCGCGCCACGTGGTCTTCGTCGACCTGCCCAAGACCTCGACCGGCAAGATCCAGAAATTCAAGCTGCGCGAAATCGCCAGGGACGTTTAGGACCCACCCATGCCCCTTCTCCGCTTTGACCTGATCGAAGGCCGCACCGACGACGAGATGAAGGCCCTGCTCGATGCGGCCCACCGCGCCATGCTCGCAGCCTTCAAGGTGCCGGAGCGCGACCGCTATCAGATCGTCCATGAGCATGCGCCGTCGCGGATGATCGTCGAGGACACCGGCCTCGGCATCCCGCGCACGGACAAGGTGGTCTTTCTGCAGATGACCTCGCGGCCCCGCAAGCGCGAGCAGAAGGAGGCCTTCTATCGCCTCTTATGCGAAGAGCTGGAGAAGTGTTGCGGCATCGCGCCGTCCGACGTGGTCGTGTCGATCGTGGAGAATTCCGACGAGGACTGGTCCTTCGGGCTGGGCCGCGGCCAGTTCCTCACCGGCGAACTCTAACCCGTCCGTCGTCACCCCGGCCCACGCCGGAATGACGCTTGCCCGGCAATTCCGGCCAGGGCCGAATCGGCTTACCCTCCGCTTGAGCTTGCAGGGGAGACGGGGCCATTCCACTCGAACAACACTTCAATGTCCTGGCCAGCTATGTGGCGCTCGTTATCGAGATCGGCGCCGTCGTCGTCGTGATCATCGGCGGCTCTCAGGCGCTGTGGGGTGTCCTCGCCGCTGTCTTCACCGGTCAGGCCACCGAGCTCCGCGGACGCCAGATTTGGCTGAAATTCGCCACCTGGATCCTGCTGGCCCTGGAATTCGCGCTGGCCGCCGACATCCTGCGCACCGCCGTTGCCCCCACCTGGGAGGACATCTGGAAGCTGGCGGTGATCGCCACCATCCGCACCATGCTCAATTACTTCCTGGCCAAGGATATCGCCGCCTTCGAGGCCCAAGATCCCACCCTGGCGGCCCCGCAAGCGGGCCGGACCGCCCCCTAATGCGTTGGACCGCTGCCGGATTCTGTGTAGAGTCGCCCAAAGTCTCATGGTGCAGCGCAAACCTGTCCGCGTGGCGCCATTTGGCACCGCAGGGGGTTTCGAACGCAACGGGCCGGAGCGTTCAGATCAGAGGCGATACGCTAGCGCGAGCCCCGCTTTACTGCGCGGGAAGCGCCTCTTCACGGGATTGAGGGATGCTCAAGAGAACACCGACGGCAAAGCCGCGATTCCAATTCATCCTCATCAAGCCGTCCCATTACGATAAGGACGGCTATGTGGTGCAGTGGGTGCGTTCGACCATGCCGTCGAACTCGCTCGCGTCCGTGTTCGGCTTGGCGCAGGGCGCCGCTGACCGGGAGATTCTCGGTCCCGATTTGCCCATCGACGTGACCGCCATCGACGAGACCAACAAGCGGGTCAAGACGAAGGAGATCGTCCGCCGCATCGAAGACAATGGCGGCTTGGGCCTCGTCGGCATCGTCGGCGTGCAATCCAACGAATTCCCCCGCGCGCTGGATATTTCCCGGCAGCTCCGCGAAGCCGGCGTGCAGGTGATGATCGGCGGCTTCCACGTCTCCGGTTGCCTGGCCATGCTTCCCGAGATTCCCGACGACATCAAGGAAGCGCAAAGCCTCGGCATCTCGATCTTCGCCGGCGAAGCCGAAGAGCATATGGACACCGTGGTGCGCGACGCCGCAAACGGCGCGCTGCAGCCCCTCTACAACCACATGAAGGAGCTGCCCTGTCTCGGCGAGGTGCCGCACCCGCCCTTCCTGCCGCATGACTTCGTGGACCGCACCGTCGGCAACGTGACGAGCTTCGACGCCGGGCGCGGCTGCCCGTTCCAATGCTCCTTCTGCACCATCATCAACGTACAGGGGCGCAAGTCGCGCTACCGCACGCCCGACAGTGTCGAGCGCATCCTGCGCAAGAACTACGAGCAGGGCGTCAACCGCTTCTTCATCACCGACGACAATTTTGCCCGCAACAAGGACTGGGAACCAATCTACGACCGCATCATCAAGTTGCGCGAGGAGGACGGCCTCGACATCCGCTTCATGATCCAGGTCGACACGCTCTGCCACAAGATCCCGAACTTCATCGAGAAATCGAAGCGCGCC
>DATKYG010000060.1:0-2110 GCA_035528655.1 Methyloceanibacter sp.
GACCGTCACCCCCAATTCGGCCATCGACGTCTGGACCACGACCAAGCAGGTGAAGAGCGGTACAAAGCTCAGATGCTCACCGCCGCAGTTCGATGCGGGCGGCGGCGGCGTCAATGTCTCGCGCGTGCTGCATCGGCTTGGGGTCGGCACCATCGCGCTGTTCACCGCAGGAGGCAGTGTCGGTGACGAGGTCGCCGCGCGGCTCGAGCAAGAAGGTGTGCCGTCGGAGCGGCTCAATGTTGCCGGACAATCGCGCCAGAGTCTCCACGTGCTGGAGGAGGACAGCGGCGAGCTGTTCCGTTTCGTCATGCCGGGGCCGGAGTTGACCGGCGCCGAAGGCCAAGCCCTCCTCGATCGTCTGCGCGACATCGCGCGGGACGGCACCATGATTGTCGGCAGCGGCAGCCTGCCGCCGGGACTTGGCGAGAACTATTGGGCCCGCGTCGCCAAGCTGGCGAAAGAGGCGAACTGTCCCTTCCTGCTGGACTCCGCCCATGCGGTGAAAGGCGCGCTTTCGTGCGGCTTGTTCCTCTTGCGTCAGAATCTCGATGAGCTGTGCGCCTTCACCGGCGCGGACTTGGCCTGGCCCGGCGAGGTTGCCGAATGGTCGCGCGAGCAGATCGAACGCGGCGCTTGCGAGATCGTGGTTGTCACGCGCGGCGCCGATGGCGCCCTTCTCGTCACCAAGGACGAGCGCGTGCGTCTCACACCGCCCAAGGTCGCGATCAGAAGCGCGGTCGGCGCCGGCGACAGCTTCATGGCCGGTCTCTGCCTCGGGCTCTCGCGCGGAGAGCCGGCGCGCGAGGCGTTGCGGCTTGCGGTCGCCACCGCGGCCGCGACGATGATCACCTCGGCCACCGAACTCTGCCGCAAGGCGGACGTCGATCGCCTGCTCGGCCAGCTCGGCGCAACCGAGCTGCTTTGAAGCGCGGGGCCCGGCCTTCCGGCTAGCGGTAATGCTCCGGCGCGTAGGCGCCGCACGCGCCCTTGAGCCGCGTATCCCCGCCGAGCGCCTGGCAGGCATAGACTTTCTTCAAGGGATCGTTGTGGATCTGAGCCGCCGTCACCTTCCAGCCATAGCTCTGGGCCACGCGGGCGATTTCCTCTTCCTGACAATAGGGCGTCGAGATGAGGCCGTACTTGTTGACCTGGAAGATGCCCTTGCATTTGATCTTCGCCGCCGCCGGGACCGGCGCCACGAGCGCGACGCCAAGCAAGAGAAGCGCCAAGCCTGATGCAAGATGTCTGCGCATATCCGCCTCCAATAGCCGGCCGCAACGGTTGGTCGCGACGGCCCGACTGATTGTCCAGCCATCACCATTCCACGGATTGTAGAACAGGAATCAACCCCTCGTCCCCGTTGGCGTAGGCCTGGCCGTTAGGCCAGACCGCAGCAGGGCTGCCATCGTTGATGAGCATTCCATCCGCGAGCGCAATCCGCGGCAGCGGCAGGCACACGAACCTTTCGCCGACCACCCAGAACGAGCCGAGCCCGGCCATCATGGCGTCGGCATACGGCAAATAGGCCTCGTTCAGTTCCAGAAGATGCTCATTGTCCACGGCCGTGCTGGCGACCATGTCGCGCAACGTAGTGGCCACGAGATGCGTCATCGAATGAACGTGATCGCCGGCGTCTCCACCGACGAGATCCATGACGCTGATGTCGAGCAAATCAAGATGCAGGGTTTCTTCCAGCCGCGCTTCGGCCTCGCTCTGCGCACGGCGATACGCTTTCCAAACCGCTGGCTCACGCTGGAGTTCGATCGTCGCCTGGTCCTCGAGCTGTTGCATGGTCAGAGACCAAGAGCGCGCCTCGGGGCCTTCGAAGTCTACGCCGGTAAGCTCGGTTGCGGCTTTGCGTGGTCCCATCGCCCATGTGAAGGACACATTGCGGAAGCCGATCAGCCTGGCATGCCGGCGGACCGCCTCCTCCACGGCTAGCGGGTCGAAATAAGGCCGCGTGGGGTCTATCCCATTCAGCCGCGAAATGATCTTTTCCACTTCGTCCACGGCAATCCCCTCCCGGAATTCGCCCTCTTTGCGGGGCGCTCGGCAGCGAGGCAAATTAGCCCTTCAGGGCTTCGCTGGCTGGAACGTAAGGCAATTGAAG
>DATKYG010000061.1:0-15413 GCA_035528655.1 Methyloceanibacter sp.
CGTGCAAGTCGGCGTCGTGAGTTGGGGCCGCGGCTGCGGCAGCGCCACCCCTGGCGTTTATTCGCGCGTCGCGGCGTTCTCGGACTGGATCCGCGACACCATGAGCAAACATGAGGAGCCGGAAGCCCCCGGCGAATCTCCGAGCGAGCCGCCCAAAGCGACGACCATCACCATTACGCCGCAATAGCCGACGTCGTCCCACCCTCCGGGGTCCTCTTGACCCGGCCGCCAATTCGATTGATCGCGAGACGCGACTTGGCTACCTTCGCCGCTTCGCCAACCGCACGTGAGGGAAAACCATGCCCATGTCTTTCGGCATATTCGGCAAAGCCATCGCGGTTTTCATGGTCGTGGCCTTCGCACTGTGGCTGATCTTCACTTACGTGTTCGTCTCCGATGAGGATGCGGACCAAGAAGCCGAGCGCATAGGCGCCATCGAGATGACTCTCGACGCGGCGGCTTAGGCTCCTGCCTGGCGCGCCGGAATCAGCCTGCCAACCAGATAGAGCGCATCCGTCCTGAGGCCGCTTAAGCGCGCCAGCATGACCGAGCAGGCCGCGAGCCAGAACACCGTGGCGATGGCCACGGCGAGTGCCGCACCGATCACGCCATAGAGCGGCGCCAGCACCAAATTGCTGAGAACCAGCACCACGAGCGCGGCGATCGCGAGCGCCGCGTTCTGGCGCTGCGCCCCGATCACCGTCAGCAGCGGCGCGTTCGGCCCGAACACGGCCCGGGCAAGCTGACAGAGCAGCAGAATGAGCAACGGCAGCTTGGCGCCGGTGAACTCAGGTCCGAACAGCGACAGAATCGTCTCGCCCCAAAGCGCCACCACGAGAATCGCGGCGACGGTGACGACGAGCGGAAAGGCGAGCGCCTTGAGCACCACGTCTCGGATGACGCTATGGTCCTTGCGCGCATGGGCGTCCGCCAGATCGGGCACCACCACTTGATGCGCCACCTGCACCGCGAAGCCGACCAGCAACGCGAGCTTGAGGCACAGCCCTACGATTGCCGTATCGGCGCTGGCCAGCAGCGGCGTGACCATGAGAATGTCCACGTCGGCGAAGAAATAGGTGAACAGCGCCACCAGGATCAGCGGCTTCGCCTCGCGGCGCCAGATCTTGACGAGACGCGGCCGCGCCACGGGGGCAGGCGCGTCCGTCACCGGCACGTCCTTGCGCAGCAGGAAATATTGCGTGAGTGCCAATCCGGTGAACACGACCGTCAGCAGCAGCGTGACAATGCTTGCGGTGAGCGTGACGCCGAGTGCGATGAGAATGAGAATGCCGCCCAGCAGCACGAACGGACGAATGCAGGTGTCGGGCAAATAGGCGAGCGCGAAGCGCCTGATGGCGGCGGCCAACGAACCGTTGAGGCGCAGCGATGCGTTCGCCGGGATCGACAACGCCGCCGCGGCCGTGGCCAGCCGCGCCTCGATCGACAGCGACGGCCACAAAAAGGCGACGGCAAACACGCCAACCGTCGCGATCACCACATAGACACTCGCATCTTTACGGGCCCGCGCCACGAAGGCGGCAATCAGCCAATCCTTGCCCTGCTCGCGATAGCGCGATAGGAAGCGCGGCGCGATGGCCGGATAACCATGCGCGGCCACAAGCCCGACCACCGCGCCAAGACTGGTGACCGAGTAGAACACGCCGAGCGCCGAGGCCTGAAGCGTCCGCGCCAATATGATCTGGGTGACGAATCCGGCAAGCGCCCCGGCCACGCGCGCCAGCGACAGCAGCGACGACGTGGTGACGAAGCGTCTGCTCTGCGCCAGAACCAGGGCCAGCCAGGCGCTGACTTGGGCGCTTGCCCGGCTTGCGGAAGAGCTCATCTTGACCAGCCTCAAGCGACCTTCGGCGACGCGGGTCTATGCGTCGGCGAATTTTCCGCGGCCTTCTCCCGCACCTCGGCGAGCTCGAGCGTCGGGTCGACCTCCCAGCGGCCGACATGCCCCGGCTCCTCGACATACCATTGTAGCAGGGAGAGGAATTGGTCGCGCGGCATCGCCTCGAAGCCAAGGCCGGCAAGATCCGGCGTTAGCCATTTGGCGTCGCAGAGCTTGTAGCCCCACGCCACGAGGTGCCGGTGAAGCACCGCCGTCGCCACCTTCGAGGCATCGCGCACGGCGGAGAATTTCGACTCGCCGAAATAGACCTCGCCGATGGCGACTCCGAACATCCCGCCGACCAAACGCCCCTGCTCGTCCCAGACTTCGACGGAGTGTGCGTAGCCGGCCTTGTACGCGTCCCAAAAGGCTCGCATGACCCGCGGCGTGATCCAAGTGAGCGGCACCTTGCCGGGCCGCGGACGCGCACAGGCCTCCATGACGCCGGCGAAGTCGCGGTCTATGGTGACGGTGAACTTGTGCTGTCGCAGCAAGCGCTGGATGTTGCGGCTGACATGGCTGTGGGCCGGATCGATGACGGCGCGCTTGTCCGGGCACCACCACTTCATCGGCCCCATATGGCAGACGGGGAAGAAGCCGCGCTTGTAGTTGGCGACCAGAGCCGGCACGGAGAGATCGTCGCTGATGCCGACCAGCCCGCGCTCGCTGTAGAACTGCGGCAGCGCGGGCAGCGTGCCACGCTCGGACTTCGGTGCGAGGGCATGAGCCAGGCTGAGCTGCCACAGTCGCGGCAGCAGCGATATGCGGTTGGGCCTGAGGGCATAGGCCGCGCCGAGCAGCCAACGCCTGAGCCGCTGCGTCAGCGTCTCATGGAACTCAGGCCTGGTCTCTGGCGGCGCTTCGGTCAAGCTCGAAATGGCCTCGGCCGCGCCCTCCCTTTGATCGGTCATCACGCCCATGCAGCTTGCATCCCGTCCCGCTCCGAACCCGTCATCGCGCGGCATTCTCTGCCAGCGGCGCTTGGCGGGGTTGCGGTTTTCCTCTTACGCCCCCACTCCTTAACAACAGGGATAAACATAGAAGCAGGTAGCGATCTGTTAACCTTGCCGGATCGTTAAGCCCCTTCGGGGCAAAGAGAAATTGGAGGACGGATGGAGTATCGGGAGCTTGGCCGCACCGGCGTGAAAATCAGCGCGCTCACCCTCGGCACCATGACCTTCGGCGAGCAGAACACGAAGGCCGAGGGCCACGCGCAGATGGACTACGCCGTCGGAAGCGGCATCAACATCTTCGATGCCGCCGAGATCTACCCGATCCCGCCCAAGCCCGAGACTCAAGGCCGCACCGAGGAAGTCATCGGTACTTGGCTGGCGGCGCGCGGCAACCGGGACAAGGTCGTCATCGCCACCAAGGTTGCCGGACGCAGCACCAAGATCGACTGGCTGCGCGACGAGGAAGGAACGCTGTCGCGGCAAAATCCGGCGCAGATCAAAGAAGCCGTCGAAAAAAGCCTCACCCGGCTTAAGACCGATTACATCGACCTATACCAGCTCCATTGGCCGGACCGCCCTATGCGCATCTTCGAAGGGCTCGAATATGTGGAGCTACCCGGCGACGCGCACCCGATCCACGACATTCTCGCAACGCTCGGCACGCTCGTCGCGGCCGGCAAGGTTCGCTTCATCGGACTGTCCAACGAGACCCCTTGGGGCGTGATGACATTCTTGAAGCTCGCCGAGCAGCACGGCCTGCCCCGGCCCGCCTCCATCCAAAACGCATTCAACCTGGTGAACCGGTCCTTCGAGATCGGCCTGTCGGAGATTTTCCATCGGGAACAGGTGAGTCTTCTCGCCTATTCGCCGCTCGGCCAAGGCTATCTCACCGGCAAATACGAGAACGGCGCGCTGCCGCCAGGCTCGCGCAAGACGCTGTTCGACCGCCTCGGCCGCTACGAGAAGGGCAACGGCCCGCGCGCGATCTCGGCTTATGTCGCGATGGCCGCAAAATACGGCCTCGACCCCGCGCAAATGGCGATTAGCTACGCGGTTTCGCGGCCCTTCGTCACCAGTTGCATCATCGGCGCGACGACCATGGATCAACTCAAGAGCGACATCGAAGCGGCGGATATCAAGCTTTCCGACGAGGTGCTTGAGGAGATCGAAAAAATCCACCTTGACTACCCCAACCCCTGCCCCTGATTGTGGTCATGCGAGAAGTGAGTCGCCTGACATGCCACGGATATTCTCAGCTATCGAGATACCGCGCAGCGTCGCCGAGCGATTCACTATGCTGCGCGCGGGCCTAAGCGGCGCCCGCTGGATCGATCCCGAAAATTACCATCTGACTTTGCGCTTCGTCGGCGACGTCGATAGCGCGACCGCGCGCGACTTCACCTTCGCGCTCGGTAAGATCAACATGCCGCCATTCGAATTGCGGCTGAACGGTCTCGGCAGTTTCGGCGGTAACAAGCCACGCGCCTTGTTTGCCAGCATCGTGCCGTCGGAAGATCTTGATGTCCTGCACCGGGCCAATGAGCGCGCCGCGCGAGAGGTTGGTTTGCCGCCGGAGGGCCGCAACTACAAGCCTCATGTCACGCTTGCCCGCCTGAGGGGCACGCGGCCCAGCGCCGTCGCGACTTATCTCGAGCATCAAGGCAGGGTTGCGGGCGAGACCTTCACCGTCAACCGTTTCGTACTTTATTCGTCGCGGGATTCCGTTGGCGGCGGCCCTTATGTCGTCGAGGCCGCTTACGATCTCGACGACGCCGGCGATCACCAGGACAGCTACGAGTCCGGTGACCATTACGTGTTCGGGGATGCCTTCGACTCCGAAGACGCTCGGAACTTCGGCAAGTAAGCACGACTTCGGAAAGTGAGCGCTTTAAGCCTTGTCGGCCTTGTCCGCGCTGCCCGCGGTGAGATCGGCAAGCAGCCCTTCAGCCGCCGCCTCGATCAGGTCGAGCGCGCGGTCGAAGCCCTCTGCCCCGCCATAATAGGGATCGGGCACATCGTAGGTGTCCGTATGCGGGGCGTATTCGAGAAAGCGGCGGATCTTGTGCCGCGCGGCATGCGGGGCGAGGTCGTAAAGGTCGGCGATGTTCGATGCGTCCATGGCGAGCAGGATATCGAAGTCTTCGAAGTCCTCGAGCTCCACCTTGCGGGCCGCCTGGCCGGAAATATCGACGCCGCGCCCGAGCGCTGCTTTCTGGGCGCGGACATCGGGCGCCTCTCCTTTGTGCCAGTCGCCCATCCCCGCCGAGTCGATCTCGAACAGATGGAGCATGCCGCGCTCCTCGGCGACGCGGCGGAACACGCCCTCCGCCATGGGCGAGCGGCAGATATTGCCGAGACACACAAAGAGCAGACGATGCTTAGCCATGGCGCCTCCTTCGCATGGGCAAGCGGCGTCAGGCAAGCCACCCGCGCCATATTGCACCAGGCCACACCCCTCCCTATCTTTATCGAGGGCTTGAGGGTTCCATGAGACCGTCGCCAGGTGGAGACAAATGATCGCTTTTAACGATGCCAGCAAATTGCGGGACGCCGCCCTCGGACGGCAGCTCTCGCTGAGCGCGTTCGCCGAGCGGGAGCGCAAGGTCCGCCGTGACTTCTGGGCCAAGCTCAAGCGCTTTGCCGCGCGGGTCCCGTTTGTCGACGATCTGGTCGCCGCCTATTACTGCGCGCTCGACCCGGCGACGCCGTTGCGCGTGCGCGCCATGCTGCTGGCGGCCTTGGCCTATTTCATCCTGCCGACCGATCTCATTCCAGACATCCTGGGCGGGCTCGGTTTTGCCGACGATATGGCGCTGCTCACCGCCGTGACGGGCTTGGTCTCATCGCACATCACCCCGACCCACCGGGCGGCCGCGGCGCGTGCGCTCGACAAGGAATTGCCCAAATCCGGCACAGCGTAAGTCTGGCTAGAGCTGCGGGTTGATGATCACCTTGCCGTTGACCTTGCGCCCCTCGATCTGCATCAGGGCTTTCGCGGTCTCGGCCAGCGGATAGGTACCGTGGATGTGCGGGGCGATCTTCCCCTCTTTGCACCACTGAAGAAGCTGCGCGGTGTTGGCGCGGTGCTTCTGCGGCTCACGCTCCACAAACGACGTCCAGAACACACCGACGATCTGGCAGCCCTTGAGCAGCACGAGATTGAGCGGAATACGGGGAATCTCGCCGGACGCAAAGCCGAGCACGAGATAACGTCCTTCCCACGCCATGGCCCGCAGCGCCGGTTCGGCGCTCGCGCCGCCGACGCAGTCATACAGCACGTCGACACCCTTCGGCAGCGTCAGCCTTTTCAGCTCACGCTTGAGATCCGCGTCCGTGTAGTTCACGCCCTCATCGGCGCCATGGGCCTTGGCGAAGGCGAGTTTGTCTTCCGAAGAGGCGACCGCGATGACCTGCGCGCCCATGAGCTTGGCGAGTTCGACCGCCGCCACGCCGGCGCCACCGGCCGCGCCCAGCACCGCCACGCTTTCGTGAGGCTGGAGGTCCGCCCGGTCTTTCAGCGCATGCAGCGCCGTGCCGTAGGTGATGACGATGCCGGCGGCGACTTCATCGCTGACGCCATCGGGAATCGGGATTGCGTTCTTGACCTTGGTCACCAGCCGCTCGCGGCAGCCATTGCCGCCGATGAACGCGACCACGCGCTGCCCGACCTGGAATTCGGTCACGCCCTCGCCGACCGCCTCGATAGGCCCCGCAATTTCGGCGCCGGGCGAGAAGGGCAGCGGCGGCGACACCTGGTATCTGTCGCGCAGCACCAGCGTATCGAAGAAGTTGAGACCGACGGCCGTGACCTTGATGAGAATCTCGCCCGGCCCGGGAGACGGATCGGCAATCTCTTCCAGATGCAAGGCCTGGGGTCCGCCAAACTCGGTGAACTGTGCAACACGCATATAGCCGCTCCTGTGTAGCTGCTCCAGGCGCCAGCGCGGCAGCTCTCGTTTCAGTCTTGGGTCGACGGAGGTTTTGCCGCCGTCTTGTGGCGGGCGCAACCTTTCAAACCACCCATGGGGGCAACGCTGCTATATAGGGCTCGCGTCGCCGCGGGCTCGGCGCCGCTTTTGATCTAACCCAGTCTATGGCAGACAAAGGTTGTGAAACCTCTACCTCCACACGTACGCGGTTATTTCGGCATTGGCGCTGAAGGCATTTCCAAGTCCGTCAATGTCGGCAATCTGCTGCGCTCCGCTCATGCCTTCGGGGCGAGCTTCATGTTCACGCTGGGCGCCGACGAGCGCGCGCTCGAGATGCGCTCCGACACCTCCCGCGCCGAGATCCATCTGCCCGTGTATCATTGGCGGACCCTGGACGACATGCGGCTGCCCAAAGGCTGCAGCCTGGTCGGCATCGAGATTCTCGACGGCGCGGCCGATCTGCCGAGTTTTCCACACCCTGTGCGGGCGGCCTATGTGCTGGGACCCGAGCGCGGCGAGCTGTCGCCGGAGCTTGTCGCCCGCTGCCAGCATCTGGTCCGCATACCCACAGCCTTCTCGCTCAACGTGGCCACGGCCGGGGCCATAATGATGTATGACCGTTTGCGGACACTGGGCCGCTTCGCGCCGCGCCCGGTCACTGAGGGGGCGGCCGCGGCAGCGCCGGCGCCCCATGTTCAAGGGGCGCCGAAGCGGCGACGGCCACAGGGCAGGTCACAGGCTTGACCTAACGGCCTGATGTAGTGAAGATTGAGGTCATTCATGCCTAACGCTTGCTCACGAATCGGGGACGGGGAGATGCGCCGAGCCGTTCGAGCTGCTTGCGTGATCGTGGCGTTGTTCAGCACGACGCCGGCCTTCGCGCAGGAAGTCAAACTTCTCGAGAAATACAAGGACTGGTCCGCCTATACGGCGACCGGCAGCCCTAAAGTGTGCTTCGCCGTGTCCCAGCCGAAGGAATCGACGCCAAAGAACGTCCGGCGCGGACCCATCTACATCTACATCTCGCATTATCCCGCCGATAAGATCACCGGCGAGGTCAGCGTGAAGATGGGCTATCCGTTCGCCGCCGGCGCCAAGGTCACGGTGATGGTGGGCAACGACAAGTTTGAGCTGTTCACCAAGGACGAGGGCGCCTTCGTCGAGAAGACGGACGATGAGGCCAAGCTGGTCGCCGCCATGAAGGCCGGCAGTTCCATGAAGGTCCAGGGCCGGTCCGCCCGCGGCACCAATACGAGCGATAGTTACTCGCTGAGCGGCATTTCCGACGCGCTCGACCGCATCGAAAAGGAATGCGGCAGCTAACCTTTCCGCGCTTCCGGGCCTTCGGGTCTTGGCTTTTTCGCCGCGTCGCATGATATGAGGACGAGCGCCGCGGCATCCCGCGCCGGCCCCCTCGTTAGGTATCATGACCGCTTCTACCCTCATAGACCGCGAACCGCAGGCGGCTGCCCCCGCCAAGGACTCGCTCGTCGGGCTCAGCCGGACCGAGCTGGCCGAGCGCCTGGCCGCGCTCGGCGTGCCCGAGCGTCAGCGCCGCATGCGGGTGAGCCAGCTGTGGAGCTGGATCTATGTGCGGGGCGCCACCGATTTCGCCGCCATGACCGACATCGCCAAGGAGCTGCGCTCAGAGCTCGCCGCACATTTCACGCTGGAGCGCCTGCGGATCGTCACCGAGCAAGTTTCCGTCGACGGCACCCGCAAATGGCTCCTTGCCCTCGGCGACGGCAAGGAGGTCGAGACGGTCTACATCCCCGAGGAAGACAGGGGCACGCTGTGCATTTCAAGCCAGATCGGCTGCACGCTCACCTGCACCTTCTGCCATACGGGCACCCAGAAGCTCGTGCGCAATCTGACCGCCGGCGAGATCGTCGGCCAGATCATGCTGGCCCGCGATCGCATCGGCGATTGGCCGGGCGCGGTCGTTGCCGACACGCGCGGGCTTCCCGACTCGGAACGCAAGATCACCAATGTGGTGCTCATGGGCATGGGCGAGCCGCTCTATAATTTCGACAACGTTCGCGATGCCTGCGCCATCGCCGCCGACGGCGAAGGCCTGTCCGTCTCCAAGCGCCGCATCACGCTATCGACCTCGGGCGTGGTGCCCGAGATCCCGCGCTGGGGCGAGGAGGCCGGCACGATGCTCGCCATCTCGCTGCATGCGGTGCGCGACGAATTGCGCGACGAGCTCGTGCCGATCAACAAGAAATGGCCGATTCATGATCTGCTTCAGGCCTGCCGCGACTATCCCGGCCTGTCCAACGCCAAGCGCATCACCTTCGAATATGTGATGCTGAAGGGCGTCAACGATTCCGTCGCCGACGCCAAGGCCCTGGTGCGGCTCTTGGCCAAGATTCCCGCCAAGATCAATCTGATCCCGTTCAATCCCTGGCCTGGTGCGCCATACGAATGCTCCGACTGGGACGAGATCGAGAAATTCGCCGAGGTCGTGAACCGCGCCGGCTATGCGAGCCCGGTGCGTAGCCCCCGCGGCCGGGACATCATGGCCGCCTGCGGTCAGCTCAAGAGCGCCAGCGTCAAGCAGCGCGCGAGCGCCCGCCTCGCCACCCCGGCGTGACCCGTCTCGAAGTCCTCCCGGCCGATCTGCCCCACCCCATCGACGATGGCGCCTGCGATCATCTCAAAGGTATGGCCATGCCGCATATCAGTCTCGCGTCGACATCCGACAGCCAAGTCGACGTCGGTGCGTTCGGGAAAGGCCGCACCGTCATCTATGGCTATCCGCGGACGGGAGTGCCCGGCGAAAGCCTGCCCGACGGCTGGGATGCCATCCCCGGCGCGCGCGGCTGCACGCCGCAGGCCTGTGCGTTCCGCGATCACGCGGCGGGGCTTGCGGCACTCGATGCCCGCCTGTTCGGCTTGAGCACGCAAAGCACCGCCTATCAGCGCGAGATGGCGGCGCGCCTGCACCTTCCCTTCGAGGTGCTGAGCGATGCCGGCCTCGAGTTCACGACCGCGCTCCGCCTGCCCACGTTCGAGGTGGACGGCATGCGCCTGATAAAGCGGCTCACCCTCGTGGTGAAGGACGACAGGATCGAACATGTCTTCTATCCGGTGTTCCCGCCGGATAAGAGCGCGAACACCGTCATCCAATGGCTGCGCGAGAAGCGCGCGCCGTAGCTCAGCCGCGCTTGGCCCAGGCAAGCGCCGCTTCCAGCCTGTCGTTGCCCCAGAACAATTCACACGCTTGCGTGTCGCCCACGGTGAAGGACGGCGCGCCGAACAGGCCGAGCGCCACGGCCTCGTCGTTCTGCGCGCGCAAAGCCGCTTTGGTCTCCGGTGTATTGGACGCGGCAAGCGCGCTATCGGCATCGACGCCGAGCCCATCGAGAATCGTATGAAGCGTGGCCTCGTCCGAGATGTCCTTCTGCTCGGCATAGTTCGCGGCGAACACCGCACGCGTGAAGGCGGGCGTCCACCCATCCGCCTCGCCGGCGAGCGCCAACCGCGCCGCCTTTAGTCCGTTCTGCGGAAAGCGCACCGGGGGCAGCTCGAGCGGCAGCCCGTCGGCTTCGCACACCCGCGTCAGGTCGCGCCACATATACGCGCCCTTGGCCGCGTAGATGTTGAACGGCGAGTCGTTCCAGCCGAACGCGTGGAAGATCGGGCCGAGCAGGAAAGGCCGCCAGCGCACCGCCACGCCTTCGTCCGCCGCCAGCCGCTCGATGCGCATGGCGGTCGGATAGGAATAGGTGCTGGCGAATTCGTACCAGAAGTCGATAGACGTCATGATGCGCGGTCCGTTAGGTGAGACATATCTTTATAGGCTGTGACGCGACGCGGGCCAGCTGACAATGGGGAGCGAGCCGTGATCTTGCGGTATGTGGGTCGCGTGGTGTGGGTTGTGGTCGCCTTTGCCGTCGCCAGCATCGTCGCGCTGGCCGTGCTGTTCGCGCTTGGCGCCATGTGGGTGGGCGACGAGCTGCGCGCCGCTGCCCCGCCCCACGATCCCATCTTCAGCCATGGTGGCGCCACGGTGTTCGGCATCGTGCTGTTCGCCGGCACCGTCGCCCCGGCGCTCACCGCCCTGCCAGCGCTGATCGCGGTCGTGGCCGGCGAGGTCATGCGCGTGCGGTCGTGGATCTATTATGTATTTGCGGGCGGCGCCGCTGTAGCTGCCATCCCGCTGCTGGCCGGTGCGTCGAGCACGGGGCTGCCCGAGATCCCGGCCGGCGAATACATGACCATCTTCGCCACGGCCGGTTTCGCCGGCGGCTTTATCTATTGGCTGCTGGCCGGTGCCCGGGCTTGAACGGCCGGCCCATCCGCTCGCGGTCGAGCGCCACGAGCCACGGCGCCGGACGGTAATGCGTCACGGTTTGCCGCCAAGCGCGCTCGGCGAGCGACTGGAGACGCTTCCTCGAGGCGAAGCCCGGCTCGAAGCATGGCACGGGGCCGGAGGATACCGTCGGCTCTGAATCGATGCAATTCGCCATCGGCGCACCTCTCTGACGTAGTGGACTGGGAGAACGTCAGCGCGTCACGCGAGGTTCCCCTAATCCAGCCTTTATTCGAAAGTAGCGTCGGCAATAGGCGCCGCACTAATGCGGATCAACAGTGTCACACCACTGTCAGCCGGCCGTCATCCTTCCGGCAAGAAAACTTCATACGAATCGCACGGAAGTGTCATGCACGGTCACTAGCGTCGACGAGCGCTTGGGTTTGGGGGTTGCCGTGGTACGCGGCTGGTTGCTTGCATCTGCTGCATTGGGTCTGGTTTTGGGTGCGGTTTTCGCCGTCTATCCCGTCATCGACCTTGAAGTGGCCCGCCTGTTCTTCAACGATCAGGCGGCGAAGTTCCCGCTCTCCACCACTTACGAGTGGAACCTGGTGCGGCGGCTTGCCAACTGGATTCCCTTCCTGCTTCTCGCCCCGGCCCTGTTCGCGCTGATCCGCAAGATGGTCTTTCCGGGCTCCAAGATGATGATGGCGCCGTCGGTGGTCATCTTTCTCATCGGCTCGTTCATTATCGGCCCGGGTCTCACCTCCAATCTCCTGTTGAAGGAGAATTGGGGACGCCCCCGGCCCAACCAGGTGCATCAATTCGCCGGCGCCGCCGACTTTCAACCCTGGTGGCGGCCGAGTGAAGAGTGCCCTCGCAATTGCTCCTTCGTCTCGGGCGAAGCGAGCCAGGCCTTCTGGGTCGTCGCCCCGGCATCGCTTGCGCCGCCTCAGGTGAGGGCAACCGCCATGGGCGCCGCCGTCGTCTTCGGCGCCGCGGTCGGCGGCATGCGCGTCATCTTTGGCCGCCATTTCGTCAGCGACATCATTTTCGCCGGCATCATCACCATTGCCATTGTCATGGGGCTGTACCGGCTGCTGCTGGATCCCGTCAGGCGCAACGACGCGCGACTGGAAAAGGCCATCGAGCGCACGTCGATCGCCCTGCATCGGGGCATCGCCGCGCTTCTGGGTGGCGCGGGCACCGTGCTGGCCCATGCCGGCGGCACTTTGCGCCATACTGGCCAGCATCTCCACAAGCGCATCGGCTGCCTCTAGGCGGAAAAGCTAGCCGGGTCCGGCACGAAAAGGCCCGGCGCCGATATGGCGCCGAGCCCTGATTCTCGGACCGCGAACGGTCCCTGACCTTGAACGGCGCGAACGCCGCGCTGGCGCTAGTAGCAATAGTCCCAATAGCCCCTCGTCTTCGAGGGGTTGGTCCAGTACCAGCACAGATTGTCGGCTGGCGCGCGCGGTGCGGTTGTGGCGGCGATGATCGTGCCGAGCGCCACGCCGGCAATGACCGTGCCGTAATAGGGCCGGCGATTCCAGCCGCGCACATAGACACCGCCGCGCCTGGGACCAACGTAGATATGCTTATTGGACTTCCAGTTCTTGCCGTTCCAGTTCTTGTTCTTCCACTTTTTGACCTCGGTCACGAGCGGGGCGACCGCTTGCTGGTCCGTGGTGACGCCGGCCGGCGACAGGCCCGCCATAGCGGTCTGAGGCAGGACCAGCCCAAGGCCGAGGAGGCCCGCCAAGGCGAGCGTCAGGCTGATCTGAGCTTTCCGGAAATCGTGTTTCATCGCGCATCCTCCAGGTTGACGCCCAGTCTATCGTGCTGCGGCGGCGGATTTTGGGCAGGCGTAGCCACGCCGATCCTCCCTATGCGCCTTGCGGGGGTACTTGCACAAGCGCATCGCCTGCCTATAGTCGCGGCGGATTTAACCCTGATGACTTGCCCGCCCGCGAGGCCTCCTCCCGTGAAGACCGACATCAAGAAGGTAGTGCTTGCCTACTCCGGCGGGCTCGACACTTCGATCATCCTCAAATGGCTGCAAGAGACCTATGGGTGCGAGGTCGTGACCTTCACCGCCGATCTCGGCCAAGGCGAGGAGCTCGAGCCGGCGCGCAAGAAGGCCGAGATGCTCGGCATCAAGGAGATCTTCGTCGAGGATCTGCGCGAGGAATTCGTGCGCGACTATGTGTTCCCGATGTTCCGCGCCAACGCGCTCTATGAGGGCGTCTATCTGCTCGGCACGTCCATCGCCCGGCCGCTGATCGCCAAGCGGCAGATCGAGATCGCGCGCGAGACCGGCGCCGACGCCGTTTGTCACGGCGCCACCGGCAAGGGCAACGACCAGGTGCGGTTTGAGCTCACCTATTACGCGCTCAACCCCGACATCAAAGTGGTGGCGCCTTGGCGCGAATGGGACTTCGTTTCGCGGACCGACCTCATCGATTTCGCCGAGAAGCATCAGATTCCGGTGTCCAAGGACAAGCGCGGCGAGGCGCCTTTCTCGGTCGACGCCAACCTGCTGCACTCTTCCTCGGAAGGAAAAGTGCTGGAGGATCCGAACGTCGAGCCGCCGCCTTACGTCTATCAGCGCACAATCTCGCCCGAAGACGCGCCCGACAAGGCGACCACGGTGACCATCGGCTTTGCGAAGGGCGATCCCGTCTCCATCGACGGCAAGGCGATGTCGCCGGCGACGCTACTCACCAAGCTCAACGAGCTCGGCCGCGACAACGGTATCGGCCGCGTCGATCTGGTGGAGAATCGCTATGTCGGCATGAAATCGCGCGGCGTCTACGAGACGCCGGGCGGCACCATCCTCTATGCCGCGCACCGGGCCATCGAGTCCCTCACTCTCGACCGCGAGGCCATGCACCTCAAAGACAGTCTGATGCCGCGCTACGCCGAGCTCGTCTATTACGGCTTCTGGTTCGCGCCGGAGCGCGAGATGTTGCAGGCGCTCGTCGACAAGAGCCAGGAGCATGTGGAAGGCGAGGTGACGCTCAAGCTCTACAAGGGCAATGTCATCGTCATCGGCCGCACCAGCCCGAAATCCCTCTACTCCAGCGAGATCGTCACCTTCGAGGATGACGCCGGCGCTTACGACCAGAAGGACGCGGAAGGCTTCATCAAGCTCAACGCGTTGCGCTTGCGCCTGCTCGGGAAGCTGCGCGGCTGAGCGTCGTGGCCTGGCCGGACATCCGCCTGATCGATCTGTTCGGCATCGAGCTGCCGATCGTCCAAGCGCCGATGGCCAATTCGACCGGCATCGAGATGGCGATTGCCGTGGCTGAAGCCGGCGGGCTCGGCTCTTTTCCCTGCGCGACAATCACCCCTGAGCAGATGCGTGAGGGCGCGGCCGCGTTCAGAGCGGCGACCGCCAAGCCGCTTCACGTCAATTTCTTCTGCCACGAGGCGGAGCCGCCCGATCCGGAAAGAGATCGCGCCTGGATCGAGCGCTTGGCACCTTATTTTGAGGAGCTCGGCACAGCACCCCCCGCCCTGCCGCTGCCCACCGGCCATGCGCCATTTGGCGAGGCCGACTGTGCCGTGGTCGAGGCGCTTCGTCCCGACATCGTCAGTTTTCATTTCGGCCTGCCCGCCGAGCCGTTGCTGGCGCGGGTGAAGGCAGCCGGCTGCAAGGTGACGAGCACGGCAACGTCGGTCCGCGAGGCCAAGAACCTTGCCGAACGCGGCGTCGATGCGATCATCGCCCAAGGGGCGGAGGCCGGCGGCCATCGCGGCATGTTTCTCGAGACGGACGTGTTCTCGCAGGTCGGCACCTTCGCCCTGGTGCGCGCCATCGCCGGCGCCGTCGACGTGCCGGTGATCGCCGCGGGCGGCATCGGCGATGCGCCCGCCATTGCCGCGGCCTTCGCCCTCGGGGCGTCGGCGGTGCAGATGGGCACCGCCTATCTGCTCTGCGCCGAAGCCTACACGCCGCCTCTGCACCGCGCGGCCCTTGCCGATCCGGCCCGCGCCACGGCCATCACCAACATTCTGACGGGACGTCCCGCGCGCGGTGTCGTCAACCGTTTCATGCGCGAGCAGGGCCCGATCAACGCCGCGGCGCCCGTATTTCCATTCGGCAGACCGGCGATCGCGCCGCTACGCGCCAAGGCCGAGGCGCAAGGCTCCGGCGATTTCTCACCGCTGTGGTCCGGTCAAGGGCCAGCGCCCGTCGCTGGCCTCAGCGCCAAGGACCTCACCAATCGCCTCGCCAGCGCGGCGCAGGAGCTTTTCACCAAGCGGCGGTTGTAGACCGCAACGTCTGCGGCTGTCGCCTGTTGCGACCGGGCCACAGTTGGCCGCGATTCGACTCAACGCAGGGGTTTCCCCCGCAGAAGCGCATTTTCTTT
>DATKYG010000062.1:0-2185 GCA_035528655.1 Methyloceanibacter sp.
CCTTGCCTGGCTTGACCTTGGAGTTCTGGGGAAGCGTGAATTGGACCATTGCGTCGCCTCAGCCGCCAGCGCATTTCGCCGGCGTGGTGGTCATGAACATGCCCGCCTCGGTCAGTTCAGCCACCGTAAGATTCTGCATGAATTCCTTCTGAGCCGGCTTGTCCTTGGTCACCACCGCGGCGATGAAGGCCTGCTGGCCGTCCTTCAGCTTGCTTGCGTGCTCGCGCAGGCAAGCGCAGCCGCCGGCGGGCAGCTTCAGGCGCACGCCGCATTCGCGTTCGATCGTGGCCAGATCGTCCGGCGAGGCGAAGGCCGGTGCCGATGCAAGCGTAAGGGCCGAAGCCGTCAGCAGCAAAAGCATGGTCGATCGGGTCATGCGCATTCCCTCCCTGGTCTTGCGTGCTTCTGTAGCAGCGAGCGTCAATATACCCGCTCCTTGGGCTCGATATAGGCGATCTCATTGGAGAGCGTGTAGCTGTGCACCGGGCGGTAGCCGAGCCTGACCATGCGCTTGGCATAATCGGCCCAGGACAAAGTGTGCTTCATCCAATTGACGTCGTCGCGCTTGGGGAAATCCTCCCGCGCATGCGCGCCACGGCTTTCCTCCCTGGCCAGCGCGCCGGCGACGGTGACGGCGGCCTGAGAGATGAGATTGTCGAATTCGAGCGTCTCGATCAGATCGCTGTTCCAGATTAGCGAGCGATCGCTGACCTTGATGTCGTCGCTCTCCTTCCACACCTCGATGATCTTACGCACGCCTTCCTCCAGCACGTCCTTGGTGCGGAACACGGCACAATCCGACTGCATGGTCTTCTGCATCTTGAGCCGCAGCGCCGCCGTCGGCGTGCCGCCATCGGCGTTGCGGAAGCGGTCGAGGCGCGCGATCGCCTCCTCCCCGGCGCCCTTGGGCAATTCGGGCATCGACCCCTGCTCCTTGATGATCTCGGCGCAGCGCGCCGCCGCCGCGCGGCCGAACACCACGAGATCGATCAGCGAGTTCGAGCCGAGCCGGTTCGCGCCATGCACCGAGGCGCAGGCCGCCTCGCCCACGGCAAACAGGCCAGGCACGACCGCATCTGGGTCGCCGTCGCGCGGACAGACCACCTCGCCGTGCAGATTGGTTGGGATGCCGCCCATATTGTAATGCGCGGTCGGAATGACTGGGATCGGCGCGCGGGTGAGATCGACGCCGGCAAAGATGCGCGCGGACTCGGTGATGCCGGGGAGCCGCTCGGCCAGCATGGCCTCGTCGAGATGACTCAGATGCAGATGCATGTGGTCCTTGTCAGGACCCGTGCCACGCCCCTCCCTGATCTCGATGGTCATGGCGCGGGAGACCACGTCGCGCGAGGCCAGATCCTTGGCTGACGGCGCGTAGCGCTCCATGAAGCGCTCGCCCTCCGAATTGGTGAGGAAGCCGCCTTCCCCCCGCGCGCCCTCGGTGATCAGCACCCCGGCGCCATAGACGCCAGTGGGGTGGAACTGAACGAATTCCATGTCCTGCAGCGGCAGACCGGCGCGGAGCACCATGGCGTTGCCGTCGCCGGTGCAGATATGGGCGGAGGTGCAGGAGAAATAGGTCCGGCCATAACCGCCGGTCGCGAGGATCACCTGGTGAGCGCGAAACCGGTGCAGACTGCCGTCCTGCATCGACAAAGCCATGACACCCCGGCAGCTTCCCTCCTCGTCCATGATCAGGTCGATGGCGAAATATTCGATGAAGAACTCGGCCGAATGCCGCAACGCCTGGCCGTACATGGTGTGCAGCATGGCGTGACCGGTGCGGTCGGCGGCGGCGCAGGTGCGCAAGGCCTGCCCCTTGCCGAAATGGCTGGTCATGCCGCCAAAGGCGCGCTGCAGGATCTTGCCCTCATCCGTACGCGAAAAGGGCACGCCCCAATGTTCGAGCTCGTAGACGGCCTCCGGCGCGCTCTTGCAGAGATATTCGATGGCGTCCTGGTCGCCGAGCCAGTCAGACCCCTTGACCGTGTCGTACATATGCCAGCGCCAATCGTCCTCGCCCATATTGCCGAGAGCCGCGGCGATGCCGCCTTGCGCCGCAACGGTGTGGGAGCGGGTCGGGAACACTTTGCTAATGCAGGCGGTGCGCAAGCCGGCCTCGCTGGCGCCGACCACGGCGCGCAAGCCGGCGCCGCCGGCGCCGATCACCACCACGTCGAAGCTG
>DATKYG010000063.1:0-12455 GCA_035528655.1 Methyloceanibacter sp.
CAAGGAGGGGCCGTTGAAGATGCGTCATCGTTCAGGACCGCCTATCGCGTTTGCCGTGCTCGCAGGCCTCGTCTGCTTGGACCCATCGGCGGCGTGGGCGCAAGCCGGCACAGTCACCAAGGACATGCAGAACTTCTGCGTAAACGACTACAAGAAATTCTGCGGCGACTGGGGCCTGAACTCCAGCGGTCTTAATCTTTGCATGCGCAAGGCGGGCCCGAGCTTGTCGCCGGCCTGCGTGCAGGCCCTGGTCAAGGCCGGAAAGGTCTCGCAAGCCGAGGTGGATAAGGTCAAGGCGCAGGCGAGCGGGCGGTAGACCGCTCAATCGCCTCGTCACCATTGCTCCTCGCGGGAACACCACATCACATTTCGCGCTCGGCTCGGCCGGGAACAAGGATCCAGATGATGAATAGAATTCTCTGCTTGAGCGTGCTTGCTGCCCTGACATTTTCGGGCAACGCGGCGCTTGCCGCGGACACCTGCACCAAAATCGTTTCGACCGGCCATCCGCAATATCCGGCGATTGCCTTCAAGCACGGCGACAGCATCGTCGGCGCCGCGCCGGCGCTGGTCGAGGCCATTGCCAAGGATCTCGACATTCCTCTTGAATCGAAATTCATGGGGACTTGGTCCGAGGCTCAGGCCGCAGCCCGCGACGGCAAGGCCGACATGATCGTCGGCGTCTACTTCAACGACGAGCGCGCCGAGTATCTCGACTACGTCCAGCCGGCCTTCGTCTTTGATCCGGTCGTCGTCTTCGTCGCCAAGGACAGGACGTTCGACTTCAAAGACCAGAACGACCTGATCGGCAAGAAGGGCGCCACCAACGAAGGCGAGAGCTACGGCACCAAGCTCGACGCTTTCATCAAGGACAAGCTCGACGTCGCCCGCACCAGCGGTATCGACGACGCCTTGAACGACCTCGTCGCCGGCAAAGTCGATTACGTGATCGCCGGCTACTATCCCGGTGACGCCCAATTGTCGGCGCTGGGGATCGACGACAAGGTCCAGGCACTCGAGCCCGCTCTGCTTTCGGCCGAGATGTTCGTCGCCTTCTCGAAGAAATCGCCTTGCGCCGCGTTGGCGTCGAAGTTCGGCGACAGCATCACGAAACTGACGACGGACGGCAGCTTCCACAAGATGCTGCTCGATGCGATCGCCAAGTGGGACGCCGAGCGTTAGCACTACGAGGTGGCGAACTCTGAAAGTCGCAAGCTCGGTTCCAAGCGCTGCTCAATGGACGCGCGGCGCGGTCGCGGCCCTCGCACTGCTTGGCGGTCAAGCCTGCGTGCAAGGTGTCGCGATACCGGGCGTCATGGCACAAGAGGTCATGACGCCACCTGATGTGACGGCCACCTCCGTCTTCGTGCTCGATGCCGACACCGGACAGCCCCTCTACGCCAAGAACGACAACGAGGTCTTCTGGATCCTCAGCCTCACCAAGCTGGTCTCGGCCTCCGTGCTGGTGGACCGGATGGGCGATCGGCTGTCGGAACCCGTGACGGTCGATTGGCCCCATTTGGTGCGCGGCTCGACGGCGGGGCTTAAGCGGCGCGACGTCTGGACCCTGTGGGACTTGCTTTACGGCATGGTGCTGGTCTCCGGAAACGACGCTTCGATGGCGATCGCCGACTACACCGGCCGGGCGCTCCTCGCCCAAGAGAACAAGCGCGGCGACTCGATCCAGCGTTTCGTGGAGGAGATGAAGTCGACTGCGAAGGCGCTGGGCGCGACGCATACGAATTTTGCCGATCCCTACGGCATATCACCGAACAATGTAGCCACGGCGCGCGATGTCGGACTGATCGCGGCCAGCATCTTCACCGATCCGCGACTGCTGCCGGCCTGGGCCTGCACTGAGCGGACGGTCGATGTCGGCGGACCAAAGGCGCGGACGGTAACGCTCAACACCACCATCGAGATTCTGGGCGAAGACGGTGTCATCGGCGCCAAGACGGGATCGCATGTCAGCAAGAATATCTACAATCTTGTGACCGCCTGGCGCGCGCCTAACGGACAGACTATCGTCGGCGTGGTCTTGGGCAGCGCCAGCCACCCTGCTCGCTACGACGACATGCATGCGATCATGGCGGCGCTGCCGCGCGATTTCCCCGAACTTGCCGAGCCGGTCACCGGTGCGGTCGCCCTGGATCCAGGCACAAACTGTCGCTAGCCGGCCCGATTTTCGATGCCCGGCGCGATCAACTCGGCGCAAGGCTCCACCGGGTCCGGCCGCTCTGTCTCGCCGGCTATGAAGAAAAGTCCGGCGCGGCGCGCGGCCTCACCGGCTTCGCGCTGCGAGGTCAGCCACGCGATCGGTATGGCCAGACTCAACCCCAGCCAGACCGGCAGCAGCCAGAGCCACACTTGAACCGACAACATGTAGGTGCCGACCGCGAGTGCGATGCCGCACAGCGTGTGACCGCGATGCTGGCCCACCACAACTCCCAGCGGGACTTCTTGCTCGCCACGCTGTTGGGCAACCCATCCCGAATCGCGGCCAAGCAAAACATCGACGACAATTTGGGTTTGCATCAGCACCAGAACCGGCGCCAGCAGCGCCGAGAAGAGAATCTCGCAGATGACACCGTTGGTGAGGGCAAAGGCGCCACCCGCCTCGCGCCGCATGCGCGCATTCGCCATGACGGCAAGCCAAGCCAGAATCTTCGGCGCCAGCAGCACAGCCTCATGTGCAGGCGAAAGGTCGCAGGGTCAGGTCAGGGTCAGGTGTTGCCGAGTCGTTGGGCAGTTCTGCGAGATGACATGCGTAACCGGCGGGCACTTGGCGCATCCGTAGCCATTCGGCAGCGTGGTCGCGCGAGCGAGCCAGTTACGCGCTGGCACGCAAAGCCGCCTGCGATGTCCAAGACGTGGAAGGCGAAGTCTGGAGCGGTTAGAGGCTGCTCGGCTGCGGGCGGCCGCTGAGCGGGACGCCGACGATAAGGTCAGCGCTTGCCGACGCGACGCCCGCCGGGACCGGCGGCGTCCACTGCGTGCGCTGGTTGTCCCACTGAGCGCCGAGCCAGACCATGGCGATCACACCGGTCATCCCGATCAACTCCAAGAGCTGATAGCGCCGCACGGCGCGCCAGACCTTGCCGGGCCGCCGCGGACGAAAGAAGCGCTTCCGCTGATAATGGGGTGTAATCAAGTGAACCATCGAACTTGTGATGGCGCGGGTGTTGACGGGGTCCGCGCCGAAGCTCAAAGGTCTACTGCTCTTGTCCCAATAAAGCGTTCACCGGCGGCTCGGACCGGGTCGCACGACCCGGCAAATCGAAACCAAGGTGAGCAAATCGTTGACGACGGCCCCCGCGGACGCCCCGAGAGATAAGCCCATGCGCCTACTCCTCGTCTCCGACCTGCATTATTCCCTGCCGCTGTTCGACTGGGTGGTGGACGTCGCCGGCGACTTCGACATCGTGGTGATGGCCGGCGACCATCTCGATCTGGCCTCGCTGGTCGACGGCCGGGCCCAGGCGGTCGTCGTGAAAAAGTATTTCGCGCGTATCCAAGCGAAGACACGCCTGCTGATCTGCTCGGGCAACCATGATCTCGACTCCAAGAATGCGGCCGGCGAGAAAGTCGCCAAGTGGCTGCTCGGCTCACGCAACAAGGGCCTGCTGTCGGATGGCGAGTCCCTGGCCGTCGGCGATACGCTATTCACCATGTGCCCGTGGTGGGACGGACCAGTATCACGTGCGGAGATCGGCACGCAGTTCGCCGCGACCGCCGCCAAACGGGAAAGGCAGTGGATCTGGATCTACCACGCGCCACCAGCCAACTCGCCAGTCGCCTGGGGCGGACAGCGCTATTTCGGTGACGATGCGCTGCAGGGGTGGATCGAGACATACAAGCCCGACATCGTCATGTCCGGCCATGTGCATGAGGCGCCTTACGTCCAGGACGGCTCATGGGTCGACCGCATCGGCCCGACCTGGGTTTTCAACACCGGACACTATCTCGGCGCGCCGCCGGCTCATGTCATCCTCGATACGAAGGCGGGTGAAGCGCTGTGGTTCTCCGCCGCCGGCAATCAGTATGTGCGCCTGGCCGATGCGCTCGAACGACCGGTGCCCAAGCTCACGGCAATCCCGGATTGGCTCACAGCCGGGGATCGGCCCCAGCCTCCGGACCAAGGCTGAACTCCTCGTCCTGCTGATGGATCAGCACATCGAGGACGTCTCCCACCATGCACAGATGATCGCCATGATCCTCGAACTGCCGCTTGAGGTCCACCAGATATGTGGTGGCCGCATTGAGCCGGCCGGCAAGCAACCGGCCTATCAGGAAGGCGATCTCCGGGTTCGACCGGAGAAAGCGCTCCGCGTCGTCGAACACATAGACGGCGATGGGCGTTAGCGCGCGGACCGTCGCTGTATGGGGCCGGTTGAGAAGCACCGACATCTCGCCGAACACCGCGCCCGGCTCTTCGACCAGAGCAACCTGGGTATCGCCGCGCATGACTTCGACCGTGCCGGACTGAAGCACATAGAGCCGTCCCGACGTGTTGCCCTCGGACAACAGCACTGTCCCGGGGGCCAGCGTTTCGAGCGGCGTGTGCTGGCACTTTTCGAGGATCGAGCCCATGAACAGAGCGTATCCTCCGCGCATCCGTTGTCAAACCGCCACGCGGTCGCGCCGGCTCAGTTCCCGAGGAAGCTGTCCAGAAGCTGTTTTGCCGCGTCTTCGGCGGCGTCCTTCTGCTTGTCCTTCTTGCTCTTCTTTTTCTGAGCGGTTTTGCTCTTGGGCTTCTTTTTCGCCGCAGGCGCGGCGTCCGGATCGGCCGTCGTGGCGTTCGGCGCCGGCGCGGCTTGCGGCTTTGTCCCACCGAGCAAGCCGCCGATCCCCTCCATCAGCGCGTCCTGGTCGACCTTGCCGTCCTTGATCACATTCTGCAGGGCGCCGGTCTTGTCGATTTTCTCCAGGCCGGGGAGCTTCGCCACACCGTCACCAAATTGCTTGAAGCGCTCATAGGCAGCCGCCGGGTTCTCCAGGATGCCCTTGATGTCCGGGTAGATCTTGGGTTTCGACCAAGGCCCGACGATCATCACCGGCACGCCGAGCCCGGCTAAATCCTTCTTGCCGCCTTGGCCCTCGAGCGAGGCCACCAGCTGCGGGTCGACGCGGAAATTCAGCTGCTTCGCCGGAAGGTCGACGGTGCCGGTCCCGCTCATGCGGACGAGCGGCCCGACCAGATGCAAATCCTTGGTTGTCGCCCTGCCCTTAGCCACCGTGAAGCTCGCGCCCAGCGAGGCGAAGTCCGTCTTCTCCGACGCGCCGCCTTGCCAACCCTCCACAATGCCGGTCCCCAGATTGCGCATCATCTGGGCGATGTTCACGCCGCGAATGGCGCCGTCGGTGAATTCGAGATTGGCCTTGCCGCCCAGCGCCGAGACGATCGCGCGCTGGCTGGCCCCGGATGCGCTTAAGTCGAGCGAAACGCTACCCCGGCCTTCGAGCCGCTGGAAACCCGCCGCGTCCATCAGCAACGACCGAGCATCGAACTTGGTAAGCGTGAGCTTCACCCGCTGAGCCGGCGTCTTGCCGCTGGCGTCGACGGCGATCGCGGCGTCGCCGCCGCCGCCATAAAGCTTGAACTTCGAGAGCGTGGCGTTGAGCTTGCCGCCGCTGAGCGTCGCCTGCGCCGTCACCGGACTGATCTTGATCTCGTCGTAAATCAGCTGCTCGGCGGAGATGCTAAACCTGCCATTGAGAAGCCTGAGCGGCGAGAAGTCGATCTTGGCGTTGCTCCACGCGGACTGGGCCGCTCCACCGCCACCACTACTGTTGCCACCACCGCCCCCGCCACTCGACGGCTTCGACTTGGGCGTTCCCGTTAGCGCATTGACGTCGAGCGTCTTCGCCGCCAGCGCCGCCTCGACATAGGGAATCTTGTTGGCCAGATTGGCCGTCACCGAACCGGACAGGAGGGTGCCGCGCACATTGGCGCGCAACGGGCTGAGCGTGACGATGTTGTCCTTGTAGATCGCCTTGCCGGCAAAGGTATCGCGGCCGGACGTGCCGGTGAACTGGCTCAGGCTGACGGTGCCGTTCTGGTAGACCGCGCTGCCCGACAACGTCTTATCGCCGGACTTGGCGCTGAACTGGCTGAGCGTGAGGACGTCATTCTTATAAGTGGCGGTGCCGTTCAAGCTCGCCTGTGCCTCCAGCGCATCGGGCGCATCGACGGTCAAGGCCACGCGCGCGGGAGCCCCTTCAAGAAACTGCCCAAAATTACCGATCGAGCCACTCGCTCGCATCGCCTTGCGGTCCACGACGGCGGCCACGTCGAACGACAAAGGCTGATCGTAAGCCGGCAGCGACGCTTCGAGATTGAGCTGCTCGATACGCTTGCCCGGAGTCTCGCCCAACGGCGGCAGAATCAGGGTGCCGTTCTTGATGACGAGCTTGTCGAGAGTGAGGTTCTTGAGCTTGTCGGCGACGGACGCCGAACCCCCGGCGGACGGGGAACCTGCCATCTCACCCGGAGCCCCACCGGGTTGCGCCGCGGGTGCGGTCTTGGTTTTAGGCACGGCGATGACCGAATCGACGAGAGTCAAATCGGTCACCCGCATCTTGCCGTCGAGCAGCCCCCGCAGCATCAGCCCGAACTTGAGCGTCTTGGCGGTAGCAAACTCGGCATCGCTCCCCGTCGCGGGTTGGGCGATGCCCACATCCTCGGCCACGAGGTCGAGCGACGGGAACAGAGTGATGTCAACCGGCCCGCTGACCCTGATCCGGTATCCGGTCGTCGACTCGACCTGGGCAAATATCTGATTGCGGACATCGTCGGCCGAGATGAAGAGCGGGCCGATGAAGATGACGGCCGCGGCGATGACGACGATGGCCGTCAGGATCGAGAAAATAAGCCGCACATGCCCCTCCGAAGTCGAAATGCCGCTGGTTGGCGAAATACAGCCGATTCCCGAAGTAAGCGCAAAGACGCCTAAAAGACTCACGGCTGACCTTGGTCTGATTCGTCGAATTAAGCCCGAATTGCGGGGAAATGACGGCCATGGGCGGTGTACGCCACGAGACACCGCCAGACTTGCCCGCGCCGCCCCGGGCCCATACACCAATGGATTGTGCCGCTATCGGAGACTTCAAATGCCGCGACTTATTCTGCTGCGACACGGCCAGAGCGTCTGGAACCGGGATGCGATATTCACCGGCTGGACTGATGTCGATCTTTGCGACAACGGGCTTGCCGAGGCGAAGCGAGCCGCGGAGCTGCTGAGGACACACAACGTCGAGTTCGATCACTGCTTCACCTCCTACCTGAAGCGCTCGATCCATACGTTGTGGATCGTGCTCGACGCACTCGAATTGACCTGGCTCCCCGTGCGGCGCAGCTGGCGGCTCAACGAGCGCCATTACGGGGCCTTGCAGGGCCACAAGAGGGAGGAGATCCGCGCCCAGGTCGGCGACGAGCAGCTGCATAAATGGCGCCGCAGCTACGCCACCCGCCCGCCGGCACTCGAGGAAACGGACCCGCGCTTCCCCGGCAACCAGCCGAAATATGCCCGCGTGCCGCCCCGCCACCTGCCGCTGACCGAAAGTCTCGAGGACACCGTGAAGCGCGTGCTTCCCTATTGGCAGGAGCGCGTCGAGCCTGTGCTCATGGATGGCCGCACCCCGCTGATCTCCGCCCACGGCAACAGTCTCAGGGGCCTCGTGAAATATCTCGACGGGATCTCCGACGAAGATATTCCGCATCTCGAAATTCCCACGGGCAAGCCGCTCATTTATGAGCTTGATCAAGGTCTCCGGCCGATCCGCAGTTACTACTTGGAGGACGGCAAGGAGCCTCATGCCTTGCCCACGGCACGAGCAGCCTCCAAGTCGGCGTAAAGAGGCCTTTCATCTTTCCAACGGCGCGATGGATATGACGACAATCATGGCTCGCGCGACATCTGCGGCAACTATCAGGGCCCCAGCATGAGTAATCACGACACCTTCGTGGCACCCCTTGCTGCGCTCCGCCGTGGCGACGTGGCGCGTGTCGGCGGCAAGAACGCCTCGCTCGGTGAGATGATCGGCACGCTGAAAGACGTCGGCATCCGCGTGCCCGGCGGCTTCGCCACCACCGCCGCCGCCTATTGGCGGTTCATCGAAGACAATGCGCTGCAGGATCGTATCGCGCGCGAAATCGGTAAGCTCGGTAAGGATCTCGCCAATCTCGCTGACGTCGGGAGCGCCATCCGCGCGCTAATCCTGGAGGCTCCGTTTCCGCCCGAGCTGGAGGATGCAGTCTGCCAAGCGTATGGCGAGATGTGCGCAAGCGGCGACAGAGCGGTCGCGGTCCGCTCCAGCGCCACCGCCGAGGACTTGCCCGAGGCGAGCTTTGCCGGACAGCTTGACACCTACCTCAATGTCGAGGGCAGCGATGCTCTACTCACCGCGTGCAAGAAATGCTTCGCGTCACTCTTTACCGACCGCGCCATCTCTTATCGCGTGACCCATGGCTTCGATCATCTGAAAGTCGCGCTCTCCGTCGGCGTTCAGAAGATGGTGCGATCCGACCTCGCGTCTTCGGGCGTGATGTTCTCCATCGACACCGAGACCGGCTTCCCGCGCTCGGTTCTCATCACCGGCGCCTTCGGGCTCGGCGAGACGGTCGTGCAAGGCATGGTCGACCCGGATGAGTTCCAGGTGTTCAAGCCGTTGCTCAACGATCCGTCACTCTCTCCCATCATCGAAAAGTCGCTCGGCGCCAAGCGCCGCAAGATGATCTACGGCGAGGAAGGGTCTACCGTTCTTATCGACACGAGCGAAAACGAGCGGCGCCGTTTCGTGCTAGCCGACGACGAGGTGCTCACGCTTGCCCGATGGGCCGCCCTCATCGAGAAGCATTACGGCCTGCCCATGGACATGGAATGGGCCAAGGACGGCGAGACCGGCGCACTTTACATCGTGCAGGCGCGGCCGGAGACCGTGCAGTCGCGCCGCGAGGCGGGCGAACTCAAGACCTACACCCTGAAGGAGAAGGGCCCGCTCCTCGTTTCCGGCCTTGCCGTCGGCGACGCCATCGGCGCCGGCCCCGTATGCCGCCTCGACAGCGCCGCGGATATCGAGCGCTTCGAGACGGGCGCGGTCCTGGTGACAGGCATCACCGACCCCGACTGGGTTCCGATCATGAAGCGCGCCGCGGCCATCGTCACCGACCATGGCGGGCGTACCAGCCATGCCGCTATCGTCAGCCGCGAGCTTGGTCTGCCGGCGATCGTTGGGGCCGGCGACGCAACGTCGAAGCTGAAGGATGGCCAAGCGATCACCGTGTCCTGCGCGGAAGGCGACGAGGGCCATGTCTACGACGGCATAGCCGACTTCACCGTGACCGAAATCGACCTGGCGCAGATCCCGGAGACCCGCACCAAGGCGATGCTCAACATTGCCAATCCGGCCGCCGCGTTCCGCTGGTGGCGCCTGCCCGCCGATGGTGTCGGCCTCGCCCGCATGGAGTTCATCATCTCGAACCACATCAAGGTGCATCCTATGGCCTTGCTGCGCTTCGAGGAGGTCACCGACGAGGCGGCACGCGAGGAGATCGAGCGGCTGACGGCCGGCTACGACACCAAGGCGGAGTATTTCGTCGACAAGCTGGCGCGCGGCGTCGCCCGCATCGCCGCGGCGCATTATCCAAATCCGGTCGTTGTCCGCATGAGCGACTTCAAGACCAACGAATATGCCGAGCTGCTTGGCGGTGCCCCCTTCGAGCCGCATGAAGAGAACCCGATGATCGGCTGGCGAGGCGCGAGCCGCTATTACCATCCCGACTACCGCGACGGTTTCGGGCTGGAATGCCGCGCCATTTCCCGGGCGCGCGAGGAGATCGGTCTCTCTAACATCGTCATGATGATCCCATTCTGCCGCACGCCGGAGGAGGCCGACCGCGTGATTGAGGAGATGGCGAAGCACGGCCTCGCGCGCGGACGCGCCAGCCTCCAAGTCTATGTGATGGCGGAGATCCCCTCGAACGTGGTCCTTGCCGAGCAATTCGCCGAGCGCTTCGACGGATTTTCCATCGGCTCGAACGATTTGACCCAGCTCGTGCTGGGCATCGACCGGGACAGCGATCGCTTAAGCGGGTTGTTCAATGAGCGTCACCCCGCGGTGACGGAGACTATCGCGCGACTGCTCGCATCAGCGAAGAAGACTGGTAGCCATACCGGGATCTGCGGCCAGGCGCCGAGCGATCATCCCGAGTTCGCGAAATTCCTTGTCGAGCACGGCATCGAGTCGATCTCCGTGACCCCCGACAGCTTCTTGCGCGTCAAGGAGCAGATCGCGGCCGCCGAAGCCGCCATTCGCGGTTCGTGAATGCGAGCGGCCGCGCCGATATGCGAGACGCAGCCCTACCGGCCGGGCGCGTAGCTCCCCGGTCCGTACCCGGCGCACGAGCCCTTCAAGCGAACGTCACCGCCAAGACTCTGACAGATCTGCACCTTCGTCAGAGGGTCGTTGTGGACCTGCTTGGCCGTGACCTTCCAGCCATAGCTTTGCGCCACTTTGGCGATCTGCTCTTCTTCGCAATAGGGCGTGGCGATCAAGCCATTCTTCTTGGTAACCATGAAATTGCCCTGGCACTCGATGCGCGCGGCGGCGGGTTCCGCGGCCACCGCGACGAGAAGGGCCGTCCCCAAGAGCGTGGCCAAAAGACCATTCAGACCGCGTTCGTGCATGATCGCCTCCTTCAACAAAGTGCGCCGTTTCGCCATCACCACTCCACCGATTGCAGAACGGGGACAAGCCCTTCGTCGCCATTGGCGTAGGCTTCCCCGTTCGGCCAAACGGCGGCGGGAGTGCCGTCGCTGACGAGCTTACCGTTGTCGAGCGAAAGCCGCGGCAGCGGCAAACACACGAATCGCTCGCCGATGACCCAGAACGAGCCGAGCCCCGCCATCATGGCATCAGCGAACGGCAGATAGGCGTCGTTCAAATCTTCCAGCGCCGCGCTGTCGACGCTTCCGCTGGCGACCACGTCCCGCAACGCCGCCGACACGAGATACGCGACGTTGTGGCTTTTCAGTCCAGCGTCGCCCAAGACCAGATCGAACAGCGCCAGCCTGAAAGGCTCAAGATGCAACGTCTCGGCGATTCGCGCTTCGGCAGCGTCCTGCGCCTTGCCATAAGCTTCCCATACCGCTTGGTCGCGCTGCAGCTCGGCGATGGCCTGATCCTGCAGGGCCTGCATCGTCAACGTCCAGCGGCAGGCTACGGGCGTTTCGAAGTCGACGCCCTCGAGTTCGCTGATGGCCTTGGTCGGCCCCATCGCCCAGGTAATTGAGACATCGCGGAAGCCGATCAGCCGCGCGTGCTGCCGGACCGCCTCCTCCGCTGCGAGCGGATCGAAATAGGGCCGTGTGGGATCGATCCCATTCAGCCGCGAAATGATCTTTTCGACTTCGTCCACGGCACTCCCTCCCCCTCGAAGCGCCCTCTTTGCGGGGCGTTCCGTCATCAAGCATCAGCCTTTCAAGGCTTCGCTGGCGGGAACGTAAGACAATTGGAGCGCTTCCGCGACTGCCTTATGTGTCACGTGCCCGTCATGAATATTGAGCCCGTCGCGCAAGCACGGATCCGCCATCAGCGCAGGCGCATAGCCCTTATCAGCAATGGCCAGCACGAAAGGCGCCGTGACATTGCTGAGCGCGAAGGTTGAGGTCCGCGCCACCGCACCCGGCATGTTGGTGACGCAGTAATGCACCACATCGTCCACGATATAGGTTGGATCGGAATGGGTTGTCGGACGTGAAGTCTCCGCTGTGCCACCCTGATCGATCGAGACATCGACGATGACGGCGCCGGGCTTCATCGCCTTCACCGTTTCCGCCGTGATGAGCTTCGGCGCAGCGGCGCCAGGCACGAGCACGGCGCCGATGACGAGATCGGCGCGCCGGCACAGCGTCTCCACGCTCTGCCGCATGGAAAAGACCGTGCGGACCCGCGCGCCGAATTGCGCGGAGACGCGCCGCAATTGGTCCATATTGTTCCCGGTAACGGTAACGCTCGCGCCCATGCCGATGGCGATGGACGCTGCATTGGTGCCGACCACGCCGCTGCCGAGAATGAAGACGTCGCCGGGAGGCACGCCAGGGACGCCGGCGAGCAAGACACCGCGTCCACCGGTCACCTTCTCCAGACAGAAGGCACCCACCTGCGGCGCCATGCGTCCTGCCACCTCCGACATAGGCATGAGCAGCGGCAGGAATCCTTGAGCGTTGGTTACCGTCTCATAGGCGATGGCCGTAATGCCCAAAGCCAGAAGCTCGGCGGTTTGCTCCGGGTCCGCGGCGAGATGAAGATAGGTGAATAGCACCTGACCTGGCTTGAGCTTCTTGCGTTCCGAGGCCAGCGGCTCCTTGACCTTGACGATCAGCTCGGCGCTGCCGAACACCTGATCGGCGTCAACGATCTGCGCGCCGGCGACCTCATATTCGGCATCGGTCAGG
>DATKYG010000064.1:0-23181 GCA_035528655.1 Methyloceanibacter sp.
GGTCGCCCAGAAGACCAACGAGACCGCGGGCGACGGCACCACGACCGCGACCGTGCTGGCTCAGTCGATCGTGCGCGAGGGCCTCAAGGCCGTCGCCGCCGGCATGAACCCGATGGATCTGAAGCGCGGCATCGACAAGGCGGTGATCGAGGTCGTCGAGGCCATCCGCAAGCAGTCGAAGCAGGTCAGCGGCTCGGCCGAAATCGCCCAGGTGGGCACCATCTCCGCCAACGGCGAGAAGGCCATCGGCGACATGATCGCCAAGGCCATGCAGAAGGTCGGCAACGAGGGTGTCATCACCGTCGAAGAGGCCAAGAGCCTCGACAGCGAGCTCGAAGTGGTCGAGGGCATGCAGTTCGACCGCGGCTATATCTCGCCCTACTTCATCACCAACGCCGAGAAAATGATCGCCGAGCTCGATAACCCGTACATCCTGCTCTACGAAAAGAAGCTGTCGGGCCTGCAGGCCATGCTGCCGCTTCTGGAGTCGGTCGTGCAGTCGGGCCGTCCGCTGCTCGTCATCGCCGAGGACGTGGAGGGCGAAGCGCTCGCCACGCTCGTGGTCAACAAGCTGCGCGGCGGCCTGAAAGTGGCCGCGGTCAAGGCGCCCGGCTTCGGCGATCGCCGCAAGGCCATGCTCCAGGACATCGCCGTGCTCACCGGCGGCGAGCTGATCTCCGAGGATCTCGGCATCAAGCTCGAGAATGTCACGATCCAGATGCTCGGCAAGGCCAAGCGCGTGACCATCACCAAGGACGACACCACGATCGTGCGCGGTGGCGGCAAGAAGGACGAGATCGAGGCCCGCGTCGGCCAGATCAAGCAGCAGATCGAGGACACCACCTCCGACTATGACCGCGAGAAGCTGCAAGAGCGCCTGGCGAAGCTCGCCGGCGGTGTTGCCGTGATCAAGGTTGGTGGCGCCACCGAGATCGAAGTGAAAGAGAAGAAGGATCGCGTCGACGATGCGTTGAACGCGACCCGCGCGGCCGTCGAAGAAGGCATCGTGCCGGGCGGCGGCGTGGCGCTGCTGCATGCCTCGAAGGGCATCAAGGTCAAGGGCGACAACGACGACCAGGAGGCCGGCATCAATATCGTGCGCCGCGCGCTCCAGGCGCCGATCCGCCAGATCGCCGAGAATGCCGGTGTCGAGGGCTCCATCGTGGTCGGCAAGGTGCTCGATCAGAAGTCGGCGTCTTACGGTTACGACGCTCAGAACGACACCTATGTGGACCTGATCGCCAAGGGCATCATCGACCCCGCCAAGGTCGTGCGCACGGCGCTCCAGGATGCGGCCTCCGTGGCCGGCTTGCTGGTCACCACCGAGGCCGGTGTCGCCGAGGCGCCGAAGAAGGACGACGGCGGCATGCCGGGAATGCCTGGCGGCGGCATGGGCGGCATGGGTGGCATGGACATGATGTAGGCGCCGATAAGGCCTCTACAGTCTAAGCGACAGCGGAAGGGGCGGCTTTTAGCCGCCCCTTTTTGCATCCGGCGCCTGCGCGCCGCCCATTCCCTTCAGCCTTACGCAATCGTAATTTCTCACGCGCCAGTCTTTGGCCCTATCGTCCGGCACTCTCCCTGCTCCGCTCATGGAGCCAATCGAGGTCGTCCCCCTAAATGGCGAAGTTCCGCGCCACGGCCAAAGCGTTTGCCCGCATTGCGTTCCCCTATTTCCGCGGCGAGGACCGCTGGTGGGGCCGCGGACTGCTGGTCGTGGTCATCGCGCTGCAGCTGTTCCAGGTGTGGCTGAACGTCCGCTTCAACGCCTGGTACAACACCTTCTACACGGCGCTGCAGGAGAAGGACTGGGATACGTTCCTCTACCAGTTCCTGGTGTTCACCGTGCTCGCCGTACTGTTCATCGTCACGGCGGTCTACCAGCTCTATTTGCAGCAATGGTTGCAGATCCGCTGGCGGCGCTGGCTGACGGAAGCCTATCTCGGGCGCTGGCTGGCGGACGGCACCCATTACCGCATGCGGCTGAAAGGCGACGAAGCCGACAACCCCGATCAGCGTATCGCCGAGGACATCAAGCAGTTCATCGACGGGACGCTCAATATCGGCATCGCGCTGCTCGGCTCGATCGTCACCCTGATCTCTTTCGTGGTGATCTTGTGGACCCTGTCGGCGGCCACACCGCTGATGATCGGCGATGCGTCCTACGAGATCCCCGGCTATCTGGTCTGGGCGGCGCTGGTCTATTCGGCGCTCGGCACCTGGGTTACCCATCTCGTCGGCCGCCCGCTGATCAAGCTCAATTTCGATCAGCAGCGCTACGAGGCGGATTTCCGCTTCAGCCTCGTGCGTCTGCGCGAGAATGCCGAGGAGGTGACCCTGCTCGCCGGCGAACCAGCCGAAGAGGAGCGGCTGCTCGACCGGTTCGGTTATGTGATGCAGAATTGGTACGGCATCATGAGCCGGACCAAGCGGCTCACCTTCCTGACCGCTGGCTATAGCCAGGTCGCTATCATCTTTCCCTTCCTGGTGGTGAGCCCGGTCTATTTCTTCGGTGCGCTGACCTTGGGCGGGCTGATGCAGATCGCGCAGGCCTTCAGCCAAGTGCAGAGCGCGCTGTCCTTCTTCGTCTCCGCCTATTCGAGCATCGCCGACTGGAAGGCCGTGCTCGACCGGCTGACGGGCTTCGAGGAGTCCATCGGCTGGGCGCAAGGGCTCGACGAGACCGCGCCGCAGGTGGAATTCGTCAGCGGCGGCGCCGGCACGCTGCATGTCGAGGAACTCGCCGTCGGTCTGCCCAGCGGGAAGGAGATCGTGCGCCTTACGGATTTCGCCATCCAACCAGGCGAGCGGGTGCTGGTGACCGGGCCGTCCGGCTCGGGCAAGACCAGCCTGTTCCGGGCGCTGGGCGGGGTCTGGCCGTTCGGCACCGGCACCGTCCGGGTGCCCAAGGGCGCCAGCGTTCTGGTGCTGCCGCAGCGACCTTATCTGCCGCTCGGAAGTTTGCGCGGCGCGCTGGCCTATCCGGGGGGACAAGGCACATTCACGGAGCAAGAGATCGACACCGTGCTCGACGCCGTCGGGCTCGGCGACTTGCGCGGTCAGCTCGATACCACAGCCTATTGGGCCGACAAGCTTTCAGGCGGCGAGCAGCAGCGGCTCTCCATTGCACGGGCTTTGTTGCAGAAGCCGCAATGGTTGTTTCTCGACGAGGCCACGAGCGCGATGGACGAGGCCTCGGAGGCCACGCTGTACCGCCTGCTGATCGAGAAACTGCCGGACACGGCGATCGTCTCCATCGGCCACCGGTCGAGCCTCGCGCAGTTTCACGAGCGCTTCTTCCATCTGTCGCCGGAGGACGGCGGACACCACCGTCTGGCTGAGAAAGACAAGGCGCCCACGGACGCCGCGGCCGATCCAGGCGGCGAGGAACGCGAACCGGCGCTGCCGTCAGCCTAGTCGTTCAGCTTGCAGCCGCTATCGACGCTAAGGCCATTCGGCGTGCCCCAGTCATTGGCCGGCACGTTGGGGAAGGACTTGCCAAACTCCTGCTTCACCATGGTGAATTTCGACGGGACATTGGAGTTCTCGGGAAAGTCGACGATCCAGAAATAATCGTAATTGTCGTCGGGCCAGGCCGCCGGCACGCCCGGCAGAATGTCGAGATGGAAGAGCTGGCGGAGCGTCACTGCCGCCTCGCGCTGATATTTGGCGTCGAGCGCGGGATCGGCGATGTGCTTGTGCTCCCACAGCATCACCACCGTTTTCCCTTTGAGCGCCGGATTGACGAGAATGTTGCGCGCCGCTTCTTGCGTCCGCGCATTGAGAGCCTCAGTCATCTTCTTGGCGTCGTCGTCGGGAAACACCGAATAGAAGATGATGGGCTTGCCCCAGCTATCGACGGCGGGCGTGGCGAGCTCCGCCGTATGCAGCGTGATGGCGAAGAAGAAGGCGGGCGGCGCGTCCTCGGTGAACAGCGACTTGGCGGCATCCTTGCCGAGATAGTTGAACTTCAGCGCCTGGGCCCGCTGCTTACCGACCTCGCACAGCTTCCAAGCATCGGACTTCTCGCCGTGGCGCAGAATGACGATGCGCGACGGCGCCGCGAGCGCGGGCGCCGCGAAGCCTACGGCGATAGCCGCTGCGAGAATCAAGCGAATGAGCATCATGACCTCCTGACCACTTGCGCGATGGGGCGGACCCGAACCGGTCATAGCGCGCGAAAGAACGGGTCTGTAGCCACAACTCATCACAACAAAGTGTGAAGCACCCTTTAGGCGGTCTGCAGCCGCCCCAGGATCTCGTCGCGCCTTTTGACCGCCTCCGGGGTCCAGGACGCCCCCTTCGCGGCCAGCAAATGGGCCTGCGACTTGAGGATCAGACCATCTTCCAGCAATTTGAGGTGGTTCGCCGTCAGCGTCGTGCCCGTGCTGGTGATGTCGACGATGAGCTCGGCCGTGCCGGTGGCGGGCGTTGCCTCCGTGGCGCCGACGCTCTCGACGATGCGGTAACCGGTGACGCCCTTGGCGGCGAAGAAGCGGCGCGTCAGGTTCATATATTTGGTGGCGACACGAAGCGGCCGGCCATGGGTCCGGGCGAACTGCGCGGCGACGTCCTCCAGATCGGCCATGCGCGACACGTCGAGCCAGCATTCCGGCACCGCCACCACGACATCGGCGTGACCGAAGCCGAGCGGCTTCAAGAACTCCACGGTGGCCTCGAGATCGGCCAGCGTCTCGCGGACCAGATCCTCGCCGGTGATGCCGAGATGGACACGGCCCGCCTTCAGCTGATGCACGATCTCGGCGGCCGAGGTGTATTCCACCTCGACATCGCCGAGACCTTCGAGCTGCCCGCGATAGCCGCGCTCGTGACCCTTGACGCGCAAGGGCATGCCGGCGCGCGCGAACATCTCGGCGGCCTGCTCTTTCAGGCGCCCCTTGGAGGGTACGGCGATGACGAGGGACGCCGCGCCCATCATGCGGCCCTTTCCACGGCGGCGAGCAGGCGCTCGGTGTGGATGGCGGAGCCGACGGCGGGCACGGCGCGCGGCGCACCAAGAGCGACCAGCAGCCCGTCATAACGGCCGCCACCGGCCACCGGCTCGGTCTCGTCCATGCCGGCGGCGTCGATCTGGAACACGAGGCCGGAATAATATTCGAGCTTGCGGCCGAACTCGGTGGCGAAGGTCGCCTGGCCGAGGTCGATGCCGTCGCCAGCGAGCCTGTCGAACCGGCGCAGCGTGGCATCGAGCGCCGCATCGATATCGAGCCCTGCGCCCTTGGCAATCATGGCGACCTTGTCCGCGGCCTCGCGCGGCGGCGCGGCGACAGCCAGGAAATAGTCGATCACGGTCGCCACCTCTTGCGGCAGCGGATCGGCGCGGAGGTCGGCGGCGTGGTCGAGCAGCCGCTCGGCGATCTCGCTCAGAGAGCGATTGCCGGCCAGCGGAATGCTTTCCGCCTCGAGATGAGCGGCGACCAGTTCCTCGGCGCGCTCAGGCGTCTCCCCGGCCAGCGTCGCGGCAATCGCCGAGGCCGGGCCATCACCATCGGGACGTTCGCCCTTGGCCAGGCTGTCGAGCAGGCCGTGAAACACGGGCGGCCGCCAGAAATAGTGGCGCAGCTTGAGCCGCCAGCGCTCGGGCAGGCCCAGCGCGTCGACCAGTGCATAGAACAGGGCGATGTCGCCGACCCGGAGCCAGAATTCGCGCAAGCCCGCGCTGCGTACCGCCTCCACCGCCAGCAGCACCACCTCGACATCGGCGCTCTCGCGGTCCGGCGCGCCGAAGCACTCGATGCCGGCTTGGCGGAACTCGCGCGGGTGGGTGCGGCTCTGGCCGAGCGGCTGAAAGCGGAACGCTGGGCCGTTGTAGCAATAGCGCGCGGCCTTATCGGCCTCGGGGTGACGCTCCAGATAGAGCCGCGACACCGGCACCGTCAGATCGGGGCGCAGGCACAGTTCCTCGCCGGCAAGGTCGGTGAAGACGTAGGTGCGTCCCCTCACCTGCTCGCCGATCTGATCGAGGAACACGCCGGCCGGCTGCAGCACCGAGGGCGCGACCGGCTCGTAGCCGGTGCGCGCGAACAGGTCTAGCAGCGCCCGGGCTTGGGCTTCGAGAGCCTCGAAATTCTGTGCCGATTCGGCAGCCATGGCGTAGCACAGGCTCCGTTAGAGTTACGCTGTCATGCCCGGACTTGATCCGGGCATCCAGACCGTTACCTCCCGACGAGGGATAAAGGCCATTGGAATGGATTGCCGGGTCAAGCCCGGCAATGACGAAACATAGGGGGTCATCACGACTGACTTCTTAAGTCTTGTGGCGGGCGAGGACTTTTTGGACCTCTGAGACGAGGTCCTCTTCCTTCACCGGAAACTGCGCTAGCGCCTGCTGCTTGAGATATTCCTCGCGATCTTCGATCGAGGTGAGCGTGGCGCCGAGGATGAGATCCTTGATCTGCACCTCGCCGCGCGCCTTCTCGTCGCTGCCCTGGATGATGGCGCAAGGACCACCGCGGCGGTCGGCATATTTCATCTGCGCCTTCATGCCCGAGGCGCCGAGATAGAGCTCGGCGCGGATGCCGGCGGCGCGCAGCTCTTGCGCCATCTTCTGGTAGTCGGCCATGCGATCCTTGTCGAAGACGAGCACGACGACGGGACCTTGCACCTCGTCGCCCTTGTATTTGCCAAGAAGCTGCAGGCCGAACAGGAGCCGCGACACGCCGACAGAGAGGCCGGTGGCCGGCACCTGCTCGCCGGTAAAGCGCTCGACGAGGCCGTCATAACGGCCGCCGCTCACCACCGAGCCGAGGCGTATGGGTTGCCCGCGCTTGTCCTTGATGGGCGCCGTCAGCTCCGCCTCTAACACCGGGCCGGTGTAATATTCCAGACCCCGCACGACGGAAGGATCGACCACGATTCGGTCGGAGCCAAAGCCGGCCGCCGTCAGGAGATCATGCATAACGGACACTTCGCCGACTCCCGCTTCGCCGACCGCGGAGCCTGCGACCAACGCCTTCAGCTCGGCTAGCGTCTGATCGCGGTCGCCGCCGGATGCTTCGACAAAGCCCACGATCGCGTCGATCTGGTTGGCGGCGAGCCCCGCGCCCTTGGTGAAGTCGCCGGACTCGTCCTTGCGGCCTTCGCCCAGAAGGAGACGCACGCCGTCGATGCCCAAGCGGTCAAGCTTGTCGATGGCGCGCAAGACCGTGAGGTGCTTTCCCGTGTCGTCCGCTTGCAATCCGGCACGCTCAAGCACGCCGTCGAGAATCTTGCGGCTGCCGATCTTCACCACATATTGGCCGCGCGGAATGCCGAGCGCCTCCAGCACATCGGCGGCGAGCATGCACAGTTCGGCGTCGGCGGCGATGGACGCGGCGCCGACCGTGTCGGCGTCGAATTGCATGAATTGGCGGAAGCGGCCTGGGCCCGGCTTCTCGTTGCGCCACACGGGACCGACCTGATAGCGGCGGAAGGGCTTGGCTATCGTCTGATAGTTCTCGGCCACGAAGCGGGCGAGCGGCGCGGTCAGGTCGTAGCGCAGCGACAGCCACTGCTCGTCGTCGTACTGGAAGGAGAACACGCCGGCATTGGGACGATCCTCATCGGGCAGGAATTTGCCGAGCGCGTCGGTATATTCGATGGCCGGCGTATCCAACGGCTCAAAACCGTACAGCTCGAAAACACCCTTAATGGTGCCGAGCATCGCTTCCGTGGCGCGGATTTCTTGCGCCGATGTGTCCTGCAAACCCTTCGGCAGGCGGGCCTCTGGGCGAGGGATCGCGTCTTTTTTGGTCATGGGAGGATGCGGCTGATTCTAGAGGGGCTCCAGCCGCCGCGTTCTAGCCCATCGAACCCTGCCCAGCAAGCAAGGGTGTCCGAGCGGGGGTACCTAGTCGGCCAGCGCGCGCTCTTTGGCCGTGGCTTTGGCCATCTCCACCAGGGCTTCGATGGGATGGGCCGCGTTCTTCATCTTGATGAGGGCAGGCGGACAGGGGCCGCCGGTGGCCCAGTCGAGCAGCTCGACGGTATGGACGAAGGGGATGTCGGTGCCCGCCTGGAGCTGGGCCATGCAGCCGATATTGCCGGTGACGATGACGTCGGGCGTGATCGCCTCGATATTCTTCAGCTTGCGGTCGCGCAACTCACCGGACAGCTCCGGCTGCAGGATGTTGTAAGTCCCGGCCGAGCCGCAGCACAGATGGCCCTCGGGGATATCGGTCAACGTATAGCCGGCTTGCTCGAGTAGCCGCCGCGGCAGCGCGTCGAGGCGCTGGCCGTGCTGCAGGGAGCAGGCGCCGTGATAGGCCACTTTGAGGCCGGTCCACATCACCGGTGGATTGAGGCCGATATCGTCGAGGAATTCGGTGACGTCGCGGGCGAGCCCGGAGACATACTCGGCACGCTCGGCATAGCCACGGTCGCGGGCGAGCAAATTGCCGTAGTCCTTGACCATGGTGCCGCAGCCGCCTGCCGTGAGCACGATGGCGTCGAGCAGGCGCTCGCGCATGGCCGCGGTCCACGCATCGATATTGTGGCGCGCGAAGCTCCGCGCCTCTTCCTCGCGGCCGAGGTGATGCACCAGCGCGCCGCAGCAGGCCTCGTCCTTGACCACCATGACGTCAACGCCGTGGCGCCTGAGCAGGCGGATGGCGGCGATATTGATGGCGGGCGCCAGCACCTCCTGCACGCAGCCAAGCATGATGGCCACGCGCTTCGCTTGCGGCGCTTTGGGATTGAAGGCGGATCTCGGCTTCAGGATCTTCAGCTTCAGCGCGCCCGGCGGGACGAGCGCAAGCGCCGCTGCCGTACGGTGGAAGCCCATCTTGGCGAACAGATTGCGGAACGGCCTGGCGAACCAGCCGATGCCCAGCATCAGGCGGAAGCGGTTGGGGTTGGGCAGCACGCGGCTCAAGAACCAGCGCGTCAGGCGCTGCTTGGTGCTGCGATGGCCGCGCTGCTCGATACGGACGCGGGCGAGATCGACCAGATGCATATAGTCGACGTCACTCGGACAGGCGGTCATGCACCCGAGACAGGACAGGCAGCGGTCCAGGTGGTGAACCGTCGTCGTGGTGATGTCGCGGCCTTCGAACATCTGCTTCATCAGATAGATGCGGCCGCGCGGGCTGTCGCGCTCGTCGCCGGTCAGCACGTAGGTCGGACAGGTGGCCGTACACAGCCCGCAATGCACACAGCGGCGCAAGATCTCGTCGGCGCGCGCAATGCTCGGGTCGCCAAGCTGAAGGCTGTTGAAATTGGTCTGCATGAGCTCGTTACATATCCCGGTACATACGGCCCGGGTTCAGAATGCCGAGCGGATCGAACGCGTGCTTGAGTTTCGCCGAAAGGGATGCGATCGGCGGGTCGAGCGGCTGGAACACGTCAATGCCGGCCCGCGTCGCATTCTCGGCGCGGATTAGGGTGGCATGACCGCCAAATTCGGCAAGGGTGCGGCGGATGTCGACAGCGCCGCCGTCGGTGAGCGCCGGGGTCTCCATCCAGATCAGGCCGCCCGACCAGTCGTAAGTGGCGTTGACCCGCATCTTGCGCGACAGATTGCCGACGAGTTTCGCCGCCGAGGACGGGATGGTCGACACCCGCCAAAGCGGGTTGGGCTTGGTCTGGAACATCTTGAGGGTCCGGATCTCGCCCCAGAAGGCCTTGCTCCGCTCGGTGTCGAGTTCCAGCGCCGGACTATAGGCCAGCAGAGCCTGCCGGAGGCTGTTCGCCCGGTAGCGCGCCGAGGCGGGCACGTTCTCCACCCGAATGGCGGTGACCGCCTCCCCGGCGCCCGCGATATCCTCGTCCGACAGGCGCTCGGCCAGTGCCGCATGCATATGCAGCGCGCCCGACACCTCGTAGGCCGTACCCATGGCGATGCACAAGGCCTCGATGGCGGTCTGATCGGTCAGGCCGAAACAAATGACGGTGCGGACCTCGCGCTGGGCCGGCAGCACCTTCAGCGCCACCTCGGTCATGATGGCGAGCGTGCCCCAGGAGCCGGCAAGCGTGCGGCCGAGATCGTAACCGGTGACATTCTTCATCACCCGGCCGCCGGCCTTGATCACCTCGCCGCGGCCATTGACGGCCCGCATGCCCAGTACGTGATCGCGGGCCGCACCTTTGAGAATGCGCCGGCTGCCGGAAATATTGGTGGCGATCACCCCGCCGATCGTGGCCTCGCCCGGCCCGTAGCCAAGCAATTGCCCGAGATCAACGGGCTCGAACGGGAGTTCCTGGTCGTTCTCGGCGAGCTTGGCCTCGATCTCGGCGAGCGGGGTTCCTGCCTTGGCCACCATCACCAACTCGGTCGGCTCGTAGAGCGGCATGCCGACCATGGCCTCGGTCGAGACCACGGCGCCGGACCCCACCGGGTGCCCGATCTCGCGCTTGGTGCCGCGCCCCATGACCTCGAGCGGCGTGCGCGTGTCCACGGCCTCGGCGACGAGGTGGGCAAGCTCCTCCTCGGTCTCGGGCGCATGAAAGCCAAGGCGCATGTGACCGGTCATGGAACGTCGTGCCCTTCCACCAGCTCAGGCTCCAGTTCGGGTTCCAATTCCTCGAGCTGATGCAGTTCCAGGCCGCGCATCTTGCGCGCGTCGCGTCCCTCGATGGGAAAAACCTTGCCGGGATTGAGCAGCCATGACGGGTCCAGCGCTTCCTTGATGCGGACCTGCTGATCGATGTCCTCGTCGGTATATTGCTCGTACATGAGTTCGCGCTTCTCGATGCCGACGCCATGCTCGCCGGTCAGACAGCCGCCGAGCGCGATGCAGAGCTTCAAGATCTCCTCGCCGCAAAGCTCCACACGTTCGAGCTGGACCGCGTCGTTGGCGTTATAGAGAATCAGCGGATGGAGGTTGCCGTCGCCGGCGTGGAAGATGTTGGCGACATCGAAGCGGTATTTGCGGCAGATCCAGCCGATCTCGTCGAGCGCCTTGGGCAGCTTGGACAGCGGGATGACGCCGTCCATGCAGTAATAATCCGACAATTGACCGATGGCGCCGAACGCCGCCTTGCGGCCCTTCCAGATCAGGGCGCTCTCCTCAGCGCTCATGCTCCGACGCATGACGCTGGGGAAAAAGTCGCGGGCGATGTCCTCGATCTTCTCGAGCAAATACTCGATCTCGTCTTGCGAGCCCTCGACCTCGACGATGAGCAGCGCCTCCACGTCGAGGGGATAGCCGGCACTGACAAAATGCTCGCAGACATGAATGGCCGGCCGGTCCATGAACTCGATGGCGACGGGGACGATGCCACCGGCGATGATGGCGGCGACGCAGGATGCGGCCGCCTCCGTGGAGTCGAAACCGAGCAGCATCGGCCGCGAGCCTTCCGGCGCTTTCAGCAAGCGCACCGTGGCTTCGGTGACGATGGCGAGCTGACCTTCGGAGCCGGTGATCAGCGGCAGGAAGTCGTAGCCCGGCGCATCGAGATATGCGCCGCCAACGTCGATGATCTCGCCGTCCATCATGACCATGCGGACACCGAGCAGGTTGTTCACGGTCACGCCGTATTTGAGACAATGGGCGCCGCCGGAATTGGTGGCGATGTTGCCGCCCACGGTGCAGGCGATCTGGCTCGACGGGTCGGGCGCGTAGAAGAAACCTTTGCCGGATGCCGCCTCGGTGATGGCGATATTGGTCACGCCGGCATCGACACGGGCAACGCGGTTGGCCGTGTCGATGGCAAGGACCTTCCGCATGCGCGACAGGCAGATGACGATCGCGTCCTCAAGCGGCAGCGCGCCGCCGCACAGCGAAGTGCCGGCACCGCGCGGCACGACCTTGATGTGGTTGTCATGGCAGTAGCGCAGGATCGCCGAGACTTCCTCCGTGCTGCCGGGAAGCACCACGGCGAGCGGCAGACAGTGATAGGCGGTGAGCGCGTCCGACTCGAAGGTGCGGCGGCCTTCCTCGTCGGCGATCATGACCGCCTCGGGGACCAGCCGTTTCAGCTGCTTCACGATGTCGTTCCGGCGCGCAATGACGGCGCGGTCCGGATCGGGAAAGGTCACTGTCGACATCTATCGAGGCTCCGAGTCCGTCCGAGTGGCGTTGGCGGGAGGGGGCTCCCCTTAGTCTTTCGCATGGGCGCGGGAGCCGGGCAATACGCCCCCGCCATGGCGTCCCAAAATGGACCCAGTTGCAACCCTCCGGCGACCCCGGCGTTAGCATGTCGCAGATCTGGGCGACTGGTCTCTGATAGGCTCAAGGCTGGGCATCCGGCAATTTTTAGGCTCGGCCCGATCGGCGCCCAAACGGCGCTTTTCCGGCCCTCTCAAGGAGCGTTGAGATGAGAAAATTCAGTCTCGTCGGGCTCAGTGGTTTGGTGTTTTTGGCCATGACGGCGCCGTCCTTCGCCGCAGGGGACGCCGAGGCGGGCAAGACCGTGTTCGCCGCCAATTGCGGGATCTGCCATCAGGTGGGCCCGGGCGCCCAAAATATGGTGGGGCCGGAGCTCAATGGAGTCGTCGGCCGCAAAGCTGCGAGTGTTGCGGGATACGCCACCTATTCCGCTGGCATGAAAAAGCTCGGCGACGAAGGCTTCGTATGGACCGACGCCAATATCGACAAATGGATCACCGATCCCAAGGCAATGCTACCTGACTCGGTCATGGCCCTGGCCTTTGCGGGTCTCAAGGACGCCGATCAGCGTGCCGACGTCATCGCCTATTTGAAAACGCAGCAATAGCCGTCAGGGAACTGTGCTGGGCTTGGGCGCGGGTGCCGCCGCGCCCTGCCCGGCCGCGTCAGGCCGCGTGCCTGATGGTGTGGTTCCCCCTGCGCTGGTTCCCTGGCTCGATTGCCTGGTCGAGTCCTTGGCCTGAAAAGCCTCGATGTCCTCGAGAACTTGCTTGAACAGGTAGTCGCGGATGCTCTCTTCCCGGGCGATCTCCGTCCAGGAGGCGCGCAGCGCATCGAGCACGCCATCGGGCCACGGCAGCACGCGGACGCTAACCTTGGCGGACAGGCCGGTAAGGGCTTCGGCTTGCAGGCCCGCACTCGTGCCAAGGCTCGATTGCAGCAGATCGCGGCAGGCCGCCTCGATCACGTCTTGCCGCTCCTTGCCGAGCGCCTTCCAGCGATCCTTGTTGATCAGCAGTTCGAGCACCGTCTCGGGCTGATGCCAGCCGGGCATGTAGATGATCTTGGCCGCCTCTTGCAGGCCTGCCGCCCGATCGATCGCGGGCGTGTAGAGTTCGGCGGCGTCGATCTCGCCCTTCTCGAAGGCCTTGGGAATGCCGCTGCCAGGCACCAGCACCGGGACCGCGCCCAGCCGCGACATGACACGGGCGCCGAGACCGAAGATCCGCATACGCAGGCCCTCGATATCTTTCCTCGAGCCGATCTCCTTGGCGAACCAGCCGCCCGCCTCGGCCCCCCCGAAAGCGCACGGGATGACGTGCACTTTGAGCCCGGCCTGGTCGTAGACCTCCTGATAGAGCGACCGGCCATGGCCGTGGTCGAACCAGGCAAGATAGGTTTTCGCGTCGGGACCAAAGGGAAAGCCGGCGAACAGCGTCGCGGCCGGGACCTTGGCCGCCCAGAAGCCGGCCGTGGCGAAGCCGGCGTCGACCCGGCCGTCGGACACCTTGTCGAGTATCTCGTGGGGCTTGGTGCCGTCGCCCGGCTGCTTCAGATCGAGCACGAGGGACCCGCCGGAGCGCTTCTTGATGTCCCGGGCGAGGGTCACGGCGGGGCGCCCCAAGCCGGGCAGATGCGTGCCGTAGACGACCGGCGTCACCAAGGTGATGGTGCCGCCGTCGGCGGCATTGGCCGCGGGAGGCACACCCATCAACAGCGCGGCGATCGTCAAGATCCGCACGCCCGATGCCGCCCTCACGCCCGATCCCATGCTTGCCCCTGTTGCCGCCGGATTGCCCATTTCCCTCGTCGCACTGGCAGTGCTACATCCCGGCTTCATCTCCGGGAGCCTCCATGAGCTTTACCGGAAGGCCATGAGACCTCAAGCCCGCTCAGAGGACGGTCTCGCGGCCGGTCCCCTTGCTTCCGTTTGCCAAAGGCTTCGGTTATGGTTCAGCGCACTCTTCCTATGTGCATGATCTTCCTGCCCTATATGCGCAACCGTGGCGAGGCGCATGAACATCTTGGGTTGGGCCTAGGTCCGGAACGGGGTCGGCCGTCATGTCGTTAGCCGTCTGGCTGATCGAGCGTCCTCGCTGGTTCAAGCGGACGCTTCTGATCGTGAACGACTTCGCGATGCTCAGCATCGCGTTGTGGGCCGCCTATTCCTTGCGCCTCAGCCGGGTGTACGTGCCGGAAACCATCGACACTTTCCTGCTGATGCTCGCGGCACCGATCGTTGGCATCGGCGTCTTTTACATCCGCGGCCTTTACAAGCTCGTCACCCGGTTCATTGGGCCCGAGGGCACCACGCGCATCTATACCGCGGTGATCATGGCCGCGGTGCTATGGGCGCTGGTGGTGCTGATGAGCGGCGTGCAAGGGCAGCCGCGCTCGGTGGTTGTCATCTATGCCCTGATCGCGTCTGGCCTCATCCGCCTCAGCCGGCAATGGGCCGGGGCAATGCTGCTGAAATCCGCTCCGCAGTTCAAGCCGATGAGCTTCGACGAGCGGAAGAACGTCATCATTTACGGCGCGGGCACGATCGGCATTCAGCTACTGCGCGCGCTGAACGAGACCGGCTCCTACCGGACCGTCGCCTTCATCGACTCCAACCCGTCGCTGGCCGGCCAAGTAGTCCACGGGGTCAAGGTGGCGCGGCCCGAAAAAATCGGCAAGCTCATCGCCGAAGAGAATGTGAAGGAGGTGCTGCTCGCCACGCCTTCCGCACTTCGCGGCGAGCGCCGCGTGGCCTTGAAGTTCCTCGAATCCTATCCCGTGCTGGTGAAGACGCTCCCGGCACTTGAGGAGATTGCCGCCGGCCGCGTCGAGATCAGCGACCTGCGCCCGATCGACGTGGAGGACTTGCTGGGACGCGACCCGGTCACGCCCGACATCGAACTGCTGACTGCGCAGGTGCGCGGCAAGGTGGTGATGATTACCGGCGCCGGCGGCTCGATCGGCTCGGAACTGACGCGCCAGCTCCTGCAACTCGGCCCGAAGACGCTTATCCTGTTCGACCTCTCCGAGGTGGCGCTGTACGAGATCTCCATGGAGATCGAAGAGTTGCAGCGCCGGCGGGCGAAGCAGGCACTACGCGATGCGCCCGCCGAGACCACCACCATCGTTCAGGTGCTCGGCTCCGTGCTCGACCGCCGGCTCGTGGCCCGCACCATCGAAGAACAAGGCGTCGAGGTGATCTATCATGCCGCCGCCTATAAGCATGTGCCGATCGTCGAGGTGAACCCGTTCGCCGGCTTGCAGAACAATACATTCGGCACGCTCGTGGTGGCCGAGGCCGCCAAGGAGCTTGGGGTGGAGCGCTTCGTCCTGGTATCGAGCGACAAGGCGGTGCGCCCGACCAACGTCATGGGCGCCAGCAAGCGCCTCGCAGAGTTGATCCTCCAGGCGCTGGCGCGGGACGGCGCACGCACGATCTTCACCATGGTCCGCTTCGGCAATGTGCTCGATTCGTCGGGATCGGTGGTCAAGCTGTTCCGCAACCAGATCCGGGACGGCGGGCCGGTGACCGTCACCGATCCCGAGGTGATCCGCTATTTCATGTCGATCCCCGAGGCCGCACAGCTCGTGATCCAGGCCGGCGCCATGGCAACCGGCGGCGAGGTGTTCGTGCTCGAAATGGGCACGCCGGTGAAGATCGACGATCTGGCCCGCACCATGGTCCGCCTGTCCGGGCTGGAGATTCGCGACGAGGCCCACCCCGACGGCGACATCGCCATCGAGTATGTCGGCTTACGGCGCGGCGAGAAGCTCTATGAGGAGTTGCTGATCGGCGAGAACACCACCGAGACCAACCATCCGCGCATCTTCAAAAATTCCGAACCCGTGCTGCCGTATGAGGACTTGATCTCGGCGCTGGAACGGCTCGAAGACGCAATCCAGAGCGTCGACTTGGGCGAGCTGCACGACACGCTCCGCGCCACCGTCGAAGGCTATGTGCCCGCCAGCACCATCCGCGCCGCCCAGGCCAAGAACGAATGGCAGCCGGCCTCGCGCACGCTGCACTGAGAACATGCCGCAAGCGTTCGTTTCTTCGGCCATGTCTTGGGCCGCCGTGCTGGCCGTCAGCGCCGGGCTCAGCGCCGGGCTGATCGCCGTGTTGAAGCCCGTGCTCATCCGTCATCTGATGGCCCAGCCGAACGCACGGTCGTCGCACGCGACCCCCACGCCCCAAGGCGCGGGGCTTGCCGTCATGGCGTCGGTTCTCATCGTCACCGCCGCGGCGCTGCTGCTCGGGATGCCTGCGCCGCCGCCGAGCCTCATGCCGGTGCTCGTGGGCGCCGTCGCATTCACCCTGGTCGGCGCACTCGACGACGCCCACGCGCTGGCCGTGTCGTGGCGGCTCCTCGCCCAAATTCTGATCGCGGCCGCCATCACCTTCTCGCTGCCGCAAGATTTCCGTTTGCTGCCGGACTTGCTGCCGGTGGGCGTCGAGCGCGCCTTACTGGGACTCGGCGTGGCCGGATTCGTGAATGCCATCAATTTCCTCGACGGGCTCGATTGGATGACGGTGGCGCAAGTGGCGCCAATGACGCTCGGCGTCGTCATCCTGCACGGGCTTGGCGTGGTGCCCGGGACGATCGGACTGCTGGCGCTCGCGCTCCTCGGCGCCATGTTGGGTTTCGCCGTGTTTAACAGGCATCCGGCACAGATCTTCCTCGGCGATGCCGGCAGCCTGCCGATCGGCCTGCTGCTCGCCTTCATGCTGATTTTCGTGGCGGAGGCTCATCTTGTGTCGGGACTGCTGTTGGCCCTCTACACGTTGAGCGAAGCGACGATCACTTTCTTCCGCCGCCTGGCCGCGGGCGAGCCCGTGTTCTCTGCCCATAAGTCGCATTTTTACCAGCGTGCCGTGGCGCAAGGCCTGCGCGTACCGCAAGTCACCTTGCGCGTATTCACGCTTGGACTTTGGCTCATGGTGCTGGCAATCGTGACAGCGCTCAGCCGGTCGCTCGCGATCGACCTCATCCTGCTCGCGCTCGGCGCCATCGCCACCGGGGTGGTGCTGTTCAATCTGGGGCGGGGCCGATAGATGGCAAAGCGCGTACTCATCACGGGCGCTGCCGGCTTTATCGGCCGCAAGGCCGTTACCGCGCTGGCGGCGCAAGGGTTTCAGGTGCGCGCGGCATCACGCGATCCCGCCGCGATCATCGCCGCAAGTGAGGTCGAGCGCGTGGCGCTGCCGGATCTTGCCGCACCAGCCGATTGGTCGGCGCTCCTCGACGGGGTGACGCATGTCGTTCATCTCGCCGGCATCGCACACGCCCCGGGCGTCCTGCCGGATGATGTCTACACCCGCATCAATGCCGATGCGGTGGGCGAGCTTGCGGAACAAGCCAGTGGCAAGGTCGAGCGCCTGGTATTTATCTCTTCCGTGCGGGCGCAAGTTGGGCTTGCCGCCGACCGCACCATCACCGAGGCGGATGCGCCGGAGCCGACCGACACTTACGGCCGCTCCAAGCTCGAAGCAGAGCGCCTGTTGGCCGCAAGCGGAGCCGGCTACACGGTGCTGCGGCCGGCCGTGGTCTACGGCAAGGGCGTCAAAGGCAATATCGCTTCGCTAGCGACATTGGCCAAAACACCCATGCCGCTGCCCTTTGGCGGCCTCGACAATCGCCGCTCGCTGCTGGCCCTCGACAATCTCATCTCGGCCATCGGCCATGTGCTGGCGGCGGACGCCGCCGCGAACGAGACGTTCCTCGTGGCCGATGCCGAACCGATCAGCGTCGCCGGTCTCGTCAGCGCCATGCGCGAGGGACTGGGCAAGCCCCCTCATCTCGTCAAGGTCCCCGGGGGCGCGGTGAAGAAGATGATGAAGTCCTTCGGCCGGGAGGCCGATTGGGAGCGGGTCTCGGGCGCGTTCGTCATCGATCCGGCAAAGCTCATGGCGACCGGCTGGCAGCCAACCGTCGCGACCCATGACGGCATTGTCGCGATGATGCGCGCCGAGGCCGGCGCCTAGCCATTCGCGGCGAGCCGCTAGCGGCCCACAACCCGGTCGTATAAAGCGAGCGTCTGCCGGCCGATGGCGGCGGACGAGAACTCCGTCTCGACCAGGGCGCGCGCCGCCTTGGCGAATTTTTGCCGCATGGCAGCGTCGCCGGCCATACGCGCCAAGGCATCCGCCAACGCCTCCGGGTCGTCGGGCGGCACGGTCAGCGCCGTGACCCCGTCGATGGCGATCTCGCGGCAGCCCGGCACGTCGGTCGCCACCATGGCACGGCCGCAGGCGGCCGCTTCCAGCAGGCTCTTGGGCAGGCCTTCCCGGCGCGAGGCGAGCACCGCGAAGTTGGCCTGCCGCCAGACTTCGCGCACGTCGCCAACATGTCCGAGCCACTGGATGCCGAAGGCGCTGGCGAATTCGCGCAGCTGTTCCGGCGCCAGCGAGCCGGGATTTTCTTTGTCGCAATCGCCGGCCAGCAGCAGCCGCATGGTCAGCCCCTTGGCCGCCAGACGCGAGAAAGCCTCGATCAGAACCGGCACGCCCTTGTCCGCGAGCATGCGGCCGACATAGGCGCAAGTCACCGGCGGCGGCTCCGGCAGAGGCACAAGCTGTTCGGTATCGACGCCCGATCCCCTGATCAGCACCACATGGTCGGGGGCCACGCCGAACTCGCGCACGAAGGCCCCGTCTTCAGGGTTCTGCACCACGGTCCAACTCTTGCCTCGGCGCAGCAAATGCCCGAGGACGAAACGGACGGCGCGGCGCGTGAACCCGCTCACCCGCGCCTCGCCGATGAATAGCGAGCCGACGCCGGTAAGACTGTTGACGATGGCGGGCGGCAGGCCGAGGCTCGCCGCCGATCCGAGCACGACCGGCTTCACTGAAACATTGTGGACAATGTCGGGTTTGACGGAATCGAACAGCCGCCTAAGCGCGCGGACGGCCGAGAGGCTGTCCCCAAGAGAGAGACTACCGCGGCTCCAATCGAGCGCATGAACCGTGAAGCCCTCCTGCTCGATGCCAGCCCGCCCGTCCTTGATTCGGGTGGCGACATGGACCTCATAGCCCGCCGCCTTGGCGGCGCGGGCCATCGGCAACCGGTGCGACAGGAAGTACCAGTCTTCCGTCACGACGTAGAGAATGCGAGGCGCCATGTCGCGAATGCTTGTATCAGCGTCGGGGGCCAAGCGGAACAGAAGGACGGTAAAGCGTGAAAAAATCCGCTGAAAGCCGCGTCCATGCCGCAATCTCAGGCCCAACTCGGACTGTTGCGGGCGGGCCACGGTGGCCCGGTTCGCGGGGACAAAGACGGATCACGCCCTGGCATTCCGGGCGATTCAGCGCTAGATTGTTTCGGCTGACACGAGCGGCTTAGAGGGAACACATGAAATATCTCGGTCTCGTCCTCGCACTTTGTGGCGCCGCCGGACTGACTTTGGCGCCGGTCGCCGCGACTGCCTTTGAGATTCAAGGCAAGGACCAGGATATTCCTGACAGCGCCGCCGAGTTCCACGGCCTGGCTCCGGTCTATGCGATGCCCGAATTCCAGGGCAGCTCGCTGGCCATGCCGTTCAACAGTAGTGGCGGCGATAGCAGCCATGTGTCGGACTACGGCAACGCCATCCCGATCCCCGGACCGGGCATCGACCAGCCGACTCCGGCATGGGCCGCCGGCCCCTTCCGTTAGGCCGTAGCCTCTATTCCACCCAGTTGAGCTGAGACGCCTTTGCGGCGTGTATCGGCGCGCGCGTGCCCGCTTGATGGGGTCGTGCCACACCGCCTCTCATGCAGGAAATCATTGCACTTCAGCGCTGGCTCTATGGCGGCATGGCGAGCGGGCTCGGGGACGTCGCCCATGGCGGGGGCGCCGCGATCGCCGGGGGCCATCCGCCGCCGTCCTGTTCGGCGCCGTCCACGCGCTGATGCCCGGTCACGGCAAGGCCGTGCTGTTCTCCTACCATCTCGGTCAGTCCGGAAGCCTGCTGGCGAGCATCGCCAACGGCGCGATCTTGGCTCTCACCCATGTCGGCCTCGCCATTCTGCTCGTGCTGGCCGGCTTCGCCGTCATCAGCAAGGCTTTCGCGACCGGAGGCCGTACACTGCAAGGCGCGCACCGATTACGTCTATGCCGGCGACGGGCGGACGCTTGCCTTCGTCACCGGTCTGATCCCCTGCCCGCTCACCACCTTCATTCTGAGCTATGCGCTGACGCACGGCCTCCTTGCGGCCGGACTCGCCGTGACGGCCGCCATGGCGGCGGGGATGATCGCCACCATCGCCTCGGTCGCGGTCTTAGCAACGCTGTTTCGCGAGCGGCTACTATCGGTACTGGCGCGGACGGAGCGCTTCCGCGTCGGTGTCGGGCGAATATTGGAGATCGGCGGCGCGGGGCTCGTGGTGCTGCTCGGTGTATGGACGCTCTTGCGCGCGCAAAACGCGCTTTGAGTCGTTAATCGCCGGACTGTCTGGCGACCTCTCCCCGCAATTGCTGGATGAGCCCCGCCAAGGGCTTGTTGTCGGGCTCGATCTTGGCGAGCTGCTCGGCATAGCGGAGCGCCGTTTCGGCATCGCCGGCGGCGCGGGTAAAGTTGATGAGGGCCATGAGGCTCTCGCGGTCCCCCGGATGGCGCTGGACGCTTTGCTCGAGGACTTGGATCGCCTTGGCCTGCTCGCCGATCGAGTTGAGGCCGACCGCATAGACATAGGCGTAACGCGGGCGGTCCGGCTCAAGTTCGGCCGCGCGGCGCAGATGCTCGATGGCCTCGTCCTGGCGCTTGAGCCGCACCAAAGTAAGCCCGAGCGCGTGATGCAGCCCGCCGTCCTGCAGCGAAAATTCCAGCGCCTTGACCAGCACAGCCTCGCCGTCGGCGTCGCGGCCCGTCTGGCGGTAGAGATCGGCGAGATTGACGGCGGCGGGCGCGAATTGGGGGCTCAAGGCAAGCGCCGCGCGATACTCCGCCTCGGCCTCCGTCATCTTGCCGGTCCGCACGTAATACCGACCGAGCAGCGCGCGCGCCTCCGGCCGGTCGGCATTGAGGGTTTGCGCGGCGACGAACTCGCGTTCGGCTTTGGCCAGCCGCTCGCGGTCGGTCGCGGGCAGGTCCTGATGCGGCATGCCGCCGAGCAGGAACCCGGCCTCGATGCGGACGCCACGGACGGAATCGGAGAGCAGCGGCGAGACCAGCGGCCAGAGCTGCGCCGGGGGCGCCGTCTCGAGATGGTCCAGGGCAGCGATCCGCACCAGAGGATCGGGGTCGGCGAGCCCTTCGCGCACCAGCGCCGCGGTCTCCGCCGAAGGATAGGCGGTCAGTTCCTCGAGCGCGCTGGCGCGGACGAAAGCGGGCGTGCCCGGATCGCCGGCCACGGCGGCAAGCAGCGCTTGAGCATCCGGAGCGCCGGTCCAGGCCGCATGGAAGGCGGGCCCGAAGGTCTGAAAGCCTTTGCGCTCCGGTCCGTACCACTCCTCAATGGAAGCCGCCGCCCATTGCGCCGTCTTGTCCGTATGGCAGTCCGTGCAGGCATTGTCGGTGCCGAGCGCAGCCGAAAGATCGGGGCGCGGCACACGGAAACTGTGATCGTGGCGCTGGTCGATGACCATGAATTTGCGCGCCGGCATGTGGCAGGCGACGCAGGACGGCGCCGCGTCGCCCTCGTGATGGGTGTGCGCCACCGTCTCGTAGCTGCCGGCGTGGCATTGCAGGCAGACGGCATCGCCTTTCGCCTTCAGCTTGGCGCTGTGCGGATCGTGGCAGTCGCTGCAGGTGACGCCTGCCGCGAACATCTTGCTCTGCTTGAACTGGCCGTAATTATAGACCTCGTCGAGCATCTGGCCGTCGGCCTGATAGAGCCCGCGGCCGAGCAGCGAGACGACATGAGAGTCCGAAAGGGGGCGGCCGGGCACGAAGTCTTCCGAGATGATTCCCCGGCGGGCATGGCAGCGGCCGCACATCTCGACCTCTTTGCGCAAGTGCGCCGGTGAAGCACTGCGCTTGGGCTGGCCGGTGTTCGCATCACGCGCCCAGGTGACACCGCTGCGTTCATCGAAGCGAGCTAGCAGTCCCATGGCCGGATCGTCGTTGCCGAGAGGCGAGGAATCCCGCGCCCAGGCGACATGGGCCGAGCCCTGGCCGTGGCACGCCTCGCAGCCGACGCTGATCTCCTTCCAGGTCGTGGCGAAGCGGCCGGTCTTGGCATCGTAATTCTTGGCGACGCCGGTCGAGTGGCACTCGGCGCACATGAAGTTCCAGTTCTGATTGAGCTTGGTCCAGTGCAGCGGATCGTCGTGGCCGATATGCTCGTCCGGGTAGAGGTGGAACCAGCGCTGGCCGCCCTCACTCTTGGCGCGGCTGTCCCAGGCGATGGACAGCGCCTGCACGCGTCCGTCAGGGAACTCGATGAGATATTGCTGCAAGGGCTCGAGCCCGAAGGTGTATTTCACCTCGAAGGTCTGAAGCGTGCCGTCGGGCCCGTCGGTCTCGACGAAGAATTTGTTGTCCTTGCGGAAGAAGCGGGACGTCGTGCCGTCATGGTCGAAACTGGCGTCGTCGAAATCCCCGAGCACGGTCTTTTGCGTGGCGTGCGCCATGGCGTGGGCATGCTGCGAGGGATGCCAGAGCTTACCCGCGTCCTGGTGGCAGCCGATACAAGTCTCGCTGCCGACAAAGGCGAGCTTCTCGTGGTCCAGATCGACAGGCTTGGCCGGGCCACGGGCGAGATATTCGAGCCCGAGCCCGGCGGCGATGACCACCATGGCGGAGAGCCCTACAGCGACCCACAGCCGCCGTTTCGAGCTTCCCGGCGGCGCCGCTTTGTCGTCGGCTAGTTGCGCGTTCGCACGCGCCGGCTTGGCTTGCGGCGTGCCGGACCTTTTGCGTGAGGGTGATGTCCGCCGCTTACGGGCCAAGGTTTTTCCGTTCTAGCGATTCAGGAAAGGGACCTTCCCATGATCGTTAGACAGGCGCCACCACCGCGCCCGCCAGACCCGTCAGGGCGGACAGGCGGCCTATCGTGGGGCCGCCTGTCCGTGGTCTAATTGCCCGTCGGCAGTCCGATGCTGAAACCCTCCTTCGCAAGCTGCCCTTGGAGGGACTTGAACAGCTGATACTTGGAGATGGTGATCGGACCGGTATAGGTCTCGCTCTGGAGCTTCCGCGGCGGGTACTCGACGTA
>DATKYG010000065.1:0-81304 GCA_035528655.1 Methyloceanibacter sp.
CCTTGTTCGAGGTCTGCACCGTCTCGAGCGCATTGCCCGCATAGATCGGCCGCACAAACGTGTCGGGCGACTTGACCTCGATGATGTCGGAAATCTGCCCGACGTCGAGCAACGCTGCCACGCGCGGCAACACGTTCTTGCCGAGGGTCGTCGCCGCGGCCAGCAGTGCTGTGTAGTTTTCCATCAGCGGCACGATTGTCGCCGCTGTTTCCTCCGCCAGGCGCTGCGCAAGCTGTGGCGCCTCGGCGAGTAAAACTTTACGCACGCCATCGAGCTTCGCCGCCTCATCGGCGACGCCCTGGCAGCCTTCACCGGCAACAAGAATATCGACGTCGCCGCCGAATTCGCGCGCGGCGGTCAGCGCCTTCGCCGTGGCTGGCGCGAGGGTCTTGTTGTCATGCTCTGCCAGCAACAACACCGCCATTAGAGTACCCCTGCCTCGTTTTTCAGCTTGTCGACAAGCTGGGCCACGTCATCCACCTTGATGCCGGCCTCGCGCGTCTTCGGCTCGGTGACGGAGATCACCGTCTGCCGTGGCGCGATGTCGACGCCGAGCGTCTCCGGCGTGGTCTCTTCGATCGGCTTCTTCTTCGCCTTCATGATATTGGGCAGCGAAGCATAGCGCGGCTCGTTGAGGCGCAGATCGGTGGTCACCACCGCCGGCTTCGACAGCTCAACCGTCTCCAGCCCGCCGTCCACTTCGCGTGTGACTTTGACCTTGTCGCCGGCGAGCTCGATCTTCGAGGCGAAGGTGCCTTGCGGCGCGCCGAGCAGGCCGGCGAGCATCTGTCCGGTCTGATTGCAGTCGTCATCGATGGCTTGCTTGCCCAGGATGACGATGTCGGGCTTTTCCGTCTCCACCACGGCCTTGAGCAGCTTGGCCACGGCCAGCGGCTCGACGGCAGCGTCGGTTTTCACCAAAAGGGCGCGGTCGGCGCCCATGGCCAGCGCCGTACGCAGCGTATCCTGCGACTTGGCACTGCCGATAGACACGGCGACCACCTCAGATGCCTCGCCCCGCTCTTTGATGCGGACGGCTTCCTCGACGGCGATCTCGCAGAACGGATTCATCGACATCTTCACGTTGGCAAGATCGACCCCGCTGCCATCGGATTTGACGCGGACCTTGACGTTTGAATCGATGACCCGTTTGACGGGTACAAGAATTTTCATGCGGCTTTATTTTCCCCGCATTCGTGTTGACCAGCCCCCCAAAAAGCCAGCATCTCGCACTTGCGAAATGGCGGCGACCGTACTGCCCGAAATAGCCCAAGTCAATGGTTCCTGGGGTTTTCCAGAGGGCCCCTAGGCCCCGCCCCGGGTGCGGTCGAACAAAACTACACCGCGCCGCCGCATAAACAGGATTAACACCCCGCCAGCCACCAATCCGCCCACATGGGCCCACCAGGCAATGGCCTCCTCGCTCTCGAACAGGAGGCTCACGAACTGGGCCGCTATCCAGATGCCGAGCGCCCAGGCGGCGGTGATCTTGATGGGGATGCGCCAAAGCGCCAGCACCCAGACCTTCACCTTGGGGTGGAGGATTAGATAGGCGGCGATCACCCCGGCCACGGCGCCCGACGCGCCGATCAGCGGCAGGTCCGAGTGCGGCAGCATGTAGGAGTGCAGCAGCGCCGCGAAGATCCCGCACATCAGATAGAACAGGATGAAGCGGATATGCCCCATGGCGTCCTCGATATTGTCGCCGAAGACCCACAGGAATAGCATGTTGCCGATGAGGTGGAGCCAACCGCCGTGCAGGAACATGTAGGTGACGAGTGTCAGGCGCTCCGGCACGAAGACTGCGCCGTTGGCGAAGAACGCGCCGCCGCCGGCGGTGCTTGCCAAGAGCTTCGCCGGCACCACGGCGAACGCCGTGACATCCTCGTCGGCCAGCGGAATGAACCATCCCGTCTGGAAGATGACGAAGATCGCGACGTTGAGCGCGATCAGCCCCACCGTCACATATTGGAAGCGGATCTTCTTGAGAGGGTTGGTGTCGTGGAGGGGGACGAACACGAGCGCACCGCCGATCGCGTCAGCGGTTCTTGCCCGGCACCCACATCACATCGGACTTGCCCTTGCCGTTCGCGTACCGCGCGGCAACAAACAGAAGGTCCGACAGCCGGTTGATGTAGCGCAGTGCCGCATCGCCGACCGGCTCGTCCGGACGCGAGCGCAAGGCGACGATCAGCCGTTCCGCCCGGCGCGACACGGTCCGGGCAAGATGCAGGAAACTGGCGGCGGGCGTGCCACCGGGCAACACGAACGACCGCAATGGGTCGAGCGCGTGGTTGAGCGCATCGATCTGGCCTTCGAGCCAGGCGACCTGGGCGTCGGTCACTTGCAGTTTTGCGCTGCCGTCCTTGGTCTCGTCGGGAAAACACAGATCGGCGCCGAGGTCGAACAGATCGTTCTGAATCCGCGCCAGCACGGCGTCGAGTTCGGGCTCGGCCGTGGCCGTATGCATGCGCGCCAGTCCGATGACCGCATTGGTCTCATCCAGCGTGCCATAGGCTTCGACGCGCAGATCGTATTTCGCCACGCGCCGGCCCGAGCCGAGCGCGGTCGAGCCGTCGTCGCCGGTGCGCGTGTAAATCTTGTTGAGGACGACCATGACCACCCTGCCCCGCTCGCCGGGGCCATTCGCGGATCGCGTAGCCCGCTTTGGAGTTTAGCGTAGCCCGGCCCTGAGGCCGGTCAAGCTCTCGTTACCCGGCGCCGAGCAGCGCTAGCCGCCTCTCAGGCTGGTGAGATAGACGACGGCCATGACGATGAGGATCGCGATGAACTGCAAAATAACCCGTGCGCGCATCAGTTTCTGGCTGAGATTGGGGTCTCCGCCGCGCATCATGTTCCAAAGGCCGAACCCCAGCACGATCGCCACTGCCGCCACCGCGAACGGCAAGATCCATCGAAGATAATATTCCACCATGCCCCTCCCGGGTCTCGTTGGGCGTCAATTCAAACGCCAGGACAGGACTTTAGTTGCTTGCCGCCACGACGTCGAGCGCACGGGTCGGCAGCAAACGCCGCAGCAGCGCCACCGCATAAGTTTGAACCGTGACGTAATACCGGGCTTTCGGCCGCTTGGCCTCCAGCGCGTGGACGAGCTTTTTGGCCACCGCCTCGGGCGGGAGCTTGAAGGTCGTTTGGCCACCTTGCTCCATTTTCGCAAGCCGGACCCGGTAATTGTCCCGGTGCGGCGAGGACTCCATGTCGATATTGCGCCAGTAGGCCTCCAAGGCGTGTTCGACGAAACGCGTGGCGATCGGCCCCGGCTCGATCAGCGAAACATGGATGCCCGTGCCGGCGAGTTCCATACGCAACACGTCGGCCAGGGCCTCGATCGCGAACTTCGAGGCACAATAGGCGCCGCGATAGGGCGCCGCGATCAGCCCCAGCACCGACGAGCAATAGACGATGCGCCCCTCACCCCGCGCCCGCATCGCCGGGATTACGCGCCGGCTCAGGTCGTGCCAGCCGATGACATTGGCCTCGAACTGGGCGCGTAAGACCGCGGGCGTCACGTCCTCGATGGCGCCGGGCTGGCCGTAGGCGCCGTTGTTGAACAGCGCGTCGAGCGCGCCTTCCGTCGCCGCAAGCACGTGATCCGCGGCCGCGGCAATCGACTCCGGCTCCGTGTAATCGAGATACACAGCCTCGACACCATGGTCCTCCTTCAGGCGGGCGATGTCCTCAGGCTTCCGGGCCGTGGCGAACACGCGCCAGCCCCGCGCCTTCATCGCCAGCGCCGACGCCAGACCGATGCCCGACGAGCAGCCGGTGATGAGAACGGAGCGTGTGGCTTCCCCGCTCACCGTCATGATGGTGCTTGAGAGAAGTCGTAACCGCTGTTCAGCGCCCAGATGGTGAAGTTGAGCCCCGCCGCGAAGCCGACCCAGAGCAAGTATGGCACCAGCAACAAGGCCCCTGCCCGGCTCACCTTGGCGAAGAGGACAAGCGTGATGACGATGGCGACGAGCAGCGCCATGATCACGCCGAAGCCGTAATCCGGACGCTGCATGAAGAAGAAGGCGAACGACCATGCGACGTTGATCGCGATCTGAATGCCGAACCAGATCAGCGCCGTCTTCTTGTCGCTTTCATCGCCCCTGCTCCGCCACACGAGCCAAGCGGCGACCGCCATCATCGCGTAGAGAATGCTCCAGACGACGGGAAACACGCTGTTCGGCGGCGCGAAGCCCGGCTTCGTCAGCGTTGCATACCAGTCGAGATTGGGCCGCGTCAGCGCCCCGCCAATGGCCGACGCGGCGAAACACGCCGCGAGCAGGATGAGAAGCGCAACGATCGAGCGCTTGGAGAAGGCCGGCTCGGATGCGCCACTCATTGCTCGAGCAGGCGCCGGGCGATGACATGGGCTTGGATCTCGGCCGCGCCTTCGAAGATCGACAGGATGCGCGCGTCGCACAAGACCCGGCTCACCACATATTCGAGCGCGAAGCCGTTACCGCCATGGATCTGCAGCGCGTTGTCGGCGGCGGCCCAGGCCGCGCGCGCGGCGAGCAGCTTGGCCATGCCGGCTTCCAGATCGCAGCGGCGCCCCGCGTCCTTCTCCCGCGCGGAGTAGTAGGTCAGCTGCCGCGCCAGCAGAATCTCCGCCGCCATCATGGCGAGCTTATCGGACACGCGCGGGAAGCCGACGATCGGCTTGCCGAACTGCACCCGCTCCATGCCGTAGCGCAGGCCGAGATCGAGCGCCGATTGCGCCACGCCGATGGCGCGCGCGGCCGTCTGAATGCGTGCCGCCTCGAAAGTCTGCATCAGCTGCTTGAAGCCTTGGCCCTCGACGCCACCGAGCAGATTGGCCGCCGGCACCTCGAAATTGTCGAAGGAGATATCGAACTCCTTCATGCCGCGATAACCGAGCACCTCGATCTCGCCGCCTGACATGCCGTCCGCCGGGAAAGGATTGTCGTCGGTGCCGCGCGGCTTGGGCGCCAGGAACATGGACAGCCCGCGATAGCCCTTCTCATTGGGATCGGTGCGCGCCAGCACGGTCATTAGGTCGGCGCGCGCCGCGTGCGTGATCCAGGTCTTCTGGCCGGTGATGCGATAGACGTCGCCGTCCTTCACCGCGCGCGTGGTCAGCGAGGCGAGATCGGAGCCGGTATTGGGCTCGGTGAACACCGCCGTCGGCAGGAGTTCGCCGCTCGCGATCTTCGGCAGCCACTCTTGCTTTTGTTCGTCGGTGCCGCCGTTGAGGATCAGCTCCTCGGCGATCTCCGACCGCGTGCCGAGCGAGCCCACGCCGATATAACCGCGTGACAGCTCCTCGGAGACGACGCACATGGCCTCCTTGCCGAGCCCTAGCCCGCCATACTCCTCAGGCAGCGTCAGCGAGAACACGCCGAGCTCCGCCATCTTGGTCAGCAGGTCGAGCGGAATGTAATCGTCCTTGAGGTGCCATTCCTGCGCGTAAGGCACCACCTCGGCCAACGAGAAGCGGCGCATCTCGCTGCGGATCTCCTCAAAGGTCTCCTCGAGCCCGGGATCGCCGTAGCTGGCCGCCGCCGCACCTTGCGCGTCCTGGATCAGCATCACGACACGGGCCCGCATCTCGGGCGTCACACCTTGAATGAGCGCAGTGACGTCAGCGGTCAGGAACGCATCCCGCGCGGAGTCCGGCACGCCAAGCTCGTGCAGCCGGGCCACCTCGCCCTGGCTCATGACGACACCGCCGGCCAGTTGCGCCAGATATTCGCCGGCGCCGATCTGAGCCAGCAAAGCTTCCATCTCGCCGAACCGGCCTTCGCCGTCCATGCGCTTGGCGTAGTCGGCAAGCTGGCGGATCGCTTCCGCATAGGTGGCGATCCAGGCGAGCCCATGGGCCACGTGCTGCTCACTTTCGAGCACCGCGTTGTCGATCTTGCCGCCGGGCGCCACCTTCGCCTTGACGGCCTCGGCAGCGCTTGCGCTCAGCGCCCCGGCGGCCTCGGCGGCGGCCTCAAGCAGCGGGATCAGCTCGGCGGGGCTCAAACCCTCGCGGTCGGTCAAGGTCTCGGCAGCGGTCAAGTCTCTGGCTCCTCGGACGATTCTGGTCGATTTTTCAGGCACAACGAACCCCGACAGTGCGCCGGAGTCAAACCCCAATCGCGTGACGGAGATGACGAAAAAAGAAGGCGCCCCGGACGATTGGCCCGGGGCGCCTTGGGCCGCGTGGCGGCCGAATTCGGATGGCGGCGCCCTTAGGACCCGCCGTGCATCTCTTTGCTGGCTTCGAGCACGTCCTCGAAGGTCCGAAGCCCCGTAACCGGCGCGCTCACCAGCACCGACATATTGCCGGGGCGATGCTCGTTCTTCCACATTCTCATGTGGGCCTTGGGGATCTGCTCCCACGGAAACACTTCGGACATGCACGGATCGATGTGCCGCTCGATGACAAGCTTGTTGGCCTGGCTCGCCTGCAACAGATGGGCGAAATGGGAGCCCTGGATGCGCTTTTGATGCATCCACACATAGCGGGCGTCCATCGTCAGGTTGTAGCCCGTGGTGCCGGCGCAGAACACGACCATGCCGCCGCGCTTCACGATGAAGCAGGAGACGGGGAAGGTCGCTTCACCCGGATGCTCGAACACGCTGTCGACATTCACGCCCTTGCCGGTGATCTCCCAGATCGCCTTGCCGAACTTGCGGACCTCTTTGTTCCACTCGTCATATTCCGACGTGCCGACGGCGGGCATCTGGCCCCAGCAGTTGAAGTCCTTGCGGTTGATCACGCCGCGGGCGCCGAGCGACATCACGTAGTCGCGCTTGTCGTCCTCTGACACGACGCCGATTGCGTTGGCGCCGGCGGTGGCGCAGAGCTGGATCGCCATGGAGCCGAGGCCGCCGGAGGCGCCCCACACCAGGACATTATGGCCCGGCTTCAGCGTATGCGGCCGATGGCCGAACAGCATGCGGTAGGAGGTGGCGAGCGTCAGCGTGTAGCAGGCGGCCTCTTCCCAGGTCAGATGTTGCGGCCGTGGCAGAAGCTGACGGTCCTGCACGCGGGCAAACTGCGCGAACGAGCCGTCCGGCGTCTCGTAGCCCCAGATGCGCTGGGACGGCGAGAACATCGGATCTCCACCGTTACACTCCTCGTCGTCGCCGTCGTCCTGATTGCAATGGATGACGACTTCGTCGCCGACCTTCCAGCGCTTCACCTTGGTGCCCACGGCCCACACGATGCCCGAGGCATCGGAGTCGGCGATGTGATAGGGATTCTTGTGAACGTCGAGCGTCGACATCGGCTGGCCGAGCGAGGCCCACACGCCGTTATAATTGACGCCGGCCGCCATCACGAGAACGAGTACGTCGTGGCTGTCGAGTTCCCATGTCGGCAACACCTCCACCTGCATGGCCTCATCGGGAGGACCGTGGCGCTCCTTGCGGATCGCCCAGGCGTACATGTTCTTCGGCACATGGCCGAGTGGCGGAATCTCACCGATCTCGTAGAGATCCTTGATCTCACCCCGTGGAGCGGCGGTTTCTGGAGAAACTGCAGTTAGAGACATTTCATTCATCCGGTTGTTCCCCCAGTCCTCTTGTTCGGTATCTTTTTGCACTGCGGCAATTGTCTTCGATCCATCTCGCGACCGCAACATGTTTGCGGGCCGCAGACTTAACACAAGCCCGCCCCAAAAACGCCAGGGGCCCCTTGGATTTGCCCTATTTCCGGCAGGGCAGCCTCAATCGGGAGGAGGGTTAGCAAAAAGAATCGGGTCTGCCCAGGGGGCGATTCGCGCACCCCCCAAAAGATGAGGCGCGGCACCACGCCACTGGACAAGCGCCCTTGCCCGCTGGCGGTATTGTCCTAACCCCCAAATGATCTTCAAAAACGGGGCTTTCACCAGAACAGGGGCAGCAACTGACCGGCAATATCATCGTCTTCGTGGTCCTGGCGGCCGCCCTGGCGTTTCTGTTCTCGCCAAAGCTTACCGCCGCGCCCATGTGGCGGGCGACCGTCACGCCGCTCGCCTCCATCATCGGCTCGGGCTTTCTCGTATCGTTTCCGCTGCTGACCCACGATCTCGGCTCCTATTCCGTGATCGCCATGGCTTGCCTGGTGGTCTTCGCCTATCTGCTCGGCGGCGCCATCCGCTTCAACATCCTGCATGGCGAGCCGCTCTTCGCCGAAGGCGGCAGGAGATGGCTGAGTTTCGTCGAGCGAACCTCCCATCTCGCGCTCGCCCTCGCCTATTTCATTTCCGTCACCTATTACCTGACGCTGCTCTCGGCCTTCCTGCTCAAAGGGCTCGGCACCCCCCATCCTCTCGCGGCGAAAGGGCTCACCACCGCCATCCTGCTCGGCATCGCCGCGCAAGGCCTGTGGCGCGGCCTGCACGGCCTCGAAAGCGTCGAGGAATATGCCGTCGGGCTGAAGCTCGCCATCATCGCCGCGGCGCTGGCCGCTTTGGCCTGGTTCAATATCGACGCAAGCCTCAACGGCACCTGGCATATCGTCGAGCAGACCAAGCCATTCGACTGGCAGTCGGCCAGGGTGGTGCTCGGCCTGCTCGTCGTCGTCCAGGGCTTCGAGACCTCGCGCTTCCTGGCCGGCGCCTATCCGCCTGAAATGCGCGTCCGCACCATGCGTTACGCGCAATGGCTGTCCGGCGCGATCTATATGGCCTTCTTTCTGCTGGCGATGGCCGCGGTCGACGATCCCAGGGCCCTCAACGGCAACGCCACCGGCATTATCGCCGTGCTGCAGCCTGCCGCCTCGAGCCTGGTCTATCTGATCGTGATCGGCGCCGTGTTCGCCCAGCTCTCGGCGGCGGTCGCCGATTCCATTGGCGCTGGCGGCCTCATCGAGCAAGTCACCGGCCGGCGTATCGACCATCACCACGCCTATCCGGTCATCGCCGTGATCGGCATCGCCCTCACCTGGACGCTGGACGTTTTCGCCGTCATCACCCTTGCCTCGCGGGCCTTTGCGCTATTCTACCTGCTGCAATGCCTGGTCGCCGCGGGCGTGGCGCTGAAGAGCCCGGATGTGCGCCAGCGCGGGCTTGATGCCGCGGGATTCCTGGCGCTGGCCGCCATGGCGCTCGCCGTCGTCCTGTTCGGCATCCCCATGGAAGGGATTTGAAATCACTTCCGGTCCATGGAATACGGGCAGATAGCGGCGCCCCGCTGAGTTGCCACAAGGCGGGTGCACGTGCTTCGATGAGAATTGCGCGCGCGACATGAGGCGCCCGGAGACAGCGAATGGCAGACGGCAAAACCACAGGCGACAAGGCCCCTCGCGATAAGCCTTGGATGTTCCGCACCTATGCGGGCCATTCGACGGCGAAGGCTTCCAACGAGCTTTACCGGAAGAACCTCTCAAAGGGTCAGACGGGCCTCTCCATCGCCTTCGATCTGCCGACCCAGACCGGCTACGATTCCGACGAGGCGCTGGCCCGCGGCGAGGTCGGCAAGGTCGGCGTGCCGATTTCCCATCTCGGCGACATGCGGGCTTTGCTCAAGGACATCCCGCTCGACGCGATGAACACCTCGATGACGATCAACGCCACGGCGGCGTGGTTGCTGGCGCTTTATGTCTCGCTGGCCGACGAGCAAGGCGTCGACCGGACGAAACTCACCGGCACGGTGCAGAACGACATCCTAAAAGAGTATCTGTCGCGCGGCACCTATGTGTTTCCGCCGGCGCCGAGCTTGCGGTTGATCAAGGACGTCATCGTCTTCACCAACAGCGAGATGCCGAAGTGGAACCCGACCAACGTTTGCTCCTATCACCTGCAAGAGGCGGGAGCGACGCCGGCGCAGGAGCTTGCCTTCGCGCTGGCCACGGCGGTCGCCGTGCTCGACGAGGTGAAGAACTCCGGCGAGGTCGTGGACGACAAATTCCCGCGCGTCGTCGGCGCCATCAGCTTTTTCGTCAATGCCGGCGTGCGCTTCATCACCGAGGTGAGCAAGATGCGCGCCTTCGTCGATCTGTGGGATGAGATCGCGCGCGACCGCTATGGCGTCGCGGATCCGAAGCTGCGGCGCTTCCGCTATGGCGTCCAGGTCAACTCGCTGGGGCTCACCGAGCAGCAGCCCGAGAACAATCCCTACCGCATCCTGCTGTCGATGCTCGCCGTGGTGCTGTCGAAGAAGGCCCGCGCCCGCGCCGTGCAGCTTCCGGCCTGGAACGAGGCGCTCGGCCTGCCCCGGCCCTGGGACCAACAATGGTCGCTGCGGCTGCAGCAGATCGTCGCTTACGAGACCGACCTTCTCGAATATGCCGACATCTTCGACGGTTCCGAGGTGATCGACCGCAAGGTCGAGGAACTCAAGAGCCAGGCCCGCACCGAGCTTGCCAAGCTCGACACCATGGGAGGCGCCGTCGCCGCTATCGATTACATGAAGGAGGCGCTGATCGCCTCGAACGCCGCCCGCATCGCCGACATCGAGCGCGGCGACCAAGTGCTCGTTGGCGTCAACCGCTACACCGAGACCGAAGAGTCCCCATTGGACTCCGGCGCCGAGGGCATTCTCACCGTCCCGGAATCGGTCGAGATCGAGCAGATCGCCGCGCTTCAGAACTGGCGCCAGAATCGCAACGAAGCCGCCGCCCGCCAAGCCCTGGTCGACCTCAAAGAGGCGGCCAGCGAAGACCGCAACATCATGCCGCCCTCCATCGCCGCGGCGAAAGCCGGCGTCACCACCGGCGAGTGGGGCGCGGTCTTGCGCGAAGTGTTCGGCGAATATCGCGCGCCCACCGGCATCGGCGCCGCGCACGCCGTCGACGAGGAGCGCTTGAAGCAAATCCGCGAGCTCGTCACGGATGTTTCCGGCAAGCTCGGCCGCACGCTCACCTTCGTCGTCGGCAAGCCCGGCCTCGACGGTCACTCCAACGGCGCCGAGCAGATCGCTGTCCGCGCCCATGATTGCGGAATGGAGGTCGTCTATGACGGCATCCGCCTGACGCCCGCCGAGATCGTCGAGCAGGCGAAAGAGGCGAGAGCCCATGTGGTCGGCCTCTCGATCCTCTCCGGCTCCCATGTCTCTCTGGTGCGCGACGTAGCACAGAAGCTGCGCGAGGCGGGGCTCGGCGACGTCCCGATCGTGGTCGGCGGCATCATCCCGCCCGAGGACGTCAACATCCTCAAGCAGTGCGGCGCCTCGGCCGTCTACACGCCCAAGGACTTTCAGCTCAACGAGATCATGACCGGCATTGTCGGCCTCGTGGACAGCAAGGTGGAACTGCTGGCCGAGGCGGGCGTGCCCGTGCCGCCCTTGCGCGCCAAGGAAAAGGTGCCGCTCTAGAACTTTCCCCTATCGTGTGGGCGATGACAGCGGGAGCGCTTTACCGCTAGACTCAGGAGCAAGCGCCCGAATCTCTTCAGGCGTCCTGGCCAAGGGGGAACATCATGAACTTCAATCTGAGCTCGCCGCGCCGGGAGACGTTCCTCGTCTCCGTCGTCATCGCCGTTTTGGTCGTCATCGGCATGATCGTGCCGTTGCCGATCTTCACCGGTTACGGTCTCGGTCTGTTGCTGATCGCCTATCTGATCCTGCTCGCCGGCGTATTGATGGACAACGTCTAGGCGATCGCCTGGACCTGACCTCAGCTCGCTTTGGCGAACATCTCGAGGTCCATCGGCGCGTCGACAGCCATGGGCGCGTCGAGAAACGGCACGAGCCCGGCATAGAGCGCGCGGCCCTGAATCGGCTTCGACACGCACGCGTTGATGCCGGCGGCGACATAGTCCTGCTCGCCGTCCGCGGCATCGCGCGCGGTAATCGCCACGATCGGCACTTCCGACGACGGCGCATGCATGGAGCGGATGCGCTTGGCGATCAGCATGCCGTCGTAGTCCGGCAGCACCGTATCCATGAGCACGAGATCGTAACGGCGGGCGGCGAGGCACATGATCGCCGCGGCGCCGTTCTCGACCCCTTCATAGGTCAGTCCGAATTCATCGAGATAGGCGCCGATCAGCATGCGGTTGACGGTGTTGCCCTCGACCACCAGCACATGGCCTGACAGCGTGCCTTTCGGGGCCAGCTCTGGTGGAATCGCGTCGTTCGCGGCCTCGGCCACGATTTCATCCATCGTGTCTTGATCCGCCGCGGGCTCCGCCTGGAGCGTGAACCAATAGAGCGTGCCTTGGCCGAGCGCGCTGTCGCAGCCGACATCGCCGCCCATCGCCCCCGCAAGCCGCCGTGCGATCGGCAGGCCGAGCCCGCCGCCGACGCGTGACTGATCGGCCGACGGCCGGAACAGGCTTTCCTGCTCCGCTTCAGTCATGCCGGTGCCCGTGTCGGTGATGTCGAAGCGCAGCGTGAGCGGGTTCGCTGCATTATTGACGCTGACATAGAGCCGCACCGAGCCCTCGCTCGTCGACTGCAGCGCGGCCTCGATCAGGCCCATGAGAACCTGGCGGATACGCACCGCGTCGCCGAAAATGAAGCGCGGACAGTTGGCGCCCATATCGACGCCGCTGGTGAGACCCTTGGCGCTCGCGCGCGCTTGCAGCACCGAGGCGGCGCTCCTGACCAGGCCGTGCAGATCGAACCGATGCGATGAAAGTAAGGATTCTCCGGCTTCGAGCCTGGAGAAATCGAGCACCTCGTGGACCGCGCCGAGCAGGCTCCGCGCCGTATGCGCTAGAATTTCGGCCTGACGCCGCTGCGAGCCGTTGAGCGAGCCCGCGAGCAGACGGTCGGTCATGGCGACCAGACCTTCCATGGACGCGTGCAGCTCGTGGCCCATCACCGCGAGGATCTCGGACTTGGCCGCATCGGCCGTTTCCGCCGCCTCACGCGCACGCCGCTCCGCTTCGAGCCCGTCGACGAGAATTTGGATCTGCGTGAACAGATCGTCCGGCTGAAAATCTCTGGTCTGCATGATCGGCCCCCGCCGTTGGTTTTTGCTCTGTTCTCGGGGAAGCATCGCAGAGACGACTTAAAACTCGGATAAATTGCTTGGTTTATAAGGCCCTAAGCAATGACTTGGTCAGACGCTCGCGGCCCCGTTGGAAAGTGTCGCACTTGCGGGCTCCCATATTCCACTTTAGAACTATCCTAATATGATCCGTCGGACCTGTTTGGCCAGCCCTCGCCCCCCTCACGCATTTCAGCAGAGGGCTTGACGACAAACGATGCGCCCCGCCAGAGAGAGGCATGATTGTCTGTTCCTGCTCCATGATCACGGCCAACGACATTGCCGAAGCCGTATCCGCGCTGCGCACCAAGGACCCGTTCGTGGTGCTCACGCCGGGGACGATCTACCGGCAACTGGGTAAGCGGCCGTCCTGCGGGACCTGTTTGCCGCTCATCGCCAAACTAATGGTCGGCTACGACGAACAGGGGCCGAGCTCGGCGGCCTCGCTACCCCACCGCTCCGCCAACGAGCGCCGAGACTAGCCGCATACGGAAGATCACGTCATGATGATGACCAAGGTTGAGAGGAGAATCGCGACATGAAGGGCAATCCAACAGTCATTGAGTATTTGAACAAGGCGCTGACGAGCGAGCTGACCGCCGTCAATCAATATTGGCTGCACTACCGGCTGCTCGACGACTGGGGCTACAGCAAGCTGGCCAAGAAAGAGCGCGAAGAGTCGATCGAGGAGATGCATCACGCCGACAAGCTCGTGACCCGCATCATCTTCCTCGAGGGCTTTCCCAACATGCAGCGGCTCGACCCGCTGATGATCGGCCAGAACATCAAAGAGATTCTCGAATGCGACCTGAAGGCCGAGTACGGCGCCCGCGCCCTGTACATGGAAGCGCGCGCCGCCTGCCGGAAGGAAGAGGACTATGTCAGCACGGACCTGTTCGAGGGGCTGCTCGCCGACGAGGAAGGTCACATCGATTACATCGAGACCCAGCTCGGCCTGTTGAATGACATCGGCGCTCAGATGTATGGCCAGCTCAACGCCCATTCCGCCGACGACGTGCCGGAAGGCGATTAAATGCGGCATGTGGGGGCTTTCGCCTAGATGACATCGCCAATGCTTGACGGGCCGCGTCTCGATCCCCCCGCGGGCGGGCCCCCGCGCCAGCTCGTGGTGTTCCTGCACGGCTATGGCGCCGACGGCAACGACCTGATCGGCTTGGGGCGCGAATGGGCGCAAAGCTTGCCCCACGCCGCTTTCGTCTCGCCGAACGCGCCGGAGCCGTGCGGCATGGCGCCCATGGGCCGGCAGTGGTTCGACCTCTCGCTCGGCGACATGGCACTGATCGCCGAAGGCGTGAAGCGGGCGGCGCCCGCGCTGCAAGCCTTCCTCAATGCGGAGCTGAAACGCTACGAACTGCCGGCCTCGGCGCTCGGCCTGGTCGGTTTCAGCCAGGGCACCATGATGGCCCTTGCCGTCGGCCTCGCCCGCAAACCGGCGCCCGCGGCGATCGTCGGCTATTCCGGCGCGCTCGCCACCGTCGAGGCGCTACCCATGCCGGGCTCGGGCCCCGACATCCTGCTGGTGCATGGCGACAGGGACGAGGTGATCCCCGTCGACGCCATGCTCATGGCCCGCGAGCAGCTGGCCCAAGCCGGCCTGCCGGTGGAATGGCACGTCGCCGAAGGCATCAGCCACGGCATCGACGGCGAGGGCTTGCGGCTTGGCGGCGCCTTCCTCAAACACGCCTTCGCCACGGCACAGCTGCGCCAAGGCTCATAACGCGGCCTAGGGGTAAAGGCCATCTCGGACCACATGATGTGGGGCCCTTCACATTCGTGACACGTGCTTATAGTATCCAGCCCATCGAGTAGGAGGCCCGAGTGCGACGGGCAAGTTGAAGGACCGTTTGGCCTTGAACGTCGCAACTGCATCGGCTGCCCCCGGCACTTACCCGGCGCTCGTGCTGAATGCCGATTACCGACCGCTGTCTTACTATCCGCTGTCGCTTTGGGGTTGGCAGGATACGGTGAAGGCCGTGTTCCTCGATCGCGTGAACATCGTCTCCGAATACGACCACGCGGTTCACTCGCCCTCGTTCGAGATGAAGCTGCCGAGCGTAGTGTCGCTGAAGAGCTATGTGCGCCCGGCGCTCTATCCCGCATTCACCCGATTCAACGTGTTCCTGCGCGACCGCTTCTCCTGCCAATATTGCGGCGACAACCAAGACCTCACCTTCGACCATCTCATTCCGCGTTCCCGCGGCGGCCTGACCCGCTGGGAGAATGTCGTGGCGGCCTGCGCGCCGTGCAATCTCAGGAAGGGCGGCGTGATGCCGGCCCAGGCCAGGATGTGGCCGGCGCAGAAACCTTACCGCCCCACGGTGTTCGAGCTACACCGCAACGGGCGCCTGTTCCCGCCCAACTACCTGCATGAGAGCTGGCTCGATTATCTCTACTGGGATACCGAGCTGGAGCCGTAGGCCGCGTCGCGCTCAATATCGCGTGGTGAGCTGCGTCAGCCATTCGGGCGAGATATTCACCAGGAACGTCTCGAGCCGCTTGTCGACGCCGGTGGCGACGAGCAAGCCGACCGCGACCAGCAGCGCGCCGAGCAGCATCTTGCCGCCTTTGCCCGCCTCCATCAGACGGCCGCGCCAGCGCATCATCGCCTCCCGCGACACGAAGCCGAGCACCATCAAGGGCAGCGCCGCGCCAATGCCGAAGGCTGCCATGGTGAGCGCCACCTGGCCGAGATTGTCGCCCTTGGCGGCGAGGATCGAGGCCGCGCCCAGCGTCGGCCCCACGCACGGCGCCCACACCGCGCCGAGCAGCAGCCCAAGCCCGAACTGGCCGTAAAGACTTGTTCCGGAGAAGCCGCCGAAGCGATCGTCGACCCAGCTCCCGACCGGACTTGCCGCCACCGCGAACTGCTCCTGCAGGCGCGGCACCAATAGAACCATGCCCACGGCAATCAGCAGGAAGGCCGAGATGGCGCGGAACACATCGGTGTCGAGGCCGATGGCGTAGCCGATGGTGGCCACGAAGAGACCGATGACCGTGAAGGACAGCGCGAGGCCGCAAGCCAAGGCCACAGGTCCCAGCCGATGCTCGCTCTGCGCGGTACCGAGCACGATTGGCAGCAGCGGCAGCACACAGGGCGATAGGATCGACAGCAGCCCTGCCAGAAGCGCCAAACCGATTGTGCCGATCATCGCGCTTGCCTCAAGGGGCTCGCGCGCCCTAGAGCGTCTTGTCCAGCATGCCCTCGATGGAGATGTCGCTCGTGTCGCCCGCCGACCGGTCCAGCTCCTTGTCGCCTTTGAACACGATGAGCGTGCTCTGCGACCGCACATTCAGCGGCTTCAGCTGGTCCTTCTGGGTATCGAAGTCGGCCTTGAACACGACGAGGTTCTTGAATTTCGGCTGACGGGTGAGCTGGACCAGGATCGGGTTCTGCGCCCGGCACACCGAGCACCACGCGGCGAACACATCGACCAGGATGGGCTTGCCTTCGCTTTGCGCTGCGGCGAGCGCTTCAGGGGTGAATTCCTTCCACTCGGCCGCCGAAGCGGGGGCGGAGCCAAGCAGGGCAACGGCGACGAGGCCGGCAAGAAGGGTGCGGATCGGGGTCATTTTGGGATCTCCAAGCGGAATTCTTCACTGCTGTGATAGCAGTGCCGGCTTGGCCTAGGCCAATCACCACGCTTGAAACTTTCGTGAGCGAAAAGGCGCTTTACGTCAGCGCGTGCGGGTGGCGCCAAACGCCGCCAGGACCGCCAGCAGGGCCGAGACCACCGCGTTCCAGCCAGCGAAGGACAGGCCCAAGAACCACCAGGAGGCCTCGTCGCAGCGGATGACCGGCGTATCGACAATACCGTCCTTGCCCCAGTTGAGATCGAAGCCGCCGCCGCAGGTCTCGGGTCCGGGCCACCACTTCCATTCCGCGCCGGCGTGATAGACGCCAAGCGCCGCGTTTAGGAGAAAGCCGATGGCGACGAGGACGAGCACCAGGCGCGCGAAACCGAAATTTTCGCCGCGCGCGGCGAAGAACGCGACGAGCGCCGCCGGCACGGCGAAGTAGTAGGCATAACGCTCCTGGAGACAGAGCGGACATGGCGCATAGCCGCCGAACTGCTCAAACGCGTGCGCCGTCAGGATCGTCAGAAGGGCCATCGCGAAAACGATGGCGCTGATCGTCATCATGCGCCCTGCCAGTCGGTTGGCATCAGCCATCGGAATCCGCCACGGTCACATCACATATTTGATTAGAACGAAGCCGCCGATCAACAGCACCACGAACAGGATCGACAGGATGCCGAGATATTTCTCGAGGAAGTCCTTGATCGGCGGGCCGAACCAATAGAGCAGCGCAGCGACGACAAAGAAGCGAATCCCTCGTGCGGCCACACTCGCCAGCATGAACACCAGGAAATTGAGCTGGGTCACGCCGCTGGCGATGGTGATGACCTTGTAGGGGAAGGGCGTGACGCCGGCGATGAACACGATCCAGGCGCCGTACTCGTTGTAGCGCTTGGCGAAGTCCTCGAACGCGTGGCCGTAGCCATAAAAGTTGAGGATCGGCTGGCCGATGGTCTCGAACAGGAAATAGCCGATGATATAGCCGAAGATGCCGCCGACCACCGAAGCGAGCGTGGCAATCCCGGCGTAAAGCCAAGCCTTCCGCCGCTCGGCGAGCACCATGGGTATGAGCATCACGTCGGGCGGGATCGGGAACACCGAGCTCTCGACGAATGCCACGCCCGCGAGGGCCCACGGCGCATTGCGATGAGCGGCGAGCTCCATGACCCTGTCGTAAGCGCGCCTCAACATGGCGCTCTGCTTAGCCGGGCCCTGGGCGCTTGTCCATCGGGTCTGGAAGGCCGCGGGCGCGCGGCCTCTCCGAGAGTTGACCGGACCGCACGCTTACCCCATGTTCCCGGCCCGAAAGCCCCAGTGGCGGAATGGTAGACGCGACAGACTCAAAATCTGTTATCCGCAAGGGTGTGCTGGTTCGAATCCGGCCTGGGGCACCACTTCCTTTGTCACACAGCGAGGGTGACAGGATGTCGATGCAACCCATCGCCCATCGCCTGGCGGCCGTCCTCTTCGTCGCTCTTGTCGCGCTTATTCCAGGGCATGCCTGCGCTCAAGCCGCGCCCGGCGAGACACCGCGCGCGGTGATGGAAGCGATCCAGACCGTGATTGCGCCGGGTTCGGAACAGGTCATCGTCGGCGCTTATATCAACGACATCCAGCAACTCGACTTCAAGACCAACAACTACGTCATCGATCTTTATGTGTGGTTCCGCTGGCGGTCGCCCGATACCGACCCGTCCAAGTCCATGGAGTTCATGAACAGCTATGCCTCGGACGATAACCGCCGCGATGAACTGACCGGCGCGCCCGAGGCGATGCCGGACGGCAGCCGTTACGCGATCCTCCGCTATCAGGGCCGCTTCTCCTCCAAGTTCCCGCTAGAGGCCTATCCCTTCGACACCCAGACCTTGAAAGTGATCATGGAGGACACCCTCGCGGGCGCGGCTGAGCAGGCCTATGTGGCGGACGGCAAGGATCCCGTGATCATCGATCCCGTCATTACCTTGCCGGGCTTCAAGGTCAGCAAGCCGGCCATGCGCATAACCACCAACACCTATCCGACAAATTTTGGCGATCTCTCGAAACCGGAAGCCGAGCCCTATTCGCGCATCGTCATTTCGGTCCCGGTGACGCGGCCCGTCATTGCCATGTCGCTCAAGACCTTCGTGCCGATCCTGCTGATCGTTGTCTGTGCCTCGCTCGTGTACTTCGTCCGGCCGCGCTATGTGGAAGGCCGCATCGGCCTCGGCATCACCGCGCTCTTGACTCTTGTCGCGCTGCAGCTGACGGCGACTTCAGGGCTGCCCGATGTCGATTACCTGATGATGCTCGATAAGATCTTCCTGCTCGCCTATCTGTTCATCATCGTGGCCCTGGCACGGGTCGTGGCCACGTCCTGGCAGGGCGGCGACCCCGACGCCGAAGCGACGATCAAACATGCCGACCGGCGCTGGGCCGCATCCGTGCTCGGCATCTACCTGCTGGCGAATATCGCCGTCCTATGGACCACGCTAGCTTAGGTCGCCTCCGATCGCCGTTGCCTCCGGCCTGCGGCCTCCCTAAGCTAGGCGTCTGAGGGACGGATCGGCTGGGGTCGGCAATTTGCGGCGTCTCGCGTTCATTCCGCGAAGTTCGTGCAATGCGGAGACTCCCCATGTCGCTTAAATCCCTCCCCCTGGCCATTTTCCTGTTCCTCGGCGTTTCAGCGTGGCCGTCACTCGTCACACCAGCGCTCGCCCAAGACGGCGACATGTCCTGGCAGTTTTACGAATCCAACGACCCCGACAACAAAGGCGCCATGACCGCGCGGCTGATCTACGGCGTGCCCGAGACCGACAATGTGCAGGTCATGGGCGTCTGCGACGCGCGGCCGAGCACCGGCGTCAAATTTTCAAGCGTCACCTTCAGAGCCAATATCGGCGATCTGGCGAACGGCGCGGACGCGGAGTTGCGTTTTTCCGGCGGTGGCTTCGAGCAGACGCTGAAGGGCAATGTCCAGCGCGCCCAGGAGGAGGGGATTAACGGCGTCCATCTGGACATCGAGCACGGCGATAGAATGTGGACCGCCTTCGCCGAGAAGGACACGCTCGACTATCAGGTGCCGGGCTATCGCGCCGCGCCCCTCGAGCTCGAGCCCGGCCGCGGCAACATCAAATCCTTCATCGAGGCCTGCCGTACTTATGAGAAGGCCGTTCTCGGCGATCAAGGCACCGACACCACCGCCGACTCAGGCGACAGCTCCGAGAAGGACGCGTTCAACAGCGCCAAGGAGCTCGGCACCGTCGCCGGTTTCGAGGCCTTCCTGTCGAATTATCCGTCGGGTTTCTATGCCGATCTGGCTCGCGCTTATGTCGGCAAGCTCAACGGCGCCAGCCTACCGAAGACCCCTGCACCGCCGCCACCTCCCCCGCCTGCAGCGCCTGCACCGGCCATCGTGACCAGCGCGCCAGGACCGGATCCGTCCTGCCGGAGCCTTTCGACCCTGCGGTCGCAAAACTCCAACACGCGGGCGAAGCTCATCGTCATCAACAAGTCCGACATGTATCGCTCCGTCATGTGGATCGATTTCAACGGTCAGCCCAAGGACTATGGCGGTCTCAATGCCGGCGACCAGATGACGCTCGACACGTTCATGACCCATCCGTGGATGATCGCCGACGGACCGGGCGACTGCATCGAGATCGTCATGCCCCATGCCGGCACCCGTGTCGTCGAACTCACCAGCAGGGGCGGCACGGTGCAGGCACCGCCGCCCCAAAGAAAGGCGTCTCCGCCACCGGCACCGGCGCCAAAGAAGGCGGCACCAAAGAAGAAGGCCGCAGGCCCAAAATGCCGCTCACGGTCGATTCTGGTCGACGGCAAATGCATTTTGAAAAGCAACGCTGCGGGCTATTGCGGGCCCGGCTACCGCGTGAAGAACGGCAAGTGCGTGCCCGGGGCCTATGTCGCGCCCAAGCCGAAGCCATCGGGACATGGCTGCCCGCCGGGCCAGGTCTGGAGCCCGCAAGAGCTCTGTCACTACGACGACTGACCTATGCGGCCTTCCGCGTCCGGTCGGCGTTGAGCCGTGCGGGCAGCGCCTTGACGCCGCGCAGACCGAAGCGCTCGATCCATTGGATGTCGCCGGGCGCGGCCAGCGCCAAATTCGGATAGCGCGCATAGAGGCGGCCGAGCGCGGCAAGCGATATGAATGAGAGTGTGAGAACCTTCAACATATCCGGCACCTCCTGCGGCAGCGAACGTAGCAAGGACACGGCAATGCGCCGAAACCTATACGCGACACCGTTAGCGCAGGGTTATCCGCTGTCTCTGTCGGCCACAAGCCACGTCTCAATAGACCTCGGCATAGCGGGCGTATAGCTCCGGCGGCGCCAGTTCGGCGACCGCCGCAAGCTCGGAGCGCTTGTGGCGCAGATAGGCCTCGAAGAAGGTCAGTCCGAACCAGCTCTTCACCGCGCCGCTTGCCGCCATGGCATCCAGCGCCTCGCCCAGAGACCGCAGCAATGGCGGACTCGCGTCCGGCAAAGCAAGTTTTCGCGCGAGCCCGTCCGCCCCGGCAAAGATCAGCGCGCCGAGCGCCATATAGGGACTGGCGGCAGCGTCGCAGACGCGGAACTCCAGATTGAACTGCGCCGCCCGCGCCGCCTCGCCATCTGCCTCGAACACGGGACAGACGCGCAGAGCCGCGCCGCGGTCTTGGGCCTCGATATTGGCGAGCGTCGGCGCCCAGCGGTTCGGCGTCAGCCGCAAATAGGAGACCGGCGACGGCGCCGTAAGGGCCGTGATCGCCGTCATGTGATGCAACACCCCGGCAGCGAAATGCATCGCCGCCGCGCTCAAGCCGAAAGGACCTTGCGGATCGTAGGTCGCGGGCGCGCCCTGGTCGTCATGCAGGCTGAAATGAATATGCACCCCGTTGCCCGCGCCATCGGCCACCGGCATCGGCGAGAAGATGGTGCGGTTGCTGAGGCGGAAGGCGCCGCCGCGGGCCATCTCGCGGGCAATCACGCCTTGATCGGCCGCGCGCATCGCCGTCTCAGGCGCCATCGTCACCTCGTATTGGCGCGACCCATACTCGGCGAGAACGGAGGCCGGCTTGGCGCTGGCGGCGCGGATTGCCGCGGTCAGCATTTCGCCGAACACGCCTTGGCGGCGGAACGCGCTCAGGCTGTAGGCGTGGCCCGGCAGATCCTCGACGCCGGTATAGACGAACTCCTGCTCGAACGCGGCCATAAGATGAAGGCCCGACGCCGTCTTCAACGCGGCAACAGCGCGGCGCAAGAAGTCGCGCACGCAGCACTCCCACGGGCTGCCGTCGATATTGCGGATGTCGCCGAGAAAGAAACGCTCCGCCGCCGAGCCGTCGCGAAAATCAACATGCACTTTCCGCTGAAGGGTCCGGCACGATCATCAGGTCGCCGCCCGTGCCGAACGGCGTATCGAGGATCGGCCCGAAGCAGGTCTGCATCAGATTGGAGTGGGTCCAGCCGATGCCGGTCCGGCGCCGCGCCGGCAGCTCGGCGTCGGGAAAGCCCTTGCCCCGGACCAGACCAGCGATGTCGCAGGTCCCAACGAATATCAGCTCTTCGCGTAGCATGGCGCCCCGAGATCGACTCGTGAGCGCGCAGTCTACGTCAAGCCGCAAAAAAAGGCGTTACTGCAAAGCCGGTTTCGCTGCCGTCAGCTACGGCGCATATGCGCCCGGATCGGCTCGCTCGCCGTGGCCAAGAACTCGGCAGACAGCGTCCGCAGCTCCTGCGCCTGGCTGCCGAACACGCCGACGCAGTCCTGCCAATAGTCCATCTGCAGCCGCATCGCCTCCATCGGCGTCTTGGCGCTGGCGAGGTCGCGCGCCAGTTCGAGACCGGCGTTCATATTGGTCTGCGCGATATCAACGAGCTTCGCATTGACGGCCCGCGCGACCGGCATCGCCGCCTGCAAGGCCTTCTCCAGCGTCTCCACGGCGCTCTCGATGGCGTCCCCAATCGCGTCGTCGGCAGGTTCGGGCAGCATCTCTTCCGGCTTGACCGCATTGACCAGGACAGGGGCCGTAGCAGGACGTTTCAAAGGCATTGGCGCCGGGGCTTTTGGCGTCACCGCCTCACGGATCACCGCCTCGCGGATCATAGTCTCGTCCAACTTGGCGGCCGCGACGCGCGTCTTCGGCGGCTTCTTGTTCGCCGGAGTCTGGTTCTTAGGAGTCTTGTTCGCCGGAGTCTTGTGCGCCGAAGTCTTAGCTTGAGGTCGTTTGGAGCGAGTGGCCATGACAATCCCCGCTTGCGTTGAGAGCCGCGCCTAATCTTTCATCACCAATGCCGCCGGATTGAGCGGATCGGCCCGATTGGAAACGCACCACGCGGCCATTTTGCGGCGGCCCACGCAGAACCATTGCGAACCGCCAATTCCGTCTTGCATGAGGCGTGCCGGGAAGCATGAGGCGTGCCGGGAAGCCCGTGGGCTGCCGCTCAACCGGCCTCGGCCTCGGCGCGGCCCGCCGCATTCAGCGCGGCGATCTCCTCCGCCGACAGCGTGATATCGGCGGCGGCAACATTCTCCTCCAGATGCGCGACTTTCGACGTGCCCGGTATCGGCAGCATCACCGGGCTGCGCGCCAGCAGCCAGGCCAGCGCGACCTGGCTCGGGCTCGCGCCATGTTTGCGCGCCATTTCATCGAGGATGGAACCCTCCTGCGCCAGCTTGCCGGCGGCCAGCGGGTACCACGGGATGAATCCAATGCCATGCGCCTCGCAATAGACCAGCACGTCCTCATGCTTGCGGTCCGCGAGGTTATAGAGATTCTGCACGCTCGCCACCGGGAAGACTTTCGCCGCCGCTTCGATGTCGTCGACCCCGATCTCGCTCAAGCCAACATGGCGGACAATACCTTCATCGAGCAGCGACTTGGCCGCGGCCAGCTGTTCGTCGCGCGGCACATTCGGATCGATCCGGTGAAGTTGCCACAGCCCGATCTGCGACACGCCCAGCTTGTCGCAGCTCTTGATCGCCTCGGTGCGCAAATGCTCCGGGTCGCCATTCACCTCCCACACCCCGGCGCGCGGACGCGTGAACCCGGCTTTGGTGGCGATAAGCAGGCCGTCGTAAGGGTAGAGCGCCTCGCGGATCAGCTCCTCGGAGACATCCGGACCGTAGGAATTGGCCGTGTCGATGAAATCGATGCCAAGCTCCGGGCACCGCTTCAGCGTACGCAGCGCCTCGTCGCGATCCTCCGGCTCGCCCCAAATGCCGGGACCGGTGATGCGCATGGCGCCGAAGCCGAGGCGATGAATCGCAATCTCTCCGCCGATCTTGAAACTTCCCGATCGTCCGGCGTCGAGGGCACTCTTATCAACTGTCATGGGTCTCCCGCTCTCTGTGCGCCACGCGGCGCGGCCGCTTGCGCGCGCGCCACAGTTCCCGGCATTTGTGCACGGCGTTCCACAGGAGGAACACCGTCACCGCCGTCGCCATGAGACCGGCTCCGACAATCAACATCGCTGGAAACCCTTCACGGACGCTCTATGCTGAGACGCCCCGACTTCCCATTTGGTTCCGCTTCCATGCACCGCGCCGAAGATCCCCTATTCTTCGCTCTCCTGGTAGAGAGCTATCGCCGCATCACCGGCCAACAGCCGCCCTTCCTTGCGCCACCCGTCCTTCCGCCGGACGTCCAGCCTTCCGCACGCTGGCTTTACGCGGACGCGTCCGTGTGCGTGCTGGCCCATAATACCGCGCCGGACCCGCACTTCATCTATGCAAATCGGTCCGCGCAAGTCCTGTTCGGATACTCGTTTGACGAGATCGCGGCCCTGCCCTCCCGCCTGTCGGCCGAGGAACCGGCGCGCGGCGAGCGCCAGCGCCTGCTGGACCAGGTGACAAGAGACGGCTTCGCCACCGGATATTCGGGCGTGCGCATCGCCAAATCGGGCCGCCGCTTCCGCATCGAGGACGGCGTATTGTGGCAGCTCAAGGACCAAAACGGCACGCTGCACGGCGTCGCCGCGACATTTGCCACATGGCGCGATGTCTAAGCGGTCCGAAGTCTAGGCAGACTTGTGTCTAGGCAGACATGTGTCTTGGCGGTCTTGCGACGCAAACGGCCCTAGTGCTTGCGGCGGTTGACTTCAGCCTGGGATACCTGACCGGACTGCACCAGCGCCCGGACACAGCTCTTGGACAGGCTGTTGCCGTTGCGGTCCATGCAGGAGCGCAAGCCCGAGGTTTCCAAGCCGTAATCGCCACAATATTTCTTGTAGTCCGCATGGCAAAACTGCTGAACAGCCTTACTGTAGGACTGGGCCTGGGCCGCGCCGGCGACACAAAAAACAGAAACGGAAGCGGCGACGAACGCCGCGAAAATTATCTTCATGAGTGGAACCCCCTCGATCCTCGGCCTCGGAACGTAACAGACAAGCTCCGGGCGACAAGATGAGTTCCCGCGATATGACGTCGATTTCACATTAAACCGGGCGAGTGTTGGCTTCCGGCCACAGGTCACCCAGACAAGGCGCAACCGCCCGGCACGGAGGAGCGCCAGATCATGCCGGCTTGGTGAGCACCGCGTAGTCGGCGTAGCCGCGATACTAGCGGCGAAACTCTAGCGCGGCACCGTTGCCGTTCGCCAGTGCCGTGAGTTCCCGCTCGAGTTGCGCCCGCGGATGCACCGAGAACTGACGCAACCAAGCGAACAGCAAGGACTTGAACCACCGGGGCCAACCCTCTTGCTGACCGAAGTCCAAAATGGACAACCGGCCGCCGGGACCGACAGCCTGAAGCGCCTGCGGCAGCACCTGCCGCCAGGGCGCAATCATCGACAGGGTGTAGGAGATGAACACGCGGCCCACATGCGCCTCGCCGCATAGGTCCCGCAGCTCAAACGCCGTCGCATCCGCCTGATACACATCGATGCGGTCGGAGAGCCCCGCCCGCGCCACGCTTAAGGTGCGAGCGACAGGCGCATAAGCAGAGCGCCGGGGACACGGATCCGCCAAAAATGGGGCCGATCCTTTGATTGGGACGGCCGTGGAGAGCGTAAAGGAGTTTTGCCGATGTCAAGAAAGCTCGCTTTGATCCTGGCTTTGCCGGTGTTGTTGTTTTCGTTCAACGCCCAAGCCTTTTCCGCCTTACCCATGCCGGCGAAAACCGCCGCGCCCGACATGACCTTGGTGCGCGGTTTTTGCGGTCTGGGCTTTCACCGCGGCCCGTATGGCGGCTGCGTTCGCAACGGCACAGTGGCCGCACCGCCCGTGGTGGTCGCGCCGCGCTATACGGCGCCCGTCGTGGTGACGCCACGCTATGCGCCGCCGCCCGTGGTCGTAGAGCAGCCTGTGTGCCCCTACGGCTACTACCTTGGTTCGTACGACCGCTGTCTGCCGTACTGAGTCCAACCAGTTCGGCGCCTCCTTGCTGCCGCTGGCGGAGGGCCTTTCCGACCGACTAAACCGGTGAGGCCTGTCCGCTTGCGGCCGGCAGCGGCGTAAGCGGATCCGCGTCCTCGCACTTGTCGCCCCTTCGGCCTAGCCAGAGCGCTGCGCGCACCTTGAGCGCATGTTTATGCGCTACCGCGCTGCGCGCTACTTGAGCGCATGTGTCATTGCCTCGCCGCTTGCGCGCGAGTCCTGTGAAAGAGCGGAGCCCCCGCGAAGGGGGATGGCGCGCCGAAAGACGCAAACCTATAGCATCCGCATCCGTTGCCGGATACGGCGGGCGCCTCACGGCGCGCCAACAAGCGCTCAAGTAGCGAAGCGGTGTCGCATGCTATTTGCGGCGTCGTTACGGCGTCGGGCCCCGCTTTGCAATGGCCCTCGCGCTGTGGCCCGAGCTCCAGAGGCTCGGCGCTAGGGATTCTGCGGGCATGGGCAGGCCTCCTTCGACTGGCGTTCAAATATCCCATAGCGATTTTGCTCTATGTACAAAACATTTTTCACTTCACGAAAACGTGTGTGGCCTCGACCCGTGGCTTGTCTTTCTATGAGCCGTCACAGACGGGAGACGTGGAAACGCAATGAATGAGTGGGTCGCCAACAAGCCGACGTCAGCGGTGTCGCTGAATGCGCTTCGTGCGTTCGAAGCAGCCGCGCGGCACATGTCGCTTAAGGCAGCAGCGTTCGAACTCAACGTCACGCCTTCGGCAATCAGCCACCGGCTGCGCCTTCTCGAAAAGGCCCTGGGATGCCGGCTGCTTGGGCGCGTAGGCGGGAAGCTCAAGCTCACGGAAAGCGGGGAAAGGCTTGCGCCGGCACTCACCGCGGGTTTTGCGCAGATCATGGATGCCGTGAGGGACATCCGGCCTCAAGATAAACTTTAGTCAGAAGGCAGAAGAGCCATGTTCGACATCTTCCTCAAAGTCCTCGCCGCCATCCTGCTTGTCGGCACGATCGTGCAGAGCGCGACCGCCGACGCTGGCGAGCGGAGAAAGCCGTTAAACGATCGCAGCGTTCAGGCTGTGATGCTGCTGACGACTCCCTCAGGCCGGGGAAACGGCGAGGAAGAGACATCGTTCAGCACCGTATCGGAGGAAAGCCGCCCCAATGTCGCCCCGCCGATGACCCTCGCGATCATCGCCTGCCGGATAGATCAGGCACCCCCCACTGGAGCATCGGCCGCGGGCGACTGGCGCGAACTCGAATGGCACATGCCCGTGGAGTGTATGCGCGTCGTTGAAACCGTGACCGACGCCGCCGCTCTGAGCAATCTTTGGCTTCGTCAACTCACGCCGAACCTCGCGGACTACGGCACCTGCGCGGAGGTAGGCATGACCTATGCGCCGACCTGGGAGGCCGCTCACAAAAGCTGGGCCATCGTGAAAATCGGTTGCCCCACCAAGATTGTCGACGGCGCCGGCAATATCGTCGGCTGGCACATGCCCGAATGCCAGGGCATGCTTCCCGGCACGACATATCCGCTGCGCTGTCGTTTCGATCCGAGCGCCATCTGACGTGAGGCCCGAGGAGAACAGAGTGAAACGCAACGTGAGAGATCCGGCGGCAATAGCGGCGCTCTTACTCCTCCTGGTTGCGACGGCTGGCGCGCAGGCATCGCCGCTTCAGCACGCGCCGCTTTATCTCGCCAAGTCCGACTGTGAACGCAGGCTGGATCGGTGCCTGCAAGGCTGCCGCGCCGGCGCGCTGGAAAGTGGAATGTGCGTCAGCCTTTGCTACAAGGAACGGAAATCATGCCGGCCTGACTACGGCGCCAGGAACTTGAACGGCTCGGCCGGCTTGAACTGCCCCGACACCTCGCCGCCCACATTCGACGGCACGCCGAGCTTGAGGGTCATCGGCTTCGCGCTTGGCCCAAGATCGACCTTGTCGAGGTCGACCCAGATCACCGACGGATTGATCACCGAGTCGAAATAATAGCGCTTCGTGTCCTGGTCGATCACGGAGCGCCACAGAGTGGAGGAGATGTTGGGCTTGTCGGGATCGCTCATGCCGAGCGGCACGCCGACCGAGCGCATCTGTGAGAACACCGAGGCGATCGCGTCGCGCTTATCCTTGTATTTCGGCGACGCCTTCAGATTGTAGCTCGCGCGCACGAAGCGATCCGCGGCGCTGATCGTGCGGGGCAGGAAGTTCTTGCCGCCGATCGGATCTCAATAATTGTCGATGGCGATCTGCTGGTCGTAAGGCAGCGAGTTGGTCATCACCTTGTATTGCGGGCCGTGGTGAACGACGAGCTTGTCGCCGAGATATTCGAAGATCGCCGAGTCCCCGGTCGGATCGGACAGGGCGATATGCACGGACGCCGCCCGCCCGCTCGGCGCATTGGCGGAGACCACCGTGAAGGGATCGGCCTGCATCGCCGCGACGGCTTCGGCGACCGTCGCATAGCTGTCGAGGAAATACTGAAGCCAGGCGCCGACGGAGATGCCCGGCTTGCCGCTCGTGGCCGGGTCGCCGTAGTCGGACTCGGCGAGATAGAGCAGATTGCCGGCCAGGACCTTCTCGTTCACGCCGTCAGACGTGGCGACCTCATAGACGCTGATGATCACCGAGCCGTATTTCGAGGTCCAGGCGATCGAGTCCGGACCGACGCCCCCGTCGCGCTTCATGCCGGCAGGAAAGGCCCAGAAATCCGTCTCCATGGTCAGGTCGTTCCAGTCCATGTTGCGCCCGACGATGTAGGTCCCAGCGCCGGTCTCGTAGAGGACGCGCGTGCAGGCGTCCGCGTGGGTGAGGCCGAGCGCGATCGCTGCGCCCGCGCTCAACATTGTCACTCCGGTCCGCCAATTCCTTGCGTGGCTCTGTTTGCTCTGGGCCATGTCGCTTCCTTACGTCTCCTGGGTTGTTCTTATTTGCTTCCGGCCTTCCCCGGGTATTTTACGCCCCCCTACCGCAAATGCGCACATTTTCGGCACGGATTTGGCCTCCCAGAATGTCCCGGGGTTCGCCCCGGCCATTTGTTTGGCTGGTCCCAATTGTTTGGTTGAGGCGGTTACGACGGCCTCAGCAACTGCCTCGCCATGTGCATCCCATGTCACCAAAAAACGCATACCTACGGTGGCAGCTGACTCCCCCATGGAGCAATATCTGCGTCATCTTCTGAACGATTTCGAAGAACATCGCGCCATGCTCGTGAAGACCACAGCAACAAGCGAACATGGTTGGACGGAAGATGTATTGGCCAAGCTCGCGGAAATTCAGGAGCGATTGAAGCGGTCCGCGGGAGGGCACCGGGACAGGCCATGGGGGAGACAGGACAGATGGTCGCTAAGCCCCACGAGGGCGGCGCTTCGTCGTCACCCCCGGCATAGGACTCGCGTCAGCAATTCGCGGCTATGAGCTTTTGGGATAGGTCCTTGATCGCTTCGTCGTCGGCAAGCGCCAAGGACTTGCGGGCGTCGGAACAATTCTGCGCCCGGTCGTCATTGTTCGACGCTCTCAGGCCATAAAACATCCCGATCATGGCGTTCTCGACCGAAGCATTGTCAATCAGCCGCGTGCAGGCCTCTACGATGTCGCCTTTGTCCATTCCCTGGGTACAGGTAACGAAATCCGCTTTGAAGCCGTCGTAAGCAAAGACCTGAGTGGATGTCATCATCACCAGGCCCGCCAATAAGCGCGAGACGCGCATGTTTTTCTCCATCGACTCGTATTTAGACCAGGACCCGAATCGTAGCCCCCACGCACCGGCCATCGACTCCTAAATTGTGCCCCAACCCCCATCTGCCCCTGCCCCCACACCCCTGCTATAGTCCCGGCCGAATCTGAAGGTTGAGGGCTCGGGCACAGGGTCCACGAGGGGATACGGGCATATGGTCGGCAAGAAGCACGAGGGCGGCGTTTCCTATCAGCACCCCGGTATCGACTATTTCGAGGACCGGGAGCTAAGGCGCCATGCCGGCGTCTTTTATCTGTGGGCGCTGGGCGTCGCCGCGGTCATTTCCGGCGATTTCTCCGGGTGGAATCTCGGCTTCGCCGTGGGCGGCTGGGGCGGCATGTTCTGCGGCGCCGTCATCATCACCGTGATGTTCCTCGGGCTCACCTATTCCATCGCCGAGATGAGCCCGGCTCTGCCCCATACCGGGGGCGCCTATTCCTTCGCCCGCACGGCGTTCGGGCCCTGGGGCGGCTTCATCACCGGCGTGGCCGAGAATATCGAATATGTGCTGACGCCCGCCGTCATCGTCTATTTCATCGGCGCCTATCTCACCGCGATCTTCGGCACGCCCGCCGCTTGGCAGCCGCTCTACTGGGTCGCCGGCTACGTCATCTTCGTCACGGCCAACGCGCGCGGCGTCGAGCTGTCCTTCATGGTCACGGCCATGGTGGCGCTGATGGCCATCGCCGTGCTGCTCACCTTCTTCGTGAGCGCGCTGCCCTCCTTCGACTTCTCCCGCTACGCGCTGAATATCGGCGTGGACCCGGCGACCGGCGCCGGGGTCGAACTGCCTGAAGGGGGCGGCCCGTTTCTGCCCTTCGGCGTCTACGGCATTCTCGCGGCCATGCCGTTCACCGTGTGGCTGTTCCTGGCCATCGAGCAATTGCCCTTAGCGGCGGAAGAGTCCGTCGATCCGAAACGCGACATGCCGAAGGGCATTATGTTGGGGATGTTCACGCTGATCGGCCTCGGCTTCCTCGTGCTCCTCATCAATCCGTCGATCCCGGTCGAGCGCGTCGTCACCGATGCCAACGGGGCGAGCGAGACGGTGACCGGCGCATTCGCGCTCGGCACCTCAGCCGAGCCGATCTTGGACGGCTTCCGCGCCATCTTCGATCTGCATGCGGCGGGAGCCTTGGCGCTCGCCGCCGTGGTCGGGCTGGTGGCGAGCTTCCACGCCATCATCTTCGCCGGCGGCCGGCAGATCTATTCCTTGTCGCGCGCCGGCTATTTCCCGCATTTCCTGTCGGTGACCCATTCGAAGCACAAGACGCCCAACGTGGCGCTGATCGCCGGCGCCGTGCTCGGGCTGGCGGTCATGCTGACCGTGTGGTTGACCATGGGGGGCCAAGACGCCGGCTCCTTCATCGGCGGCGTGCTGCTCAACATGGCGGTGTTCGGAGCCATGTTCTCCTATCTGCTGCAGGGCCTGACCTTCATCCAGCTCCGCCGCAAATTCCCCAATATCGAGCGGCCCTTCCGGAGCCCGTTCGGCGTGCCGGGCGCGGTGCTCACCGTGCTCATCGCCGCCATCACCATCGGCTTCCAGTTCGCCGATCCGGTCTACCGCACCGGCATTATCGGCGTGGCCATCTGGTACGCCCTGGCGATCTGCTATTTCGCCGTGCATGGCCGCAGGACCCTGGTTATGTCGCCGGAGGAGGAGTTCGCCACGCGGCATCGCGAAGGCGGCGCTTAGCGGGCAATCCGCCTCAAACGGGGGCCCCTTGTAATAAAGCGGCAATACTTGCGGCGGCGCCAAGGCGGGCTGCCGACAAATCGCCGGGATTCGGTCTCAGGGCCACCAAACTCGGCAGGCACAAAGGGTGCCTTCACGAGGGGAATAAGAAAATGATGTCGGTACTGTCACTTCTGTCGGGCGTGGTGCTAGCCGGCCTGATCTATGGCCTGAGCTTCTTTCCCAACGCCACGCTGACGCGCTACGACGACGACGTGGCGGGCCTGGCCGACGACAACGGCCCCCTTCCGGAGCCTGACGTCACCGACGCCGAGACGGACCGCCGCGAGCGCGACACCGTCTAGCCCCCCAGCGAGGCTTCGTGTGCCCCGCGGCCGCGATCCGCGCTGCGGGCCCGCCTAAGAAAAATGGCCGGGGCACACCCCGGCCATTTGTGCGTCTATCGCTTAAACAGCGCCGACCGTCGGGCCGCTTATTGCTTGCCCTCTTCCTGATCGATCTCGGTCTCCTCGCTCGGGCCCGAGCCCTCGCTCTCCATGGAGTCCTCTTCGGGAGCCGGGGTGACCTCTTCGGGCTCCAAGGCCTGCTCTACCGCTTCCTCCTCCATGTCATCGGCAACCGGGATAGCGACAGCAGCAAAGCCATTAAGCGTATGAGGCAGAGCGGTGAGCGCGTAGCTGGCAGTCGCCAAGCCAAGCACGAGTGAAGCCCCGCCGACCGTGAGCAGCAGCCTGAACATTGAAGTCCCTCCTGTGGTGAAGACACACGACGATATCAGAACCCGCATTCGCCGTGAAAGTTCACAATTTTCTTGTCCAACGCTTTCGCCTAGGGTCGGCAGCGGGACGGACCAGCGACCGGACACAAAAATGGCCGGGGCGAACCCCGGCCATGTGTCGTCTCTTGGCCCCGGCGTCTCGCCGGGGAAAGCCTAGGCCGAAGCCTACATGCCCATGGCGGCGGCTTTGTCGAGCAGCGCCTGCGCCTGGCGGATCGAGGCGATGTCGATCAGCCGGCCGTCGAGCGACACCGCGCCCTTGCCGTCCTTGGCCGCCTGCTTCATGGCCTCGACGATGCGCTTGGCCTTGGTGACTTCGGCTTCCGACGGCGTGAACACCTGGTTGGCGAGATCGACCTGGGAGGGATGGATCGCCCACTTGCCCTCGAAGCCGAGCACCGCCGCACGCTTGGCAGCCGCCAGATAGCCGTCCGGATCGGAGAAGTCGCCGAACGGACCGTCGATCGGACGCAGGCCGTAAGCCCGGCAAGCGACCATCATGCGCGACAGCGCATAGTGCCAGGGGTCGTTCCAGTAATAGTCGCGCTCAGCGACGCCCTCTTCCTTGTCGGCGAGGATGCCGTAATCCGGATGCGGCGCGCCGATGCCCATCGTGCGGGCGCGGGTGGAGGCGGCATAGTCGGCGACGCCGAAGCTCATGGCCTCGACGCGCGGGCTCGACTGGGCGATGGCCTCCACATTGGCCATGCCGAGCGCCGTCTCGATCAGCAGCTCGAGGCCGATCTTCTTCTCGTATTTCTTGTACTGCTCGATCTGCGTGACCAGCATGTCGATGGCGTAGACGTCCTGCGGCACACCGACCTTGGGGATCAGGATCATGTCGAGGCGCGGACAGTTCTCCAGCACGTCGACCACGTCGCGATAGGCATAGTGGGTGTCGAGACCGTTGATGCGGATCATCATAGTCTTGTTGCCCCAGTCGAGATCGTTGAGGCCCTGGATGATGTTCTTGCGGGCCTGCTCCTTGTCGTCGGGCGCCACGGCGTCCTCGAGGTCGAGGAAGATGACGTCGGCACCGCCGGCGGCGGCCTTTTCGAACAGCGACGGGTTGGACCCGGGCACGGCAAGCTCGGAACGGTGGAGACGCGGGGTCGCCTGTTGGATCAGGGTAAAGCTCATTCTAGGGGTCCCTCCTGGTTTAACCTGTGGCGCCGAGACCGGCGGCAACGGTGTTGATGGAAAGCAGTAATGCGGATTTGAACTCTTCGCGTGACTGGTCTGTCTCTGTCGCCCGGAAGCGGCGCAAGAGATCGACCTGCTCGCGGTTGACCTCGTTGGTGGTGGGGAGCCTCACGGCCAGAGAGGCGCGGAACTGTGAAAATCGCCCGGCGATCTCCGTTCCGCCCGACACTTTCAGCACCATCTCGGCGGTCAGTGCAAGCTCCTTCTCGATCATGGCAAAAATGGTCTCGCGGACCGCCTGGTCGGGGACTAAGCTACCGTAATTCCTAGCAATATCGAGGTCGACCAGGGCCAGCGTCTTCTCCACCTCATCGATGATCAGGCGGAACAGGCGCGACTTCTTGAACATCTGGCCAAGCAGCTTTTCGCCTTGGTCGCCCCGCACTTCCAGGAAGTTCTGGAGCGCGCTGCCCACGCCATACCAGCCGGTGATGATGTGGCGGTTCTGGGCCCAGGCGAACACCCACGGAATCGCGCGCAAGTCCTTGAGCGAGTTGGCGCCGAAGCGCCGCGCCGGGCGCGAGCCGATATTGAGCAGGGAGATTTCTTCGAGTGGGCTGGCTGCCTGGAAATAGGTGACGAGGTCGGGATGGGTGATAAGCCCGGTATAGGCGGCGCGGGATGCCCCGGCTAAGGCCTCCATCGCGTCGTCGAACTCGCGGGAGGGCTCCAACGCCGTCTCGCGCTCCGACTTCAAGGCGTGTTCCAGCACGCTCGCGGCCAGAAGCTCCATCTGATAGAGCGACGTGCCCTTATTGGCGTATTTGGAGGAGACCACCTCGCCCTGCTCGGTGACGCGGAAGCGGCCCCGGATCGAGCCGGCCGGCTGTGCGGCGATGGCCCGGCCAGTGGGGGCGCCGCCTCTGGACACCGAGCCGCCGCGGCCGTGGAAGAAGGCGATGGGCGTCCCCGCCACTTCGCCGACGCGCGTCAGGCTCACCTGCGCCTTGGCCAGCTCCCAGTTGGAGGTGACGAAGCCGCCGTCTTTGTTACTGTCCGAATAGCCGATCATCACTTCCTGCAAACCGCCCTGCCAATGGGTGGAGCGGCGGACCAGCGGGATGGCGAGCGCCTCGCGCATGATCGCGGGCGCGGCGCGTAGGTCGTCGATGGTCTCGAACAGCGGCACGATGGGCAGCGCACAGATCTCGGTGCCGGCGGTATCGAGAAACAGCCCGCCTTCTTTAGCCAGGAGATAGGCGCCGAGGATATCGTCCACCGAGCGGGTCATGGACAGAATGAACGAGCCGAAGGCATCGCGGTCGAGCCCGCGCCGGATCTCGGCGGCTTGCGCGAACATGGCGATGAGGTCGGTGGCTTCGGTGGGCAGCTCGGCGGTCACGCGCTCGGTGGTCAGCGGCCGCGCCAGGGCCCGCAGCAGCCAGGTGCGCCATTCACGCGTGCCGAGCTCGGGCGGATTGCCGTCGCCATGGCCTGCGATCGCCCACCACAGCGCTTGCAGCGCCTGCGTCGTGCGCGTGGTGTTCTCGCGCAGATCGATCCGCACGGTGGAGAAGCGGAACAGCTCCACAGCCCGACGCACCGGACGCACGAGATCGGCGGCGATCGACGGGCTTTTCGCCTCTTCAAGCGCCCGCTCCACCAGGCGCAAATCGTGGATCAGTTCGTCGGCATTGGCGTAGTTCGGCGCACCGAGTTCGAGCTCGCCACCGCCGGCGCGCACCGTGGTGGCATCGAGCTTTTGCAGCACGGTGGTCAGAAACTGGCGGTAGGGCTCGCCGGGATTGCGGGCGGATATGCTCTCGCCCTGGCCGCTCATGCTGAGCGCATGGGCCAGCGCGTCACGGAAGCCTTGCGGCACGGGGAGCGCACGCTCGGTGATGGACAGCATCCGGGCAAGGCTCACGATGCGTTCCCGGTAATGGCGCAGCGCCGCGAGCGCGTTCTGGCGCAAGGCCCAGCCGGTGACGGATGTGGTGACATGTGGATTGCCGTCACGGTCGCCGCCGATCCACGAGCCGAACTGGAAGAAGGGCGGCAGCTCGAAATGCTGCCCCGGATAATGATGCGCAAGCGCGCCTTCGAGCAGGGCGATCATCTCCGGCGCCTTCTCGAACAGCGTCTCGTCGAAGAAATGGAGGCCGCGCAGGACTTCGTGCTCGACCGTCGGTTTCTCCAGATGCAGCTCGCCGGTCATCCATACGAGCTCGATCTGGTCGCGGATGTCGGTGAGGATCGCGTGGCGCTCCCGCTCCGTCCACCGCGTGCCCTCGAGCTCGCGTAGCAGCAGATAAATTTTGCGGTATTTCTCCAGCACCGTGACGCGCTTGGATTCGGTGGGGTGCGCGGTGATGACCGGCCGGATGCGCAGGCTCGACAGAAGATCCTCGATTTCCTTGGGCGCAACGCCGTCACGGGACGCCTCGGCCAGCACATTGTCGAAGGTGCCGCGCACCGCATCGCGCCCGCGGACCCGCTCGACATGGCGGCGGCGTCGCATCGCGGCGTTCTGCTCGGCGATCGAGAGGAGTTGAAACCACAGGCCTTGCGCTTGCAGCGCCCGGGCCATCAGCTCCGGCGTGAAGTCGGACGTCTCGGCGCTGCCGTCGAACACGCCCTCGATCTCGGGCTGGTGACGGCGCACCACCTCCAGCAGGAGGTCGAAGAGGATACCTGCCGCATCCTCCGCCGAGGTGCCGCTGATGCGCGCAACCGTCTCGTCGTCTAAGTTAGGCGCCGGTTCTAGAAACTCATCGTTCATGACACACGCAGGCATGCCGATCGAGAAGCGATCGGCTTTGGAGGTTAGGACCGCGCGAAACCGTTTCGCCGCGGCATCCATGTCCCTAAGCGCCAGGCCCGCCGTGGACTAAGTTTCAGGTGGGACGATGCCGCCCCACCCGCAACCTTCTCGAGTTTAGGAAAGACCGTGCGATCTCATCGGCAATTCCGATCACCGACGAGCCACGGCGTCTCCCTTAAGCCCTAAGCACGCTCGCCACGGTCGAGCCAAACTCGCTCGGATTAGGCGCAACAGTCAGCCCACAAGAGCGCATAATCTCGGCCTTCTCGGCAGCGCTGTCTCCAGCCGCCGAGATGATGGCGCCGGCATGGCCCATACGCCGGCCCTTGGGCGCGGTCAGACCAGCGACGAAACCGACCACCGGCTTCGACATGTTGTCTTTGATCCAGGCGGAGGCCTCGGCTTCCTGCGGACCACCGATCTCGCCGATCATCAGAACGGCCGTCGTCTCCGGGTCCTCCTCGAACAGCGCGAGGTGGTCGAGGAAGGACGAGCCGTTGATCGGATCGCCGCCGATGCCGACGGAGGTGGTGATGCCAATGCCCATGGCCTTCATCTGCGCGGCGGCCTCGTAGCCGAGCGTGCCGGAGCGCGAGATGACGCCCACGTTGCCTCGCAGATAGATGTGACCCGGCATGATGCCGAGCATGGCCTTGCCGGGGCTGATAATGCCGGCGCAGTTCGGGCCGACCATCATCGTGCGCCGGTCGCGCGGATAGCGCATCAGATAGCGCTTCACGCGCATCATGTCCTGGGCCGGAATGCCGTCGGTGATGGAGCAGACGAGCTTGATGCCCGCGTCCGCCGATTCCATGATGGCGTCCGAGCAGAAGGCCGGCGCCACGAAGGTGATGGACGCTTCCGCGCCTGTCTCCTTGACGGCTTCCTTCACCGTGTTGAACAGCGGACGGTCGAGATGCCGGCCGCCACCCTTGCCCGGCGTCACGCCGCCGACCACGTTGGTGCCGTACTCGATCATCTCCTTCGCATGGAAGGTACCCTTGTCGCCGGTCATGCCCTGGACGATCACCGGTGTTTTTTCGTCGATCAGAATGCTCATTACGTTTTCTCTCCGATGACCTGTCTTAGGCCGCCTGCAGCTTGCCCTGGCACGCCGCCACCGCTTTCTCGGCCGCCTCGGACAAAGTCTCGGCGGTGATCAGCTTCAGCCCGCTATCGGCCAGGATCTTGCGGCCCTCTTCAACATTGGTGCCGGCAAGGCGCACGATAAGCGGCACCTTGACGTCCAGGTTTCCGCAGGCCTGAACCACGCCCTTGGCCACCCAGTCGCAGCGATTGATGCCGGCGAAAATGTTCACCAGGATGGCTTTCACATTCGCGTCGGACGCGACGAGCTTCATCGCCGTCTCGATCCGGTCCGGCGAAGCGCCGCCGCCCACGTCGAGGAAGTTCGCCGGCTCGCCGCCTGCGTGCTTGATCATGTCCATCGTCGCCATGGCGAGGCCAGCACCGTTGACGATGCAGCCGATCTCGCCTTCGAGACCGATATAGTTGAGGTTGTGCTCGGCGGCTTGCGCCTCGCGCGGATCCTGCTGCGAGGGATCGTGCATGTCCGCCACGTTGTGACGGCGGAACAGCGCGTTGTCGTCGAACGACATCTTGGCGTCGAGCGCCAGCACGCGGTCGTCCTTGGTCACCACCAGCGGATTGATCTCGAGCATGGTGGCGTCGCAATCGCGGAACGCACGATACGCGTTCATGATCGTCGACACCGCGCTCTGCGCCTGCTTGATGCTGAGACCCAGCTGGAACGCTAGTTCGCGCGCCTGGAAGGCCTGCAGGCCCACGGCCGGCTCGACGATGACCTGAAGGATGGCCTCGGGATCGGTCTTGGCGATCTCTTCGATCTCCATGCCGCCCTGCTGCGAGGCGATCACCCGGATGCGCTCGGCCTTACGGTCGAGCACGTAGCCGAGATACAGCTCGCGATCGAAGGGCTCGGCCACTTCGATATAGACGCGCTGCACGGGCTTGCCCTCGGGGCCGGTCTGGATCGTGACCATCCGCTTGCCGAGCATGCCCTGCGCCGCTTCGCGCACCTCATGATAGGTCTTGCAAATCTTGACGCCGCCGGCCTTGCCGCGGGCGCCTGCATGAATCTGAGCCTTGACCGCCCAGTTCCAGCCGCCGAGTTCGGTGGCCGCATAGACAGCCTGATCGGCGCTGAAGGCCACGGCGCCTTTCGGCACCGGTACGCCGAAGCTACCCAGAAGCTCTTTCGCTTGATACTCGTGAACGTCCACGTGTTCCTCCCTTAGTAGTCTCTTCGGCGGGCTTTTGTTTCAGCGCCAGCGCCCAAAGAGCGTCAGCTCACTTTGCCCTTGACGATGTCATAGGCCTTCTCGGTCGCCGCTTCCGCGCCGGCCAGGAGACCCTCCAGTTCACTCAGCTTAGCGTCCACGAAGCTCTTGTCCGAGATCATTTTCGCATTGATGTAGACATTGAGCGCAGCACTTCGCAGTGCAGCATAAGCCGACAGCACGCCGACACCCGCGTCCGAGATCACGTTCAGGTTACCTTTCTCCGATGCCGTCAACGCCAGGTTGATAACCTCGCGCGCCAGATGGCAGCAGCGGATCGGCACCTCAGTCGCCTGCTTGAGCGCGGCCTGAATGGCCACGCCGCGGGCGTCCTTCTCCGCATCCGTCTCCTTCGGCATGCCGTAAGCGCCCATCACCGTGTCGAACGCCTTCACGTCCTCTTGGATCATGCCGGTCATGCGGTGACGTAAGTCCTCGGCCTTAGCCAGCACGTCCTTCATCTCGTCCTCGACCTCGGCATATTTCTTTTTGCCGATGGTGAGGTTGCACACCATGCTCACCAGCGCCGCGCCCATGGCGCCCAGAATGGCGGCAGCACTCCCCCCGCCCGGGGTCGCCTGGCTAGAGGCGAGCGCATCGAGGAACGGTTCGATGGCGGTGTCTTTGATCTCGGTCATCAGGCCATCTCTTTGGCGAGGGCGTAGATCTCCTCGGCGTCGAACACACCTTCGGCGCTTTCGAACATCTTGGCGATGCAGGCGCGATGCAATTTCAGCTTCAGCCCGCCGATGCCGAGCGCACCGAAGGCGATCTTGCCGTTATAGTCCTTGCCCTTGTCGGTGGCCTCGATGCCCTCGACGCCGAGCGGCGGCTGGGCGTTCACGTCGGCCAGAAGCTCGATATTGGGGTTGTTCTCCCAAGCGGACTTCGGCAGCAGCTGCACGCCGATGGCGCCGGCCGCGTAGACGATATTGGCGTCCTTGACCGCTGCGCTGCGCTCCTCGTCATTGCTGCCGGCAGCGCCGCCAACCTTGATGCCGAAACGCTTCTCGATGATCTTGGCCGCCTCTTCGGCGCGCTCCTTCGTACGCGAGGTGATCGTCACGTCGGCGCCCTCCATGCCGAGGAAGCCGGCGGCGCGCATGCCCACCGGGCCGGTGCCCGCGAGCACGACGGCCTTCTTGCCCTTGAGCGGCATTGCCTTGGCAAGCAGCGCCACGCCGGCCGCGGCCGTCGTGTTGGAGCCGTTGCTGTCGAGCATGACGGAAACGCGGAACGGGCCGAAGAAGCTCTTCTTAACCTTCTCGTAAAGCGCCTCGCCCTTGGCCATGTTGCCGCCGCCGACAAAGATCGCGGTGTTCTGCTTGTCCTTGCCGCCACGGGTGAAGATCGTGCCGTCGACCAGCGCGCCCACATTGTCGGGCGTCACATTGGCATAGCCCGTCACGTGATCGGCGCCGCCGTCATAACCTACGACCGTGTCGAACACGCTCGGCATTTCATCGGTGTCGAACAGGAACAGCAGTTTCTTCATAAACGATTGCCTTTACAGGATCACTCGACGACGTTCTGCGGCTTACCCGCCACGAACGCCTCGACGTTGTCAATGAGTTGGTCGGCCAGGATCTGCATGGCCTCACGGCTCGCCCACGCCACATGCGGCGTGACGATGAGATTCGGCATCTTGAGATCGAGGAGGATGTTGCCTTCCTTCGGCGGCTCTTTGATGAGCACGTCGAAGCCGGCGCCGGCGATGGTGCCGTCTTTCAGCGCATCGGCCAGCGCCGCCTCGTCCACGAGACCGCCGCGCGCCGTGTTGATGAGAATCGCCGTCGGCTTCATCATCTTAAGCTCTTTGGCGCCGATCATGTTCTTGGTCTCGGGCGTCAGCGGACAATGCAGCGTGATGACGTCGCTCTCTTTCAGCACCGTCTCGAGATCGACGAGGCCGTCCTGCGGAAACACGTCATAGGGCAGGATCTTCATGCCCAGACATTCGGCGCGGCTCGCCACGGACTTGCCGATGGCGCCATAGCCCACCACGCCCATGGTCGAGCCGGCGATGTCGCGGATCGGGTGGTCGAAGAAGCAGAACTGATCGACCTCGGCCCAGCGGCCGGCCCGCACGTCCTCGACATAGGCCATCAGATTGCGGCGGAGCGCGAACATCAGCGCGATCACATGCTCCGGCACGGTGTTGAAGGCGTAGTTACGGATATTGACGACGGTGATGCCGGCCTCTTTGCAATAGGCCTTGTCGACCACGTCGGTGCCGGTCGCCGCCACCGCGATCAGCTTCAATTTGGGGAGCTGCTTCAGCACCTCGGCGCGCATCGGCACCTTGTTGATGAGGGCGACGGTCGCGTCCTTGAGGCGATCGACGATCTCCTCGGGCGTCCACGTCGACTCATACTCTGTGTAAGTGTGCGGAAAATTCGGCCGGCGCACATCCGCGCCGACCGATTCTCGATCGAGGAAGACGATCGCGTGTTCCACTGAACCTCCCCCTTAACTCGTCAATGCGGGGACACCCCCACGCCAAAAAGAGAACCGTCCCGGCGCAAGGCCGATGCGCCGGACGAGCGTCAAACAAACATCATCGAGGACAGCGGCTTCCGCCAGCCCTCGCCGCTCGAGGCCTATTCGGCCGCGAGACGGGCTCCAGCCGCGCCTTGCGCGCCGCGGAAATATTCCTGGGCTGCCGCAACGCCCGAGCCGGGCTCGACCGCGATGCCCACGTCACGCATGGACATCTCCGCCCCGGCAATGGCGCCGAGCAGCATTAGCTCGTTGAGATCGCCGAGATGACCGATACGGAACAGCTTGCCCGCCATTTGCGACAGGCCGGCGCCAAGCGCGAGATTGTAGCGCCGGTAGGCCCGATCGATGACGTCGGCGCCGTTGAACCCTTCCGGCACCATGATCGCGCTCACGGTGTCGGAATACCATTTCGGATCCTTGGCGCAGAGCTCGAGCCCCCACGCCTTCACCGCGGCACGCGTGCCGCTGGCGAGATAGCGGTGCCGCGCAAACACGTTGTCGAGACCTTCCTCGAACAGCACGGCAAGCGACTCGCGCAAGCCGTAGAGCAGCGGCAGCGCCGGCGTGTACGGGAAGTAGCCGCCCGGGTTGGTGCGGCTGTGGTCTTCGAAAGAGAAATAAGCCTTGGTGCAGGTGGCGTCCTTGGTTTGCGCCAGCGCCTTCTGGCTGACGCAAGCAATGCCCAACCCCGCCGGCAGCATCATGCCCTTCTGCGAGCCGGTGATGGCGAGGTCGACGCCCCACTCGTCCATGCGGAAGTCGATGCTGGCGATCGAGCTCACACCGTCCACATAGAGCAGCGCCGGGTGACCCGCGGCATCGATCGCGCGGCGCACCGCTGCGATGTCGGAGGTGACGCCCGTGGCGGTCTCGTTATGCACCACCATGACGCCCTTGATGTCGTGGTTCTTGTCGGCGCGCAGCGCCTCCTGGATACGCTCAGGCGAAGCGCCCGTGCCCCACTCTTCCTCCTGCACGATAACCTCCAGCCCATGACGGCGGGCGAGATCGATCCACAGATGGCTGAACTGGCCGAAGCGCGACGCCAGCAGCTTGTCGCCGGGCGAGCGGGTATTGGTGAGGGAGGCCTCCCAGGCGCCGGTGCCGCTGGACGGAAAGATGAAGACCTGGCCTTCCTTGGTCTGGAAGACCTTCTTCATGTCGTCAAAGAGCGGCAGCGTCAGCTTAGGAAAATCGGGGGACCGGTGGTCCTCCATCGGCACGTGCATGGCGCGCAAAATGCGCTCGGGGACATTGGTTGGTCCCGGCACAAATAGAAAATTACGGCCCGGCCGCCTGGCTCCAGCCATTGTTTCCACTCCTAGAAATCGGGGCTACCCAGTCCTTGACGGACTTATGCCTCGCATATGGGCAAGGTGGTAGCGTTAGGTTGCGCGCGTGGCAACCCCTTTGCTCAGCTAGAACAATCCGCTAATGCGGCCATCCGCCGCAAGCTCGATATTGTTGGCGGCGGGCACCCGGGGCAGGCCCGGCATGGTCATGATATCCCCGCAGATCACCACCACGAACTCCGCCCCGGCCGACAGCCTAACCTCGCGGATCGGGATGGTATGGCCGAGCGGGACGCCCTTGGCGTTCGGGTCCGTAGTGAAGCTGTATTGGGTCTTGGCCACGCAGATCGGGAAATTGCCGAAACCCTGCTTTTCCAGCTCGGCGAACTTGTCCTTGACCGCCTTGTCGGCGGTGATCTCCTCCGCCCCGTAGATCTCCTCGGCGATGGTGCGTGTCTTGTCCCACAACGACATGTTGTCGGGATAGAGCGGCTGAAAGTCGCTCGGCCGCGTCTCGATGGTGTTGACCACGGACTCGGCCAGTTCGACCGCCCCCGGCCCGCCAAGCGCCCAATGATCAGCCATGACGCATTCGGTGCTCGAGGTCGAACACAGGCGCTTCAGCAGCGCGATCTCCGCGTCGGTGTCGGACGAGAAGCGGTTCGTCGCCACCACCACCGGCACATGATATTTCCGGACGTTCTCGATGTGCTTCTCGAGATTGGCGAAGCCCCGTTCCAGCGCGTCGAGATTCTCTTTCTTGAGGTCTTCCTTGGCCACGCCGCCATGCATCTTGAGCGCCCGGATGGTCGCCACGATGACCACGCAATCGGGCTTGAGCCCCGCCTTGCGGCATTTGATGTCGAAGAACTTCTCGGCCCCGAGATCGGCGCCGAAGCCGGCTTCCGTCACCACGTAATCGGCGAGCTTCAGCGCCGCCTTGGTGGCGATCACCGTGTTGCAGCCATGGGCGATATTGGCGAACGGTCCGCCATGAATAAAGGCGGGATTGTTCTCCAGCGTCTGCACCAGGTTCGGCGCCAGCGCATCCTTGAGCAGCGCCGCCATGGAGCCCGCCGCCGACAGCTCTTTCGCCGTGACCGGCTTCTTATCGCGCGTCTGGCCGATCTGGATCTGGCCCAGCCTGCGTTGCAGGTCGGCCAAGTCCTTGGCCAGGCAGAAAATCGCCATGACCTCGGAGGCGACGGTGATGTCGAAGCCCGCCTCGCGCGGGAAACCGTTGCTCACCCCGCCGAGCGAGGTGACGATGGAGCGCAACGCGCGGTCGTTCATGTCCACCGCGCGGCGCCAGGTCACCCGGCGCGCATCGATGTCGAGCTGGTTGCCCCAATAGATGTGGTTGTCGATCATCGCCGCGAGCAGGTTGTTGGCCGCGCCGATCGCATGGAAATCGCCGGTGAAGTGGAGGTTGATGTCCTCCATGGGGATCACTTGCGCGTAGCCGCCGCCGGCCGCGCCGCCCTTCATGCCGAAGCAGGGCCCAAGGCTCGGCTCGCGGATGCAGATCATGGCCTTCTTGCCAATCTCGTTCAGCGCATCGCCCAGGCCCACGGTGGTCGTGGTCTTGCCCTCGCCGGCTGCCGTCGGCGTAATCGCGGTGACGAGGATCAGCTTGCCGTCGGGCTTGTCCTTGAGGCTCTCGATATAATCGAGCGAGACCTTAGCCTTGTAATGGCCGTAAGGGATCAGGTCCTTCGCCTCGATGCCGAGCTTGTCGGCCGCGACGTCGAGGATCGGGCGCATCGTGGCGCCTTGGCTGATCTCGATATCGGATTTCGGCTTCTTGTGTTGCTCAACCGAGCCTTTGCTCGGATTCTCGGCACCTTCACGCGACCCAGCTGACATAAGTCTTTAGCCCCTAATTCGTTAGCTTTCCGGTGTTTGCGGGAATCCCGCAAAAGGAGCGGGCACCGTATTCATTCACTTGCCTTCTTGCAATCGTCTGTGCAGGTTTATCGCCCACTCAAACGGGGGAGCTTGAGCACGCGGATGACGCCAGAAGACCTTCTCAAAGCCATGTTCCAGGCGGGCGTGGACGCGGCCCTGCCGTCGCTCTGTGTCCCCGCCCATTTACCACCCCGGCCAAAGGGCCGCACCGTCATTATCGGCGCCGGCAAGGCGTCCGGTGCCATGGCCAAGGCGCTCGAGGATTCCTGGGACGGCCCGCTCGACGGGCTCGTCGTCACCCGCTACGGTTATCGCGTGCCCACCGAGCGTTTGGAAGTGGTCGAGGCTGCGCATCCCGTCCCCGATGAAGCCGGCCGCGAAGCGGCGCGGCGCATCTTCGAACTGGTGCAGGGGCTGACCGAGGACGATCTCGTGCTGTGCCTGATTTCCGGCGGCGGCTCATCCCTCTTGGCGCTGCCCGCCGAGGGCGTCACGCTCGAGGACAAGCAGGCCATGAACAAGGCTCTGCTCGCCAGCGGCGCCACCATCAGCGAAATGAATACGGTCAGAAAGCATCTCTCCGCGATCAAGGGCGGCAGGCTGGCGCAGGCCGCCTACCCGGCCAAAGTCGTGACGCTGATGATCTCGGACGTGCCGGGCGACGATCCCTCGATCATCGCCTCGGGGCCCACCGTGCCCGATCCGTCCACCAACGCGGACGCGCTCGCCATCATCGAAAAATACGGGCTCGACGTGCCGGAAAATATGCGGCGCGTTCTGGAGAAGAACGAAGAGACGCCGAAGACCGGCGATACCTGTTTCAAACGCGTCGAGAATATCATGATCGCCACGCCGCAAGCCTCGCTCGAAGCAGCAGCAGACGTGGCGCGCAAAGCCGGCGTCACCCCGGTCATTCTCGGCGACAGTATCGAGGGCGAATCCCGCGACGTGGCGCTCGTCCATGCCGGCATCGCGCGGCAATGCGCTATGCGCGGGCAACCTGAAGTGCCGCCTTGCGTGCTGATCTCCGGCGGCGAGACCACCATCACGCTGAAGGGCAAAGGCAAGGGTGGCCGCAACACGGAGTTCCTTCTTGCTTTAGCCATCGCCCTGCAAGGCATGGAGAACATCTATGCGCTGGCTGGCGACACCGACGGCGTCGACGGCTCCGAGGACAATGCCGGCGCGCTGATTTATCCCGACACGCTGGCGCGCGCGGAAGCAGCCGGCCTCAACCCAAAAGCCATGCTCGCCGACAACGACCCCTACACCTTCTTCAAAGGGATCGGCGATCTGCTGGAGACCGGCCCGACGATGACCAACGTCAACGACCTTCGCGCGATTCTCATCGAAAAGGCCTAAGCGCCCGCCTAGCCCGAGGCGCAGGCGATGCAGGTGGCAATGATGGGATCGACGGCCAAGCGCTTGGCCGGGATCGGCTCGCCACAAGCGATGCAAGTGCCGTACTCGCCCGCGTCGATCCGCTGGATGGCGGCCTCGACCCGGCGCGCTTCGTCTTGACGCCGGCGGTCCGTCGCCACAGCCAGAGCCTGGCCCTGCATGGCGTCTATGCGTGACAGGCGCCCCACCGACGTTTGATCGAGCTCGACGGGGCGGCGATTATCCGCGGTGGTGTCGCTGGCGGCGTGGAGTGTCTCCAGCCGCGCCACGAGCGCGGCGCGCAGCGCACCCAAGTCGGCAGATGTCTCGGTCATCGCGACCGACGATAACCGAGCGCGGCCGCATCGTCTCGATTTGCGGGACGCCCGCCTCTCGGGAGACCACAGAAAGGCGTCAAGCCCACTTCGCGGTTGCGAAAGGCAATGGGCGCGCTAGTCTGCGGCGCTGAAGACCGGATTTGCGGGATGCGATTCGCCAAGTCGCCCGGACCTACGGAATTCGGCGGATCGGCCTGATTTTTGGCGGTGGTGGGGCATGTTTTCCACATCCGTCACGGAACAGTCGAATTTCGGGTGATTATGGGGCGCTGGCCGCCCCGGGGGCTGGGGTCGCCCATCATCTTACGGCTTGATCGCGTCGTCCGCATGAGCGGCGGCGAGACGGCTTTCAGGCGCAACGCGTCGATAAGAACGAGGGAAGAGGTCCATGCTGAGGCGCGCCTTTCTTAGCATTCTCGCCGGAGCGGCAATCTTGGCCCCGTCGATCGCCACAGCGAGCCCGGCCCTGGTCTTCGAGCCATACAATGGCACCGTGTTCTACGCCGAGGAGCCCGACGCGCCTTGGTTCCCCGCATCGCTCACCAAGATGATGACGGCCTATGTCGCCTTCCACGCCATCCGCAACGGCGAAGTGAAGGGCGATACCAAGGTTATCTGTTCCAAGCTTGCCTCGGCGCAAGCCCCGACCAAGCTCGGCCTGGCCGTCGGCGGCTCGATCGATCTCGACACCGCGCTGAAAGTGCTCATCGTCAAATCGGCCAACGACGTCGCCATGATGATCGCCGAGACGGTCGGCGGCAGCGAAGAAGGATTTGTGGCGCGCATGAACGAGGCGGCCAAGCGCCTTGGCATGACCACCACCCATTTCGCCAACCCCAACGGCCTCCCCGATGAACGCCAGGTCACATCCGCCCGCGACCTTGCCCGGCTCGCCCGCGCGCTCATCATCGAGTTTCCCGAGCACGCCGATATCTTCGCCTCGACTCATGTGCAGGTCGGCCAGAAGAGCTTGCGCACCCATAACGGCCTGCTCATCAGCTTCCCCGGCGCCGACGGCATGAAGACCGGCTTCATCTGCGACTCCGGGTTCAACATCGTGGTCAGCGCCACGCGCGATGGCCGCAAGCTCGTGGCCGTCGTCCTCGGCGAGCCGTCGACGCGCACGCGCAACGCCCGCGCCGCCCAGCTTCTGGAGAACGGCTTCGAGCGTTATTTCTGGAAATCGCTGTTCGGCACGAGCCTCGACGGGCTCGCCGTGCAAGCCAAACTGGCCGACGGCCCGGTTCACTTACGCGAAGTGATTTGCGGTCCGAAGCCGCAGAAGCGCCGCAAGCGCGCCGTGCGTAAGTCGAGCGTCGACCCCGAGATGTTCGATCTCGACATCGCGCCGGTCGTCAGGCTGGCCGAGACGCCGCGCCCGGCCATCCTCAGCACCGCCAATTGAACACATCGCGCGTCTCGTCTTTCGCCGCCGTTCTTGCCGCCAGCTTCGCGTTGGTTGCCGGCCTCGCCTGCCATAGCGGGCCGGTTAGGGCCGAGGCGCCGCCCGAGGACATCGCCGAAATCCTCGCCGAGGCGGCGCAAGTCTGCCGCACCTCCGGCGGCAAAGCCGACACCGCCGCCATTCTTCGCAGCGACGATTTGAACGGCGACGGCCGCGCCGACTGGATCGCCGATTTTTCCAAGCTGCAATGTGACGGCGCCCCGAACCCGGCCTGCAACGATTCCGGCTGCACGCTGCAACTCTATTATTGGGACGGCGAGGCGGGCTGGGATCTGGTCTTCGAGGATTTCGCCAAGAGCTACAAATTCTCATCGAGCGGCGAGACGCGCACCATGCACGTCACCACCTCGGGCATTCCCTGCAACAAGCCCATCGAAGAGACCTGCACCTATACCTACCGCCTCGAAAAAGAGACGGTGGTTCCGGTGCAGTAACCCGCGCTCAAAACGACGAGCCCGGCTGTTCCAGAAATGCTTCCTCCTCGGGCGTCGAGCGCCGGCCGAGGATCTTGTTCCGATGGGGAAAGCGGCCGAAGCGCTTCACCACGTCTTGATGCCGGATCGCGTAATCGAGATTGAGCGGATTGCCGAGCGCCATGAACAGGCCCACCGAGCGCGCCTGATCGGCAGCGTCTTCCGCATGCTGGAACGGCAAATAGATGAACGCGCGCTTTGCCGGCGGCAGCCTCTCGTCCATCCCTTCGGCGATGGCCTGCTTGGCGAGCGCCAGCGCTTCCCCATCCGTGGCGAAGGCTTGGGGCGAGCCCCGGAACATGTTGCGCGGAAGCTGATCGAGCACGAGTATCGCGGCGAGAATGCCCCTCGGCGTCGCCAGCCAGTCCTCGGGCACGCCGTCCTTCAACGCCTCGTAGGTAGCGCGAAACCGGCGGTCTATGTCGTCATCGACCCGCTCAGGCGGCCGGTACCAGTCCTTCGGCGTGAGGATCTCGAACCAGAAATGCAGCAGCGTGCCGATCTTATCGTCGATCGTGTCGGTGCTCATCCTGCCCCCCTCGGCAAAGCCTCGCGCGACTGACAAGCGTCAGCATAGCACGATCGGGCTCGATCGGGCGGAGCCGCTAGCCCGCGGGCTTGGACGCGGCAATGGCAGCCTCGATCAGCCGCTTGGCGTCCGCGCTCGCCCAGTCCGCCGGCCCCACCAGACGGCCGATCTCTTTGCCTTGCGTGTCTAGGAGCAGCGTCGTCGGCATCCCGACCGCCTTCAGCTTGGCGAACATTTTGCCCGACGGATCGGTGTAGAGCGCCAGATCCGTGGCCTTGGTCTCCTCCAGAAATTTGCGCGCCTTGTCCGGACCGCCTTTGTCGATATTGATCGCCACCACCTCGAAATCGGCCCCGCCGAGTTCGGCCTGGAGCGCGTCGAGCTGGGGCATCTCCTCGCGGCAGGGCACGCACCACGTCGCCCAGATGTTGAGGAGCACCACCCTGCCCAGCAAATCGCCCTGCGATCTGCTGGCGCCGTCAGCCGTCTGGAAGGTGAAATCGGGCAGCGCAACCGGCGCCTTGCGTACCACGAAGGCTGCCATGGCGCCGGTGTTGAGACCCAGCAGCGGGCTCGCGCCGGCCCCCTGCTCGCCCGCCGGCGGCATCTGCGCTGACAGCTCGGGCGCGGATGCGGACCGCAAAGCATTGTCAGAGGGGGCAAAACTCCAATATACCGTGCCGAACCCGGCAATCGCGGCGAGAACTGCGGCGATCACATACTTGGCCGGCGACGCGGCGTGCTGACGTTTGTTCGTTGAGTTCACGTCATCCTCTTTTCAATTGCCAGCTTCGGGCGTGGACGATCATGACCAACACCATGTGGGGCGGCCGCTTTGCCGCAAGTCCTGCGGAGATCATGGAGGAGATAAATGCCTCCATCGACTTCGACAAGCGCCTGTGGCGGCACGACATCGCGGCCTCCAAGGCCCATGTCGCCATGCTCGGCGCCACCGGCATCGTCACGCCCGAGGAGGCTGACCAGATCTCCGGCGGCCTCGACACCATACTGGCGGAGATGGAAGCCGGCACGTTCACGTTCACGCGAGCGCTCGAGGACATTCACCTCAATATCGAGAGCCGGCTCGCCGAGCTGATCGGCCCCGTGGCCGGCAAGCTACATACCGCGCGCTCGCGCAACGACCAGGTCGCCACCGATTTCCGGCTCTATGTCCGCGACGAGATCGAAACCCTCAACGCGCAGCTCACCGCGCTGCAAAACGCGCTGGCCCTGAAAGCGCTCGACCAGGCCGCCACGGTGATGCCGGGCTTTACCCATTTGCAGACGGCACAGCCCATCACCTTTGGCCATCATTGTTTGGCCTATGTGGAGATGCTGAGCCGCGACCGGGGCCGTTTCGCCGATGCCGCCAAGCGGCTCAACGAATGCCCACTCGGCTCCGCGGCGCTCGCCGGCACGAGCTTCCCCATCGACCGCGACATGACGGCGGAGGCGCTGGGCTTTGCCCGGCCAACGGCGAACTCGCTCGACGCCGTGTCCGACCGCGACTTCGCGCTTGAAACATTGGCAGCCGCGTCTATCGCCGCCATGCATCTGTCGCGGCTGGCCGAAGAGATCGTGCTGTGGACCTCGCCGCAATTCGGCTTCGCCCAGCTCACCGATGCCTTCTCGACCGGCTCGTCGATCATGCCGCAAAAGCGCAATCCGGACGCCGCCGAGCTGGTGCGCGCCAAGACCGGCCGCATCGCCGGCGCCTTCCAGGCGCTGCTGATGGTGATGAAGGGCCTGCCGCTCGCCTATGCCAAGGACATGCAGGAGGACAAGGAGCCGGTCTTCGATGCGCTCGACGCGCTGAAGCTCGGCCTGGCCGCCATGACCGGCATGGTCGGCGATCTGGAGGTGGATGCCCGGGCCATGAAGCGGGCGGCGGGCCATGAATATTCCACCGCCACCGACCTCGCCGACTGGCTGGTGCGGAATTTGGGGCTTCCCTTCCGAGAGGCCCACCACATCACCGGGCGAATCGTGGCGCTCGCCGAATCCAAGGGCGTAGAGCTGAAACGGCTGCCCTTGGCGGAGATTCAGGCGGTCGAGGGCCGCGTCACGGACGATGTCTATGCCGTCCTAGACCCCGCCAGTTCGGCCAAAAGCCGCAAAAGCCAAGGGGGAACCGCCCCTGCGAATGTGCGGCGGGAGGCCAAGCGGTGGATAAAGCGTTTGGAGAAGGACGCCCAGTCGCGATAAAAGAGTGTGAAAGGGCCGGGGAAGGGCCCTGATCACAGGGGCACGACCATGGGAAGCGCACTGCGCATCCTCATCACGCTGGCGCTGGTAATCGCTGTCGGGCTTTCCGCCTGCGGACGGCGCGGGTCATTGGACCGGCCGAAACCGACGCGTCCGGAGGCCGCAGCAGACCCGTCCACCAAGATGTCGAGAGCCCCGGATCGCCGTTTGTGGATTGACCGTCTTATCCAATAACCCCCTTCTCCTCCCATGCACCATTTTGCCTACCGGCGCGGCGTGTCCCACGCAAGCGTGCTACATGCCGAGGAGGTCGACCTGTGCGCTTTGGCGGATACGGTCGGCACGCCCTTCTATTGCTATTCGACGGCAACGCTTGAGCGCCACTACCGGGTGTTTGCCGACGCCTTCGCCGCGGCCCCGGACACGCTGGTCTGCTACTCGATCAAGGCCAACTCCAATCTCGGCGTGCTCGCCACTTTGGCGGCTCTCGGCGCCGGCATGGACGTGGTGTCCGAAGGCGAGCTGCGCCGCGCGCTCGCGGTGAAAGTGCCGCCCGAGCGCATCGCCTTCTCCGGCGTCGGCAAGACCAAGGACGAGATGGCCTTCGCGCTTGACGCGGGCATCTTCGCCTTCAACGTAGAATCGGAAGCCGAGCTTCGCGCCCTGAACGAGGTCGCCGAGGCGAAGGGGCGCCAGGCCCGCATCGCCTTGCGCGTGAACCCCGATGTCGACGCCAAGACCCATCACAAGATCGCCACCGGCCGCGCGGAGAACAAGTTCGGCGTGCCGTTCGCGCAGGCCCCCTCGCTCTACCGCCAGGCCGCCGCGCTGCCGGGGATTTTGCCCGCCGGGGTGCATATGCATATCGGCAGTCAGATCACCGATCTCGCGCCGTTCAAAAACGCCTTCGCGCTGCTGAGCGAGCTGGTCGGCACGCTGCGCGGCGCAGGGCTCGCAATCGACTTCGCCAATCTCGGCGGCGGTCTCGGCATTCCCTATCGACCCGACGAGCCGGCGCCGCCGCTGCCGACCGACTACGCGGCGCTGGTGAAGGAGGCGGTGGGCGGTCTGGGGCTGAGGCTGCTGTTCGAGCCCGGCCGCATGATCGCCGGCAATGCCGGCATCCTCGTCTCGCGCGTGCTCTACGTGAAGCCGAGCCCGGCCAAGACCTTCACCATTGTCGATGCGGCCATGAACGATCTGATCCGCCCGACGCTCTATGAGGCTCATCACCAGATCCTGCCTGTGGTCGAGCCCACGCCCGATTCGCCCACCCGTATCACCGACGTGGTCGGACCCGTGTGCGAGACCGGCGATTATCTGGCGCTTCAGCGCCCCTTGCCGGAACTCAATGCCGGCGACCTCATCGCCGTGATGACCGCCGGCGCCTATGGCGCGGTGCAGGCCTCGCAATATAACAGCCGGCTGCTGGTGCCCGAGGTGCTGGTGTCCGGCGACCGCACTTGCGTCACCCGGCCGAGACCCACTTACGAGGACATGCTCCGGGCCGAACGCTTGCCCGACTGGATCTGACCGGCGAGAGCTGACCGAACTCAGGGCCTCCATTTCGCCCGCTTCCGCCCCCAAATTACCGTGATGTAACCTTCGCGCAGGCGCCCCCTGTGCTAAACACGGGCGACCATGACGAGACTGTCCCGCTCCAGACAAAGCGCCAAGGACGCCGCCGAGGCCCGCGCGCTAAAAACGCTCTTTGATCGCCGCGTGCGCTTGAGCTGGCTTGCTCTATTCGCCGAGCGCGTCTGGGAGGGCCTGCTATGGCCCTTCGTCGTTGTCTGCACCTTCTTGGTGTTTACCCTGCTTGGCGGATGGAGCGTGATGCCGCCGCTGGCCCATCGCCTACTGCTCGGCGCCTTCGGACTTGCTCTACTCGTCTCCTTCGTGCCGCTCGCGCGCCTCGCGCTGCCGACCCGCGCGGCCGCCTTGCGGCGTCTGGAACGCAACGCCGAGGTCAAGCATCGCCCGGCCACCTCTTACGAAGATCAGCTCGGCGCCACGCCAGCCGCCGAGACGGCGCTGCTCTGGGCCGTGCATCGCAAGCGCCTCGCCCGCCTCGTCGCCAGGCTGAAACCGACCTGGCCCGCGCCGCGCACCGACCGCAAGGATCCCTACGCCATCCGCGCGGCCCTCTTCCTCGCCCTCATCGTCGCCGCGCTCGCCGCCGGCGGCGACAGCACCACACGGCTGGCGAGCGCCTTCAAGCCGGCCGCCAGCACCACGACGGCGCTGCTGAGATTGGATGCCTGGGTCACGCCGCCGGTCTATATCGGCATGGCGCCCATCGTGCTGGCCGACGGCAGCGAACCGGTCGGCGCCGGCGCGGAATCCTTCCGCGCCTTGTCGGTGCCCGAGCGCAGCCAGCTCATCGTCCGCACCCATGCGCCGGACGGCGAGACCGTGAGCCTCACGATCCGCAAGACCGCCGACGCCGCGCCCAAGACCGTCGAGCCGAAGACCGGCGGCAGCGCCGGCCTTATCGAATTCAATGTCGGTCTCATGGAGCCGCGCACCGCCGACGTCAGGATCAGCGGCCAGACCGTCGCGCAATGGCAGTTCGCCATGATCGAAGACGCGCCGCCGACTATCAATCTGATGGAAGACCCGACCACCACCCCCCGGGGCGGCTTGCGTCTGCTCTATGGCGCCCTCGACGACTACGGCGTGGCCAGCGCCGAAGCGCGATTTGAACTCTCCGCGGGCGAGGACGGAAAGTTCGCCTCGCCGCTGGAAGACGCGCTGGAAGAGGACGACCTGGCCGAGACGGGCACGCTGTTCAGCCCGCCAGTCATGCCGCTGCGGCTGCCCCGCACCAATGCCAAGAAGGTCGAAGCCAAGGCGACGCAAGATTTGACCGCGCACCCTTGGGCCGGGCTCAAAGTCCGCATGACCCTCATCGCCCGCGATCAGGCTGACCAGGAGGGCAAGAGCCAGCCATACGAATTCGTGCTGCCCGAGCGGCCCTTCACCAAGCCGCTCGCCAAGGCGGTGATCGAGCAGCGCAAGATGCTCGTACGCCAGCCGAACGCTTTATCCACCGTCGCCCGCGCGCTGGACGCGCTCACCATTGGCGGCGAGAAGGTCAATGACGACCAAGTGGTCTATCTCTCCTTGCGCAACGCCTATTGGCGCCTGTTGAACGACGACTCGCGCGAGGCCGTCGCCAGCGTCGTCGATCAGCTTTGGGACACGGCGCTGCGCATCGAGGAAGGCGACCTGCCCGAGGCGGAACGTGAGCTGAAGAACGCCCAGGACGCGCTGATGAAGGCGCTCCAGGACAACGCGCCGGCCGAGGAGATTAAGGCCCGCGTCGAGGAGCTGCGCGCCGCGCTTCAGCGCTACCTCCAAGCGCTGGCCCAACAGCAGGACAAAGGCGCCACGCCGGCGGAACAAGCCCAGACCGGCGAGGATCTCGTATCCCAGCAGGATCTCGACAAGATGTTGAAGGGCATCGAGGACCTGGCCGAGGCCGGCTCCAAGGAGATGGCCGAGCGCATGCTGTCCGAGCTCAACGATCTGCTCGAGCGGCTCCAGACCGGCACGTCACCTGAGAACGCCAAGCAGCAGCGCGCCCAGAAAACGATGGAAGAGCTCGACGACATGGCGTCCGACCAGCAGAAGCTGCTCGACGACACCTTCGCCGAGAAGCGTCAGCAGCAGGGCGAAGGTGGCGGCGGCGATCAGTTCGACGTCAGCCCGCCGAACCAGTCCATGGATTTCGGTCAGGGCATGGGCATGGCGCCGTTCCTCGACCAGATGCCGCAAAGCGGCCAAGGCGGCCCCAAGGCGCAAGGACAGAGCGGCCGGCAGGGCGATGCGCCCGGCGAGGGAAAGACCCAGCTCGGCCAGCAGCAGGGCCAGCCGCAAGGTCCCCTCGGCGAGCTTAAACGCCGCCAGGAAGCGTTGCGCGAAAAGCTCCAGCAGTTGATCGAGCGCATGCAGGGGCAAGGCGGCGAAGCGCCGAACCAGTTCGAGGGCGCCAAGGACGCCATGCAGGATGCCGAAGAGGCGATCGGCGAGCGCGATCTCGAACGCGCCACCCAAAGCCAGAGCCTGGCGCTCGACCGCATGCGCGAGGGCGCCCAGACCATGGCCCAACAAATGATGGAGAACGGCGAGATGCAGGCGGGCAAGGGCCCCGGCAATAACGGCAAGGACCCGCTCGGCCGTCCCGACCGCTCCAACCGGCCCGACTTCGGCCTGTCGGTCCAGGTTCCCGACGAGATCGATATCCAGCGGGCCCGCGAGGTGCTCGACGAGCTGCGCCGCCGGATCGGCGATCCGTCCCGGCCGACCTTCGAGCTCGATTATCTCGAGCGCCTCATTCGCTCCTTCTGATCCATGTAAGAAAAATCGTCGATGCCCGGCACAAGGCCGGACATGACCACCTATATAAGGGTGACAAATTCGGTGCCGCCGGAGAGTGATTTTCCATGCTTGATGCGATCGTGCGTTTCTTCACCCGGGTTTTTCAGGCCATCGGCCGCGGGCTCGGCCTCGCCGTGGCCTTTGTACTGCGGCCCTTCGTCTGGCTCGGCCGCTGGTTTACGCAGCGCGGCGTCGTCTTGAAAATTCTGTTTGGGCTGTTCGTGCTCGGCATCGTCTTCCTCTACGGCTACTTCTTCTGGGCAACGCAACGCTGGACGGATTTCGATCCGGACTATGCCCGCGCTTATGAGCGCCAGGCCGACGCCGCCACGCCAAGCACACAGAAGGACAAGGCCGCCGGCATCATCACCACCGACGAGGACGCCAAGAAGACGGACGCCGTCGCCGAGACCTGCCGCCGCTCCCTGATCGTCCAGGCCACGAGCGACCTGGTCGACTTCAACGTCAATCAGAATCCCTGGCTGTCCTCGATGATCCTCTACAAGCTCGGTCTATTCGGGCTCGATTGGGACAAGACGCCGTTCTTCGACAACAAGGCCTCGTTTCAGCGCGGCGTGAACCAGGCCGTCCGCCGCACGACCATCGAGCTCGTGGACACGCTGGGGCGCGTGCGCGGCACCTCGCAGATCGACAAAGATTTGCAGAATGCTCGCGGCGCCCTGCAGTTCGACGAGTCCACTTGGTATTTCGGCCTCAGCCCGTTCGGCCCCAAGACGCCGACGCCGAGCTTCTACCGTTCGGCGATCAAGGACTTGAACAAGTTCAACACGCGGCTGGAGAAATGCGAGGCCGTGTTCGACGCGCGCGCCGACAATCTGCTGCAATTCGTCGACCGCATCGCCAACGACATCGGCGCCACCTCGGCAATCCTGCGCGAGCGTTCGGAGAATTATAACTCGGGCTGGCTCGATACCCGCGCCGACGACCGCTTCTGGTTCGCCTACGGCCAGCTCTACGGCTATTACGGCATCCTCACAGCCGCCCGCGCTGACTTCCAAGACGTCATCGAGGAGCGCCGGCTCACCACGCTGTGGGACGAGTTGGAAGAGCAGTTGCGCGCTTCGCTCAACATCCGGCCTTTCGTCATTTCCAACGGCGCGGAGTCCGGCTGGCTGATGCCGTCCCATCTGGCGACGCTCGGCTTCTATGTGCTGCGCGTGCGCTCGAACCTGGTGGAGATCCGCCTGGTGCTGGACCGCTAGGCGTCAGCCCTCGACGACGCCGATGAAGGGCAGCTCGCGGTAGCGGTTGCCGAGATCCATGCCGTAGCCGACAACGAAGCGCGGCGGGCATGTGAAGCCGGTGAAATCCGCCGTGACCGTCACCTCCCGCGTCACATCTTTATCGAGCAGGATGCAGCTCTTGACCGAGCGCGCGCCGCGCTGCGCCAGAAGCTCTTTGGCGAAGTGAAGTGTGCGGCCTGAATCGAGAATGTCGTCGACGATCACCACGTCGCGGCCCGCAAGCTCAGCCTCCACGTCGCACAAGATCTTGACCTCGCCGCCCGTGGTGCCGGTGCCGTAGCTCGCCAAGAACATGAAATCGATCTCCGGACGCAAGCCCTGCTCATGCAGGGCCCGGATCAGATCGGCGGCGAAGATGAAGCTGCCTTTCAGTACCGCCACGATGAGGAGATCGCTGGACGCGCCCTTGGCGATGTCGTGCGCCAAAGCCTCGACCCGTCGCGCAATGGTCTCGGCGCTGAAAAGCGGCGTGATGGCCTCCGCCACAGCGCTTCCGGCCATGCTTCGTCCGCCCTTCGTTGGCTATTCCGCTTTGGCGAAGCGGACCTTGAGGCTGCGCACATTACTGGGCGGCGACGGGATCTGCCGCAAGAACGGCGCTTCCTCGCCGGCACTCAGCTCCGCCGTGCCGACCTCCGTGGTCCATTCGGAGATTTCTTCGCCCTTCTCGTCGCGCAGCGCGATGACCACGGTCGGCACCGTCATGGTGGCGCCGCTCATGTTCTTCACATTGCCTTGCACCTCGAGCACCGTCTGGCTGCCGTCGTTGGTCCAGCCGTAGCGGACGCCCTCGAAGGCGAGACCCTCCGAGCCCACCGGCATGCCGAGCAGCGAGTAGACCTTGGCCGCGCCCGGCAGCATCGACACGGTGGTGCCCGGCGCAAATGCGAACAGGCCGACGACGATGGCGACGAGCAGCGCCAGGATGCTCCAGCCGATAGCGACGACCGGCATCGCCTTGCGCGGTTTCGATTTGCCCTTGGGCGACGCTTCACCGAACGCCGCGGCGACCAGCTCAGGGTCGGCAAGCGCCGGGTCCTGGCTTTCATCTTCGCCGTAACCGGCATCGAACGAAGCATCGGTAAAAGTGGACTCGCCGTGCGGCGCAGCCTCACCGAAGGCCGCATCGGGCGGCGGCGGCGCCATCTTAGGCGGTGGCGGCGGCGCCATGTCGTGCGGCGGCTCGGCCGGTGGCGTGGCCCGCTTGCCCATGATCTTGGCGAACAGGCCGCCTTGCTTGGCGACCGTGGGGGCGGGCTCTGGCGGCGGCGGGGCGGCCTCGGCGGGCATCCGCGCCACTTGCGCCGTCAGCGCGTCCTCGCTTTCATATTCGGCGTCGGCCCGCCGGGCTGGCGCCATGCCGGTCAACGCCGCATCCGATGGTGGCGGTGGCGGCGGGGCAGCCTGCATTGGTGGCGGTGGCGGCGGCGGTTCGGGCGCGCGGGGCGGTGGCGGGGCGGCCTGCATTGGCGGCGGCACCGGCGCTTGCTGCGGCACCGGGGCTGCCGGCGGAGCCGGCGCCATTGACGGCGGCGGCGCGGGTGGCCGCGGGGCCTGTGCCGGCGCGGCCTGCGGTCGGGCCTGGGGGGTGGGTGCGGCCTGAGGTGCGGCGGCTACAGCCTCCGCGCCAGCCGGCTTTGCCATCCAGACATGGCTGCACTTCGCGCAGCGAACCTTGCGTCCTTCGGGTGGAAACGCCGCCTTGATTTCATAGCGGGTCCCGCACGCCGGGCAGATGATCTGTGTTGCCATTTGAAAAGCCGAAATTCGTCCGTTACGCGAGGACTTTACGAACGCCCCATGTCGTTGCCCAATTCCATTGATACCGGACGGGGAGTTCAGCATAAAGAGCCCGTGGTGGGCAATGTTAAGAGACCTAAGGAAGACGGGTGATCCGCTTTGACAATGTCGGGCTCCGCTACGGCTCAGGCCCCGAAATCTTGCGTGACGTCACCTTTCACGTCCTTCCGGGGTCCTTTCACTTTCTGACCGGACCGTCGGGAGCCGGAAAGACCTCGCTTTTGCGCCTGCTTTTTATGTCTCTCAGGCCGACGCGGGGCCTGATCTTCGTGTTTGGCGAGAATGTCGCCGACCTCCCGCGCAACGGCCGGGCGGCGCTGCGCCGGCGAATCGGCATCGTTTTTCAGGATTTCCGCCTGCTCGACCATCTCACAACTTGGGAGAATGTGGCCCTTCCGTTGCGGGTTATGGGCCGCCGGGAGTCCGATTATGCCGAGGATGTGACAGATTTGCTGCGCTGGGTCGGGCTCGGCGATCGCATCAACGCCTACCCGGAGATCCTGTCCGGCGGTGAAAAGCAGCGCGCGGCCATCGCCCGGGCCGTGATCGGCCGCCCCGAGCTGCTGCTGGCCGACGAGCCCACCGGCAATGTCGATCCGGCCATCGGCAACCGCCTGCTCCGGCTATTCGTCGAGCTCAACCGGCTCGGCACCTCGGTCATCATTGCCACCCATGACTATGCCCTCATGGACCAGCTCGAGGCGCCGCGCCTCATGCTCCTCGATGGCCAGCTGCAGGTCTCAACCCCGTGAGCGCCGTTACCGACATCAGGGACTATCCCTGGACCACCCTGCTGGCGGCCATCCTGCCGGCGCGGCTCACCGCGCTTTTGCCCAAACGCTTCCAAGCCGCCCCCTCCCAGATCGTGCCGTCCGCGTCCATCGCCGGCAACGCGCTCACCGTCGTGATCGCCATCATGACGTTTCTCGCCTGTCTCACCGCCGGCGGCGTCTACATGATCAATCAGTCGGCGCAGGCCTGGGTCGACGACATCGCCAGCGAGATCACCGTCGAGCTCGACCCCATCAACGCCCCCGACATCGAGAAGAAGATGACGCTGGTGTCGTTGTTCCTCGCCAAGCAGCGCGGCATCACCCGGGTCAAGCCGCTCACCGCCGACGATAGTGCGAAGCTCTTGGAGCCGTGGCTCGGGTCCACTGCGGCGCTGTCGGCACTGCCCATCCCCCGCCTCATCGCGGTGGAGATCGACCGCTCCAGCCCGCCGGACATCGAGCTCATCAAGACGGCGCTGACGCAGAATTTCGAAGGCGTCACCCTCGACGATCACCGCCGCTGGCAGGCGGAGATCCGCTCCATCACCCGCTCGGCCGCGCTTGGCGGCATCGCCGTGCTGGGCCTGGTCGCCGCCGCGACCATCGCCGCCATCATCTCGGCCACGCGCAGCGCCATGGCCTCCAACCGCGAGATCATCGAGGTGCTGCATTTCGTCGGCGCCAATGAGCGCTTCATCAGCGGCGAGTTCGAACGCCATTTCCTTGGGCTCGGTGTGCGCGCCGGCCTCATGGGCGCCATCGCCGCGGCGGTCGCCTTCCTGCTCCTGCCTTTCGCCATGTATCTGCTGGGCGGCGGGGTCGTCACCGAGGCGGAGACGCGCCGCCTGCTGGGCTCCGGCGAGCTCGACATCGGCGGCTACCTGCTCTGCGCGGTCGTCGTCGTCGTCGTCGCCGGCCTATGCATGATCACCTCGCGGCTCGGCGTATTCCGCGTCCTCAAATCCTACGCATGAGTGCGGCGATGGCCCCCGGCAAAGCGGATTTCATGGGCGAGGGATTTTGCCTATCCTGCGCCACGCCGATGCGGGTTGGGAGTGCGTGGTGACCGAGGACGTTCAAGAGGTCCAGGATGAGGTTCAAGAGAGCGCCCGGCGGCGGCATTTCCGGCGCTTCGGCGGCGTCATGGGCAGCGTCCGGCTGCTGTTCGACGCGACGATCCTGGGTCTCGTCATGCTCATCATCGGCTTCATCGTGTTCGCCAACAGCGTGGACCGCGAGCGGCGCGAGCCGGCCTATGCCGCCGATGGCATCGCCGTGCTGACCGGCGGCGTCGCGCGGATCGACGACGCCATGAAACTGCTCGCCAAAGGCAAGGCCAAGCGCGTGCTGATCACCGGAGTCAACCGCGACACCACCAGAGAGCAGCTGAAGACGCTGGCCAGCCAAGGCGATCAGTATTTCGCCTGCTGCGTCGACATCGACAAGGAAGCGCGCAACACCATCGACAACGCCACCGAGACCGCCCAATGGGTGGCGCTCCATGAATACGGTTCGGTCATCATCGTCACCTCCAACTATCATATGCCGCGCGCGCTGGCGGAGCTGGCCCGCGCCATGCCGGGCGTCACGCTGATCCCCTACGCCGTGGTCGACAACAATGTGCATGTGGAGCGCTGGTGGACCTTCCCCGGCACCACCAAGCTGCTGCTCTCCGAATATCTGAAATACATCCCGGCGTTGGCGCGGCTCGGCGCCACCAATCTGGTGCGCATGACCGTGCGGGGCGGTTCGGTGCCGCCCGAGGACCGGCCCGAGCCTTAAGCCCGGCCCACCTCGCTATGCTCCGCTCCCTCCTCTTCAGTCTCCTGTTCTATGTGACCACCGCGCTGTTCGTGGTGCTCGGCAGTCCGCTGCTGTTCACCCCGCGCAGCTGGGCCATGGCCGCGCTCAAGGTCCATGCCCGGCTCGAACTCTGGCTGCTGAAACATATTGTCGGTTTGGACTTCGAGGTGCGCGGGCTCGACAAGCTGCCCAAGGGGCCCTGTCTCGTCGCCGCCAAGCACCAATCGGCGTGGGAGACCTTCGCCCTGATACCGCTGTTCCGCGATCCGGCCATGCTGATGAAGCGCGAGCTGTTCTGGATCCCATTCCACGGATGGTTCTCGTACAAGTTCCAAATGATCCCCGTGGACCGCGACAAGGGCCCCACGGCGCTCCGCCGCATGCTGCGCGTGGCCAAAGAACGAATCGAGGCCGGGCGCGAAATCATAATGTTCCCCGAAGGAACCCGCCGCGCGCCGGGTGCGCCGCCAGATTATAAGACCGGCATCGTTCTGATTTATTCGGCGCTGCGCGTGCCGTGCGTGCCGATCGCGCTCAACTCCGGCGTTTTCTGGCCGCGGCGCAGTTGGCTCAGAAAGCCGGGGAAAGTGGTGGTTGAGATCCTCGATCCGCTGCCCGCAGGGCTGCCCAAGGCTGAATTCATGAACCGGCTCGAAGACGACATCGAGACCGCATCGAGCCGGTTGTTGGCCGAGGCGAAGGCCGCCGACCCCACCCGTTAACGCCTTGGTAACACTTAAAAGCTTGACGCTCCAGCACGTCAAGTTCATCCTTTGTTCCAGAAAGATTCGTGATCGCTGACGGTCTTGAATTTGTCATCGGTCAACCCATTTCAGGTAGGTTACTTAGTTAACGGGACGGATTCCGATGTGGACGAGCCAAGCTATATCCGCTGAGACGCCTGCCCCTTGGGGGCCGGCCGATGAGCCTGCGCTGGTCTGCGCCGAAGCCGCCTTCGCGCAAGCCTTCCATTATTGGCGAGGCGCCTCGGGCCGCCGTTATCTCCACAGCGTCTATACGCTGGTGGGCTGCCCGGCTCTGCCCCAGGCCAATTACATCCTGGTTCGCCGCTACGAGGACGGCACCCGTGAGGGCATCGCCTTCGGCGACACCAAGGACGACGCCGTTTCGCTCAACCTCGCCCATCTCCGCCATGAGGCCGCCAAGTGCGGCGCCAACGAGGTGCATGTCCACCTCCTGGCCGATAACGCTCATGACCGGGCGCTGGTCGAGGCGGATCTGACGGCCGCCCATATGCGCCGGCGCACGGCCCAAGCCGCTTAGGCGTTCCCAGCAGACTGACGTCGTCATGCCCGGACTTGATCCGGGCATCCATGCCGTTACGCCTGACGCGCGGAAGGGCCAGTGGAATCGATTGCCCGGTCAAGCCCGGCAGTAACAACCGAAGTTGAAAATCAATCTAGTCGCGGGAGAGCTTCTCGAGCCGCTGCTGCATGGCCAGAAGCTCGGCCTTGAGCGTGTCGATATCGTCGCCGCTGGGCTTGGTGCTCGTCTTGGTGCCTGTCTTGGCCGCGAGCGCAGCGCTGACGTCCGCCCCTTCGACACCTTCAGCGCCTTGTGGCGCCGGAAGTCCGTGCGCATTGGCGCCATCGGAGCCATCGGAGCCTGAGAACGGCGTGAACACGCCGAACGCCCGCTCGAACGTCTCGAAATTCTTCCGCACTTGTTCTTGCATCGCATCAAAGGCCGTGGTGCCGAAAGCATTGGCAAAGCGGCGGCGATACTGCTCCTGCTGGCGGGTCAGCGAGTCGAGACTGAACTCAAGATAACTCGGCACAAGCTTCTGCATGCTGTCACCGTAGAAGCGGATCAGCTGGCGCAAGAAACCGATAGGCAGAAGGTTGGTCCCTCTGCTTTCCTGGTCGACGATGATCTGCGTGAGGACAGCATGGGTGAGGTCTTCGCCGGTCTTCGCGTCGTAGACGACGAAGTCGCGCTCCCCGCGCACCATTTCGGCGAGGTCCTCGAGAGTCACATACGTGCTTGTATCGGTATTATAAAGCCGCCGGTTGGCGTATTTCTTGATAATGACCGGCCGGCCCTCTTGGTCCACGTCCCTAGCCAATTGTCGTCACTCCTACGCTCTGGCGCCAGCGCCTAAGGCTACTCTATGCCGCACCTGCGAAGATGACTAGCACGTTCCTTGTGCGAGGCACCAGAGGCTTCGCCGGAGCCTTAACGGCCTAGGCCATTGGAGGCTTTCCCTACGGGAATCACTAGGGTATGACCTGGGGTCCCTAAGGGTATGGAGAATTCGTATGAAAGCGGAAGAGATTGTCATTGTCGCCGCCGCGCGCACGCCCGTCGGATCGTTCAACGGTTCGCTGGCCAGCCTGCCGGCGCACGAGCTGGGCCAGATCGTGATCAAGGCGGCGATGGAGCGGGCGAAACTGAAGCCCGAAGATGTGAGCGAGGTGATCCTCGGACAGGTTCTCACGGCGGCGCAGGGCCAGAACCCGGCGCGCCAGGCATCGATTGGCGCCGGCCTGCCCATCGAGACCCCGGCTTGGGGCTTGAACCAAGTGTGCGGCTCGGGCCTGCGCGCCGTGGTCAACGGAGCCCAGCAGATCGCGCTCGGCAGTGCCGACATCGTCATCGCCGGCGGCCAGGAAAGCATGAGCCAGTCGGTCCATGCCACCCATCTCCGCAACGGCGTGAAGATGGGCAATGCCGAACTCATCGACACCATGATCAAGGATGGCCTATGGGACGCCTTCAACGGCTATCACATGGGCAACACCGCGGAGAATGTCGCCAACAAGTGGCAGATCACCCGCGATGAGCAGGACGCCTTCGCCGTCGCCTCCCAGAACAAGGCCGAGGCCGCCAAGAAGGCCGGCAAATTCACCGACGAGATCGTTCCCGTCACCATCAAGACCCGCAAAGGGGACATCGTGGTGAGCGAGGACGAATATATCCGCGACGGCGCGACCCTCGAAAGCCTCGCCAAACTGCGGCCCGCCTTCGACAAGGACGGCTCCGTCACCGCCGGCAACGCCTCGGGCATCAATGACGGCGCCGCCGTCGTCGTGCTGATGACCGCCGCGGAAGCCAAGAAGCGTGGCCTCAAGCCGCTCGCCCGCATCGCCTCTTGGGCGCAAGCCGGCGTCGACCCGTCCGTCATGGGCTCCGGCCCGATCCCCGCGTCCCGTAAGGCGCTGGAGAATGCCGGCTGGAAGCCCCAGGATCTCGACCTAATCGAGGCCAACGAGGCCTTCGCCGCGCAAGCCTGCGCCGTGAACAAGGATCTCGGCTGGGATACCGGCAAGGTGAACGTCAATGGCGGCGCCATCGCTATCGGTCACCCCATAGGTGCCTCCGGCGCGCGCGTCCTGGTCACGCTGCTGCACGAAATGCAGAAGGCGGACGCCAAGAAGGGCCTCACCACGCTGTGCATCGGCGGCGGCATGGGCATCGCCATGTGCGTCGAGCGCGACTAGGTCTCGGCCTCAACCGGGCGTAGGGTTTTGTGTGGGGTGGCCGTTTGCCGCCCCACACGCAGGTTTTATCACGAAGAAGCCGGCGCTAACGTGCGCCAAGGGAGGAAGCAATGGGACGTGTGGCTCTGGTCACGGGAGGGACGCGCGGCATCGGCGAAGCCGTGTCTAAGGGGCTGAAGAAGGCCGGATACAAAGTCGCCGCCACCTATGCCGGCAATGACGACGCCGCCAACGCCTTCAAGAAAGAGACCGGCATCCCGGTGTTCAAATGGGACGTCGGCGACTACGCGGCCTGCGAGCAGGGCGTAATCGCCGTCGAGAACGAGGTCGGCCCCGTCGAGGTCTTGGTCAACAACGCCGGCATCTCGCGCGACGCCATGCTGCAGAAGATGTCCCACGAGCAGTGGGAGCAGGTCATGCGCACCGATCTCGATTCCGTGTTCAACATGGCGCGCCAGGTGATCAACGGCATGCGCGAGCGTGGCTTCGGCCGCATCGTCAACATCTCCTCGATCAACGGTCAGCAAGGCATGCTGGGCTTGAGCAATTACTGCGCCGCCAAGGCCGGCATGATCGGCTTTACCCGGGCCGTGGCGCTGGAAGGCGCGCGCAAGGGCATCACCGCCAACGCGATCGCGCCAGGCTATGTGGCGACCGAGCTGCTGTCGGGCGTCTCCGAGAAAGTGATGGAGCACATCGTCGGTCAGATCCCGGTGGGACGTCTCGGCGAAGCGGATGAAGTCGCCCGCTGCGTACTCTTCCTCGCCGCCGACGAATCCGCCTGGATCACCGGCTCGACGCTGACCATCAACGGCGGCCAGCTGATGGACTAACGGGTTTCGCCCCCAAGGCTGCCGAGCCTTATGGCTCCCAGCCCTCGGGGGCGAGCTCGAAGCCGGCGAAGTCGAAGCCCGGCGCCACGGTGCAGCCGATCAACGTCCACGCACCGAGGCTCCGCGCGCTCTGCCAAGCGCCCGCCGGCACCACACCTTGCGGGTGCTCGCCGGCCAGCAGGTCAGGCCCGAGCTTGTGTTCGTGGCGGGTGCCGGCGGCGTCGGCAACCTCGAGCATCAGCGGCGCCCCGCCATACCAGTGCCACATCTCCACCGCGTCGACGCGATGCCAGTGCGACGCCTCCGCCGACTTCAGCAGGAACAGGATCGCCGTGGAATGCGCGCGGCCGTCAGGTCCCGTTTCGTCCCTGAAGGTCTCGCGGAACCAGCCGCCTTCCGGATGCGGCTGGAGCTCCAGCTGGGCGATGACCTCGTCGGCTGTTAGTGGTTCATTCGTCATAGCCTCAGTCCCTCTTCGTCATGCCCGGACTTGATCCGGGCATCCATGTCGTTGCGGCTCAGCAAATGGCGAGGTCAGTGGAATGGATTGCCGGCCCGGCAATGACGAGTCCGCTGAGACAAGCACGCCTAGAACCGATCCTTGCGGCGGCGGACCTCGCCGAACACTTCGTCTAGAGGCCGCCCCTCCATGCCGAGCCGCTGCTGAATGGCGGGGCTCGAAGCGCGCAGGAAGGGATTGGTGGCGAGTTCCTGGCCGATCGTCGTCGGCAACGAGGCCAAGCCCTTCGCGTCATTCGCCGCCACCTCAGCCGCGCGCGCCTGCAGCGCTTCGTTCTCGGGCTCAATGGTCAGCGCGAAGCGGCAATTGGCGCCGGTATATTCGTGCCCGCAATAAACATCCGTCTCCGGCGGCAGCGCGGCGAGCTTCGACAGAGACGCCCACATGGTGGGCGCGTCGCCTTCCAGCAGCTTGCCGCAACCGACCGAGAACAGCGTGTCGCCGACGAACACCGCAGCGTCGTCGGGGAAGTAATAGCTGACATGGCCGCGCGTATGGCCCGGCGTCTCGATCACTTTGGCCTTCGCGCCGCCGACCGCCACCGCATCGCCCTCTTTCACCTCGACGTCGAGACCGGGGATCGACCCCGCCTCGCGCGCCGGCCCGGTGACAGTGCAGCCGGTCTTCTTCAAAGCGGCGATGCCCGCCGTGTGATCGGCATGATGATGGGTGATGAGGATGTCGGTTAGCGACCAGCCCTTGTCCTGAAGCGCCGCCAGGATCGGCTCGGCTTCCGGCGCGTCGATGGCCGCCGTGGTGCCGCTCGCGGGATCGTGGATCAGCACGCCGTAATTGTCGCTGCGTGTTGGAAATTGATAAATCTCAAGCTTCGCCATCATGCTCTCTTCTGCAGCTTCGGAGGCCGGACCGTAGCACCCAAATCCCGGCGATTGAAACCGCACCCCTGGCAGCCTTAAGTGGGGCTTGAGAACGAACTCTAAACGCAAGGCGCGCGACACTTCAGCCATGCATCTCGACGCATTCGACCTCAAGGATTTCTACGCCCGCCGGCTCGGGCTGATGGTGCGGCGGCTGCTGAGACCGACCATCCGCGCACGCTGGGGCGACGTGAAAGGCTTAAACGTCTTCGGCCTGGGCTTCACCACCCCCTATCTCGGCGAATTCAGGGGCGAGGCCCGCAGCCTCGGCGCGCTGATGCCGGCGGGGCTCGGCGCCCTGCGCTGGCCCGAGGGTGGCGGCCAGTCTATGAGCGCGCTGGTGGACGAGACCGAGCTGCCCCTGGACGACGAGGCCGCCGACCGCATCCTGCTGGTGCATATGCTGGAATGGTCCGAGCACTCGCGCGTCCTGCTGCGCGAGATCTGGCGGGTGCTCAGCCCTCAAGGGCGGCTGCTCATCGTCGTGCCAAACCGGCGCGGCCTGTGGGCCCGGGTCGACACCACGCCCTTCGGCTATGGCAGCCCGTTCAGCCGCTCGCAGCTCACCAAGCTTCTGAAAGACGCGATGTTCTCGCCGGAAGGCTGGCAATACACGCTCTACACGCCGCCATTCAACTGGCGCATCCTGTTGCGCTGGCCGGCCTTCTGGGAACGGCTCGGGCTCGTACTGTGGCCCGCCTTCTCCGGCGTGATCCTGGTGGAGGCGACCAAGCAGGTCTATGCGGCCATGCCGGTGCGCGAAACCGAGCGGAAAGTCCCTCGCCGCATCGTGCCGGTGCCCGCCGGCGCCGTGGCACCGCGTCTAGCGCGACAGCAGAAACACCGCCTGCTCGCCGAATAGATTCTGCGCGAATAACGGCATGGCGACGAGCTTGGTACCATAGGCGTTGAGCGCGATCGCGCGTTCCACCTTGGCGCCGACATCGTCGCACAGATTGAGGAAATCCTTGATCGTGCAGAGATGGATATTGGGCGTGTCGTACCAGCGCTCCGGCAGATTGTCGGTGCGCGGCATGTGACCGCCGAACATCATCTGCGTGCGCACGCGCCAATGGCCGAAATTGGGGAAGGACACCACCACCCGCTTGCCGATGCGCAACAGCTGCTCCAGCACCAAACGCGGCGAATAGGTCGCCTGGATGGTCTGCGACAGGATCGCGTAGTCGAAGGCGAGATCGGGATAATAGGCGAGATCATCGTCCGCATCGCCCTGGATCACGGCAAGCCCTTGCGCCACGCAGGAATTCACCCCCGCTTGGCTCAGCTCGATGCCGCGCCCGTCGACGCCATGCCTGTCGGCGAGAATGCGCAGCAGCGTACCGTCGCCGCAGCCGATATCGAGCACGCGCGAGCCCGGCGTCACCATCTCGGCGATGATCAGAAGATCGACGCGGGCGGTATCCGTCGGGCGGACGCTATGAGCTTTGACCGGGGCGTTCATGCTCAAGCCTTCGTGCCGTCCGGGAACGTGACGCCGCGATGCCGCGCCGCCGCGCTCAAGAATCCGCGCACCGCGTCGAACAGCTCCGGCTCGTGCAGCAGAAACGCGTCGTGCCCCTTGTTGGACTCGATCTCGACGAAGCTGACATTGGCGGCCACCGCGTTCAGCGCATGCACCACTTCGCGGCTTTCCTCGGTAGGAAACAGCCAGTCGGACGTGAATGACACCAGGCAGAAGCGCGTCTTGGTGCCGACAAACGCATTGGCGAGCACCCCGCCATGATCGGCGGCGATGTCGAAATAGTCCATGGCGCGCGTGATGTAGAGATAAGCGTTGGCGTCGAACCGGTCGACGAACGTCATGCCCTGGTGGCGCAGATAGCTCTCCACCTGGAAGTCGGCGTCAAAGCCGAACGTGACCTTCTCCCGGTCCTGAAGATTGCGGCCGAACTTGTCGTGCAGCGTCTCGTCGGACAGATAGGTGATGTGCGCGGCCATGCGCGCCACGGCCAAGCCTTTGCGCGGGCTCTTGCCCTCTTCCAGATAGCGGCCCTGGCACCAGTCCGGGTCGGCCATGACGGCTTGGCGGCCAACCTCGTGGAAGGCGATATTCTGCGACGAGTGCCGCGCGGCGCACGCGATCGGCACCGCGGAAAACACACGATCCTTATAGGTCGCGGCCCATTCCAGCACCTGCATGCCGCCCATGGAGCCACCGAGCACGCATAGGGCTTGCTCGACGCCGAGATGGTCGAGCAGACGCGCTTGTGCCCGCACCATGTCGCGCACGGTGATGACCGGGAAATCGGGACCGTAAGGCTTGCCCGTGGCCGGATTGGTCGAACTCGGGCCCGTAGAGCCCATGCAGCCGCCGATGACGTTGGAGCACAGCACGAAATAGCGGTCGGTATCGATCGGCTTGCCCGGGCCGACCATGGTCTCCCACCAGCCGGACTTGCCGGTCAGGGGATGGAGGTTGGCCACATGCTGGTCGCCGGTCAGCGCATGGCAGACCAGCACCAGATTCGACTTGTCGGCGTTAAGGGTCCCGTAGGTCTGATAGGCGATGGAGAAGGGCGCAAGCGCGGAGCCGCTGTCGAGCGGCAAAGGCTCGGCGGCGGGAAAATGCACGACATCGCTCTGCGGATTGGCGCTTTGCGCCAGCCGTTTCGCGGGATCGGCGAAACTTTCCGCTCCGGGAGTCTCGTTCATCACTTGCCTGCTCAACGCGCGCTAAGGCCGATTCCGGAGCGCTTTGGACCATTATGCCTGAAGATTATACAATGCCGGTTTAGCTATGACCTCAACCTTGAAAGTCAATATTTTCTTTGGCTTGGCCTTGGAAATGGCCCTATGAGAGGCCCTTCGCAAGCTTGCCGTCCAGGAGAGATGAGATGACCGCCTCACGGGGGCCAAACCCGCGTCCAGGCATTCTCGACATCGCGCCCTATGTCCCGGGCACGAGCGCGCTCCCTGGCGCGGCGCAGGTCATCAAGCTGTCCTCCAACGAGACGCCGCTGGGCCCCTCGCCCAAGGCCGTCGAGGCCTATCTGGCGCAGGCGGCCCATCTGTCCCGCTACCCGGACGGCTCGGCTAAGCCCTTGCGCGAAGCGCTGGCCAAGCTCTACGGGCTCGACGCCGCCCGCATCGTGGCCGGCTCCGGTTCCGACGAACTCCTGAATTTGCTGGCGCAGGCCTATCTCGGGCCCGGCGACGAGGCGATCTACTCCGAGCACGGCTTTCTCGTCTATAAGATCGCGATTCTCGCGCGCGGCGCCACGCCGGTGCCGGCGCCCGAGCGCGACCTCTCGGCGGACGTGGATGCCATCCTGGCGCGGGTGACCGATGCCACGCGCCTGGTGTTCCTCGCCAATCCCAATAACCCGACCGGCACTTATTTGCCGTTCGATGAGGTGAAGCGGCTGCATGCCGGGCTGCCCGAGCATGTCATCCTCGTCCTCGACGCGGCCTATGCCGAATATGTCCGGGCCAACGACTACGAGGCCGGTATCGAGATGGTGGCGACCACCCAGAACACGGTGATGACGCGCACCTTCTCCAAGATTTACGGGCTCGCGGCGCTCCGTCTCGGCTGGGCCTATTGCCCTTCCGCCGTGGCCGATGTGCTGAACCGCATCCGCGGCCCATTCAACGTCACCGGCCCGTCGATTGCCGCCGGCATCGCCGCGCTTGCCGATCAGCCGCATATGGAGCAGGCGGTCGAGCACAACACGGTTTGGCGCACCCGCATGGCCGAGGCGCTCAAGCACATCGGTCTCAGCACGACGCCGAGTGCCGCGAACTTCCTGCTGGTGCATTTCCCGGCGGGTAAGTCGGCGCGCGAGGCCGACAAATTCCTGCATGAGCGGCGCATCATCCTGCGCCGGGTGGAGGAATATGGCTTCCCGGACGCCTTGCGCCTGACGATCGGTACCGAGGAGGAGAACGAAGCGGTGCTCAAAGCGCTGACAGACTTCATGGACGGAGCGCAATGACCAAGCCGCTGTTCGACACACTCGCCATCATCGGCCCCGGCCTGATCGGGTCTTCAATCATGCGCGCCGCCCGCGCGCACGGCGCCGTGCGCAACATCGTGACCAGCTCCCGGTCGCCTCAGACCCGCCAACGCGTCGTCGCGCTCGGCATCGCCGATAAGGTCGTCGAGACTAACGCGCAAGCGGTCGAAGGCGCCGACCTCGTCATTGTCTGCGTACCCGTCGGCGTGTGCGGCGCCGTGGCGCAAGAGATCGCAGCCCATCTCAAGGCGGGCGCCATCGTCTCCGATGTCGGTTCCGTCAAAGCCTCGATCGTGCGCGACATGTCTCCGCATCTGCCGGACAACGTGCATTTCGTCCCGGCCCATCCGGTCGCCGGCACCGAGCATTCAGGCCCCGACGCCGGTTTCGCCGAATTGTTCGAGAATCGCTGGTGCATTCTGACGCCGCCCGAGGGCACCGATAAAGACGCGGTCGACCGGCTCGGCGCCTTTTGGACCCTGCTCGGCGCCAATGTGGAGATCATGACGCCGGAGCATCACGACCTGGTGCTCGCGCTCACCAGCCATCTGCCCCATCTGATCGCCTACACCATCGTCGGCACCGCCGACGAGCTGGAGACGGTGACGCGCTCGGAGGTGCTGAAATTCTCGGCCGGCGGCTTCCGTGACTTTACCCGCATTGCCGCCTCCGATCCTACCATGTGGCGCGACATCTTCCTCGCCAACAAGGACGCGGTCCTCGAAATGCTCGGCCGCTTCAACGAGGACGTCTCGGCGCTGACCAAGGCCATCCGGCATGGCGATGGCGACGCGCTGTTCGAGCAGTTCACCCGCACCCGCGCCATCCGCCGCGGCATCATCGATGCCGGCCAGGACACGCCCGACGCCGATTTCGGCCGCCCGCACGGCCACGACGACTAGGTCCGTTCACAGAAGTCCGCTATGGGCGATTAGCGGCAGGCCGCCTTGCACTGGTCGATCTCCTCACTGCAGCCCTCGTAAAGCGTCTCGTCGGCATTGGGGTTTCTGCCGACGCGCTCGAGGCAGCGGTCATACGCGCTGTCGAATGCCGACACACAACGGACGCCCGGTGCTGGCGCCGCCGCCGTGTCGCGTACGCACTGCCCGCCCGAAAGGACGTAACCGGCAGGACAAGCAGATCGCTGCCGACCTCGAACTCAATCGGATTGATGTCCTCGCCGGCCTCGAGCCAGCAGCAGATGGTGTCCGGCAAAAACTGCACATGTCCCGATCTTGCGTTGATGACCGCTCCAATCAGGCATTGGCCGCCACAGCCCCAAGTTGCCAGCACATGGTCCCCGGCAAAATTGACGCCGCCTTTCGCCGCGTTCTGGAGCTGCGTCCGATAGGTCTTTGCATCGGGATGGGAGGAAAGATCCGGCGCATGCACGGGGCCTGTGTAGGTCGGCCCCGCCCGGAAATCCTGGAACCGGGGCGCGGCTTCCGCCGGCCCGGACGCGCCAAGGCCGAAGGATGCCGCGAACACGATGAGGACAACGCTGAAAAATCTGACTGACATCATGCCGGGCATCCAAATCTGCGACGTCCGCCGGCGGCGGGCCATTCTAGTCCATCGGAAAACTGCGCACGAATTTGGCGCACCAATCTAGTGATCGGCGCAGGCGTCTTCCGCGGCCTCGCATTGGCGAAAGCAGCGATCCACGGTTGCGTGCGCCCCGCCCGCGCTCACGCACTTGACCTCGCAGTTGCCCCGCTCAGATTGGTAATTTCGGTCGCCCACCAGAACCGTGCTCGAGTTGGCCGTGCTCGTGCCAGCGATCGGCAGACCTTCGAGAGCCCGTGCCGACGGCGCGAACGCAAACAGCGACAGGACGGAGACAAGAACGAAAGTTTCAAACAGTTTGCGGCTCGAGACCATTGGATACCTCTTGGTTTGGCCTGCTATTTGGTGAGTCTGGCTATTTGGGAATCTTGCAGAACCCATCGCTGCCTTCACCCACACACACGTAAGCTGCGCAACAGGGTTGGAACGGCTCCTTCGAGCAGGCCTCATTGAGCGTACCGCATTGAGTGGCGACCTTCCGTGGCAGAACGCTTTGGACCGGACGATCGACCCGGCCCCTCAAGGCGGTCGCATGAGTGCCTAAGGCATCCAGGGAAACGCCGCCCAACGAGGGCGCGGTCTCGGGCGAAGCGAAACTCGCCCCGGCGACGAAGACCCCGAGGACCAGAACGGCGAACAATGCTGTCAGTGCTTTCATCGTCTTTCTCCTTACGTTGCGTCGCGCGAACACGAGTGGGAACGGCGTCTACATGCGTCGGATCACGCCGCACCCGGCGAGGATGCGGCGTGACGTCATCACGTTGATTGCGAAAGCCTACTCGGCCGCCCCGCAGGTCGCGTCGGTGCCCTTTGGCGTACCGAGAGCCGGCGGGTTGCAGACGGTGGAGCAACAATCGATGTTGTCTTCGCAAGATTCGCCTTCCGCCTTGCATTCGACCAAGACGGGGGCCGTTGCCGAATAGGCCGGGGCCGGAATGAAAGCGGCGATGCGCGCCATCGATCCTTGAGCGGTCCGAACGCCCTGATCGGACGCCTGGGCCGTCGACTGCCCGGCGACAAAGGCCGCCAGGGCCAGAATTGCGAAAACTGCGATTGTTGATTTCATAGTGTTCTCCATTTGAATGACGGATTGCTCAGCTGCGTTCGTTTCTATTGGTCACATTCGGCCAGGCATTTGTCTTTCCTTGCGCCGTACTTGTCCGAGCAACCCGCCACGGCTTCGGCATGTGTGCATGCACCGTCCGGACCGCTGCCGCCGGTGCAGCCGCCAGCCACGCACGAATTGAATGAACTTATGCATTTGGCCTTCCATTGCGCGGATGGCGAGGATGCCTCTGCGAGTTACAGCGTTTGCGACGCCTTCACACCGCCGGCCTCGACCGCGCCCGGGGCTGCGAACGCGGTGACGGCAATCACCGCCAACGCCATAAATGCACCGACGGCAAACCGCCCCGTCCCGGTCTTAGGGTTCTCATTTTTTCATGATTTTCTCAGCTCCTCATACAGATTGCGTGCAGACATGCGCGGAGGTCCGGGCCTCCACGGTTGTTCAGCATCAACGAAATTTCTGGGCGAGGGCCGCTTCTCTTAGAGAGACATTGAGCGAGGGGTCATGACATGCCCCGATCCGCGACAGGGCTGAACCTTACCGGATAAACTGTAGGTTGTCCCATGAACAGTCCGCGATGCAATCGCGCCCGCGCCGCCTAGCGCTTCCGGGGAATGCCCAGATAGCGCGTGGTGCCTCGGCGGATGAAGCGGGTCGGGATCTTGCCGCGCAGGAAATGATCCAGCCTCGCGAAGAAGCCAACGGGATAGCGGAATTTGGGGCTCTTCGCTTCAAGTGCCGCAGCGATGATGTCGGCCACCTCCTTCGGATCGCGCGCCGTCTTGGCCTCGTGCCGGTCGGCCCCGCGGAACACCTGCTGAAGCCAGGGAAGATAGTCGCTGTCCTCGGGCAGGATGCGCGGCGTGCTGCGCCAGATCTCGGTCCGGTAAGGGCCCGGCTCGACGAGGATGACGTAGATGCCGAAACCGTCGAGCTCAAACGCGATCGACTCGGCCCAGCCCTCGATCGCCCATTTCGAGGCGCAATAGATCGAGTTGGCCGGCTGGCCGGCGAAGGCGGCCTGACTCGAGACGATGACGATGCGGCCGGCTCTCTGCGCGCGGAACGTCGGCAGCACGGCGCGCGTCAGCGCCAGCACGCCGAAAAAATTTGTTTCCATTACGCGGCGGATGTCGGCGTCGGGCATGTCCTCATGCGCCCCGGCCACGGCCACCCCGGCATTGTGCACGACGGCGTCGAGCGAACCGCCGGTCTCGGCCAGGACGGACGCCACCGCGGACTCGATGGACGCAGGATCGTTGACGTCGAGCAGCAAGATGGTGACTTGGCTCTCAAGGCCCGCCTTCTTCAGGCCGCGCGCGAGCTTATCCTTCTTGGCCAAATCCCGCATGGTGGCGAACACGCGCCAGCCTTTGCCCGCGAGCACCTCCGTCGTGACCCGCCCGATTCCTGTCGATGTGCCCGTGATGAGGACCGTTGGCATTCACCCTCCTGCCCGGCCGCGCCGGTTCGCCTTGGTCGGCGCATGGTAATCGAGAAGCAACGTCTGTTGCCATTTTGTTACAGACAGCTTTACCGCCCAGTTTTACTTTCTGCCCGTCACCTGAACGGCAGATTGCTGCATGACAACCGATACCGACAGCGCCAACAGATTGGCCCGCGCCGAGCCTGGGGATTCGTCAGCCCGCAAGGAAGACGCTGCAAAGCCGTCCCTGTTTCAGCGCGACGGGCTGCTCGCGACTTGGCGCTATATGTCGGCCAATGTCCTCCTCGTGCTCGGCGCGGCGTCTCTGGTCGTGGGAGGCTATGCGCCCTTTGCGGTGATCGCCGTGGCCATGGCCGTGGCGTCCTTCGCCGACGAGGCCGGCGGCGACGACGACACCACGTTGAGCGACCGCGCCCGCGCCTTCTGCAATTTTAATCTGTACTTGTCGCTCCCCCTGATGTGCCTGTTGGCCGTTCTGCTCGTACGCTTCGCCGCGGAACGCCCGAACCCAATCGACTGGCCGCTCGAGTGGATCGGCGCCCTGTGGGTGACGGGCTATCTCTTTGCGCTGGTCGGCGCCACGGTCGCCCATGAGCTCACCCATCGGCCCGGAAAAATGGCTCATCTGGTCGCGCAGATCCTGCTCGGCTTCACCGGCAATTCGTCCTTCGCCATCTACCATGTCTACGTCCATCACCGGCAGGTCGGCACCTATGACGACGCCTCGACCGCGCGGCGCGACGAACGTCTGCGCACGTTCGTGGCGCGGGCTCTGGTGCAGCAGTTCACTCAAGCCGCGCAGGTCGAGGCGGCGCGGCTGCGGCGCAAGGGACTTCCCGTGTGGTCCCGGCACAACCGTCTGATCCAGGCGCATCTCGCACCGCTGTCGATCCTCGTGCTCGCGCTGATCATCGGCGGTCCCGCCGGCCTCTTGGCGATCGTCCTCGCCGGCCTGCTCGGCCGCCTGTTCCACGAACTCATCAACTTCGTGCAGCATTTCGGCCTGGTGCGCGTCGAGAACACGCCGATCCGGCCGCATCACAGCTGGGACTGCTACCGCACGATCTCGAACGTGCTGCATTACAATCTGCCGCGCCATTCCGACCACCACATGTTCGCGACAAAGCCCTTTTGGCATTTGTCGGCCTCGGATCGCGCGCCGATGCTGCCCTATGGCTACCAGACCATGGCCTTCATCGCCCTCACGCCGCCGCTCTGGCGGGCGATCATGCGGCCGCTGCTGGTGGATTGGGATAAGACCTATGCCAGCGAGGCCGAGCTGGATCTGGTACGTGAACGCGGCTGGGAAAATCTCGCCTAGCGCAGGACGACCACCTGTAGGAGTAGGACGCGTACCCGGAAGCCGCTAAACTCCATCATCCGCACGCGGGGCGGACAAGCCGGGGCACAACAATAAAAGTCAGAATGGCTGAGCTTTGGGTCTTTGGATACGGCTCGCTGATGTGGCGGCCGGGCTTCCCCCACGACAGGCAAGCGCCGGGTCTACTCCGGGGCGCCCACCGTGCGCTCTGCATCTATTCCGTGCTTCATCGCGGCACCCGCGAGCAGCCGGGCCTCGTGCTCGGGCTCGACCGGGGCGGCGCCTGCCGTGGCGTGGCTTTCCGCGTCAGCAAGGGCGCCGAGGCGGAGGCGGTCGCGTATCTGCGCGAGCGGGAACAGGTCACCGAGGTCTATCGTGAGGCCTACCGCCCGGTGCGCCTGCTGGACGGCTCGGGCCGCACGGTGCGCGCGCTCACCTACCTCGCCAACGCCAATCACGCCCAATATGCCGGCAGGCTCACCCTCGACGAGCAGCTGCGCATCGTCCAGACCTGTTGCGGCGAAGCGGGCGACAATGCCGAATATGTGCTGAACACGGTGCGGCATCTGGAGGAGGAAGGCGTACATGACGCCGGCCTCGCTCACCTCGCCGCGCGGCTGACCGGCGGCACACCCTAGCCGGCCGGCTTGACCGGCTTGGCGGGCTCGGAGGTTTTGGTCTCACCGCTCTCTTTGGCGAGTTCGGGCTTGCCGAAGAAATATCCCTGCATATATGACACGCCGGCCTTTTCGAGCAGCTGCATGGTCCGCTCGTCGCCCACCCATTCGCCGACGGTGATGACGCCGAAGCTGCGGGCGAGGTCGATCAGCGTGCGCACGAACATTTCGTCCTCGGCGTCATTCCCGAGATTCTGGATGAACGAACCGTCGATCTTGACCATGTCGACGCCGAGCTGGCGCAGGGAGCGGAACGAGGTATAGCCGGCACCGAAATCGTCCAGCGCCACACGGCAGCCCAACTCTTTCAGTGTGCTGACGAACTTGATCGCCGCCTTGACGTCTGAGATGGCGGCCGTCTCGGTGATCTCGATGGTCAGGCGCTCCGTCAGCGACCGGTCCTTGGCGGTAAAGCCTTCAAGTCCCGCCATCCAATGCGGATCCGTTGCGGTCGCCGCCGACACGTTGAGCGCCAGCTTGATTTTCGGGGACGCCCGCAGCAAGTCCACTGCAAGCTCCAGGACGCGATAATCGATCAGCTTGGCCAGGCCGAACTGCTCGGCCACACCGATAAACTCGCTCGCGCTCATCACCGTGCCGTCGGTCCGGCGCATGCGCAGCAGGCATTCGTAAAGCTCGGGCTCATGACTCAGCGAGGTGACGATCGGTTGCAGCGCAATCATCATGCGGCGGTCGTTGAGCGCGCGGATGATCTCGTCGGCGATGGCGACGTTACGCCGCCGATCCGACTCGACCCGTTCGCTGGGGACATATCGGCTGAACTGGTCGCCGCGATTGGTTCGGCCAACGTCCAGGGCTTGCAGCGCGCGGCCGATGGCTTTTTGGGCGCTCGAGGCATGCTCGGGAATGACCACCGCACCCACGGAGATCGTCGCCGCCACCGCGCCGACGCTCGTGTCGACGACGCTTTCGCCGATGACGGCCATGAGACGCCGGGCAATCGCCTCGACGCCGTCGGCGTCGCAGTCGTGCAGCACGATTCCGAATTTGTTGGAGCAGAAACGGCCGATGCAATCCTTGCCGCGCAAGACGCGCCCCAGGCGCCGGCCGACAACGGCAATCAGCTCGTCGCCCACATCGAAGCCATAGGTCTCGTTGACAAGCGTGAGGTCGTTTACGCCGGCCAGCAGAAACGCCCCATTGATCGGCGAGCGGGATGCGTTCGACAGCAGCGTGGTCAGCGCCTCGGTCAGCCGTGTGCGGTTGAGTTGGCCGGTGAGTTCGTCATGGGTGCCTGCGGATTGCGGGCGCTCTTGCTGGCGCCGGTCCGCCGTGACCCGCAGCGTGCCTTGCGCCTGCATGGGGCGCCCATCGGCATCGGTGAAGCAAACGCCCGTATCCTCGACCCATAGGGCGGTTTTGCCCCGGCGGCCCTCGGGCAGAAACCGGTAGTGCAGGCAGTAATGCAGCGCCGCGCCGGGTGCCGCATGGGCACCGCCGGTGACGCCGTCGTAACGGCGACCGGCATGCTCGGGATCGATATGTAAGGCGAAAGCCCGCCCGCGGCGGAGCTTGGCGATGTCATCGACGCCGAGGACGTTTCCGGCGTTCTCGGCCCAGTCGATCGTGTCGTTGGCGAAGTCCCAGCGATAGGCCGTGGCGCGCACGCTCTCCAGAACCTGGTCGAGGTCCAGCGGCTCTTGCGTCGGCGGCTCGCCGCCGCGCTGGCCGAAATCGACGATGCTGGCACCTGTTTGGCTCGGCGGTACACGACCGCCTCCGGCAAACTCGTTAGAGGATGCAACCACTGACGCCCCCATTTTTTCCCATGGACCCACCATGGGAGCGCCATTCGGCGCCTCGGTTTCTTGACGGGGAGGCTAGGCGATAAGGTTTAAAAAACCCGAAATCCGACCCCCCAATTGAGGGTTTCCCCGGTGCAGCAATAGCGGTCAGAGCGCCCGAACCGGCGGCTTTCACGCGGCGTGGTTGATGAAAGCTTGCGCAAATGCCAGAAGCCGGCCGGGGGCCGCGGCGGCGGGCAAGCGGACATTGCCAAAACACCCGTCGCCCCTCACTGGGGGGGACGGCGGGTCAAATCGGCTGAAAAGGCTTGATGGAGGCAAGCGCCAGGGCAAGGGCCCGGCGGTTAAGCCTCTTCCTTGACTGTGAGCACCTGACGGCCGCGATAGCGCCCCGACTTCAGGTCGATATGGTGCGGCCGGCGCAGCTCGCCGGAGTCCTTGTCCTCGACATAGGTCGGGGACTCCAAGGCATCGGCGCTACGCCGAAAGCCCCGCTTCATGCGGGAGGTTTTTCTTTTAGGAACAGCCATAGTCGTAGAACCTCAAATCGCCCCGCGAAACGCCCGCCAGGGCTGTCTTCATGCCCCTAGGGGCTCTGTCTCGGGGCACTTATTGGGCCAGCGTCTCGATCCCCTGATAGGGGGCCTATCTTGGCGCCCTTATAATGGCAATCTTTCCCCCTGGCCAGGGCCCTCAATGACCCTTTTTCAGGGTTTCAGGACGCATTGGGCGCGGCTGACCATATACGGCATGCGGCGCTCCACGGCATTTGCGACCAGCAGCATCCGCCGGCCGGGCTTGGCGGGGTTGCGCAGGCGCGGGTTCGGCAGCGCCGCGGCGAGCAGAACCGCCTCGCGCCTGGTGAGCGCGGATGCGCGCTTGCCGAAGTAATAGCGGCTGGCGGCCTCGGCGCCGAACACCCCCGGGCCCCATTGGGCGATGTTGAGATAGACCTCCATCATCCGCCGCTTCGGCCAGATCGCCGACATGACATAAGCCAGCGGCACTTCCAGGGCCTTACGCACATAGCTGCGCTGATTCCACAGATAGAGATTCTTGGCCGTCTGCATGGGGATCGTGCTCGCGCCGCGCACGCCCTTGAGACTGTGGGCCGCCTCGACCGCGTCCTTGACCGCGCCCCAGTCCACGCCCCAATGGGCGCAAAACCGGCCGTCCTCGCTCGCCACCACCGCCAGGCGAAGATTGGGCGAGATCTTCTCGAGCGGCACCCATTGGCGCTTGAGCGTCGCGCCGCGCAGCTTCTCCACGGCCATCACGGGCGTGAAGGGCGGATTGACGAAGCGGAACAGCACGATGGAAAGCAGGAACGCGCCGGCCAGGATGAGCAGCACCAGCGCCACGCGCCGCAGCCATGGGTGATGTTTGCGTCCCCGCGCCCGTTTCTTGACTGGCTTTCGAGCCCCTGAAGCCGCCTGTACCGCCATGGAATCGGGTTCTACCTCCCAGGCGCCGCTTGGAGCAACGCCGTATTGCGGGGTGGCGCGCTGGGCGTTTGCGGCTGGACGCCGCCTCCGCTATCCCTACCGCCCAAGATGACCTTCCTCGCAGAGCTCGATCGCATAGCCGGAACCGTTGAGCGCCGGCTCGGCGCGCACCTTGCCGCGCAGCCCGGCATGCCCCCAGGCGGCGGCAAGCTGGGCGAGGCCATGCGCTATGCGGCGCTTGGCGGCGGCAAGCGCCTGCGCCCGTTTTTGCTGATCCAGGCGGCGGGGCTGTTCGACGTAGACGAGGTGCACGCGCTCGATGCGGCCTGCGCGCTGGAATGCATCCACTGCTATTCCCTGGTGCATGACGACCTCCCCGCCATGGACGACGACGCGATGCGCCGCGGCCGCCCCACCCTACATGTCGCCTTCGACGAGGCGACCGCCATCCTCGCCGGCGATGCGCTGCTGACCCTGGCCTTCGAGATCCTGAGCGCGCCCGAGACCCATGCGGATGCCGGCGTCCGCGCCGAGCTTGTCCTCATGCTCACGCGCGCAGCCGGCTGGCAGGGCATGGCGCTCGGCCAGGCGCTCGACCTTGCGGCCGCGCACCGGGAATTTTCACCCGAGGACACCGCCGCCATGCAGACGCTGAAGACCGGCGCTTTGTTCCGCTTCGCCTGCGAGGCCGGCGCCGTGCTCGGCCGCGCTGACGCAGGCGGCCGGGCGGCGCTCACCGCCTATGCCGCCGCCTTCGGCCAGGCCTTTCAGCTCGCCGACGATCTGCTCGATGCGCAAGGCGACGCCGAAGCCGTCGGCAAAGCCGTGGCGAAGGATGCCGAGGCCGGCAAGGCGACCCTCGTGGCCCTGCTCGGCATCGAAGGCGCCAAAGCGCATCTTGCCGGGCTTGTGGCCAAAGCGGAAGACGCGCTCGCCCCCTTCGGCGATCGCGCAGGCTTGCTGATCGACGCCGCGCGCTTCATCGCCGAACGGCGCGCTTGAGCCGGCAGGCGAATCCGGATCGAATGGCGGCCATGGCCACGCCATCGAAGCTGTTGCATCGCCTTCGGAATACGCGCGTTTCGCGCTTTCTCCAGGCACGTTGGCGGTTGGTGTTCGCAGTAGTTCTCGGTGTGGCGCTCTATCTGCTCCTGCCGGACAACTATCACCTCACGTCGCGGTTTTTGATCGGCTTCGACGCCGGTGTGGCGCTTTATCTGTTGCTGGTGATTGTCATGATCCTGCGGTCGGACCCGGACCGCGTGCGCCGCGAATCTCCGCTTCAGGACGATGGCCGCATCGCCATTCCCATCCTCACCGTGGCCGCCAGCATGATGAGCTTAGGGGCCATCGTCTTCTGGCTGCGCACGGCATCGCAGAGCGAGACCATTCAGCCGGGCCTACTCGCGCTGCTGTTTGTCACCACGTTGCTGTCGTGGCTCTTCATCCACACCATGTTCGCGCTGCACTACGCCCATGAATATTACGCGGAGCATCGGGGGCAAGGTGGCGGCATACGCTTTCCCGGCGGCGGCAAGCCCGGCTATGGGGACTTTATCTATTTCGCCTTCGTCATCGGCACCTCGACGGCGGTGTCCGACGTGGCGGTGACCTCGGCCACCATTCGCAAGACGGTGACTGCACACGGCCTCGTCGCCTTCGTGTTCAATGTGACGATGATCGCGCTGACCGTGTCGATCGCCGGCGACGCGATCTCGATCAAGTAGCGGCGGCTATTCTGCCGCGCTGCGGCCGATCGCGCCTTGCCCATAGCGGCGCTCGATATAGTCGAGCACCATCTGCTTGAAATCGGCGGAGGCGCTAGGGCCCCGCAGCGTCGCAACCTTCTTGCCCTCGACGAACACGGGCGCGGCGGGAGCCTCGCCCGTTCCCGGCAGCGAGATGCCGATATCAGCTTGCTTCGACTCGC
>DATKYG010000066.1:0-2467 GCA_035528655.1 Methyloceanibacter sp.
CGATTGGTTGATGATGCGCATTCCACTCGTCTCCAACGTCTACGACCTGTCCAAGCGCTTCGTGGCCATCGTCGACCGTGGCGGCGACGAGGACAGCTTCAAGTCCATGCAGCCGGTGTGGTGCTTCTTCGGCGGGGAGGGAAGTGCCGCGGTGCTGGCGCTGATGCCGTCCCATGAGCCGGTCGAGATCGGCGAGCACAGCTATGTTGCGGTTCTGGTGCCGTCTGCGCCGGTGCCCTTCGGCGGCGCGCTGATCTATGTGCCGGCGGACTGGATCAGGCCGGCGGAAGGCGGCGTCGAGCGGCTCATGAACGTCTATGTCTCTATGGGTGTCACGCCCCCGGCCAATTTGCCGGCTGGAGCCAAACCGGTCGTCATCGAAGCATCGGCCGCAAAGAAGACGGCAGTGCTACGCAAGCGGCCTGCGAGAAAACCCAAGCCGTAAGAGCTCAGTTTGCGAAGCGGAAGTGCAGGACGTCGCCGTCCTTGACCACGTAGTCCTTGCCTTCAAGGCGTAGCTTGCCGGCGTCGCGGGCGGGTGCCTCTCCGCCAAGGCCCACATAGTCGTCGTAGGCGATGGTCTCGGCGCGGATGAAGCCCTTCTCGAAATCGGTGTGGATCACGCCGGCCGCTCGCGGCGCGAGGGTGCCCCGCGGAATGGTCCAGGCGCGTGCTTCCTTCGGTCCCGCGGTGAAATAGGTGACGAGGTCGAGAAGCGCGTAGCCTTCGCGGATCAGGCGGTTGAGGCCGGGCTCGGGCAGGCCGAGTTCGGCGAGATAGGCTTTCCGTTCTTCGCGTTCGAGTTCGGCCAGTTCCGACTCGATCTTGGCGGAGATGACAATGCAGCCCGCCTTTTCGCGTGCGGCGCGCGCCTCGACGGCTTGCGAATATTCGTTGCCGGTGGCGGCGGATGCCTCGTCGACATTGCACACATAAAGGATGGGCTTTGAGGTGAGCAGGCCCAGGGTGCGGAACAGGGTGCGCTCGTCGTCGCTGACCTCGGCGATGCGCGCCGGCTTGCCGTCGCGGAGCAGCGGCAGCATGCGCTCCAACAGGGCCAGCGTCGCCTTCGCCTCCTTGTCCTGGCCGCGGATCTTCTTCTCGAGGATCGGTACGCGGCGCTCCAGGCTATCGAGATCCGCCAGCATCAGCTCGGTTTCGATGGTTTCGGCGTCGGCGATCGGGTCGACCTTGCCCTCGACATGGACGATGTCCGGGTCCTCGAAGCACCGCAGCACATAGGCGATGGCATCCACTTCGCGGATATGGGCGAGGAACTGGTTGCCGAGCCCTTCGCCTTTGGACGCGCCGCGCACGAGACCGGCAATGTCAACGAATGTCAGTCGCGTGGGAATGGTCTGCGCCGACTTGGCGATTGTGGCGAGCTCGTCGAGGCGCGGGTCGGGAACCGGCACGTCGCCGACATTGGGCTCGATGGTGCAGAACGGATAATTGGCGGCCTGCGCTGCGGCGCTCTCGGTGAGCGCGTTAAACAGGGTGGACTTGCCCACGTTGGGCAGTCCGACGATGCCGCATTTGAATCCCATCCCGGTGCCTATTCCTTATGAGTCGAGCCAGCGGCGAAGCTTGGCGGCGAGCGCGCCGCCTGGCGCAGGCTTGTCTTCCTTCGCCGGCTTGGGCGCCGATGTCTTGTCTGCCTTGTTGGCGGGCGCCGGCTTGGCCTTCTTCTTCGGCTCGGGCTCCTCGCCTTGGGTCAAGTACGCCACGCGGGTCTGGAACTTGTCGTTGGCGCCGTCGGCGAGATCCGGCGCGGCGTCCGCCATTGCGGCGAGAAGGGGCTCCAGCCAGTCGGAGTCGGCTTTGGCGAAGTCGTGCAACACGTAGCCGACCACACGCTCGCGGTGGCCCGGATGGCCGATGCCGATGCGCACGCGCGCATAGTCGTTGCCCATGTGCGCGCTCAACGACTTGAGCCCGTTATGGCCGGCGACACCGCCGCCGGTTTTCACGCGGACCTTGCCTGGCGCTAGATCGAGCTCGTCGTGAAAGGCGATGACGTCCTTTTCGTCGAGCTTGTAGAAGCGCAGGGCTTCGCCGGCCGAGCGCCCGGACTCGTTCATGAAGGTCTGCGGCTTCAGGAGGAGGACTTGTTCGCCGCCCAGCCGGCCTTCGCTCACGAAGCCGGAGAAGCGTTTGCGCCAGGCTGGAAAATTATGGACCTCGGCGATGGCGTCGAGCGCCATGAAGCCGACATTGTGACGGTTGAAGGCGTATTGCGCCCCCGGATTACCGAGGCCGACAAAGAGCTTCATCGCGTCATCCTGATCGGCGGCCAGCCACGGCCGCGAAGCCAAAGAAGGAGCAGCAGACTACTCCTTCTTCTCCTTGTCCTCGGCCTCGCCGTCGCCCTCGCCTTCGGCGCTCTCTTCAGTCTCGGCGCCCTCGGCCCCTTCCTCCGTCTCCTCCTTCTGGCCGACAATGGTGGCCACGGTGAAATCGCGGTCGG
>DATKYG010000067.1:0-2124 GCA_035528655.1 Methyloceanibacter sp.
GCCGCCTTCACGAGGCAGACGGGCCAAGCGCATTGGCACGTGCTTGTCCGCGCCCGCGCCATCGAGACCGGCGCCTTCGTGTTCGCCGCCACGCAAGGGGGCCTGCACGAGAACGGACGCGAGACGTTCGGACACTCCATGATCGTGTCACCCTGGGGCGATATCCTGGCCGAGGCGGGCGAGGACCCGGGCGTGGTCTTCGCCGATATCGACCTCGCGCACTCCGAAGAGGTGCGGGCGCGAATCCCCTCGCTCAAACATGGGCGGCCTTTCGAGATCGAGATCGCGGGCGGCAGGCACGGCGCGACGCGGAAGGAAGCGTCATGATCCGATTTGCGCTCACCTGCGAGGAGGGACACGCGTTCGACGCGTGGTTCTCGTCGGGCGACTCTTATGACGAGCAGACCGAGGCCGGCGTGATCCGCTGTCCGGCATGCGGGAGTGCCGAGGTTCAGAAGGCCCCCATGGCGCCGGCGGTGCTCCGGGGCCGGAAGTCCGCGCGCGAAAACGAATCACCTGCCGCTATTACGCAAGGAAAACAGACCTATGCCTTCCTGAAGGGCTTGCGCGAGCATCTGAAGGCGAATGCCGATGACGTCGGAAAAAAGTTTCCGGAAGAGGCCCGAAAGATTCATTACGGCGAGGCGGAAGAGCGAAATATCTACGGGGAGGCGAGCATGGATGAGGCTAAGGCCTTGCACGAGGAGGGAATTCCTGCGCTGCCCTTGCCAAAGCTGCCGGAGGAACACAACTAACCGGAAGGCGTTGCCATACTGCGTCTACCTTCGCGGGGTAACGTCTTGTTTGGGGGCCTCGGGTATATAGAGACAACTTCACGCGAGGTGCCCTGGTAAAGCCTTGTAGGGCCTGTATTCTAAGGCTGCCGGGCGGTGGTTTGCGCGTAACCAGGGAACATACAAAATGCGCCTCTCTTTCTTACGATCCCAGAACCTGCCTGCTCTCGTGGCCGCCGCCTTCATGGCTGCCGTCATCGCAACTCCTGCGAGCGCCGAGCCATCCACGCACGCAACGTCGCCTGCCCTCGACTTGGCGGCGCCGTCCACGCTGGCCGGCCCACAGGATGACGCAGAGGACGACGCCCTGGCGCTGCAGCCGCAGCCGGTTTATCCGGACGGCGAGCCTGGCATCGAGACGATCACGAGCGACGACCCGGATGAGGTGGTCGCGCCGACCGCGCCCGTCGTTGTGGCCACCATCGACAAGAGTCAGCAGCTGATGACCGTGTTCGTCGATGGTGTCGAGACCTACGCCTGGCCGGTGTCGACTGGCAAGCCCGGCTACGCCACGCCGTCGGGCGACTACACGGCCAGCTCCATGAACAAGATCTGGTACAGCAAGCAATGGGACAACGCGCCCATGCCGCATGCCGTCTTCTTCACCAAGCAGGGGCACGCGATCCACGCTACCAACGAGGTGAGGAACCTCGGCAAGCCGGCCTCGCATGGGTGCGTGCGGCTGTCGCCTAAAAACGCCGAGACGTTCTTCAATCTGGTCAAGGAGACCGGGCTCGAGAACACAGAAGTCGTGCTGACAGGCTCGACGCCCGGTGGCGACTACAAGGTCGCCCACCCTCAGCAGCGCGACCGGTATCAGGGCCGTGACCCCTATTTTGACCGCTATGGCTATAACGAAGAGCAGCAACCGGTGCAGCGCAAGCGCCGCCGGCTGTTCCAGCCCTACTACCAGGCACCGCCGCGGCAGTATCAGCAGGCCCCCCAGCAACAGCAGCCGCAGCAACGCCGCCGCTGGTTCTTCCGCAACTAGCGGGGCCTAGCCGGCCTTCGTCGCCGTGGCGAAGTAGTTCACGTCGGTGTTCCTTGAGAGGCTCCAACGGTCGCCGAGCGGGTCGTAGACCATGCCCATCGTGTCGGCCAGCGTGAGGCCGGCACCGCGCAGGCCCGCTTTCAGTTCCTCCGGCCGGACGAACCGGTCCCATTGATGGGTGCCCACCGGCAGCCAGCGCAGGACGTACTCGGCGCCGACGATGGCCAAAGCGTAGGCCTTCAGCGTGCGGTTCAGCGTCGACAGGATCATCATCCCGCCCGGCGCCACGAGCGGCGCGACGCGCTTCAAGAAGGCCGGCACGTCGGGGACGTGTTCGAC
>DATKYG010000068.1:0-2201 GCA_035528655.1 Methyloceanibacter sp.
AAAGCCACGCAGCCACGACAGGCCGATGAGGAGCGGCACAGTCAATACGAGCAGCAGAGCGAGCTTCAGCGGATGGATGTAGAAGCCAATGCTCCAAAGCTCCATCGTCATGAGCATGGGCAGCGCGAAGATCAACGCGCCCGCCAGGGCTCTGCCAAATCCTTTTACGACACGCTGATCCATTGACCCAAGAGCCTTCAACCGAGGAGGCCAGCAGGAGTAACATCACCAGGGATCTACCCCCGTCGTCGGCCGGGGTAAGGAAAGCCAGACCCCAGAGCGTCCAGTAACGGGAAATCAACACGAGGGCGAGCGCGCCCCCGGCTACGAAAAGCGTCATCGGCATCTTGTGTTTCAACCCCCATTGACTAGGCAGTATGCGAACGCATGGTCCGGAATTTTGTTTCAGAGCTAGGCGCCGGCGCGGCTCCGAATAGCGGCGTCTCTGATCGCTTTGATGTTCTCGGCGTAGCGGCCGTCACCGAACACGCCGGAGCCTGACACCAGCGCATTGGCGCCGGCCTCGACCACCAGCGGCGCGGTCTCCACGCGGATGCCGCCGTCCACCTCTATATGGATGGGCCGCGCGCCGATCATTTTCTTGACGGCGCGGATCTTGTTGAGCTGAAGCGGAATGAAGGTCTGGCCGCCGAAGCCGGGGTTCACCGTCATCACCAGGACGTGGTCGACTTTGTCGATGACATATTCGATGGCGCTTTCCGGCGTGGAGGGCGTGAGGCTGACGCCTGCGCGCTTGCCGAAACTCCGAATGAGCTGAAGCGAACGATCGAGATGGGGGCCCGCTTCAACATGCACGGTGATCAGGTCGGCACCCGCTCTCGCGAACGCTTCGATATAGGGGTCGCAAGGGGCGATCATCAGATGCACGTCGAACGGCTTCTTCGTGTGCGGACGCAACGCCTTCACCACGTCGGGGCCGATGGTGATGTTGTGCACGAAGTGCCCATCCATGACGTCGATATGGATCCAGTCGGCGCCGGCCTTGTCCACAGCGCGCACCTCTTCCCCCAATCTGGCGAAATCGGCGGAGAGGATCGACGGTGCGATGATGATCTCGTGGGTCATGGCATGGCCATCTTACGGTTCCCCGCCTTGCAGCGCTCTTAACTTTCTGCCCCTATCGTGGCGGCCGATCATACGAAGTGAGACCATGTCCATGACGCCAGCTTTTGGAACGCTCAGGGTCTGCGAGGATGCGGCGGATCTCGCCTTGAAAGGCGCCGCCTATCTCTGCGATCTCGCCGCGGGCCATGAGGGCCGCACCATCGTTGCGCTGTCAGGCGGTAACACGCCGAAGCCGCTCTACGAGCATTTGGCGCAAGAGCCGATTAAGTCGCGCCTGCCATGGGACCGGGTGCACTGGATTCTCGGCGACGAGCGCTTCGTGCCGCCGTCCGACCCCGACAGCAATTACGGCATGGCGCGTGCGGCGTTTCTCTCTCACGTGCCGGTGCCGCCGGAGAATGTGAATCCCGTCGAGACCGAAGGCGTGAGCCTGGACGAGGCCGCGCAACGCTACGAGAAGATGTTGCAAGGGCTCTATGGTGCGGACACGCTCGATCCAAGTAGGCCACTGCTCACGCTCACCCTACTGGGGCTCGGCGAGGACGGTCACACGGCTTCGCTTCTGCCGGGGGAACCGGTTCTTCAGGTGCGCGACCGCTGGGTGGCGCCGGTGCCAAAAGGTCGCACGGAAGAGCGCATTACCCTCACCTATCCGGCGCTCGACTCGAGCGCGGCCGTCGCCTTCCTGGTCTCCGGCGAGGGCAAGCGCGAGGTCCTCGACAAGATCCTCTCCGGCGATACGAATTTTCCTGCCGCGCATATCCGGCCCGTGGGCGAGGTGATTTGGTTCGCCGATCGGGCCGCGGCGGGCCGCTGGGCTTGATGGTTTTGCGCGCGGCGCGGCGCATGGTCCCGCGGCCTTTTCCTTTGAGGACCGGAACGATAGACTTGCCGCATCGTTTCCCTTGCGACGGCACGGGCGACATGCCCCGCGTGCTATCGTCGGCGGCTCGGTCACTCACAAAAGGCCGTAACCTTCCGCCTCCAAGAGACGCCCGTCCTCAATCGCGTATGAAAGGATCATCGTGACGCTCACCGCGCAAAAGCGGCGCAACAATTGGACGCCAAACCGCGAGAGCCTGAAGGCGCTTGTGCGAGGTGAGCATGGCGACCCG
>DATKYG010000069.1:0-2486 GCA_035528655.1 Methyloceanibacter sp.
AAAGCCACGCAGCCACGACAGGCCGATGAGGAGCGGCACAGTCAATACGAGCAGCAGAGCGAGCTTCAGCGGATGGATGTAGAAGCCAATGCTCCAAAGCTCCATCGTCATGAGCATGGGCAGCGCGAAGATCAACGCGCCTGCCAGGGCCCTGCCAAATCCTTTTACGACACGCTGATCCATTGACCCAAGAGCCTTCAACCGACTGTGCCTAATGGCGCCACGTCGATCGGAACGCCGAATAGATAAACGTCGCCGACCATGTCAGCGCCATGAAGCCGGCAAGCCCCTCAAGCACCGCGACCAGGCGGAGCGGGCCTTCCGGGGCGTTGGTGGCGAAACCGAGCGTCGTATACGCCGTAGCCGATGCATAGAAGAGATCGGACGCGGACTCTACTCCCTTCTCGAAGCCTCCCCATCCGCCAATGCCAATCAGGGCATAGAATAGGACAGCGTATGCGCCGATATGCACAAGATGTGAGGAAGCCAGCAGGAGCAGCATCACCAGGGATCTCCTGTGATTCCCAGCGTCGTCGGCCGGGGTGAGGAAAGCCAGACCCCAGAGCGTCCAGTAATGGGAAATCAACACGAGGGCGAGCGCACCCCCGGCCACGAAAAGCGTCATCGGCATTTTGTGTTCCAACCCCCATTGACAGGCCGTATACGAACGCCTGCGTCCGGAATTTTGTTTCAGAGCTAAGCGGCGACGCGGCTCCGCATGGCGGCGTCTCTGATCGCCTTGATGTTCTCGGTGTAGCGGCCGTCAGCGAACACCCCGGAGCCTGACACGAGCGCATTGGCGCCGGCTTCGACCACGAGCGCTGCGGTCTCCGTATGGATGCCGCCGTCGACCTCGATGTGGATGGGCCGCGCGCCGATCATTTCCTTGATGGCGCGGATCTTGTCGAGCTGAAGCGGAATGAAGGTCTGGCCGCCGAAACTGGGGTTCACTGTCATCACCAGAATGTGGTCGACCTTGTCGATGACATATTCGATGGCGCTCTCCGGCGTGGAGGGCGTGAGACTGACGCCGGCGTGCTTGCCGAAGCTCCGAATGAGCTGAAGCGAGCGATCGAGATGGGGGCCCGCTTCGACATGCACGGTGATCTGGTCGGCGCCCGCTTTCGCGAAGGCTTCGATATAAACGTCGCAAGGGGCGATCATCAAATGCACGTCGAACGGCTTCTTGGTGTGCGGCCGCAATGCCTTCACCACGTCTGGGCCGATGGTGATGTTCGGCACAAAGTGCCCATCCATGACGTCGATGTGGATCCAGTCGGCGCCGGCCTTGTCCACAGCGCGCACCTCTTCCCCCAATCTGGCGAAGTCGGCGGAGAGGATCGACGGCGCGATGATGATCTCGTGGGTCATGGCATGGCCATCTTACGGTCCCCCACCTTGCGGCGCTCTTAACTTTCTGCCCCTATCGTGACAGCCGATCATACGAAATGAGACCATTTCCATGACGCCAGCTTTTGGAACGCTCAGGGTCTGCGAGGATGCGGCGGATCTCGCCTTGAAGGGCGCCGCCTATCTCTGCGATCTCGCCGCGGGGCACGAGGGCCGCACGATCGTTGCGCTGTCAGGCGGCAACACGCCGAAGCCGCTCTATGAGCTGCTTGCGCAAGAGCCGATTAAGTCGCGCCTGCCCTGGGACCGGGTGCACTGGATTCTCGGCGACGAGCGCTTCGTGCCGCCGTCTGACCCGGAAAGCAATTACGGCATGGCGCGCGCGGCATTTCTCTCTCATGTGCCGGTGCCGCCGGAGAATTTGCATCCCGTGGAGACCGAAGGCGTGACGCTGGATGAAGCCGCGGAACGCTACGAGAAGATGTTGCAGGGGCTCTATGGCGCCGACATGCTCGATCCGAGTAGGCCACTGCTCAATCTCACATTGCTCGGCCTTGGCGAGGATGGCCACACGGCTTCGCTTCTGCCGGGGGAACCGGTTCTTCAGGTGCGCGACCGCTGGGTGGCGCCAGTGCCGAAAGGTCGTACGGAAGAGCGCATTACCCTCACCTATCCGGCGCTCGACTCAAGCGCGGCCGTCGCCTTCCTGGTCTCCGGCGAGGGCAAGCGCGAGGTCCTCGACAAGATCCTCTCCGGCGATACGAATTTTCCTGCCGCGCATATCCGGCCCGTGGGCGAGGTCATCTGGTTCGCCGATCGGGCCGCAGCGGGCCGCTGGGCTTGACGGTTTTGAATGCGGCGCGGCGCATGGTCCCGCGGCCTTTTCCTTTGAGGACCGGAACGATAGACTTGCCGTATCGTTTCCCTTGCGACGGCACGGGCGACATGCCCCGCGCGCTATCGTCGGCGGTTCGGTCACTCACAAAGGGCCGCAGCCTTCCGCCTCCAAGAGACGCCCGTCCTCAATCGCGTATGAAAGGATCATCGTGACGCTCACCGCGCAAAAGCGGCGCAACAATTGGACGCCAAACCGCGAGAGCCTGAAGGCGCTTGTGCGAGGTGAGCATGGCGACCCG
>DATKYG010000070.1:0-36714 GCA_035528655.1 Methyloceanibacter sp.
CGCGAGCACCTATACGTGGCGGCATATCGGGCCGGAGCTCGCGCGCAGCCACCGGGTCATCGCCGTCGACCTCAAAGGGTTCGGCCAATCCGACAAGCCGTTCGACGGACGCTATTCGGTTTACGATCAGGCCGAGCTGCTGGCCCAGCTGATCGAGGACAAGGACCTGCGCAACCTGACGCTGGTCGGTCACTCGTTCGGCGGCGGCGTGGCGCTGCTGCTGGCGCTCGAAGCCAATCAACGCCTCCAGGGCCGCATTACACGGCTGGTGCTGCTCGACTCGATCGCTTTCCCGCAGAACATTCCGGTGTTCTTCCGCCTGCTCGACGTGCCGCTGGTATCGCAACTCGGCGTGCGCATGGTGCCGCCCTCGGTGCAGGCCCGCGTCGCCCTGAGGATCGCCTATTTCGACGACAGCAAGATTGATCCGGAAGAGGTCGAGCTCTACGCCGCGCCGCTCAAGACCGCGGCCGGCAAGCACGCCATCATCCACAGTGCGCGACAGATCGTGCCGGAGGACATCGCCGAGCTGTCGGAGCGCTACAAGACCATCGAGCTGCCGACGCTGATCCTGTGGTGCGACCACGACCGCATCGTGCCGCTCGATGTGGGGCTGAAGCTGCGGCGCACCTTGCCCAACTCCACGCTCAGACTGGTTGAGGGCTGCGGGCACATGCCGCAAGAGGAACAGCCGGCGGCGACGCTCGATCTGATCCGGGGTTTTCTCGGCGGCTGACGGCCGTCTCGGGCGCCACCGCGGCATTTTTCTCCATAAGATTTTCTGATCGACTGCATAGGCAAATTCGATTTGCACTTATTCTAAGGTAGACGCATGCTCCGCCTCCCGGCGCGCACTGAAATCCCCAAGAGAGTTCCGATCGGAGAGAGACATGGACCAAAAAGTCGATAAGGCGGGCGGTTGCCCCGTGGCGCACGGCGCCACCAACATGAGCATGCGGTCGAACCGCGACTGGTGGCCGAACCAGCTGAACATCAAGATGCTGCATCAGAACTCCGCCCCATGCAGCCCGATGGGAGAGACGTTCGACTACGCGGAGGCGTTTAAGAGCCTCGACCTCAAGGCCCTGAAAGAGGACCTTTACGCGCTGATGACGGACTCGCAGCATTGGTGGCCGGCGGATTACGGGCATTATGGCGGGCTCTTCATCCGTATGGCATGGCACAGCGCCGGCACCTACCGCACCGCCGATGGCCGCGGCGGCGCCGGGGCGGGGTCGCAACGTTTCGCGCCCCTGAACAGCTGGCCGGACAACGGCAATCTCGACAAGGCGCGCCGGTTGCTGTGGCCGATCAAACAGAAATACGGCAACAAGATTTCCTGGGCCGACCTGATGGTGCTGGCGGGTAATTGCGCCATCGAATCCATGGGCGGCAAGACGTTCGGCTTCGCCGGCGGACGCGAGGACGTTTGGGAGCCCGAAGAGGATATCTACTGGGGCGCGGAGAACGAGTGGCTCGCCACGAGCGACCACGAGCTCGCGCGCTACTCGGGCGACCGCGAACTGGAGAACCCGCTGGCTGCCGTGCAGATGGGGCTCATCTATGTGAACCCCGAGGGTCCCGACGGAAAGCCCGACCCGCTCGGCTCGGCACACGATATCCGCGAGACGTTCGCGCGTATGGCGATGAACGACTATGAGACTGTAGCGCTGACAGCCGGCGGCCACACCTTCGGCAAGACCCACGGCGCCGGTCCGGTCGATCTAATCGGCTCCGAGCCCGAAGCCGCGCCGATGGAAGCCCAGGGCTTCGGTTGGCTGTCGACATGGAAGAGCGGCAAGGGCCGGGACACCATCACCAGCGGCCTCGAAGGCGCTTGGACCTCGAACCCGACGCGATGGGACAACGGCTATTTCGACCTCCTATTCGGCTACGAGTGGGAGCTGGGCCAGAGTCCTGCGGGCGCCTGGCAGTGGCACGCGAAGGATCTCAAGGAAGAGGACATGGCGCCCGATCCGGAAGATCCGTCCAAGCGCATGCCGATCATGATGTCGACCGCCGACATGGCGATGCGCATGGACCCGGACTACGAGAAGATCTCGCGCCACTTCCATGCCAATCCCGAAGAGTTCGCCGACGCTTTTGCCCGCGCTTGGTTCAAGCTGACCCACCGCGACATGGGGCCGAAGTCGCGCTATCTCGGTGTAGAAGTGCCGGCAGAGGATCTTATCTGGCAGGACCCGATTCCCGCCGTCGATCACGTGCTGATCGACGCGCAGGACATCGCCGACCTCAAAAGCAAGATCCTCGCCTCGGGGCTGTCGATCCCGGAACTCGTGTCGACCGCTTGGGCGTCGGCGTCGACCTTCCGTGGGTCCGATAAGCGCGGCGGCGCAAACGGGGCGCGTATCCGTCTCGAGCCGCAGAAGGATTGGCCGGTCAACCAGCCTGACCAACTGGCCAAGGTGCTCGGCGTCCTTGAAGGCATCCAGAGAGCCTTCAGCGACGCGCAGTCCGGCGATAAGAAAGTGTCTATTGCCGACCTGATCGTGCTCGGCGGTTGTGCCGCGGTCGAGCAGGCGGCTAAGAAGGCCGGGCACGCGGTTGAGGTTCCCTTCACGCCGGGCCGCATGGACGCCTCGCAAGAGCAGACCGATGCGGAGTCCTTCGACGTTCTCGAACCGATCGCGGACGGGTTCCGCAATTACATCAAGGGCAGATACACCGTGTCCGAGGAAGAGTTGCTGATCGACAAGGCGCAGCTTCTGACGCTGACCGCGCCCGAGATGACGGTCCTCCTCGGCGGCATGCGCGTTCTCGGTGCGAACCACGCACAGTCAAAGCAGGGTGTGTTCACGAGCCGGCCCGAGACGCTGACCAACGACTTCTTCGTCAATCTGCTCGACATGAGCACGAAGTGGAAAGCGCTCTCGGATCAAGAGGACGTGTTCGAGGGACGTGACCGCAAGAGCGGCGACGTGAAGTGGACCGGCACCCGTGCCGATCTCGTGTTCGGCTCGAACTCCCAGCTCCGGGCGCTCGCCGAGGTCTATGCGCAGGACGACGCGAAAGAGAAGTTCGTGAAAGACTTCGTGGCGGCCTGGACGAAGGTGATGGACGCCGACCGCTTCGACATCGCCGGCGCGTAGCACGTCGCCACAGACCCTGAAGCGCACCTCCTCCCGCGCTTCTTGACGAAACGGCCGGCCCGGAGATTATCCGGACCGGCCGTTGTCATGTTCAGGGCCGTGCGAGCTATGCGCGACGCACAAAGTGCATGACGAGCGAGATCACCAGCAGAACCAGGAAGATGAAGAACAGGATCTGCGCAATACTCGCCGAAGCGCCGGCAATGCCGCCGAAGCCGAACAGGCCGGCGATGAGTGCGATTACCAGAAATGTTAAAGCCCAACCGAGCATGGCAGGTCTCCTTTCGCCAGACGCCAGTATCAATATGTAGACTGAACGTCCGAGCGCCGCTTCGGTTTCGCCGCAATTGGAAAAATGGTTGTGAAACTGGAGACCGGCGCGAGGGGGGGGGTGCCCTGCGCGCCGGTCATAAGCATGTCACCAAGCCTGTAAGCCGGGTTCTGTCTCTCGCGGATGCGAGACGATGGCCATTCATCTGGGGCGCATCTTGCGATGCGCCTCGTGCAACCAACCCGGGTCGCTTGTCTGGAAACAGAATTGGACGATTGCTCGCCCGCGCGACCCCTATTTGGTCTTGCTCCCGGTGGGGTTTGCCCTGCCATCCTTGTTGCCAAGGACGCGGTGCGCTCTTACCGCACCCTTTCACCCTTACCCGCCTGGCCGAAGCGTGGGCGAGCGGTTTGCTTTCTGTGGCACTTTCCCTGGGGTCGCCCCCGCCGGACGTTATCCGGCACCGTGTTTCCGTGGAGCCCGGACTTTCCTCCCCGCCTGATACGCAATACGGGCGGAGCGGCCATCCGGCCTGCTGACACCACAAATAAGGGGCTCGGCGGGGGGCGCGTCAAGCCATTGGCTAAGCATCATGTTTAACGGCGCGCGCCGCCCTGCCCGGCTCGTAACGGCATTTTGATCTCGGATTGCAGCTTGTTCCCATATTCTAGCGACGATCCGCCGCGCCTGCCCTGCTTTGGCGCCTTTGGCCGGCGAAAACCCCTGGGCCGCAAGCTTCGGCAACATCGTATCGAGACATGCCAAACCAAGCCCTGATTACCCGCTGGTTCAATGCCTTCCCCGAGCTCGCCGAACTCGAGCCCGAGGCCAAGGCCGAACTGATGGGGGCGACGCAATTCAACCGGCTGCGCGCAGGCGGCATCGCCTATCACAAGGGGCAGATCTGCCACAACTATGTCATGTGCATCGAAGGCCAGACGCGGATCTTCAAAACCTCGGAGGCCGGCCGCGAGATCCTGCTGTACCAGGTGGGTCCGGGCGAGACATGCGTGCTCACCACCTCCTGCCTGATCGCCGGCAATCCCTTCCCCGCCGAAAGCACGGCGCAAGCCGACGTGCTGCTCGCCGCGCTGCCGTCGAGCGTCTTCCATCGCCTGATGATCTCCTCGCCGAAATTCCGGCACTATGTGCTCGGCAATTACGGAGATCTGCTGTCGAGCCTCATCATGCTGGTGGACGAGGTGGCCTTCGCCAGCCTCGACCTCAGACTGGCCCGGCGGCTGCTGGCGGAGACCGACACGCGCGGCATCGTGACCAAGACTCATCAACAGCTGGCCCTCGACCTCGGCAGCGTGCGGGAAGTCATCAGCCGCTATCTCTCCGAATGGGAGCGGATGGGGTGGGTGCGTTCGTCGCGCGGCTCAATCGAGGTGCTCGATCGGGCGGCCCTGGCGCGCTACGCCGCGGCCGATGAGGAGGAAACGCCGCCGCCGTTACGCGCCTCGCGACAGTGACTCCGTATGGTGACCTAAGTCACATACCGGATGGCGCGGGCGGCCTAGACACTCAATCACTCGGACTCCAACAAGAAACACCCAAGGAAATCAAGACAATGACTGATATGTTCGCCGATCGGCTCCTTGTCTCGCTGGCGCGCTCCACCGCACTGGCCGCAATTGTGTGCTTCGGCACTCTCTCTCTCGCCCAAGCCGCCGACGAAAAGGCGATGTCGCCCGTCCCGGACCACGGCGAATTCGACGACAGTTGCGCCATGGGGCTAGCCGACGGCCAAATGGTCAGCACCGACTGCTCGGTGAATTGGACCGACGAGGACGGCAAGGTCTACTGCTTCTCGAGCGAGAGTTCGAAGTCCGCCTTCCTCAAGGACCCCGCCGGCAATATCGCCAAAGCGAAGAAGTTCCTCGAGCAGCAGGAGGCGAAGGCCGCTGCCGGCGAAAAGATCTTCACCGACAAGGAAGTCAGCGCGCATGTCGAGAAGATCATCGCCGAGCGCTCCAAGGACGGCGCCTTTGTGTTCCACGATCCCAAGCTCGACACCGACCTCAACCTCGTCTTCGACCAGGTCAAGATCGTGCGCGGCATGGAAGGCTATGGCTGGTTCGCCAATGTCATTTTCCACGACAAGAACGAGCCCAAGAAGCAATACGCCATCGACTTCTGGTTCAAGCCGGAAGGTCAGGAACTAACCCTGATGGATATCCGCGTGCAGAAGGGCCCTAAGCGTGATGGCGACGGCTACTTCATGATTACGCGTCTGCCCGTGGCCTGGTGGTGGCTTCCCGTGCAGGAGCACCCCGGCAGCATCGAAGGGGCGAGGGCCTGGCAGGTGATGGCCGCGATCAACGACTACATCGTCGAGAACAAAGACGAGGACGGCAACATCACCATCAAGGACGACAAGACCGGCGAAGACCTCAAGCTGCAATTCGTCGAGATGCACCGCCCTGTGCGTCACCTGAAGAAGGAAGGCGACTTTTTCGCCTGCACCGACTTCCGCAAGCCGGGCAGCACGGACGAGTATTACGACATCGACTTCTGGGTGGATGAGAAGACCGGCAAGCTCAAGGTCAACAACGTCAAGGTCCATAAGGTCCCGGTGCAGGAGGACGGCATCTGGACGCAAGTCGACCGCTACACATTCGAAGGCATGGACTTCGAAGAAACCCTGTAAGCCTGACGCCCGGCGCACCGTCGCCGCAGAAAACAAAGGCCCGCCCGAAACGGCGGGCCTTTTTTTATGGCGCCTGGATTTCCGCTGCTCGCGAAGTTGTGACTGCCGGACCGTGACCCCAGTCACACAGTTCGCGCGTTATCTTTCACTAGAGTGACGTCACTCGCGCCGGGGTCCCCTCCCCGCCGCGCTAACCCATCTGGAGTAAACCACGATGAACAAACTCTATGTCGCTTCCGCGCTGGCCGGCGCCGTGCTGTTCGCAACCGCCGCAACCGCCGCCACCGCCGCCACGACCGGCGAGTACGACAATATGTGCACCATGGGCCTGGCGCTCGGCCAGGACGTGGAGACGGACTGCTCCATCAATGCCGAGGTTGACGGCAAGACCTACTGCTTCGGCAACGACACGGCCAAGACCCTGTTCATGAAGGACCCGGCGGGCAATCTCGCCAAGGCAGACACCTATTATAAGAGCAAGCACTAGCAAGCTGCGTCCCCCGTACCCTGCTCGTCGGCAAAGGCCCGCTCATCTCTGGAGCGGGCCTTTGTTCTTGGGGCGGCTTGATTTTTGGGGCGGCCTGCAGCGTCCGCACATGCCGGAACGGATTTTGTGAAACTGCCCGGCTGATCTGACTAAACATCGCCAGACCCCGCCAAGCCCTCCTTAACGCTTCCCCCGGCCAACACTCTCCTGCTGTGCAATGCGCGCGTAGAATCGAAGCGCGTCTATGAGATGCGGTGGCCCACGGGGCACGTATCGCGGCGCATCTGAAAATCGCAAATGGGAGGGCAGTAATGATTCGGACTTTCTCGACCGCCTCCATCGTGAGCGTCCTGATGCTCGGGCTTGCCTCGGCGGCGCTCGCCGCGACAGGTGAATACGAGAATATGGACGCCATGGCGTTGGCACATGGCCAGGCCGTCAAGACGGACTGCAGCATCAACTCGCAGGTCGACGGCAAGACCTACTGCTTCGGCAGCCAAGCGATGATGACTCAGTTCATGCAGAAGCCGAAGCGGAACGCCCGCAAGGCTCAGGCGGCCTAACAGACGATGCGTTAGCAGCGCGATTTTAGACGAAGCATGTTCTCTTGGGCTCGCTCCGCATCCGGGGCGGGCCCATTTTTCTTTTTGCTTATGAGGTGAGAGCCGCACGGCGTGCCGCCAGCAGCCGCGCCAGCGTATCGCGGGTTGACGCATCGGCGCGGCCGTCGACCCGGAGGGGGCGGAAGTGGCGCTGGAACGCCTCCACGACCTGCTCCAGCCCCTTGCCGAAGGTCGACGTGACCTCGACCCCGTAGCCGAACTCCTGCAGACCACGCTGCAGCTCAGCGACCGCTTCGTTTTCATCGCCAGGACCGAAGCCCTCGTCGGTGCCAAGCGGCGCCGGCTCGACCCACAGGCCGATCCCGGCCCGGGCCAGGCGCGGCCAGTCGAAGTGCTCGCCGGGATCGCGCTTGCGGCCCGGGGCGATGTCGGAATGAGCCAGCACGCGGGCCGGCGGTATGGCCTGGCGGCTCAGGATGTCGCGGCAGAGCGCCTCGACCGCTTGCATCTGCACCTCGGGGAAGTCCGGATAGTCGAACTCGTGACCGGAATTGTGGATCTCGACACCGATGGAGCAGGAATTGAGGTCGGTTTCGCCGGCCCAATAGCTCTGGCCGGCATGCCAGGCGCGCATCTCCTCCACCACGATCTGGGCGATGCGGCCCGCCTCGTCGACGAGATAATGGGCGGAAACTTTCGCCTCCTCGCGCGTCAGCCAATCGAGCGCCGCGTCCGAGGATTCCATGCCGGTGTAGTGCAGGATCAGCATGTCGGGCGCGCGCCCTTCGCGCCGCGGCTCAAAGTTCGGCGACGGGCACCACAATGTGGCGAGTTGGCTATCGGGGGCGGTGGGCATGGTGTCCGCTTGCGTCATTGCCCGGCTTGACCGGGCAATCCAGTAATCCAGGCAATCGTAACGACCGAGGCGGTGATGACTGGTTTCCCGCCTTCGCGGGAATGACATCGTTGTCCGTCAGGCCAGAGGCCTACATCCCGCGCTCTCTGGCGATCTGGTCGTAGGCCTCGTTGATGGTGGCGACCTTCTCGGTGGCTATGGCGATGAATTCCTTGGGCACGCCGCGAGCCATAAGCTTGTCGGGATGGTTGTCGGCGACGAGCTTGCGGTATTGGCTCTTGAGATCGTCATTGCTGATGGTCGGGTCGACGCCGAGCACGTCATACGGATTGCGCTTGGAGGCGACCACATGGCGCGCCTTGATGTAGCTGAACTCGGTGGGGGTGAGGCCGAAGCGCTTGGCGACTTGCGACAGGAAGTCCTCCTCGCCCGGATGCAAGGACTCATCCGCCTTGGCGATGTGGAACAGGCCCTCGAGCACGTCCTCGAGCAGCTTGCGGTTGCCCTTGAACATGGTCGCGAGCTGCTCGGCATAGGCCTCGTAACCGGACACGTCCTGCTTGGCCAGATTGAACACGCGGGCCACGTTCTTCATCTCGCCTTCGGGCACCTTGAAGACTTCCTTGAAGGCGTTGACCTCATCCATGGTGACGACGCCGTCGGCCTTGGCCATCTTGGCGCCGAGCGCGATCACACCCACGGTGAAGGCGACCTGGTTCTCGGCCGGTCCGTCCTGCTCCCCATCGCGGTCGATGGCGTAATGTCCCGCCACGCCGCCCAGCAGCGCCCCGATCGGGCCTCCCACCGCGAGCCCGGCGGCAGCGCCTGCGAGCTTTCCCCAAACCGACATTGCCGAACTCCCCCACGGGTTGTTGCTTTGGTCAGAGCATACGGACTTTTGGTCCGCGCCGCATTGCATAATCGCGCGGTTTATCGCGCGTTTCCGCCGGAAACCCGGCGCTCAAGCCCGCAAATTGGCGAGGATCGACCACTGGGGCTCATCAACCTCGAGGCCGGCCCGCAAGCGCCGCTCAACATGCCAGGAGCGGGCGAAGGTCCACAGAGCGAGCCACAGAACCAAAACGGCGTTGGCCGCGCTCGCCACCCAGACAAAGGTTGCGCCAAGCTCGAAAAGATTGGCGGCGGCGATGACGAAGGCTTCCACCACGATGCCGCAGCCGCCGGCCATGACGATGGCGGCGCACAGCGAAATAATGAAGATAACGAGCGGGTTACCGCCGCCGTTCGACGACGGACGATCGGAAGCTTCGGAACTCATTGCGGCTCACTTACCCTTCGAGATTGGCCTTAAGGGGCGCCCCCTCATAGCCGGGGGGGCGGGGCGTTACAAGGGGGTTCGGCCGACCGCCTATCGCCGGGGCGCGTTGCGGCGGACGCTGCCCGAGGCGCCGACGATCTCCACCCCCTTGGTGCCCATGAGCGGGGCCAGCGGCGCGGTGAGGTAATAGGGCGCCTCAAGGGGCACCACGATGAAATTCTTGACGCAGCCGACGACCATGGTCCGCAAGTAAGCCGGCTTGCGGTCATAGGGCTCGCTGTTCAGCGACACTTCCATATTGGTGTAGGGCTTGATGCCGGTGATGGTGAGCTGATAGGCGCCGCGGTCGCGATAATATTCGATCTTCACGCTGTCGAAGTCGATGGGATCGCAGGAGCCGGTGAGGCCCCAGGCGGGTTGCACCAGGCTCTCGCTCAGCGGCTTGACGGGAAGCGGCTCGGCCGCGGCATCGAGTATGCCGGCCCCGAACACTACCATCAGGCTTGAGGCCAAACGGCCAAGCTGTACCATCAGGCTTGAGGCCAAACGGCCAAGCTGTCGTCTCATCGTTTCCCCCTACGCGCCGTTCCTAGGCGTCGTTCTTAGGCGCCCACCCTAGGGCGCGGTCAGAGCCGGCTCAAGGTTTGTGCGGCCCGCAATGCGGCGGAACGATGGAACCGAGCGGCGCCGTTTCCCGTTGGTACAGGACAGAACGCATAACGGCTGCTCCCCCGCGGCACCCAAAAAGCAAATAGGAGTACTACGCTGAAACAGACCGCTTTTGCGGCAGCGCTAGCACTTACCTTGCCGTCCTGGCGAGCGCGCCCGCCTTCGCCGAAACCGTTTCCACCCAAGAGTTCGTGAACAAGGTTGCGATGAGCGAGATGTTCGAGGTCCAGTCCGGCAACCTCGCGGCCAAGAAGGCCGAACACGAGGACGTCCAGGACTTCGGCGAGGAAATGGTCGAGGACCACAGCGGGACGACCAAGGACCTGAAGGGCCTAGTCAAGGATGAGGACATCAAGGCGACCTTCCCGACCGCCCTCGACGAGCCGCATAAGGCCAAGCTTGACGAACTGAACAGCGCCAGCGGCGCAGCCTTCGACAAGGTGTATGTGCCGATGCAGGTCGCGGCCCACGAGAAGGCCGTGAGCCTGTTCGAGGCCTACGCCAAGTCCGGCGACAACGAGGCGCTCAAGAATTGGGCCGGCGACACGCTGCCGACTGAAGGAACATTTGAAGGACGCCAAGGCCCTGAACACGGAGATCGCCAAGCCCGCCAAGACAGCCGAAGCGGACAACGAGGCGTTGGACGACAAGGCCATGGACGACAAGGCGATGGCCGAAAAGGTGACCGAAGAGACCGACATCAACGGCACAGAAGACCAGGCCATGGACGAAAAGCCCACGCCGCCTGCTTTCAAATATGTCACCCAGCAAGCTCCCTGCGATTGGACGGCTTAAGCCTTGATCAGCAAGACCGTGCAAAATACCGGCGGCCAAAGTCTCGGTGAGATCAACAACGTGATCCTCAACGAGAAGGGCAAGGTCGTTGCCGTGACCATCGGCGTCGGCGGGTTACTTGGCCTCGGCGAGAAGGATGTCGGCGTGCCGTTTGACGCGCTGAAATTCCGCTCGGAAGAAGCCATGGAGAAGAAGGTAGAGGCCGATGCCAACGATAAGGCCAAGGCCGAGGACATGACGGCTGCGAACGAAGCCGCGGAAACCGACGATGCGGACCACAGCGACATGGTGATCGTGCTCGACGCCACCAAGGAGCAGCTCGCAGCGGCCCCGAGTTTCAAGTGGCTCGGCGAGAAGACGGAGAAGCGTGCCGACACCGAGACCGGCAAGCACGTCGAGTAGCACGACTTTCTCGTCTACTTGGATGGGCGGCTTCGGCCGCCCATCTTTTTTGGAGCACGCCATGTTCTTCGACGATTGGTTCGGCCTTCTCCGCTTCCTAGTGGTCGGCACTCTGGCCTACGCGGCGCTCATCGTCCTCCTCCGCCTGTCGGGCAAGCGGTCTTTAAGCAAGATGAATGCCTTCGATCTCGTGGTGGCGGTGGCGCTCGGTTCGACTTTCGCGGCCGCCATCCTCGACAATTCGATCCCGCTCGCGGAGGGCGTGCTCGCCTTGGTCCTGCTGGTCTGCCTGCAATTCATCATCACCTGGCTCTCGGTGCGGTTCCGGGTCGTGGAGAACCTGGTCAAGAGCGAGCCCACGCTGCTGGTCCGCGACGGTGTCTATTTAGACGAGGCCATGCGGGCCCAGCGGGTCACCCGCGACGAGGTCCAAGCGGCGATGCGCGATAGCGGCACGGCGGACCTCAGCCAAATCGCTTGTGTCGTGCTCGAGACCGACGGCTCGCTCTCCGTGATCCAGCGGGGCGAGGCATCCTCCGGCAAGGCTGCAAGTGTCGGCTCATCGCCTTCGCGGGCATGACAACGCGCCCCGAGACGCGTATTCAAAGCGCCTGCGCGGATGCAAAGGAGCGGGCATGGCGATCTATGAGCTTGACGGCGAGACCCCAGAATTTCCGGCGGACGGCCTTTACTGGGTGGCGGAGACGGCCACCGTGGTCGGCCGGGTGCGGCTCCATTCCGATGTCAGCGTCTGGTGGGGCGCGGTCTTGCGCGGCGACAATGAATGGATCGATATCGGCGCCCGCTCGCAGATCCAGGACAATGCCACGCTACATACCGATCCCGGCTTTCCGCTCACCATCGGCAAAGATTGCGTCATCGGCCATAATGTGGTGCTACATGGCTGCGCCATCGGTGACAATACGCTGATCGGCATGGGCACGACGATCCTGAACGGCGCCAAGATCGGCGCCAATTGCCTCGTCGGCGCCAATGCGCTGATCACCGAAGGCAAGGAATTTCCCGACAACTCCGTGATCCTCGGCGCACCCGCCAAAGCCGTACGCGAAACAGACGAGAAGGCCCGGGCCATGATAGCCCGGGGGGCGGACGTCTATGTGCGACGCTGGAAACAATACGTGGCGGGCTTGAAGCGCATCGCGTGATGCGCGTAACTCCGCATCATGAGCGGTACAACGCAAGGCACCTGGCAATTCTTCATCGACCGCGGCGGCACGTTCACCGATATCGTGGCGCGCGCGCCTGACGGCCACCTCGTCACCGCCAAGCTGCTCTCTGAAAATCCAGAGGCCTATCCGGACGCGGCCATCGCCGGCATCGCCGACCTGATCAGCACCCCGCGCGCCAAGCGCCTGCCGCCCGAGATGATCGGCAGCGTGCGCATGGGCACCACGGTCGCCACCAATGCGCTGCTGGAGCGCAAGGGCGATCCCGTGCTGCTCGTAGTCAGTCAAGGTTTCCACGACGCACTCGAGATCGGCTACCAGGCGCGGCCCAAAATCTTCGCCCGCCAGATCGAAAAGCCGTCGATGCTCTATGAGCGGGTGGCCGAGGTGCCGGAGCGGGTGCGCGCCGACGGCACCGTTGAGACCCCGCTCGATCTCGAGGTGACGGGCGAGGCCCTGGAGGCGGCGCGCCAGGCCGGCATCGACGCGGTGGCGATCGTTTTCATGCATGCCTACGCCTACCCGGAGCATGAGCACCAAGCCGTGAGGCTCGCCCGCGAGATCGGCTTCACGCAAATCTCGGCGAGCCATGAGGTGAGCCCGCTGGTCAAGTTCGTCGGCCGTGGCGACACCGCCGTGGTCGACGCTTATCTCTCGCCGCTGTTGCGCCGCTATGTGGATCGCGTCGCCGCCGCGCTCTCCGCCGGACAAACGGCAAAGCGCCCGCGGCTCCTGTTCATGCAGTCCTCGGGCGGGCTCACCTCGGCGAATCTGTTCCGCGGCAAGGACGCAATCCTGTCGGGGCCCGCGGGCGGCGTGGTCGGCGCGGTGGAGACGGCGCACAGCGCCGGCTTCGCCAAGGTGATCGGCTTCGACATGGGCGGCACCTCGACGGATGTCTGCCATTACGACGGCGTGTATGAGCGCACATTCGAGAGCGTGGTGGCGGGCGCACGGGTCCGCGCGCCGATGATGCTGATTCACACCGTGGCCGCCGGTGGCGGCTCGATCCTACATTACGACCGGACCCGATTCCGCGTCGGCCCCGACTCCGCCGGCGCCGATCCGGGGCCCCTCGCCTACCGGCGCGGCGGCCCGCTCACGGTCACCGACGCCAATGTCATGACCGGCAAGCTTCAGCCTGATTTCTTTCCGCATATTTTCGGCCCCGGCCAGGATCAGCCACTTGACCGGCCAGCCGTCGCTAAAGCTTTCAAGGCGCTGGCGCGCAAAGTCGGCGACAGGCGCGACCCGGAGGAGATCGCCGAGGGCTTCATCCGCATTGCCGTGGAGAACATGGCCAACGCCATCAAGACGATCTCCGTGCAGCGTGGCTACGACGTGAGCGAATATGTGATGAACTCGTTCGGTGGCGCCGGCGGGCAGCATGCCTGCCTCGTGGCCGACGCCCTCGGCATCAAGTCGGTGTTGCTGCATCCGCTGTCCGGCGTATTGTCCGCCTATGGCATGGGACTCGCCTCCTTGCGCGCGACGCGCACGCAAGCGGTGCTGGAGCGGTTCGACGACAGCGGCCTCGCGATCCTCGCCGAGATCAGCGCGCCACTCGAAGCCGACGTGCGCGACGAGCTGGTGCGCCAAGGCATCGTGGCTGACGGCGTCAAAGTGACGGCGCAGGCCCATCTGCGCTATGCCGGCACCGACAGCGCCCTACCAGTTCCTGTCGGGACTTTGCGCGGCATGCGCGCTCTGTTCGAAATCTCTCACCAACAACGCTTCGGCTTCATCAGTCCGGAAAAGGATATCGAGATCGAAACGGTCGAGATCGAGGGCGTCGGCGGCGGGGCACTCATCACCGAGCAGGACGTCTCGGCCGGAGCCAACGCAGCACCGCCTGAGCCGCACACACACGCGGACGTCTTCAGCCATGGCGGCTGGCACGACGCGCCCGTATTCTTGCGCGCCGGTCTTACACCGGGCAGCCGCATCGCCGGCCCGGCGCTGATCATCGAGGACCATCAGACGGTCATGGTGGAGCCGAACTGGCAGGCGGAAGCGACGGCCAAGAATCATTTGCTGCTCACCCGCACCAAGAAGAAGGTGGAGGCGAAGGTCGGCAAAAAGGCCGATCCGGTCATGCTCGAAGTGTTCAACAACCTGTTCGTCTCGGTCGCCGAGCAGATGGGCTATGCGCTGCAGAACACCGCGCGCTCGGTGAACATCAAGGAGCGGCTCGACTTCTCCTGCGCGATCTTCGACGCCAAGGGTCGCCTCATCGCCAACGCGCCGCATATCCCTGTGCATCTAGGCTCCATGGATCGCAGCGTCGAGACGATACTGCGCGAGGTGGGCGACGATTTGAAGCCGGGCGACGTGTGGATGCTGAATGCGCCCTATAACGGCGGCACGCATCTCCCCGACATCACCGTGGTGACGCCGGTCTTCGTTGAGAACAGCTCAGACCTTCTGTTCTTCGTCGCCGCGCGCGGCCATCACGCCGACATCGGCGGCATCGCGCCGGGCTCCATGAGCCCCAAGGCGACCTCCATCGAAGAAGAAGGCGTCTATATCGACCCGTTCAAGCTGGTGGGACGCGGCCGCTTTCGCGAGGAAGATGTGCGGGCCCTGCTCACGGACGCCCCCTACCCCGTGCGGAACGTGGAGCAGAATATCGCCGACCTCAAAGCACAGGTCGCGGCCAACGAGAAAGGTGTCATCGAGCTGCGCAAGATGGTGCGCCATTACGGCCTCGCCACGGTGACGGCCTATATGGGCCATGTGCAGGACAACGCTGCTGAAGCCGTGCGTGCCGTGATCGCCAAGCTGAAGAATTCGCGCTTCGAGGTGGAGACCGATCAGGGAAGCGTCATCAAGGTCGCCATTACCATCGACAAGACGGCCCAGACGGCTGTCGTCGACTTCACCGGCACCAGTGCGCAAACCGCAACAACGTTCAATGCGCCGGAGCCCATCACGCGGGCTTGCGTGCTCTATGTGTTCCGCACGCTGGTGGACGACGATATTCCGCTGAATGCCGGCTGCCTGCGCCACATCAAGATCGTGGTGCCGAAGGGCTCGCTACTGAAGCCGAAATATCCGGCGCCGGTGGCCGGCGGCAATGTTGAGACCAGTCAGACTATCGTGAACTGTTTGTATGGCGCGCTCGGCGTGCTGGGCTCAGGCCAAGGCACCATGAACAATCTCACCTTCGGCAACGCGCGGTTTCAGTATTACGAGACGATCTGCTCCGGTGCGCCGGCCGGTCCCGGCTTCGACGGGGTGGATGCTGTCCAAACCCATATGACCAATTCGCGGCTGACCGATCCCGAGGTGCTGGAGCTGCGTTATCCGGTTCTGCTGGAGCGCTTCGAGATCGCCCGTGGGTCAGGCGGCAAAGGGGAGTGGCGGGCCGGCGACGGGACACTTCGTATCATTCGCTTTCTAGAGCAGATGGACTGCGCCATCCTCTCCGGGTTCCGCAAGGTCCGGCCCTTCGGGGCCAAGGGCGGCGAACCCGGCCAGACCGGCGAGAACTGGGTGCGGCGGAAGAGCGGCCATTTGGAGCGGCTGAAAGGCGCCGATCAGACGGTGATCGCGGCGGGCGAGGCCATCGTCATCAAGACGCCGACCGGCGGCGGCTACGGCAAAACTGGCGCGAAGAAGAAGCGCGGCTGATCTAGAGCTGACTGATTTCGAGCCTTGGAGGCGCGCATGGCCATCAACGGCAAGATTCTGATCTCAGGCGCCGGCATCGCCGGGCTGACGCTCGCCACCCTGCTCAAAGAGCAAGGCCACGACCTCGTCGTGGTCGAGCGCGACACGGCGTTGCGGGCCGAAGGCTATATGATGGACTTCTTCGGCTCGGGCTGGGACGTGGCGATGCGCATGGGTCTGGTGCCGGAGCTTCGCAAAATCCGCTATCCCATCGACGCACTGCAATTCGGGGACGAGAGCGGCCAAGTCTATGCCTCGGTCCCCATCGCGCGGGTCGCGCGCGCTCGAAGACAAATATGTCTATCTGCGCCGCTCCGACCTTGAACGCATCCTCTATGACCGGGCCACCACGTCCGGCATCAATGTCGACTTCGGCCGCGAGATCACCGCACTCGAAGAGACGGGCGCCGGCGTTCACGTCACCTTCAACGATGGCAGTGCGGGTGAGTTCGCCCTGGTGTTCGGCGCCGATGGAGTCCATTCGGGCGTAAGGCGGCTGGTGTTCGGCGACGAGAGCCAGTTCGCGCGATTCCTCGGCGGCTATGTCGCCGATTACCATCTCGACGATCCCCGCTTCGAACTGGGGCGCGCGCTGAAGCTCTACGAGGAGACGGACCGTCTGAGCGCATTCTACCCGCTCGACGACAGGCGGTTGGCCGCCACTTACGTGTTCCGCCACGACGAGACGCATGTGCCGCACGACGAGCGGCTCGCCTTCGTGCGCCGAGCCTATGAGGGTGCCGGGTGGATCACCGAGGACATGCTCGACGCCTACTAGGGCGCGGAGCCGATCTTTTTCGACAGCCTCATCCAGATCGCCATGCCGCGATGGTCGCGGGGCCGCGTGGCGCTTCTCGGCGATGCCTGCGGCTGTATTACGCTGCTCGCGGGCCAAGGCTCGCACATGGCCATAGCCGGCGCCTATGTGATCGCGGAAGAGATTGAGCGCTACAGAGGCAATTACGCCGCGGCGTTCGCGGCCTATGAAGCGATTTTGAAGCCGGCGGTCGCCAGCCGCCAAGAAGATGCCGCAACCTTCGCAAAGGTCTTCATCCCGTCCGCGCGCTCGCGGCCATGGCTGCGGCGTCTCGTCATCAAGGCGATCTTCAGCCCGCTGCTCTTGCCTTTCATGTTCCGCTGGTTCGGCGCGAAGAGCGTGCTGGAAAACAATCCCTAGACGGCGGCGCATGAAGAAAGGGCGCGGGACCGAAATCCCACGCCCTTCGCTAGGGTGTTGCCTTTCTGATGGGGCTCGTTCGCAGGGAGCCGAGTCGAGAGCCCTAAACGGCCTTAAACCGCCCTGGGCGTATTACCGCCCTGGCCGCGCTCCGACATGAACTGGTCGAACTCGGCCTTGTCCTTCGCGTGACGCAAGCGCTTGAGGAAGGACTGGAACTCGGTCGCCTCCTCCTCCAGCCGCTTCAGGGTCGCCTCGCGATAGTCATCGAAAGCGTGGTTTCCGGTCGAGCCCATGCCACCCGGGCCGAAGCCGCCGCCAAACCGCCGTGCTTCAGAGGTGAAGTACTCTCGCCATGCCGTCTTCTGTCCACATCCCATGCGTCCACTCCAGATCAGATAGGCCAAAACGCCTAGGCCAACAGGCCACCAAACAATGAAGCCGAGAATCATCGCCGCGATCCAAGCCGGCTTCCCGTAGTCGTCCAAGGTCGCAACCAGGTGCATCGGGGTCCTTCCTTCAGTGTGAATGTTATTCACATTTACATAGATGGTGCCCCTTGGCAAGGCGTCAAAAAGGCCCCCAAAGATATGGTGTCGGCGGCCCACAAAGCACAGAGTGGCCAAGGAATTTTAACCCTCTGGGGTCGAGACTGTGGATGCAATTCATCGAAAATTGCATTGAGTGCCGGTCTTCGTGTAGGGCGTAACCATGAGCTTCGCGTATCGCCGTGTCTTGGGTCTGGGTTTGACCGCCGCCGTTATTGCGGGTCTGGCGGGTGGCGGCGCCGCATGGGCAGGCGCGCTCAAGGACGTGAAGCCGCATGAAGCGGTGACGCGCGCCCACACCATGCCGATCCAAGGCATCGACGTGTCCTATTGGCAGGGCGACATCGACTGGCGGCAGGTGCGCGCGGCCGGCGTCCAATTCGCCTATATCAAGGCGACGGAGGGCGGCGACCATATCGATCCGATGTTCTTGCGCAATTGGCACGCCGCAAAGCGGGCCGGCCTGGCACGCGGCGCCTATCACTTCATCTATTGGTGCCGCTATGCCAGCGAGCAGGCCGCATGGTTCGTGCGCAACGTGCCGCGCGATCCTGACGCGCTACCGCCGGTGCTCGATCTCGAATGGCACACCCACTCCAAGACCTGCCCCGGCAAGATTTCGCGCGAGCTGGCGCTGAAGAAGATCAAGATCATTCTCGACGCCATGGAAGCGCATACGGGCAAGCGGCCGATCATCTATACGGACCCGGCTTTCCACAAGGACGTGCTCCAGGGCGAGTTCGAGAGCTATCATTATTGGCTGCGCTCGGTGGCGGCGGAGCCTGACAAGATCTATCGCGGGCGGAGCTGGGCTTTCTGGCAGTTCACCACCACGGGCAGCGTGCCGGGCATCAAGGGCAAGGTGGACCGCAACATCTATAACGGCTCGCGCAGCGACTGGGACCGGGTGCTGAAGTGGCTTGAGGCGAGCCGCTAGGGGGCCGTCCCCTCGCCTTTGGCGTCCGGCAAAATGCCGAGTCCTTTCAGATAGATCAGCAGCCCGCTTTCGAGAATTTCTTCGGGGGTCATGGGCACTTTGCGCGCCGCACGGCCACCCTTGGAGAACAGCGTGGCGACGCCGTGCGCCATGGTCCACAGATGCAGGCTGACGAGCTTGAGCGGCGGCCGTTCGTACTCGGGCAGCGACCGGCACAGCGCCTCCGCCGCCCGCTGCATCACATCGAAGGCGCGCTCGGCGGCCGGTAGCGTCTCGCCCTCGGTGCCAGGGGCCAGCCCTGTCTCGAACATCACCGTGTAGCTGGCCGGCTCTTCGCGGGCGAAAGCGAGATAGGCCTTGCCGAGATTTTCGAAGGCCGAGAGCGGCGTCGGCACGCCGTTGTTCCAGGCGGTGTCGAGACAGGCGGCGAAGCGCTCGAAGCCGTGGCGGGCGACCTCTGCCAGAAGCGCGTCCCGATCCTTGAAATGACGGTAGGGCGCCGCCGGGCTGACGCCGGCCAGGCGCGCGGCCTCGGTGAGGCTGAAGCCGAAGGCGCCATGCTCCTCGATGAGCTTGCGCGCGGCCTCCAGCAGCACCTCTTTGAGGTTGCCGTGATGATAAGAGCTGGGACGCCGCCAACCGCGGCCTGAGTGATTCATGTAAAGGGCTTTTACATCAAAGCCCTGACGGCGGCTAGCGTGTCGAGGCGCCAGCCCAGCCGGGGCGCGAACACGCCATGAGCGTCGGCGGCTGGCGCGCCGAGGCCGGACCGGTGTACACGGGCCCATGACCAAGACCAAGCCAACGAGTCGACGCAAGGCGCCAACGTCGTCGATGATCGCCGCCGCACCGATTCCGTCGTTGCTGAGATCCGAGGCGCCGGCGATTGCCGGCATTCTCACCACAGCGATCTTTTTCGCGTTCGGGGGAACACTTCTTGCGGACCTCGAGAACCATGCCCTGACCGTCGCGCTCTTCGCGTGGCTGTTCGGCACGATGATGTGGTGCTCGTTCGGCGTGGCGCGCCACGCCGAGGCCGTCGCCGAGAAACTCGGCGAGCCCTATGGCACGCTGGTCCTCACCCTCTCGGTCATCATCATCGAGGTCGCGCTGCTCGCCTCGATCATGCTGCACGGGGAGAACAACCCGACACTGGCCCGCGACGCCATGTTCGCCACCTTGATGATCGTGCTCAACGGCATGGTGGGCGCGGCGCTGCTCATGGGCGCGTTGCGCTATTGGGAGCAGGACTACAATCTCGCCGGCGCTCGCGCCTTCCTCGTAGTCATCGCCGCGCTGGCGGTGTTCGCGCTCGTCCTGCCCAAATATACCGAGACCGCGCCGGATCCGAGCCAATCGCCGTCCAAGGCAATCCTGTTCATGGCCGTCACCCTGCTATTCTACGCGGCGTTCGTCGCCATCCAGACCTTGCGGCACCGGGCCTTCTTCGCCGAGCCCACGGAAAATCATGCGGCCGGCGCCACGGTCCCTCCTGTGGAAGACCACACGCCAGCCGTGACCGGCTCGCTCGGCTTTCACATCACCATGCTGCTGGCCTCTCTGCTGCCCGTGGTGCTGCTGTCGGAGTTCCTCGCGGTCATCGTCGATTTCGGCATCGAGGATCTCGGATTGCCGGACCCGCTCGGCGGCATGTTGATCGCCGTCCTGGTGATCGCGCCGGAGGGGCTCACCGCGTTCAACGCGGCGCTCGCCAATCAACTCCAACGGGCGGTGAACGTGTGCCTCGGCTCGGCCCTGGCGACGATCGGACTGACCATTCCGGCCGTGCTGGCAATCGGGCTCATCACCGGGCGCGACGTGCATTTGGGGCTGACCAATGTGGAAACGGTGCTCCTGCTGCTGACGCTGTTCATCAGTGGGCTGACCTTCGGCGGCGGCCGCACCAACGTGCTGCAAGGCGTCGTCCATCTGCTCCTGTTCGTCGTCTATGTGGTGCTGATCTTCAGCCCTTAGCGCCCCTGACTGCCGCTCCTTGAGCGTGGAACGGCCGGACGGGTAACACTAACGGCTGACTTCCCGCATTCCGGCTATTCCCTTCCTGCGCGGATTTTCGCTACACTTGGCCAAAATTGCTGCCTAGGGAGTATAGAATAAATGCATCTTGGCATCTCAATTGCCGGCCTTCGCGCGCTCTGGCTACCAGCTAGCGCCTTGGCAATTGCTCTTTTCTCCCACGCGCCTGCGTCGCTGGCCGAGGACGCCAAGCCCGGCCCTTGCACCGACGATGCCATGATCGTGTTCGACGCGTCGGGCTCCATGTCGGGCAACCAGACCCTCGGCATTCCGAACTCGCGGCCGCGTATCGACGAAGTGCGTTCCGCCCTTCGCCAGGTGCTGCCCAGCGCCACCAAATTTCGCCGCGTCGGTCTCGTCACCTACGGGCCGGGGCCCTACAACCAGTGCAACGTCCAGCTCGACCTCAAGCCGATGCCCGACGCCGCCAAACCGATCATGCGGGTGGTGAACGCGTTGGTGCCTGCCGGCAAGACGCCGCTGACTTCCGGCGTCGAGGAAGCGGCCAAGGCGCTCGACTTCCAGAGCAAGCCCGGCGTCGTGGTGGTGGTGACCGACGGCGAGGAGACCTGCGGCCGGTCGCCTTGCGACCTCGCCAAGCAGCTCCATCAGTCTGCCGAGCAGCTCACCATTCATGTGATCGGTTTCCGCTACTCAAATTTCTCCTGGACGGGCGGCAACAGCGTCATGGATCTCCGCTGTCTCGCCGACGAAAATAACGGCCTCTATATCAAGGCCAACAGTGAGGGCGAGTTGGTCGAGGCTTTGGAGAAGACCCTGGACTGCCCCATGGTCTCGCAGGCCCCCGTGAATCCCATCCGCTGATCTTGAGTTGACGGCCCGCGTCAAGGCGCTCAATACAGGCGCAGCCAAGAAGGTTGGGCGGCGATGACGTTCGCGCGCGTGTTCATCATTGTTGCCGTCGGCGCGCTCGCCTCTTGCGGACCCGGTCAGGCGAACGCCGCGACACCGGACTCCGAGTCCGTCCCATCCGCGCAGTGCTGGACGCAAGAGGCCTTGGCCGGTACGCTCAAGGAACTGAAGTCGACGCGCTCGGGCCCACGGCTCGACCTCGAGGCCCTCAAGCAAGAGTCGCTTCCCACCCCGGTTTCGATCGCCGAGGACTTGCGCGGCTCGATCCGCAGCGTGGAGCTGCCACCGGGGCAGAAGCTGATCGCACTCACCTTCGATCTTTGCGAGAGTGACGGCGACCATGCGGGCTATGACGGCCGGGTGGTCGATCTGCTGCGCGCAGAGGGCGTGAAAGCAACCTTCTTTGCCGGCGGCAAATGGCTGGAGAGCCATCCTGAGCGCGCGCAGCAACTCATCGCCGATGCAAATTTCGAGATCGGCGCTCATGGCTTGCGCCATCGCGACCTGACCCATGCCAGCGACAAGACCATGGCGGAGGAGATCGGCCTGACCGAAGCGGCCTTTGTCCGAGCCCGCAAGGCGTTCGTGGCGCGCGCCTGCGCCACGAACCTCGGGACCGCCGCGAGCGTGCCGCAGGAACGGATCACACTGATGCGGTTTCCCTATGGGCGCTGCAATGCCAAGTCCCTGGCGGCGGTGGCCGCGGCGGGACAATTGGCGATCCAGTGGGACGTGGTCACCGGCGATCCCGACCCGCACATCACGGCCAAGGGAATCGCCAAGACCATCCTCACCCGCGCGCATCCCGGCGCCATCATCGTCGCCCACGCGAACGGGCGCGGCCGCAATAGCGCCGCGGCCCTGGCCCTGGCGCTGCCCAAGCTGCGGGAACAGGGCTATAGCTTCGCGACGGTGAGCGAGTTGCTTGCCGCCGGCAAGCCGGTCATCGCCGCGACGTGCTACCTCAACCGGCCGGGCGACGCCACGCGTGTCGCGCGCACAAAACAGCGGCGCAAACCGAATGACATTTGGTCCGTTCTCCGCAGCCGCTGATCTCGTTGTGGCTGTCGATCCGGGGCCGGCGCGGCTGCGTCCGATTCCGCCCGAGTCTTGCGCGGGCTTGGCACGGAGCATCGTTGCCATGCCGCCGTGGTCGGCGATGCCATATTCAGCGGAGGCCATGGCGCGCTATCTCGGCGCGGCGGAAGATGGCGCCCGCCGTTACGTCATCGAGATCGACGGCGCGCAAGCCGGCGCCATGGCGGTCCGCTATCCCTGGCTGCGCGGCGCCTATCTCGAACTGTTGGCAATCCTGCCCGGCTTCCAGACCCGAGGGATCGGCACGGCTATACTGACCTGGTTGGAGCGGGAGGCGTCGATCCGCGAGGCGCGCAATCTCTGGGTCTGCGCGTCTTCGTTCAACGAACAGGCGTTGCGCTTCTACGCGCGTCACGGCTTCGCGGCGACCGCGGTGCTGCGTGGCCTCGTTGCCGACGGCTTCGATGAAGTCCTGCTACGCAAATTCCCGCTTGGCTCCGACGCGGGCGGGCCTTGATCGACGGGGAGGATAAAGCGCCCGTTGGCGAGCCTTTCCCCGAAAATTGTCCACAAATCGTCCCCAAACGCCAGGCCGCCGGGCTTGCCTCGCGCCAGCCGCGGAGCGCCCAGGGGCCGCCCAAGCGACTGAACTCAAGGGAAAAATAATTATGAAAATCCGTGAACCCTAAGCCGGTTCGAACGTTGTTGATCTCAGCTTGGGGTACGTCACCATTGTGCGGCGCAACAAGGAAACGACTTGGCAGCGGTCGAGCCCAGCCGGTAAACTCGGCAGGTTCGGCAACGGGCAACCCTCCACTCGGAAAGGAGAGCTTCCGATGGAACTCACAACGAAATTGACCGCCATCATGGCGATTGTATCGTTCGGCTTTCTTGCCGCGGTCATCCTGGGGATGATCTAAACAGCCCTTATCGAAAAACCTCTACCGGGGTGCGGTCTACAAGACCAAAAAGAATGCGGCCTAACAGTTTCGAGGAGCCCGGCGCGGATCGCCGCCGGCTCCTCTTTTCATTTCAGCAGTGCGCGACTTTCAGCAATGCGACCGGCTTACACCGCCGCGTCGGCCATGCGCTTCGGATCGTAATTGAGGATGGGACCGAGCCAGCGCTCGGCCTCCTCCATCGGCCAGCCCTTGCGGGCGGCATAGTCGGCGACCTGGTCGCGGCCGATCTTGCCGACGCCAAAATAGCGGCTCTCGGGATGCGAGAAATAGAAGCCAGAGACGGCGGCGGCGGGCCACATGGCGCAGCTTTCGGTAAGCTGCACGCCGATCTCTTTCTCGACATCGAGCAGCTGGAACAGCGTGCGCTTCTCGGCATGGTCGGGCTGGGCCGGATAGCCGGGCGCGGGCCTGATGCCGGCATAGTCCTCGGCAATCAACTGGTCGTTGGTCAGCTTCTCGTCGGGCGCGTAGCCCCATAGCTCGCGGCGGACCTTCGCGTGCAGGACCTCGGCGAAGGCCTCGGCCAGACGGTCGGCGAGCGCCTTGACCAGGATCTTGGCGTAGTCGTCATTGGCCAGCTCGAAGCGCCGTGCGACATCTTCCTCGCCGATGCCGGCGGTCACGGCAAACGCGCCCATATAGTCGGCGACGCCTGACTCATTGGGTGCCACGAAATCGGCCAGCGCGAGATTGGCCTTGCTCGCATCGCGCGCCATCTGCTGACGGATCGTGTGCAGCGTGGCGAAGGGCGTCCCCCGCGTCTCGTCCGCGTAGAGCTCAATATCGTCGCCGACGCTGTTGGCCGGCCAAAAGCCGACCACGGCGTTGGCCGTGAGCCATTTCTCGTCGATGATCTGCTTGAGCATGGCTTGCGCGTCGTCGAACAGGGGCCGCGCCGCGGCGCCATATTTGTCGTCCTGGAGAATGCGCGGATACTGACCTTTCAACTCCCAGGCCTGGAAGAACGGCGTCCAATCGATATGCCGGGCGAGCTCGGCGAGATCGTAAGCGTGGAAGGTACGGGTGCCGAGGAAGCTGGGCTTTGGCGGCGTGTAGCCGGTCCAGTCGAGCTTGAGCTTATTGGCGCGGGCTTGGGCCAGCGGCGTGCGGCTCTTCTCCGCCTGGCCGCGGGCATAGGACTCCGCCATGCGCTCATATTCCTCGCGCACCTTGGCGATCTGCTTCGGCCGCTCCTCTTTCGACATGAGCCCTGAGACCACGCCCACGGCACGGCTCGCATCGGTGACATAGATGGCTTGGCTGCGCTGGTAGTTGGGGCTGATCTTGACGGCGGTATGCACGCGGCTCGTCGTCGCCCCGCCGATCAACAGCGGCAGGTCGAAGCCCTCGCGCTCCATCTCCGCCGCCACATGGCACATCTCGTCGAGCGACGGCGTGATGAGGCCGGACAGGCCGATGATGTCGATATTCTTCTCGCGCGCGGTGTCGAGGATCGTCTGAGAGTGCACCATGACACCGAGATCGGTGACCTCGTAATTGTTGCACTGGAGCACGACGCCGACGATGTTCTTGCCGATGTCGTGGACGTCGCCCTTGACGGTGGCGAGCAGCACCCGGCCGGCGGGCTCCCCTTGGGCGAGCCCCTGCTCCTCCTTCTCCTTTTCCATGAAGGGCATGAGATAGGCCACGGCCTGCTTCATCACGCGCGCCGACTTGACCACCTGGGGCAGGAACATCTTGCCGGCGCCGAACAGGTCGCCGACGACGCTCATGCCGGCCATCAACGGTCCTTCGATGACATGCAGCGGACGCTCGGCCTTTTGCCTAGCTGCCTCGGTGTCCTCCTCGATGAAATTGGCGATGCCGTGGACCAGTGAATGGGTCAGACGCTCCTCGACCGGCTTTTCGCGCCAGGACAGGTCGATCTCGCGCTTCGGCCCGCCGCCGCCCCTGTAGCGCTCCGCCGCTTCGAGCAAGCGGTCGGTGGCGTCGTCGCGGCGGTTGAGGATCACATCCTCAACCAGCTCGCGCAGTTCCGGGTCGATATCGTCATAGAGCGCCAGCTGCCCGGCATTGACGATGCCCATGTCCATGCCGGCTTGGATGGCGTGGAAGAGGAACACCGAATGCATGGCCTCGCGCACGCGCTCATTGCCGCGGAAAGCAAAGGAGAGGTTCGACACACCGCCCGATACATGGACGTAAGGCAGCTCGGCCTTGATGCGGCGCGTGGCCTCGATGAAGGCGCGGCCGTAATCGTTGTGCTCCTCGATGCCGGTGGCGACAGCGAAGATGTTGGGATCGAAGATAATGTCCTCAGGCAGAAAGCCGACCTCCTTGGTCAGGAGCTCGTAAGCGCGCTTGCAAATATCGAATTTCCGCTCGGCCGTGTCCGCCTGGCCCTCTTCGTCGAAGGCCATGACCACCACGGCGGCGCCGTAACGCTGCACTTTGCGCGCGTGATCGAGGAAGGCCGCCTCGCCCTCCTTCATGCTGATCGAATTGACGACGGCCTTGCCTTGCACGCATTTCAGGCCAGCCTCGATGACCGACCATTTCGATGAGTCGAGCATGATCGGCACGCGCGAGATGTCGGGCTCGGCGGCGATGAGGTTCAAGAACGTGACCATCGCCTTCTCGGAGTCGAGCATCCCCTCGTCCATATTGATGTCGATCATATTGGCGCCGTTCTCGACCTGCTGGCGCGCGACTTCCAACGCCGCGGCGTAGTCGTCCGCCTCGATCAACTTACGGAAGCGCGCGGACCCGGTAACGTTGGTTCGCTCGCCAACCATGACGAAATTCTGAGCTGCGGAAGATGTCATTCAGTCGGATTCCATTTTGAATTTTGGGAAACAGGCGGGCACGCTCGCTCATGCAAAAGCAAGCCAGCCCTTGATAGCAAGTCCGCGGAAAATAGGCGTAAGGCGATCAAATCCTGCGCTCGTCAGCAGTTCCTCTTCACGCTCGGTCGACACCACCGCGACCTTTTTGAAGTTCTCCGCGTTGCTCTCGGCAACCTCTTCCGCAGCGCCATTCCGGACAGCATGTCGCTTCCAGATGCGCCGCAGAAGCTCGGTCTGGGCTTCGCCTGAAACGCCGACGCCGTCGACGATTGCGAGAGGCGCACCAGGCTTCATGCGCGCGTGAATCGCCTTCAAGAAAGCTAGCTTTGCCCCATCGTCCGGAACGAAATGCGCAGTGAGGATACATGTCGCGGCATCGAAATCCTTGTCGTCGAGGGTCTCGGTTGTCTTTTCATCGACTTGGCTTCGTGCCCCGACCGGCGTGTCAGCAAGACGCCGGCGCGCCAATTCGACCATGGGCTGATACGTATCTATGCCGACGAACGACCAGTCGGGGGTATCCAGACCAAGGCGCAATATCTCATCACCCCCGCCGGCACCGACCACCAATATCCTGGCCGGACCCTTTGGAAGAAGTTCGAGAAACGACGCTTCGATAATGGCGAAGATCGCCCGCCGGCCCGGAATGAATTGCTCGGCGAGCGTGACATAGTCACCGAGATCGGGAAGCTTCTGGTCTTCAAACTTCAGCGCTGTCATTCCGTCACCCATGCACGAATGGTTCGAGACCGGAGAGGCGCAATTTGTGCTCCACCTCGGGGATTTGGCGTGGCGGATATTTGGCCACGGCAACTGCGATGGCGCGGATGTGATCCGGCGTGGTGCCGCAACAACCGCCGACGATATTGATGAGGCCGTCCTTGGCCCAGCCCTCGAGAAGCGCGGCCATCTGCTCGGGGCTCTCGTCATACTCGCCCATCTCGTTGGGCAGCCCCGCGTTGGGATAGACGCTCACATAGGTGTCGGCCACATGGGCCATCTCGTCGACGGACGGCCGTAGCTGTTCGGCCCCGAAGGAGCAATTGAGCCCGACCGAGAAAGGCTTCAGATGCTTCATGGAGTACCAGAAGGCCTCGGGCGTCTGGCCAGACAGATTGCGCCCGGAGAGATCTGTGATGGTGCCGGAGAGCATTATGGGAAGTTGCACGCCCATCTCGTCGAACACCTGCTCCACGGCGTAACCCGCCGCCTTGGCGTTCAGCGTGTCGAACACGGTCTCGATGAGAATGGTGTCGGCGCCCCCTTCGATCAGCCCGCGGGTCTGCTCGGAATAGGCTACCACCAGGGCGTCGAAGCTCACATTGCGGAAGCCCGGGTTGTTGACGTCCGGAGACAGCGAGGCGGTGCGGTTGGTGGGGCCAATGGCGCCGGCCACGAAGCGCGGCTTATCGGGCGTCTTTTCGGTCCAGGCGTCGGCCGCCTCTCGCGCCAGTCTGGCGGCAGCGGCGTTCATCTCCTCGCAAATGTCCTCGAGGCCATAGTCCGCCTGGCTAATCGCCTGGGCGTTGAAGGTGTTGGTCTCCACCATGTCGGCGCCGGCCTCGAGATAGGCGCTATGGATCTCGCGGATGATGTCCGGCTGGGACAGCACCAGAAGGTCGTTATTGCCCTTGAGGTCGCGCGGATGATCCTTGAAGCGCTCCCCGCGATAGCCGGCCTCGTCCAGTCTGTAGCGCTGGATCATGGTACCCATGGCGCCGTCCAGAATGACGATGCGCTCCTTGGCTTCGCGCTTCAGCGCGGTGATACGCTCGTCACGGGTCATGTGGCGGTCTCCACCTTCGCTTCCGCAAAGGCCTTGGCCGGGCGCAGGCCCAGCAGATGGCAGGTGGCATAAACGAGATCGGCGCGGTTCAACGTGTAGAAGTGGAACTCGGTGATGCCTTGATCGACGAGACCCAGGACCTGCTCGGTCGCCACGGCGGCGGCCACGAGATGGCGCGTCTCTTGATCCTCGTCAAGCCCTTCGAATCTATGGCCAATCCAGTCAGGCATCTTGGCGCCGGACCGCTCGGCGAAGCTCGAAACCTGCTTGAAGTTATGGATCGGAATGATGCCGGGCACGATGGGGATGGTGATGCCGGCGGCGCGGACGCGGTCGAGATAGCGGAAATAGACCTCGTTATCGAAGAAGAACTGGGAGATGGCCCCGGTGGCGCCGGCGTCGATCTTCGCCTTCAGCATGTCGATATCGGCCTCGACGGAAGGCGACTCCGGGTGCTTCTCGGGATAGCAGGCGACCGAAATCTCGAACGGCGCGATCTTCTTGATCCCGGCGGTGAGATCGGCGGCGTTGACGTAGCCGCCAGGGGTCGGCTCGTAGGGCTTGCCCGCGCCATCGGGCGGATCGCCACGCAGCGCCACGATATGGCGCACGCCGAGATCCCAATAGTCGCGGATGACCTCGTCGATCTCCTCGCGCGTGGCGCAGACGCAGGTGAGATGCGCGGCGGGCTTCAGCGTGGTCTCGCGCAGCATGCGGGCCACGGTGGCGTGGGTACGCTCCCGGGTCGAGCCGCCGGCGCCGTAGGTCACCGAGACATATTTCGGACGCAAGGGTTCGAGGCGGCGAATCGAGCGCCACAGCGTCTCCTCCATGGCCGGGGTCTTCGGCGGGAAGAACTCGAACGAGACATCGATATCGCCACGGCCAAGGAAGCGGCGCTTGGGCGGTTCTTGATTGGATGGGTCTCGGTTAGACGGGTCTTGGGATGCGAGCATCACGCGACGGCCTCCACTTTGGGGCTGAGCCCCTTTTTCTTAGCGGCCGTGACCGGCTTCACGCCGAGCCACAGCGAAACGGTGAGCTTGCCTTCCGACGGTCCGGGGCTCAGCTCCCGGAAGCGCTCAGGCTTGAGACCGGCGCCTTGTAGCATCCGGCCGAGCTGATCGCGGGAGAAGCCGAGCCGGCGATGAGCCGACTGCTCCCTGAGGAACTCAAGCTCATGCGGGGCGAAGTCGACCACCAGCAGCTTGCCGCCGGGCGCCAGCACGCGCGCGGCCTCAGTGACGGCGGCGGCGGGATCGTCGAGAAAGTGCAGCACCTGATGCAGCACCACCGCGTCGGCGGCGCCGTCCTGCAGCGGCACGTTATAGAGATCGCCGTGACGGACCTGGCCTTGGGTTAGACCTGCGCGTTCGAGCTTCATGCGCGCGTAAGCCAGCATGTCGTGATTGAGATCGAAGCCGAGTGCCTTCGCCGCCCGGGGCCCGAACAGTTCGAGGATGCGCCCGGTGCCCGTGCCGAGATCGACCAGGAACTCGAACGGCCCCTGCCCCAGGGCCTCGTCCATGGCGGCCTCGACTTGGTCATCGGCGACATGGAGCGTGCGGATCCGGTCCCACTCGGCGGCATGCGCCTTGAAATAGAGTTGGGCGGCCTCGGCGCGGGCCTTCTGCACAGCTTCGGCGCGGGCCTGGTCGCGGGCAAGCGTCAGGTCGGCCGGCTCGAGGCTCGCCACGATGGCCCCGGCGAGCGCGCCTTCGGCGCCGCTATCGGCCAGGCGGAAGAAGACCCAGGACCCTTCGCGGAAACGGGTGATGAGGCCCGCTTCAGCCATGAGTTTGAGGTGCCGGCTGATGCGCGGCTGGCTCTGACCGAGGATTTGGGTCAGGTCCTTGACGTTCAGCTCGGCGCCGGCCAGCAGCGCCAGGATGCGTAAACGCGTGGCCTCCCCCGCGGCACGCAAGGCGGCGAGGGTATGGGTGCGGGACAGGCCCGGCATCGGGCTGTGAGCTTCGGCATCACCTGACATAAAGATATGTTTATACGTCGCCTAGCAGCAACGCAAGACCGCCAAATGGTTGTTCTTCGTCTTTATTGCAATCAAGGATTGCATTAAACTTTCAGAATGGGCGGTTGGCCAGGGCGCCCTTGTGGTCAGGCAGCGCAAGCAGAGGGGGCGTTACGATGATCCCAATCGATGAACAGGTGATGTTCGAGGTCGCTCCGAAATTCAGCGGGGCGATGGCCAAACGGCAGGCTGAAATCATACGGGACATCAGTCCAGTCCTGGCATCTACTCTCGATGAATATGCCATCAATACGCGGCTGAGGATTGCCCACTTTCTCGGTCAGACCTGCCATGAGGCTGCCGGCTACCGAACCACTGAAGAATTTGCCAGCGGGCAGGCCTATGAGGGCCGGAAAGATCTCGGCAACGTCAAAAAGGGAGACGGTCGCCGGTATAAGGGGCGCGGCCTCCTGCAACTCACAGGGCGCGCCAACTACCGCGAGTATGGCAACGCCCTCGGTCTCGACCTGGAAGCAGACCCGCGGCGGGCTGGCGAGCCCCAGCTCTCGCTTCTCATCGCTTACGAGTATTGGAAGCGCCGCAAGATCAATCCGGACTGCGATCGGAACGACATCATCGCCGTCACCAGGAAGATCAATGGTGGACTGAACGGCCTGGACGACCGGCGCCGCTACACCGCGAAGGCGAAGGCGGCCCCTCGCCCGGATTGAGGGCTTCATCATGTCCGGCTCAAGCTCGGATTCTCGCCCCGTTCTCCATCGCGGCTCAGTCGGCCCTGCCGTGGGTGATCTGCAAGAGCAATTGCAGAAGCTCCATTACCCAATCGCGATTGACGAGGATTTCGGTCCCGCCACGGAACTCGCGGTGATGCAGTTTCAAGCGGACCACCGCCTTACCGCGGACGGAATCGTCGGCGCAAAGACCTGGAATTCCCTCGAGAAGGCGACGAAGAAGAAGGCCGCGTAGCCTGGTCAGCAATTAGGCCCGGGCGAATTTCTTGTATTTGATGCGCTTCGGGACGATCGAGTCCTCGCCGAGGCGGCGCTTCTTGTCTTCCTCGTAGTTCTCGAAATTACCCTCGAACCACTCCACGTGGCTGTCACCCTCGAAGGCGAGGATGTGGGTGGCGATGCGATCCAAGAAGAAGCGATCATGGCTGATGATGACGGCGCAGCCGGGGAAATCCTCGAGCGCTGCTTCGAGCGACGACAGGGTCTCCACGTCGAGATCGTTGGTCGGCTCATCGAGCAGAATAAGGTTCGCGCCTGATTTCAGCATCTTGGCGAGATGGACGCGGTTGCGCTCGCCACCCGAGAGCTGGCCGACCTTCTTCTGCTGATCGGAGCCCTTGAAGTTGAACCAGCCGACATAAGCGCGGCTCGGCACCTCGCGCTTGCCGAGCGCGATCATGTCGTTGCCGTCGGAGATCTCCTCCCAGACATTCTTCTTCGGGTCGAGCGCGTCGCGGGACTGATCCACATAGCCCAGCTTCACCGTGTCGCCCACACGAATGGCGCCGTCGTCGGGCTTGTCCTGGCCGACGATCATGCGAAACAGCGTGGTCTTGCCGGCGCCGTTCGGCCCGATGACGCCGACAATGCCGCCCGGCGGCAGCTTGAAGGAGAGCCCGTCGATCAGCAGCCGCTCGCCGAAGCCCTTGCCCAGGCCCTCCGCCTCGATGACCACGTCGCCGAGGCGCGGGCCCGGCGGAATGGTGATCTGCGCCTTGGCCTGCTTGTCGTTGCCGGCCTCGGCGACGAGTTCTTCATAGGCGCGGATGCGGGCCTTGGACTTTGCCTGGCGGGCTTTGGGGCTCGCCCGGATCCAGTCGAGCTCGCGGGTGATGGTGCGCTGCTTGGCCTCGTCCTGCTTACCCTCGACCTCGGCCCGCTTCTGCTTCTGCTCGAGCCAAGACGAATAGCTGCCCTTGTAGGGCACGCCCGAGCCGCGATCGAGCTCCAGGGTCCAGTCCGTGATGTTGTCGAGGAAGTAGCGGTCATGGGTGACCATGACCACGGTGCCGGGATAGTCGCGCAGGAAATGCTCGAGCCACGCCACACTCTCGGCGTCGAGATGGTTGGTGGGCTCGTCGAGCAGCAGGATGTCGGGCTTGGAAAGGAGCAAACGGCACAGCGCCACGCGGCGCTTCTCGCCGCCGGACAGCGCCTTGACCTCGGCATCGCCGGGCGGACAGCGCAGCGCATCCATGGCCTGCTCCACTTGGGCATCGAGGTCCCACAGATCGCCGGCGTCGATCTCGTCCTGGAGCTGCGCCATCTCGTCGGCGGTCTCCTCGGAATAGTTCACGGCCAACTCGTTATAGCGGTCGAGCTTGGCCTTCTTCTCGGCCACGCCCTCCATGACGTTGCCCATGACGTCCTTGCTCTCGTCCACGTGCGGCTCCTGCGCCAGATAGCCGACCTTGACGCCCTCGGCCGCCCAGGCCTCGCCGACAAACTCCTTCTCCTCGCCCGCCATGATGCGCAGCAGGGTCGACTTACCGGCGCCGTTGACGCCGACGACGCCGATCTTGGCGCCGGGGAGGAAGGCGAGGGTCACGTCCTTCAAGACCTGCTTCCCACCGGGATAGGTCTTGCTGAGCTTGGTCATGACATAAACGTATTGCGGGCTGGCCATGGGGTCCCTTCGGGGATTCGTGTTGCCTGATGAGAATTGCGCCCGAGCTTGTAGCCAATCGGGTGTCTCAACTCAATGTAGGAAGCAGGTGGCGCCATGCAATGCGCTTAGAACAGTTCGGGCAGGCGCTCCTTGAGCTCGGCGGCGAGCGCGTCGAGTGGGTTCTCGGCAAGCGGCTCGATCTCGGAAAGCGCGCCAGCAAACGCGTCCGGCGACAGTTCGGCGATCGGCAGCACCCGGCACCAGCCATTCTCCATCAGAAAGGTCCGGTACTCCTGCTCCTCGTCGGTGAAGCGATGCGCCGCCGGCGCCACCCCCACCACGGGCAGCCGCGCGGACACGGCTTCGGAAATCATGGTCGAGGAATCCTCGGTGCAGACGATGACCTCGGCCGCGGCGAAAATCTCCGGCAGCGTCCCCGGGCCGGCCGTGCGGAAATCGATGAAGCGCGCAACCACGCCGTCGTCCTCAGCCAGCTCTTTGAAACGGTCGGCCACGGCGTCCGGCGTGCGCCGCGAGGTGGACACGAGCCACCGCGTGCCCCATGCCTTCGACACCTCAGTCATGAACGCCGCCAGCCGCTCCCACTCTGAGCGCTTGTAGCGGAACGCCCCGGCATTGCCGCCGACCAAGAGCCCCGCCACCTTCGGGTGGTTATCCGGCCCGTAGCGCGGCACCACCGCAGGCCGTCCCAGCGCATCGGGATCGATCGACGACGGCTTGAGCGTGACCAGATGCTGGGAACTGCCGGCATCGCGCGCATAGGACGAGATGATGAGGCTGAAATTCTCAGGGCCCAGGCCGCGCAGCAGCGAGCCGCAAAAGATATTGGGCACGCCTAGCAGCCGCGTGACGCAGAGATTGGGCATATGGGTCTCGCCGCCGGCGGAGATCACCAGATCGGCTTTCGGGATGGTGTCGGCGTCGATGCGGTAGGCCATGCGCAACATGCGCGGGGGAAAGAAGCTCTTGGCGACGATGCGGCGCCGCAGCCACCTTGTGGGCACGATCCATTTGCGCTTCACCTCGATGCGCGTCACCTCGACCGGGCGCAGGCGTTGAAGCGCCGCGATCACGCCTTGCGCCAGGTGATAATGGCCGGGCCGCGTATCGGCGAGAAAAATGACTTTGAGCGGGCTCATCTGAGCGGCTGAAATCCCTTTGACGTTGAGGCTTTCGTGTCTGCCTCATAGCGCAACCTTGGCCGGCGCGACACAGGTTCGTTTTGTCGAGCACCGGCCCTAAGCGCTTCAAAATTGGGGGCAGTTGGCAAAGGGCTTGCGCCTTAGCACAATTGACGGCAGGTGAAAGCCTTGAGGAGCATCGCAATTGGCGGATGAGAGCATGAGTGCAGAGTCAGATTGGGTCTTGAAGGCGATGGTGGCGGTCGCGGCCTCGGACGGCCGTCTCGACAGCCGCGAGGTGGGCCTGATCCAGCAGGTCTATGAGGACCGCACGGGACGCAAGCTCACGGCGGACGAGGTCGCCCGCGCGGTGGACGCCAACGCCGCGGGCGACGTGCTGGCCCAGTTCGCCGCCGCCTCCAAGGTGCTCGACAAGGACGCCAAGGAAGAGATCGTCCGCTCCGCCTATCTGGTACTCTTGGCCGACAACCGGATCGCCGGCGAGGAGCGCAAGAAGCTCAAGGATATTTCCGGCGCCCTGCAAATTCCGGAGATCCATTTCGGCGCCATTCTCGAAGACTTGGCCATCTGGATGTCCGGACAGAAGAACTGACGGCCGCATGATCGTCAGTCACGCGCACAGATTCATCTTCCTCAAAACGAAGAAGACGGCCGGCACCAGCATCGAGCTGGCGCTGACGAAGCTCTGCGGCGAGGACGACATCATCACGCCGCTGACCGCGATCGACGAGGCGCGGCGCGTGGATGAGCGCGGGGCGCAGAACTGGAAGCGGCATGGCTGGTGGAACAGCCCGCGCCCATTCTGGAAGCGGCGGCTGCTGAAATTCACCGCCGCCGATTACGGCTTTTACAATCACATGACGGCGGACGCGGCCAGGACGCTGCTCAACGACGATGAAATGTGGCGCAGCTATTTCAAATTCGCTTTCGACCGCAATCCGTGGGACCGGCAGGTGTCGTTCTATCAGCACCGCTACCGCAAGGAGCCGAGCCCGCCCCCCTTCCCCGACTTCATCCATGGCGACAAGCGCGCGCGGATCAACAATTACGAGATCTATTCGCTCGCCGGCGACGTGGCGGTGGATTTCGTCGGCCGCTACGAGAATCTCGAGGCGGATCTGAAGCACGCGCTGGCGCAGGTCGGGCTCAAGCTCGACGCGGCGCTGCCGCGCGCCAAGGGTACCTTCCGCAAGGACAAGCGGCCCTATCGCGAGTTCTATGATAATGACACGCGCGATATCGTCGGCGACTGGTATGCCCGCGAGATCAAGCTTCTCGACTATGCGTTCTAGGCGGCCCACATGATCGTCAGCCACAAGCATAAATTCATCTTCCTCAAGACTAAGAAGACGGCCGGCACCGCCATCGAGTCGGCGCTGTCGGAGCTGTGCGGGCCGGACGACGTCATCACGCCCTATCGCGAGGAAAGCGAGGGCGACCGCAAAGGTCTGCCGCCGCAGAATTACCGCATCGAGCATCCTGCGAAGCCGCGACGCTCGTTATGGCGCCGCCTGATGCGCCGGCCAGAGCGGTACTATCATCAGACCGTCGGCTTCTACGAGCACATGCCGGCTGAGCGCGTTCGCGCCTATGTGGGCGAGGATGTGTGGCGGGACTATTACAAATTCGCGTTCGACCGCAACCCGTGGGACCGGCAAGTGTCCTGGTATCTGTACAAAACCAAGTCGAAACGCACGCGGCCGAGCTTTGAGACATTCATGTCGAGCCGCCGCCGCGCCTATGTGGACAATCACGAGATCTACATGCCGGACGGGGAACTGGCGGTCGACTTCCTCGGCCGCTACGAGAACCTGGAAGAGGATCTGAACAAGGCGCTGGAGGCTGCCGGCGTGACGCAGCAAATCTCCGTGCCCAAGGTCAACGTCACGCCCAACAAGGACGGCGCCCGCGACTACCGCAGCTATTATTCACCGGAATTGCGCGAGTTGGTGGCGGCGTGGTACGCGCCCGAGATCGAGCTGCTGGGCTACGCGTACTGAGCAGCGAAGGCCTTCCCAATTCAAAGACGTGAAGCAGACGGCGGGCCTGGAGCCCGCCGCCGCCGTATTCAGCGTGTGAGTGCTACTCGCGCTGACGTAAGCAACCTGTACCTCCGGTGCGGGCGAAGGGCGAAAAAGTTATTTTAATACAATTACTTATTTTTGAATTGGTGGGCCCGGGAGTTGTGTCACTTTCGCGCCGAAACAACACCTTAGCCGAAGGTGCGGGAGTAAATGTACGCTTGAGACGCAAAAGGAATTTTTGGGGGCTCCCGCACCAGCAGGCATTCCGAACAACGGGGATTACTCATGAGCGAGACGCATAATCGAGGAGGCAGACGCCCAGGTGCCGGTCGTCCACCGGGATCGAAGAACCACAGATCATCCGAGATAGCCCGTGAGGCAATGGAAGCTGGCATTATCCCCATCGAGGTGATGCTGAGCGCCATGCGCGACTTGTGGGACGAGGGTACATCCGAGGCCAAGAGAGACGCTGCGAGGATAGCCAAAGACGCCGCTCCCTACGTCTACCCACGCTTGGCCAGCATCGACCAAACAATCAACGAGCCCCAACGGTTTGTCATCCGTGCGCCCTTGCCATGCGCCACATCTGAAGAATGGGAGGCCGAGGTGAGAGCGGCTGGATATGGGCCGGACGCTGATGGGAACGGATGATTGTTTATCAGTCGAAATCGACCTTCGCAATGTGCGGGACGTCCATTGTCACGCGGCTTTGTTGGTCCGGCGTCTGCGAAGCGATGCCCGGATCAAAAGGAAAATGCCGCCTAGGGCAAGAAGTAGCGGGACCAGGGTAAAGACGGACGTCAGCAGCGTGA
>DATKYG010000071.1:0-2384 GCA_035528655.1 Methyloceanibacter sp.
TGTTGCCTCATTCGCCGATTGGATCAAGGAAACCATGGCCGAGAACGGCACCCAAGCCGCACCGGCTTCGCAATAGCGATCCTTCTCATGCGCCTCGTCGTTTCACTTGTTGCCACTCTCGGGATCACCGGCTTGAGCTTGCCCGCACCGGCGCTGGCCGCGGAAGACGTGGAGATGATCGTCGACGGCACGCTGGCGCCCGAAGGCAAGTATCCGTACCAAGTGCGCCTCTATGACTCGTTCGAGGACGAAAAAGGAAGTTGCGGCGGCTCCCTCATCGATGCGCAATGGGTGCTCACGGCGGCCCACTGCATGTATCGCGGGCGCAGCGATACCAAGACCGCCCTTATGCCAAGCGAGGTGGTGATCGGCTACGGCTCCAATGATCGCGAAGCGACAACCAAGATCGCGGTGTCGGAGATCTACGTGCATCCGAAATACGCGGCGTGCGACGGCGACACCAATTGCGCTAACGCCGCCAAGGCCGACATCGCCCTCCTCAAGCTCGACAACACCATTCCCGAGCCCAAGGTGGTGGGGTTGGCCGATCCTGATACGGAAGGAACGCTTCTGGCATCCGGCGCCAAAGTCGTGGCGACCGGGTGGGGCGCCATGTGGGACCCGTACGACGAGGACGTCGTCAGGCTTCTGGAGTCGTTCACCGCGGACGCACGAGAGAAGATGAGCTACCCGCGGAAACTGCACGAGGTGCAGGTGGACTGGGTCGATAACGAGACGTGCACGGCCGCCTTCGACGCCGCCGGTGGAGACATCGCCGAGACCGAGATTTGCGCCATGCGGCGCGGCACGCGCAAAGATTCTTGCCAGGGCGATTCAGGCGGCCCTCTGGTCGTCCCCACCGCGGACGGAACGGCCTTCACGCAGGTCGGGGTGGTGAGCTGGGGCCGCGGCTGCGGCGCTTCATTGCCTGGGGTCTATACCCGCGTGGCGGCGTTTTCCGACTGGATCGACGAGACCGTGAAAGGTCACTAAAGGTGCCGCGCCAACCCCATTGATTGGGAGGCCACGTTTGACTACGGTCGCCGCTTCGGAAACCGCACGTGAGGCAATCGCATGCCCCTATCTTTCGGCCCCTTCGGCAAAGCCATCGCGATTTTCATGGTTGTGGCCTTCGCATTGTGGCTGATCTTCACGTATGTGTTCACGAGCGACGAGGATGCGGACGCTGAAGCCGGGCGCTTGGGCACTACCGAAGCCCCCGTCGAGCCAGCCCCTTAGGCGGGCGCCTGACGCCCCGAAGCAAGCCAACCCAGCAAATAGACCGCGTCGGTCCTGAGTCCGCTCAAGCGGACCAGCACGATCGAGCACGCCGTCAGCCAGAACACTGTGGCAATCGCGACGGCCAGTGCCGCGCCGAGCACGCCATAGGCCGGCGCGAGCACCAGATTGGCGAGCCCGAGCACCACGAGGGCCGAGACCGCGAGGGCAGCGTTTTGTCGCTGCGCGCCGATCACCGTGAGCAGTGGCACGTTGGGCCCAAACACCGCACGGGCGAACTGACAACCCAGGAGAATGAGCAGCGGGACCTTGGCGCCGGCGAACTCTGGCCCAAACAGCGAGAGTATCGTCTCGCCCCACAGCGCCACGATCACCAGCGCTGCGACGGTCACGGCGATCGGGAAACCGAGAGCCTTGAGCACCACGCCGCGAATCGCGCTGTGCTGTTTGCGTGCGTGCGCGTCCGCCAGATCCGGCACGACCACCTGGTGCGCCACCTGCACCGCGAAGCCGACGAGCAGCGCTAGCTTCAGGCAGAGACCGACAATCGCCGTGTCGGCGCTCGACAGCAGCGGGGTGACCAGGAGGATGTCGACATCCGCGAAGAAATAGGTGAACAGCGCGACCAAGATCAGCGGCTTCGCTTCGCGGCGCCAGATCTTCACCAGGCGTGACGGGACCTCTTGTGCTTCGGCAACGCCTTCGCTCTGCGGGATGTCCTTGCGCAGCAAAAGGTACTGGACCAGCGCAAGGCCGACGAACACGACCGTCAGCAGCGCCGTGACATTGGCCGCGGTGAGTGTCACGCCCGCGGCGATCAACGCCACGATCCCGGCCAACAGCACAAAGGGACGGATGCAGGTGTCCGGCAGATAGGCGAGCGCGAAACGTCGGATGGCCACGGCGAGCGAGCCATTCAGCCGCAGCGCCGCATTCGCCGGGATCGACAACGCCGCGGCAATTGTGGCGAGCCGCGCTTCGACGCTGAGCGATGGCCAAAAAAGACCGAATGCCAGGACGGCGACGGTAGCAATGATCACATAAACGCCGGCGTCCTTCCGCGCGCGCGCGACAAACGCCGCGATGAGGCCGTCCTTGCCCTGCTCGCGGTAGCGCGACATGAAGCGCGGCGCGATAGCGGGATA
>DATKYG010000072.1:0-104040 GCA_035528655.1 Methyloceanibacter sp.
CATCGAGATGGTCAAGAAGCGCGGCTGCTACACCTATGTTAACCACCCGATCCTCGATGCGCGCCATTGGGGCATCATCGACGGCAAGGATGTCGACACGCCGACCTATCACCAGACCCATTCCTGCTACGCCGTGGCGGCGTTCCACGAGGCGCTGCGCATTCTTTTGGCCTATGGCCGCCGCCGCAAGGCGACCGACTACGGCTATCACGAGAAGGCGCTGAAGCAGGCCGTCGAGGCCATGGGCTGCGAGGTGACGTCCAATATGCCGAGCCTCATCGTGCTTAACCTGCCGGGCAAGCTCGCCGGCAAGGAGAAGGAACTGGTGCAGGGCGCCCGCGCGCAAGGCTTCGGTATCTGGCCGACTTTGTCGGAGCCGGTGCAGGTCCGCATCGGTATCCTGAACCAGCTGTCGCCTGAGCAGATCAGCGAGATCACGAGCCGCTTTGCCGACGCCATGCTGGCCATGGGCGCGGAATTCGACAAGCAGCAGGTGATGAACCAGCTCAAGTCCTATTACGCCAAGGCCGCGTAAAGAGGCCGCGTAGGCTTCAGGACATAGGAATTGTCATTGAGCCCTCTCCCTTTGGGGGGAGGGCTTTTTCGTGTCCGCGCAAATCCGCGGGCGCCCGGCTTTGGCGCGGCTACGGCTCGACGCAGGTGGCGAATAGGCCGAAGCCCGGTGCTTTGGCATTGCGCCGGAGCTCGTCCCGCGCCTCGCGGCAGGCAACCTGGGTGGTGAAATCGATCACCGTGGTGCTCGCGGTACTGCCCGTTGTGCCGGCTGCGCCGTAGAGCGCGAAGACAATCATTCGGCGCCCTTCCGCCTGAGCGGTATTGGCCGCGGCGACGGCCAAACCGGAAATCAGAAGAGCAAGCGCAAGTCGTTTCATTGGAACCCCCCATCCTCTGGCACTAGTTTGGTGAGCGCGCCTCCTCAAACGCTTCCCGGAATTGAAGCACAAAAGGTCTCCGCTGTGAAAGCGGGACCGGAGGGGGCGTTGTAAACTGCGGGGTTCAGTTCGTGCGCGGGTTGGCCAAGCGCCATTGGGCGGGCTCTTGGAAGGTGCCGCGCCAGATGCCGCGCTTGTCGGCGCGGGCCTCCGCCTCGGCACTAGCATAGGGGTAGCCGTATTTCTGGCCGAGATCGATGGCATAGCCCTCGCGCACCATCGCTTCGCCGAGATCCGGCACGCCTTCGGCGCTGCACACCGCCACGTTGCGGCCAAAGCGGTCCGTGTCGCGCAACTCGCAGGCTACGTTGCTGCCTTTGATGAGCTTGGTGAGCTTGACCTTGGCGGCGCGGCCGCACAGCCATTCCTTGCCGTTCGCTTCCTCGCACGCCTGGTGCAGTTCCGGCGCGTCGATGCCGAAGAGGCGGTACGCCTCGCCATTGCCGGCGCGCAGGCTGTCGCCGTCGATGGAGACGATCTCGGCGTCGGGTCCGAACGGCTCGGGCTGCACGGTGCAATAGCGTTCGATGAGAAGCACGAGGCAAAGCACCAGCACCAGCGCCACGACTTTGCCGAGGCCGTTGATCAGAGTCCGGCGTGTCATCGGCGTCCGGGCCCGCGAAGCGGTCGTGGAGGGTGTGCGGCCCGTGCGTCGAGAAGGCTTGCGACCCGCCATCAGCCGCCGTCGATCTGCCGGCCGATAATGGCGATTGACTGCTGATAGACGCCGGCGGCGTTCCAGCCTTGGATGGCGACGTAGCTGGGCTGGCCCGGCTGGTAGCCGGCGCCCGGCACCCAGCCGTGACCGCGCAGGAAGTTTGCCGTGGAGGCGAGCGCGTCGGCCTTGGTATTGAGATCGACCCGGCCGTTGCCGTCGCCGTCGACGCCGTAGAGCAGGATGGATTTGGGCAGGAACTGGGTTTGGCCGACCTCGCCATGCATGGCGCCGCGCTGGCCGGGACTGAGCACGCCGCGGTCGATGAGCTGGAGCGCGGCATAAAGATGGCCGGTGAAATATTCGGTCCGGCGGCAGTCATAAGCGAGTGTGGCTACGGCCGAGATGGTGTTCTGGTTGCCCATGAACCCGCCGAAGCCGGTTTCCATGCCCCAGATAGCGAGCAGCGGGCCGGGCGGTACGCCGTAGCGCTTTTCGATCGAGGCCAGCAATGCGGCATTGGCCGCCTTCATTCGCTTGCCCTTGGCGGCGATGGCCGGGCCGCCGCGCTTGGCCATGAACTGATCGAGGCTGAGCTTGAAGCTCTTCTGGCCACGGTCGGCGCGGATGGTGCCGGTGGAGTAGGTGGTGCCCATCAACGCACTGATGCCGCGCTGGCCGACGCCATTTGCCTTGGCTTCCTGGGCGAAAGCCCGCTTCCAATTCTCGAAGCTAGCCGAATTGTTGCCGCACGGGGCGGCCAGGGCCGGGGCGGCGGAGAGGAGGAGCAGGGCTGCGGCGAGCGCCATCAGCCGGGTCTGCAAGACACGCAAGAAATGGGTCTGCGCTTTGAGGATTTGCGCCATGAGGGCCTTCCGGTTTAGGGAGGCCCGGGGCGTTGAACACGCGCCGAACCGCCATCCTTGAGATGTTTTCGCCTGGCTGGCGCCCGGTCAGGTCAGGTCAGGCCAAGTTTCGGACGCGTTCCGCGCCCTAGATCCTGCCCCGTCCCTCAAGGACGCGCGTCGTTCTCCCCGCCAAGGCCTTTGTACCTTGAGGATTCGGCGATTGGCAATCTGTAAGCGGGACGCCAATCGCACCGCGAATCATGGCAAAATAGCCCATGGCTCAGACCCGCTCCCGGCTCGCCACCGAGCGCATGCATGTGAGCGTCGTCCGCGTGGCAGCCCGTCCAAAGCCTCAGCCGGTGCGCTTCTGCGCGCTCGATGGCGGCATGCGCGTGACGATCGAGGCCGACAGCGAGGATGACGCCCGCTTCCTCTGCGAGGAGGCCGGCCTGGAATTCGTCGGGCTCTGCGACGACGAGTGATCCTTGTCCCGCCGGTAGAGCGCCAGCCGATAAGCGGCGTCCCGACCCTCCCCGGAACATTCTCGTGAACATGCGCATTTTCCCTTGTAACCGGTGCCGCGTATAGCTGGCCCGCGTAAGAGGAGGACAGTGAGAGATGACGACCCCCCGAGAAGTCTACCGTGATGCCGCGAATTCAACGGCCGGCCGTGATGCCGCCGCGGCCGCCCGCGACGCCGCCGCCACCGCGCGGTCGGTCGGCGACGATGTCAGCGAATTCGCCGGCAAGGTTTCCGACAAGGCCGGCGAGCAGCTGGGCCGCGCTCAGGATATGGCCGTGGATGCCTATGACGACGCGTATCGCTATGCCCGGCGCAACCCGCTCACGGCGATCGGCATCGCCCTAGGTGTGGGTTTCGTGTTCGGCGCCCTGACAACGGCTAGGCGCTGACACAAATTTGTGGCTTACTATGGCAATCCGGTCGCGCGTCCGCGCGGCCGGTTTTTTTGCTGCAAGGAATCTCATGTACAGAGCCTGGATGGATCTGGCCTTCGCGTCGGCGCGGCTGTGCCAGGAGGCGCAAGAGGTCGTGGTGCTGCGCACCATGAAGCTCGCGCTTGGCGACGCCGCGAGCCATCGCGAGGCGCAGCGCATGCTGAGCGAAAAGACCTTCGCGCTCGCCGAGGCCATGACCACGCTCGCCATGGGCGGCTCGATGCATAAGGTCGTCGGCCGCTATCGCAGTCAGGTCCGGGCCAATAAGCGCCGGCTCAGCCGCTAGCCGCTCCACGCTTGTCATGCCCGTGCAGGCGGGTAGCGCGATCGCGCAGACGAGAATGCCCCTCTGGTGCTGGGCCCCAGCGAACCTTACCTATCCTTCGCGCGTTACCTTGCACCCGTCATATCCCGCCTCGAGAGGCCATCTGAAAATGCGAATCGTTTCTGCCGCTTGCGGGTATCTGTTGATCCCGGGCCTGCTTGCGCTCCTGACGCTGGCGCCGGCGCGCGCCGACGACATGGACTGCGTGTCGACCACGTTCCGCATGCTGTCGCCGAACGACAAGGTTTGCATTAGCGAGTTCGACGATCCCAAGGTCCCGGGCGTCACCTGCTATATCAGCCAAGCGCGCAAAGGCGGCTGGGGCCAGCCGCTCGGCCTCAACGAGGATCCGTCCAACTTCTCGGTGACGTGCCGCCAGATGGGGCCGGTGATTGTGAACCTGAAAGACCTGCCGGAGCGGGAGGAAGCCTTCAGCGAGAAGACCAGCATCTTCTTCAAGAAGACGCGCATCTATCGTATCCCTGATCTGAAGCGCAACGCGCTCATCTATCTCGCCATCAGCGCCAAGATCATCGACGGCTCGCCGGCCAACGCCAACAGCGCGGTGCCGATCCTGCCGTGGCCGTCTGAGTAGTCGCGGACGATGCGGACCTTCTCCTGCGTATGCGGGCAGACTCTGTTTTTCGAGAATACGGGTTGCGAGGCCTGCGGCCGCGAGGTGGGCTGGTGCCCGTTCTGCCGTGCCATCGTCGCGCTTGAGCCGCTTGGCGATGGAACCTACGCGTGCGCCGATGCGGCATGCGGCGCCGCGTTGGTCAAGTGCGCCAACTACGCCCAGGAGAATGTGTGCAATCGCTGCCTGTTGGCTGCCGATGCCGTTCATGGCGGGCTCTGCGACGCCTGCCGCTTCAACCGCACCATTCCGGACCTGTCCATCGCCGGCAACCGCGAGCGCTGGGCCGAGCTCGAAGCGGCCAAGCGCCGACTGCTCTACACGCTCGACTTTCTCGGACTGCCCTATGGCTCCGCGGCGGACGTCTTCTCGCCGCCGCTCGCCTTCGACTTCAAGGCGGACACGATTCCGCAGGAGGGATTCTGGCGCTGGATGGGCCAGGGCGAGCGCGTCTATACGGGCCATGCCGACGGCAAGATCACCATCAATATCCGCGAGGCGGACAGCGTGGAGCGCGAGAAGCTCCGCGTCGATCTCGGCGAGGCGCACCGCACGCTGATCGGACATTTTCGCCACGAGATCGGCCACTATTATTGGGATCTTCTGGTGCGCGGGCGGTGCGAGGACGACTTCAAGCGCGTCTTCGGCGACCATGAGAATCCCCCCTACGGCGAGGCCATGGCACGGCACTACCGCGACGGTCCGCCGCCGGACTGGAAGGACCGCTTCGTCAGCGCCTACGCCACCATGCATCCGTGGGAGGATTGGGCGGAGACCTTCGCGCTCTATCTGGATATCACCAGCGTGGTCGACACCGCCGTCAATATGGGGCTAACCAGCGCGGTCGATTTTACCGAGCTCAATGTCATGGTCGGCCGCTATCGCCAGCTCGGGCTCGTGCTCAACGAGCTCAACCGGGAGATGGGCCTGATCGACGTGGTGCCCGAGGTGTTGCATGCGCCCGTGGTGGAGAAGCTAGGCTTCGTCCACGGGCTCGTGCGGGCTCGCTAGCCGGAGTCAGAATTTCGGCGGCTTGGCCTGCATGTTGCGGAAGGCGTCGGCCATGAGCCAGGAGAGCTGCTGGGCCTGGATGCCGAAGGTCTGCATCTGGGTCTGCACATAGCGGCTCTGCAGGGTCACGACGTCCTGCATGTCCTTGGCTTTGGCGATTTCGCTGGCGAGCGAGAAGGACCGCTCGGCATTCTCCTTGGCAAACGCGATGGCGCGCTCTTGCAGGGCCTTGAAGTTCCCCGCCTCGGGGCCGCCGCCGGTCGTGGACCAGGCATTCATGGCTTGGCTCATGAACTCCATGAACTGGCCGTATGCGACGCGGGCTTGCTCGACATTCTTCTCGGCAAGATTGCGCATCTCTGGTGGGATCTCGAACTTCGAATTCTCTGCCATGGGTTCCCCTTAAGCCCGGGTTTTCGTCGCTAGCGGGCCGTGCCCGCCTCGATAGTCGCTCTAGGTTACGCACTTCTTGCCCGGCGCGCCATCGGCGGTGGGCGGTTACGGAACGGGTGCTCTGGCGGTCTGACCCACCTTGAGCTTCCAATTCTCGATTGGGCCGGAGCCTGTATCGAGCTTGCCGGCCAGATAATAGAGCCGTTTGGTGTCTTCGCTCTTAGTAGTACAGAAGCGGTCCTGCAGGAAAAAGGGTGGAATGGCTTGATAGTAAAGAGTTACCCGGACCTCGGCGGGCGGGCTTGCGAGATCGGCGAGGGGGACCCGGTAGAGAATCGTATCCTCGCCGCCAGTTCCGGCTTGGGCGTAGTCGGGGTCGTCCCCGGTGCCGACCGGCTCCACCTCCTCGGCGAGGTCGGATTTGGCGCCGAGCGCCGAGGCGATCTCGATGCGTTCCTCCAGACCAAGGAATCCGTGGGGCAGAATCCGGTTGTCCTTCACCTTGGCGCAGATCGACAGGAAGCTGGAGGTCAGCGGCGCCTTCGGTGCCGCGCCAACGCCGCATTGGGGTTTGCCCACATTGTCCGGGCCGGCATGTAGTTCCTGGTAAATCTGCGCTTGGTTCTGCTTGCCGATGACCTGGTAATGGGGCTGGTGGGCCCGCGCTTCAGGGTCGAGCCGCGCGCCGCAGCCGGGCGTCCACCATGTCTCGCCGGCGACAGGCGCGCCGGTCTCGTCGACGATGACGCCAGTCTTGTTGGTGCGCCCGGACGCCCACAGCACCTTGCCGTCTTGGTCGAGCACGTCGAAGGCGACAAAGGCGCGGCGGAAGGCGACGCCCGATGGGAATTTATGGCCCGCTTTGTTGGCGATCGTGACTTCGGCTGACAGCGTGCCGGCGTCGCGCGTTACGCCCCTGAGCGTCACCGCGGCCGCGCGCTCGGCCTGCTCCAGCATGGCGCGCTCGGTCGTGGTCAGCGGATCGACGCCGCGACGGGACGGCAGCATCGGGTCTTCGGTCCGAATGCCGAGCACGCCAGGGAATTGCTGGGCCATCTTAGTCAGATAGAGATTAAGCCCGACGAGCGTGTGCTTGGCGAAGCCCTCGCGCGGTTCGAGATCGATGTCCTCCGGCGGCAACGTGTACTCGGCCTGCGGGAAGGATGTGTATTCCTGGATGGTGGCGATCTTGCTCCGATAGGGTTTGCCCTTCGCATTGGTCTTGGACATGTGACAGCCTTGGCAGGATTGCGCCTTGGCGCCGGCCCCTTGCGGCAGCGCGCCGTCCGCCGTCGTGCCGGTGCGGTAGCCGGAGAACGCCCATTCCGGATAGGTCGCCTGCTCGTAGGTGTGACCAATGATTTCGCCGCGATGAAGCACCGGCAGATGCACGGTGTGGCAGCTGGCGCAGATCTCCGAGCTTTTCACATGCTCGCTGTGGGCGGTCACGAGGCCGGTCGCGTGCTCCATCGGCTTTTTCTTCGGGTCCTTGAAGGGGCCGAAGATCTCGCCGGGGTCGGCCATCAGGAAGTTGCCGGTAAAGGTCTTAGCGAGGCCGTCGAGCCCCGGATTGGTGACCTGCTGCCGCGCCTTCACGCAGGCGTTCTGCGGCTGGTCCGCAACCTTTGCCGAGGCCTCCTTCCCCACCACCATGCCATGGCAGGTGGTGCAGGACACGCCGTCGCGCCCGAGCGCCGCATAATGCGCTAGCCCGGCGGCAGGGTTTCCAGCGGGGTAGGGGACGGCATCGAGCGCTGAGCGCTCGAGCGGTTCGCAGGCGCCGGTCTGTGCATGGCGGTCGATGGCGTGCTGGCGGTGGCCCTGCACCGCGTGGCAGCTCATGCAGGTGTCCTCGATGAGCGTCTTGGATTCCGGATGGAAGGTCTCGATCTCGCTTGCCAGTTGGGCGAAGAAGATCGGATCGCGGCCGCTCATCCCCATCGGCGATTTGCGCCAGGTGCCGTAGGGCGAGATGTTGGCGAGTTTCGGCTCGGGCTCCGGCGCCGGCTCGGTCATGTGGAATTGCAAGCCCGTGCCGCCGGCGCTGTGGCAGCCGAGGCATTGATCCGAGGTGACGAAGCGCGATGTGGCGGTCGGTTTGCCGGCGGGGATCCACACATGGTCGTAAGTCTCCGACGGCAGCTTGGTGACGAGTTTGTCGGAAGACGGCGCGCCGGCCAGCAGCTGGAAGATTTCGGTGAACTCGGTGCCGTAGGGTTTGCGGCTGCGTAGGCGGCGATTGAAGGCGGTGGCCGCTCTCTCCACGTCGACTTCTTTAGTGGCGACTTCCCTCATGATGCGTGCGGAACTCGGGTTGGACGACGCTCGCGCCTCTGCGTTCGCCGAGGCGCTGATCGCCACTTGTGAAGTGGTCCTCCAAATAAAAATCCTGGCTGAGAAATGCGATCGGCTCGCCGGGCTCGCCCTTGATGTTGTGCAAGGAGGCGAAGGTCTGGTTGTCGCGCGCCGATGAGTGGCAGTTGGTGCAGTATAGGCCGAAGCCCGTGTTGGGATAGGCGTTGGCCGCATTGGCCGGCCAGGTCGGCGCCCAGGCGTTCTTGCCCCAGCCGAACCAGCCCCAGTACCAGCCGTCATAGGAGGCCTTAGCGTCGCGCACCATGAGGGCGGCGCCGTTCTCCGCAAACAGATGGATCAGCTCCACGTCCTTGCAATGAGCGGTCGGCGGCGGGAACATCTCCTTGACCATGATGGCGCCGTCGGGAACCGGCGCTTCGGCCTTGTTCGCCTCATCGCCTTCGGCGCGGTTGGTCTTCAGCCAATCGACCATGCCGGGCGAGTACCAGACGACGGCCGGCGCGTGGGTGCCGTGATACTCGCCGATCCACTGGCCGTTACGAAACGAGCCGATGAAGGGGCCGGTGTCGCGCATATGTTTGTCGCTTTTCCAGCCCGACGCCTCGCGCCGATGACAGTAATTGCGCAAGAACGCGGCGAGCTTGGCCTCGTATTGGTCCTGGGGAAGGGCGCTCGGCTTGCGGACGGCCGCTTCGAGCTGATCGCAAAGCGCCTCGTCGGCCGGCACCAACGCCTCGGCCCGTTCCGCCGGACAACTTGGTGCGGCAAGCGCGCTGCCGCCGACAAACAGCACCAGATACGCGGTCCGAGACAGCTTGGTCAGCGTGGAAACCAATACGGGCACCAATCCTTCACAAGGATGGGGAGCATAGGTGGGCCCGGCGCGGTGGGTCAAATTAACGTCTTACCGAGCGGATCAAGGGTTGGTGGCGCGGCGGGTTCGTGGCACGAAGCGCTGACATGGCGCTTCTCAACGATTCCATGGCGCGCGGCGACACGCGCGAACTGACGCCCCGCGCGCTCGCTACCGGCATGATCCTCGGCGCGCTGCTGGCCCCCTGCAACGTCTATTCGGGGCTCAAGATCGGCTGGGCGTTCAATATGTCGATCACGGCGCTGCTGCTCGCATTCGCCTTCTGGGTGCCGGTGACGCGGTTTTTCGGGCTGGCGCCGTGGGGCGTGCTGGAAAGCAATATCAATCAGACGGCGGCGTCGTCGGCGGCGTCCATCATCTCCAGCGGCCTGGTAGCGCCGATCCCGGCGCTCGCCATCATGACCGGCGGAAATCTGCCGTGGCCGACGCTGGCCGCCTGGGTGTTCGCGGTGAGCTTTCTCGGCATCTGGGTCGGCTGGTATTTGCGGCCGCGCCTCATCGTTCAGTCCGACCTCGTATTCCCCGCCGGTATGGCGACGGCGGAAACCATGCGCGACATGTTCAGCCATGGACGCGAGGCGATGAAGCGCGTCGGCGTACTGATGTCGAGCCTGACCGGCGCAGTGCTGTTCAACATCATTGATGATGTGCTGTGGCAAATCCCGCGCATGGCGCCGTCGCTCACCGCCAAGAAGTTGACGCTCGCCTTCGACCCGTCGCTACTCTTGCTCGGTTTCGGCAGCATCATCGGCCTGCGGGCGGGGCTCGGACTGTTGGCCGGGGCGCTGATCGCCTGGGGTGTCATCGGACCGGAGCTGATCTCTCGCGGCATGGTCGATGGCTCGGGCAGTCCCGACGATTGGTTTCAGCCGCTGGTGGGCTGGCTGCTGTGGCCGGGCGTCACCATGATGGTGACCGCGAGCCTCACCAGCTTCGCCGTGGCTCTGCTCGGCACGTGGCGCGGAGCGCAACGCGAAGCCGACCGGTTGCCGCTCGAGCCGGGCTCGTTCACGCGGCTCGGCGGTTTCACTTTGGCCGCCGCGCTCACCGTGGCGCTACAGATCACGCTGTTCGGCATTCACTGGACCATGGCCATCATCGCCATTCCCATGGCCTTCGTGCTGGCCACGGTGGCCGCGCGCGTCGTCGGCGAGACCTCCGTCGCGCCGATCGGCGCCATCGGCAAGGTGTCGCAACTCACCTTCGGCGCGCTGGCGCCCGGCCAGGCGATCACCAATCTGATGACGGCCAATGTCGCCGGCGGGGCCGCCGGCCAAAGCGCCGATCTTCTCAACGACTTCCGAGCCGGTCACGAGGTGGGCGCGAGCCCGGCGCGTCAGGTGGTGGCGCAATGCGGCGGCGTGATCATAGGCAGCCTGGCGGGCAGCCTCGTCTATCTCATGCTGATCTCCGACCCCGCGACCCAGCTGCTGACGCCGGAATGGCCGGCGCCCGCGGTGGCAACGTGGAAGGCCGTGGCGGAAACCTTGAGCGTCGGTCTGTCGGGCATTCCCCAATCGGCGCTCATGGCCATGGGCATCGCCGGGGTTCTCGGGGTGGCGCTGGCGCTGATCGAGCGGCGCTTCACCGGGCGGCATTTGTTGCTGGTGCCGAGCGGCGCCACGCTGGGGCTCGCCTTCGTCATTCCGGCGGGTACGTCGATCACGCTGTTCCTGGGCGCCGCTCTGGCCAGCCTGCTGCACTGGCTGGCGCCGCGTTGGGCCTCGCGCTTTCTGTTGAGCGCCGCTGCCGGGCTTGTGGCGGGCGAGAGTCTTTACGGGGTCATCGCCGTCTTGTTTTGATCGCGCGGCTTTTTGTTTACTCGGCGGCTTCGCCCTGGGCGGCTTCGCCGGCGTGATCGATGCCGGCGAGATACCGCTCCACGTCGAGCGCCGCCATGCAGCCGAGGCCCGCGGCGGTGACCGCCTGCCGATAGACGTCATCCGCCACGTCGCCCGCGGCGAACACGCCGTCCACGCTGGTGGCGGTTGAGCCCGGCTTTGTCAGGATATAGCCGCCCTGCTTGAGCTCCAGCTGGCCCTTGAACAGCTCCGTCTGCGGCGAATGGCCGATGGCGATGAAGATGCCGTCGATGGGCATGGTCGTTTTCTCGCCGGTCACCGTGTTCCTGAGCACGGCGTCGGTGACGCCAAGCGGATCGTCGACGCCCAGCACCTCGGCGAGCTCGTGATTCCACAGCACCTTGATCTTTGGATGATCGAACAGGCGCCGTTGCAGGATCTTTTCGGCGCGCAATTCGCCGCGGCGATGCACCAAGGTCACCTGTTCGGCGAGATTGGATAGATACAGCGCCTCCTCGACGGCGGTGTTGCCGCCGCCGATGACGATGACCTTCTTGCCGCGGTAGAAGAAGCCGTCGCAGGTGGCGCAAGCCGACACGCCGTAGCCTTGGAATTTCTGCTCCGAAGGTAGGTTCAGCCAGCGCGCCTTGGCGCCGGTGGCGATGATCAGCGTATCGGCGGTGTACTCCACGCCGCTGTCGCCTTTGAGCCACAACGGCCGCTGCCCGAGATCGGCCTCGACGATCGTGTCGGCGATGATCTCCGTGCCGACATGCTCGGCTTGGGCGCGCATCTGATCCATGAGCCAGGGGCCCTGGATCACGTCGGCGAAACCGGGATAGTTCTCGACATCCGTGGTGATGGTCATCTGGCCGCCGGGCTGAATGCCTTCGATGAGCAACGGCTTCAGCATGGCGCGCGCGGCATAGATGCCGGCCGTATAGCCGGCCGGACCGGCGCCGATGATGATCACCTTGGCGTGACGGGAACCCATGAACATTGCCTCTAGCTTGGGAGCGGAAGGGAAGACGTAAGCATAGGACGGCGCGCGCGCAACCCGCTTCGGGGCTCCCGCATTTTAGGCTTTGGTTTCAAGGCCGAGGGCGCGGCGGATGGCGGATGCGACCATCTCGGTGTCGTTGACCGGCGCGTAGCTCCACGATTCCAGGCGTCCTTCGAAGGGGCGGGTGGCGCCGCGCTCGCGCATAAGTGCGTGGAATCGCGCGAGCCGCGTCGAGCGGCCGGGCAGGGACTGCACATAAAGCGGCTTGCCGGTGCCCGCCGCCTCGGTGACCATGTTGACGGAGTCCTCCGTGACGACGATGGCATCGGCAAGCGACAGAAAAGCGAAATAGGGATTGTCGCCGGTGCCGTCCCAGACGAAATGCGGCGTGCCGGCGATGGCGTCGGTGAGGGCGGCTAGCGTTTCGGGGCGCGTGCGGCGCGACGGGGTAACGAGGAGCGAGCCGCCGGTCTCCCGGGCCAGAATTGCCAGCTTGGCGCCGAAGCCGGTGGCGACCTCCGGCGGAAAGCTGAAGGCCTGGCTCTCGCCGCCCAACAGCACGGCGACGCGGGGATGCGGCAAGTCTTCGATGCACGGGGCGAAACTCTTGCCGGCCTCGGCAAGCCGTTCCGGCGTCACGCCATGCACGGCGCCGAACGTGGTGATGACGTTGGGACCCTCGAAATTGTCGTGTACGGGCGCGGCCACCAGATCGAACAGGCGGGCCGGCACTTTCGGATTCTGGATGTGGAGCGCGTAGGCGCCCGATAGCCGCTTGACGGCAAGCGCCATGGGCACGCTGCGGCGGCCGATGGAGATGACGAGGCGCGGCCAGGGCGGCTCCAGGGCGTCGTTCGACCTCACCGCGCGCAGCAGAGCCTTCGCCGGCGCCAAGATCTGCAACGGCGTCGGCAGGAGCCGCATGGCGCCCTTGGGCCGGACCCGCTTCAAGCTGAAGGGCAGGCCGATGGCCTCGGCCACAGCGATGCCTTGCGCCTCCATGCCGATGGCGCCGTCGCTCATGACCCAGGTCTTCTCGGCCCGGGCCTTGCGGCTCTCGGCGATCAGGGCGGCGGCGCCGTCCACGGCCTCGGGGGTCTCATCGCGGGCACCGCTAGAATTTTCGGAATGGAAAGCGGGCAATTTCTTTTCGATTCTTTTGCGTAGACGGCTTAATGTTGCGCGAGCCGGTTAGCCTTCGCGTTTTCGGGGGCTCTCCATGCGCCTTCTAGCGCGATGGCCCCGCGAACGTCCAGGGAGCGAAAAGATCCATGCGCAGCGCCCGCCTCGATACCATGGACTGGCTGATCCTGCGGGAGCTCCAGGCCGACGGGCGCATCACCAATATCGACTTGGCCCGCAAGGTCGGCATCTCGGCGCCGCCCTGCTTGCGCCGAATGCGGGCGCTGGAAGAGGCGGGGATCATCGAGGGTTTCACGGCGATCCTCAACGATAAGGCGCTCGGCTTCGATGTTTCGGCCTTCGCCATGATCAAGCTGCACAGCCAGGCGGAGGCCGACCTCATTGCCTTCGAGGAGCGGGTGCAAGCCGCACCGATCGTGCGCGACTGCTACATGCTGTCGGGCGAGATCGACTTTCTGTTGCGCTGCGTGGCGCCGGACTTGAGCGCCTTTCAGGATTTCATCATCCACGAGCTGACGGCGGCGCCCAATGTGGAGAGCGTCAAGACGACTCTCGTCATCCGCGCCTCGAAACATGCGGCCGGTGTGCCGACGGAATTGGCCGCCGGCGGCAGGCCGGCGGGGAAAGCGGGCGATCGTGCCCGCAGCTGACGGCTAGGTCCAAATCCATCACCATGAATCCCACACGCCCAAACCCCGTGCTCGTTGACGTCTTCAGGGGCGATCTCGTCGAGAGCCGTCACCGAGGCGCCATCGCGATTGCCGATGCGCAGGGACATCTAATGCTCGCGCTCGGCGACGTGGCCGCGCTGATCTATCCGCGCTCGGCCGTCAAGGCGCTGCAAGCCCTCCCGCTGGTGGAGAGCGGCGCGGCCGACGCCCTCGGTCTCAGCGCCGACGAACTGGCGATCGCCTGCGCCTCCCATAGCGGCGATCGCGTGCATCTCGACGCCGTCAGGAGTCTGCTGTCAAAAGCGGGCGTGGCCGAACGCGAACTGGCATGCGGGGCGCATTGGCCCTTGAGCGAGGCGACGTCGCGTGAATTGCTGCGTGGCGGGCGGCGGCCGCAGGCGATCCACAATAACTGTTCGGGCAAGCATGCCGGAATGCTCGCCGCCGCGGTGCATCTGGGGTTCGACCCGCGCGGCTACGAGAAGCCTGACCATCCGCTCCAGGTGACGATCACGCGAATCCTTTCAGAGACTTGCGGAGTCCCGTTGGAACCTCAGCGCATGGCTATCGACGGCTGCTCGCTGCCGACCCATGCGATGCCCCTTAGTGCGCTGGCGCGCGGCTTCGCCCGGCTTGGTACGGGCACCGGCCTTGCCCCGGAACGGGCCGCCGCCGGCAAGCGGCTGATGAAAGCCTGCTTCGCCGCGCCGGTTCTGGTCGCCGGCGAAGGGCGCTTCGACACGATCGTGCTGCGCGGGTTGGCGATGTCGGCCTTCACCAAAGGCGGCGCCGAGGGCGTCCACTGCGCGGCGCTGCCGGGGCTCGGTCTCGGCATCGCGCTGAAGGTCGACGACGGCGCCAAGCGCGGCGCGGAGCGCGTGTTGAGCGAGGTGCTCGGCGGCTTGCTGCCGAAGGCGCGTTCGGTACTTGCAGATCAACGCGACGGTGAACTCAGGAACTGGCGCGGGTTTGTCGTCGGCCGTCTGGCCGCGAGCGCGGTGCTCCAGCAGGCTCTCGGCGATCTCGGCGAGATTGCCGCCGGTCAGCGGGCGACGTTGGCGTAGACCGCCAGGTTGCCATAAGCCTCGGCGCTTTGCGTGGCGAGATCGGGGCCGATGGCCTTCGGGCCATCCATGGCGCGGATGGCGCCGTCCTTGGCGCCGGTGATCAGATTATCGGTGATCAGCGCGGTTCCGGCTGACGGGCTCACCGAGACGCCGATGCCGATATGGGATTTACGGATCACATTGTCGGTGACGCTGACGTCGCGGAGATAGTCGCCCCAGCCGACGAGAATGCCGTAAGCGGGCGCCCCTTCGATGACGTTGTTGCTGACCACGCTGTCGGCCTCCACGCCGATGCCGATGCCCCGGCTGTCGGCGTCTTTGCGCAGAAAGAGATTGCGGATGATGTTGCCTTGCACGACGGCGAGGCGGCCGCCTTCGTTGAAGTTGGTGACGGAGACGCCCATGGCCGCGGCGTCGACGATGTTGTTGGCGATGATCGCGCCCTCGAAAGTGTATTCGGCATAGAGCGCGACCTCGCCGAGGCGGGCGCAGGAATTGGCCACCATCTGGCAGTTGGAGCCGGAGTTTGAGCGGATCGCCGAGAAGGCGCAGTCGGCGATGCGGTTTGCATTCACCAGCACCGAGCCAGCGCGGAAGATATTGATACCATTGCCGTTTTGTCCGCTGCCGCCGCTCCTGGCGGCGATGCGCTCAATGCGGTTGCCGGTGACGATGGTGCCGTCTTCGCCGAGGTCCGAGCGCCAGACGAGAATTCCGTTGTCGCCGCAATCGCGCACATGGTTGTGGGCGATCTCGAGTCCGCGCGCGTCCTCGCTGAATAGCGCGGCTTTTGCGATGTTGCCGATCTCGCAATTGACGATACGGCCTGCCACCCGTCGCAGCACAATGCCGTTTTCGCTGCTGCCGATGACGCGGCAATCCGAGACGTCGAAATGCGTGGCCTCGGTGGCGATTAGCAGCGCGCCGTCGTCGCCAAGAGCGGTGCCGCCGCCGTCAAGCACCAGGCCGGCGTAGCGCACATTATCGGTGCTTTCGGTGCCGAGGATGGCGCCGCCGCCGGCGTAGCGCAGGATGGTGAGGCCGGGTACGCCTTCGATCTGGGTGCCCGATTTGAGGCTGAGCCGCCCGGTCGAATAGGTGCCGGCGGGCAGAAACAGGGGCACGCCGGTTCGTGCGGCTTCATCGGCCGCCTCTTGCAGGGTTGCCGTCTGATCGATCGTCCCGCCGGCCGGCACGACGCCGTACGTGCTGAAGGCTTGCGGCGTGGCTGACTCGCGTGCGACTGCGCTACGCGGGCCCGCCGCTCCGGTGAGACCGGCGCCGATGCCGGCACCAAGGCCGGCCACGATCAATTCCCGGCGCCCCAAGGTCATTGCCGCGCCTCCGTGGCATGGGCGGTGCGGGCAGGGGCGGGGCGTGGTGCTGCATGCGCGGCAGCCGCGCCGAGGACGAAGCGCAATGTCTCATGCCCGGCGTGCAGCAACGCGTCCTGACTGACGGCGCCGCCTTGCGCGTGCGTCAGGGGGACATGAACGAAGAGCGCGTGGCTCCCGTGCATTTGTGCCCAGGCCAGCGAGCGATAGTAGAGGAAGTTGCAGAGATAGCGTCCGCAGGAGCGCGAGGCATTGGCGGGGTGACCGCTCCCTCTGAGATGGGCGGCGAGTGAGGTGACGGGGAGCGCGGTGTCGAGGCGCATGGCGCCGTCCGGCGCGATTGCGCGCGCGTCTGGGAGGCCGCCGCAGGCATCGGTGCGGGACGCGGCGCGGTTATGGGCCGAGCGCTCGATGCGTAAGCCCGTGGCGGTCGCGCTGACGCCGAAGTGAATCATAACATCAGGTTGGAGATCGGCGTGCAGGCGCGGCATGAGTGCGGCCACGGCATTCCACTCGGTGGGGAGCAGCTCAACATGGAGGTCGCAGTCGAAGGCAGAACTTCGCCCCGCCAATGTCTCGGCGAGCCCGCCGGACGGGTTCTCGGGCACCCCGGGAAAGGGACCAAAGCCGGTGAGGAGGACGCGTGGCCTAGCCATGTCCCTGGCTTACAAGGGGGTCGGCTGCGAGGAAAGGGAATTCGCGGGCGTGGTTTATTCGGGCAGCTTCAGCCCAGCCAGCTTGGCGAGTTCCTCGGCGCCCTGCGCCGGGGTGACCTCGCCGGCGCGGACTTTGTCCTCGATGTCCTGATATTGCCGCGCGGCCTGCCGCCCGCCCTTGAAGGCGGCGAGCAGGCGCTGCTCGAAGATCTCTCGCATCCAGGCCGCCGCCTGATCGGCCCGGCGGCCGTCAAGCACGCCGGACTCCGTTAGGGCCGCATGGCATTCCTTGATTTTGTCCCACAGGTCATCGAGGCCGACATCGTCACGCGCCGAGAGCGTCAGCACTGCCGGCTGCCAGGCGCTGTTGCCCGCGGCCAGTATATGCAGCGCCGTACGATACTCGGTCGCCGCGCGGTGGGCGCGCTCGACATTGTCGCTGTCGGCTTTGTTGACCGCGATGATGTCGGCAAGCTCGATAAGTCCGCGCTTGATGCCTTGCAGCTCGTCGCCCGCGCCGGGGATGGCCACCACGACGAACACGTCCACCATGTTCGAAACCGCGGTTTCCGATTGACCGACGCCGACCGTCTCGACCAGGACGACGTCGAAACCGGCGGCCTCGACGAGGGCGATGGTCTCGCGCGTGGTCTTGGTGACTCCGCCGAGGCTGGTGCCGGCGGGCGAGGGGCGGATATAGGCGTCCGCTTCGGTCGCGAGCCGGCCCATGCGGGTTTTGTCGCCGAGGATCGAGCCGCCGGTGCGTGAGGAGGTGGGATCGACCGCGAGCACGGCAACCTTGTGGCCTTGCGCGAGGAGTTTCATCCCGAGCTGATCGATGAGCGTGGACTTGCCGGCGCCGGGCGGGCCGCTGATGCCGATGCGTTTGGCGTGTCCCGAATCGGGGAGGAGAGCCTTCAGCAGATTCTGCGCGCGCAACTGATCGTCGGGCTTGGTGCTTTCGATCAGTGTGATGGCGCGGCCGAGCGCCACGCGGTCGCCGGCGCGGATCGCCTTGATCATGCCGTCGAGATCAGGCGTGGCTGTCGTGGTTCCGCTCACTCTGCTGCGGCGGCTTTGGCGCCATCGACGCCGAGCTTGCCGAGAATGTCGATGGCCGCGTCGGCAATCGGGGTGCCGGGACCGAAGATGGCCTTGGCGCCGGCCTGATAGAGCTCGGGGTAATCTTGCGGCGGGATGACGCCGCCGACGACAATCATAATGTCGCCGCGGCCTTGCTCTTCGAGCGCCTCGCGTAGCGCCGGCACCAGGGTCAGATGACCGGCGGCGAGCGACGATACGCCGAGAATATGCACGTCGTTCTCGACCGCCTGGCGGGCGGCTTCCTCGGGCGTCTGGAACAGCGGGCCGATATCCACGTCGAAGCCGAGATCGGCGAAGGCGCTCGCGATGACCTTCTGCCCACGGTCATGACCGTCCTGGCCCATCTTAGCAACCAGGATGCGTGGCCTGCGGCCATGCTTGGTCTCGAAGCTCTCGATCAGCTCTGCAACGCGGTTCATGTTTCCGTCCTTGCGGCCCATCGCCGCCTTATAGACGCCGGTGATTGCCGAAACGTTGGCCCGGTGGCGGCCATAGACTTTCTCGAGGGCATAGGAAATCTCACCGACGGTCGCCATGGCGCGGGCCGCCGCGACGGCACCCTCGAGCAGATTTCCTTTGCCTGTCTCAGCGCTTTCGGTCAGCGCGTCAAGAGCGCGGGTGACCGCCTCCTGGTCGCGCTCCGCCTTGAGGCGCTCAAGCTTGTCGAGCTGCTGGCGGCGCACGGAACGGTTGTCGACTTTGAGGATGGCGATGTCCGCCTCGCTGTCGGGCCGGTATTTATTCAAGCCGACGATCGTCTGGCGGCCGGAATCGATGCGGCCTTGGGTGGCGGTCGCCGCCTGCTCGATCATGCGCTTGGGGATGCCCGCCTCGATCGCCTTGGCCATGCCGCCGAATTTCTCGACCTCGTCGATATGCCCCATGGCGCGGGCCGCCAGATCGTAGGTCAGGCGCTCCACATAGAAGCTGCCGCCCCACGGATCGATGATGCTTGTGATGCCCGACTCCTGCTGCAGCATGAGCTGAGTGTTGCGGGCGATGCGGGCCGAGAAATCCGTCGGCAAAGCCAGTGCTTCGTCCAGCGCGTTGGTGTGCAGCGACTGCGTATGGCCTTGGGTCGAGGCCATGGCCTCAATGCAGGTCCGCACCACATTGTTGAACACGTCCTGGGCGGCGAGGCTCCAGCCGCTCGTCTGGCAGTGGGTGCGCAGCGCCAGCGATTTCGGATCCTTGGGCTTGAACTCATCCATCATGAGCTTCGCCCACAGCACGCGGGCGCCGCGCATCTTGGCGATCTCCATGAAGAAGTTCATGCCGGTCGCCCAGAAGAAGGACAGCCTGGGGGCAAACGCATCCACGTCGAGACCGGAGGCAATGGCGGCGCGCACATATTCGATGCCGTCGGCGAGCGTGTAGGCGAGCTCAAGGTCGGCCGTCGCACCGGCTTCCTGCATGTGATAGCCGGAGATCGAGATCGAGTTGAAGCGCGGCATGTGCTTCGACGTGTAGCCGATGATGTCAGAGACGATGCGCATCGAGGGCGCCGGCGGATAGATATAGGTGTTCCGCACCATGAACTCTTTGAGGATGTCGTTCTGGATCGTGCCGGAGAGCTTGTCGTGCGGCACGCCCTGTTCCTCGCCGGCGGCGATGAACAGCGCTAGCACCGGCAACACCGCGCCGTTCATGGTCATAGACACCGACACCTGATCGAGCGGGATATGATCGAACAGGGTGCGCATGTCGTAGATGGAATCGATGGCGACGCCCGCCATGCCCACATCGCCGGTCACGCGCGGATGATCGCTGTCGTAGCCGCGATGGGTCGCGAGATCGAAAGCGATGGAGACGCCCTGCTGGCCCGCGGCGAGGTTGCGCCGGTAAAACGCGTTGGAATCCTCGGCGGTCGAGAAGCCGGAATATTGGCGGACGGTCCAGGGACGCTGCACATACATGGTGGGGTAGGGGCCGCGCAGATAGGGCGCCACGCCGGGCATGCCGTCGAGAAAGTCGAGGCCTTGCAGATCGTCGGCGTCGTAGACGGGCTTGACCGCGATGCCTTCCGGCGTCTCCCAAACAGGCGTCTCGGATGTCAGTGCCGGTTCGTGCGGCTCCTGAAACGCGACGTCTGAGAATTTCGGAATCCCGGTCACTTGTCGTTCCCCTTCAGCCCCAGCGTAGCATGGGCGTCGTTCAGCATGGCGAGCATGTCGCCGCCGGCAAACACAAAGCCCTCGACGCCGGCAGACTTCAGCTCGGCCTCCAGGTCGCCCGGTCTGCCCGCCAGATAAATGTGCTTGGCCCCGGCTTGCGCGAGCGCTTTGGCGGCCGTCGCACCTTCGGCTGCATAGACCTTGTCGGACGAGCACAGGCAGGCGAGCGTCGCGCCCGACGCCTTGAAGCCCTGCACCATGTCGTCGAAGCTTTGCGCGCCTTCGGTCGCGAGTGCCGCGATGCCGCCCGCTTCGAACAGGCTCTTGGCGAAGCTCGAGCGCGCGTTGAAGTCCGCCGCCTTGCCGAGGCGGGCGAGGAAGATCTTGGGCCGCGCGCCACGCGCGGCGAGATAGGCGTCGCTCCGGTCGCGCAAAGCCTCGAACGGCTCGGCCAGGCGCATGCGATGCAAGGGCTCGGCCGTTCGCTCACCTTCGCACGGCACGGAGGGGGCGGCATCGAGCACCGTGACGGGTTCCTCGGCGAGATCGGGAAAGTCGCTGGTGCCGACGAGCGAGTCCTCGCGGCGGGCCGCGGCGGTCTCGCGCGCCGCGCGGACCTTGGCGACCTCGCTCTGAAGGAGCCCGGCCCGCAGCGCTTCGGCCGGGCCGCCGGTCTTCTCGATCTCTTGGAAGAGCGCCCAGGCCGTCGTGCAGAGTTCGTCGGTCAAGGCCTTCATGGCGCCGGAGCCCGCGGCGGGATCGGCGACGCGGTGGAGGTTCGACTCCTCGATGAGAATGGTCTGGGTGTTGCGGGCCACGCGGCGGGCGAAAGCGTCAGGCAGGCCGAGGGCGGCGCTGAACGGCAGCACGGTGATCGCATTGGCGCCGCCTATGGCAGCGGCGAAAGTGGCGATAGTACCGCGCACGATGTTTCCGTGCGGATCGCGCTTGGTCATCATGCGCCACGCCGTCTCGGCGGTGACGAAGGCCGTTTCGGGTTCGAGCCCGCAGGCTTCTTCCACCCGCGACCACAGCTTCCGGATGGCGCGGAATTTGGCGATGGTGAGGAGCTGGTTCTGGTCGGCGGCGAGGCGGAAGAAGACGAGACGCCGCGCCTCGTCGAGCGGGACGCCGCCTGCCTCCAAGGCGCGCACATAGGCCAACGCCGTCGACAAGGCGAAGGCGAGCTCTTGTGCTTCGGAGCCACCGGCCGCGTGGATCGGCCTGCCGTCGGCGGCGGCGAACGGGCCGGCGAAGCCTTGTTCCTTCATCTCCGCCACGAGACCGGCGAAGACCGGCGCCATTTCGGGCCAGACGACGTTGTTCCAGCCATTGACGGCGAGCACGCCTATCGGATCGAAGCCGAAGCGGATGTTCACGTCTTTTGGCGCCAGGCCTTTCTGCTGCACGAGGTTCGCGAGCATCAAGGCCGCATCCTTGCAGAGCGGGCCAAGCTGCAACTCGATGTGGATGCCCCAGTCGAAGTGGACATCCTTGAGCGCCGCCTCAAGGATGGCCTCCGATGGCGGCAGTCCATAGCCGTAGTCGCCGACAGAGCCCTTGAACACCAGGGCCAAACTGTTCGCGCCGTTATTCAGGTCTTGGAGGATTTGCGCGTTGGCCGTGGCGCCGTCCCCAATCTCGATGCGCTGCATCACCTCCCACGGCGTGCCCGGCGTCCGTCCGGGGACGAGGGCGGCATCCTTCGCTGGGCCATAGAGCGGCTCGATGGCGATGCCGTCATAGCTTCTCGATTCGAGAGAAGAGAAGGGAGCGCCTTTCAGCGTTTTTTCCACGATCGCCTTCCAGGCCGCCTTATCGGCGGCCGGAAAATCTCGGGCCAGGGGAAGTTCAGCCATTTATGATAACCCTAGAATGGTTCTGGTTTTCTCCTAGCAGATGCCCGCGCGGCACGAAACCCGTGCGAAAGTCCCATGGCTGCTGGGGTGAGGGGCCATAGGCCACCTTGGCGTAACGCTAGCGCACCCGTTAGAGTGCCGCGGGCTCAAGGGATAGCGAGGAGACGGGGATGACAAGGCGAAAGGCGGCGCCCAAGAAGAGCACGCCCAGGAAAAGCAGGGCGCAGGCCAAGACTGAAACCGATGCGGTAGATGCGGCGGTGAAATTGGACCCAGAACAGCTTCCAGCCGAGAGCGTCTATATCGGGCAGAGCGTCAAGCCTGAGTTCCTTCTGCTGCGTCTCGCCAACCGGCATGGGCTGATTACGGGCGCCACGGGCACCGGCAAGACCGTGACCCTGCAAGGTCTGGCCGAGGCGTTCTCGAACCAAGGTGTCCCGGTATTTTGCGCCGACGTGAAGGGCGATTTGTCCGGCGTGGCCGAGAAGGGCGTGGCCAAGGGCTGGATCGAGGACCGCGCCAAGCTGATCGGCTACAAGGTCGATTTTCAGGCCTATCCGGTGATCTTCTGGGATCTGTTCGGCGAGAAGGGTCACCCGATTCGCACCACGATCTCGGAGTTGGGGCCGCTGCTGCTCGCGCGCCTGATGGATTTGAGCGAGGCGCAAGAAGGCGTGCTCAATATCGCCTTCAAGCTCGCCGACGAGGAGAAGCTGCCGCTGCTCGACCTCAAGGATTTGCAGTCCTTGCTGGAAGATCTCGCGGCCCGCGCCGATACGCTCACCACCAAATACGGCAATATCACCAAGGCTTCTGTCGGCTCGATCCAGCGTTCGCTTCTGGTGCTCGAGCAGCAGGGCGGCAGACATCTTTTCGGCGAGCCTGCGCTCAAGATCGACGACTTGATGAGGGTGGCGCGGGACGGGCGGGGCTATATAAGCGTGCTCGCCGCGGACAAGCTCATGGAGAGTCCGCGCCTGTATGCGACCTTCCTGCTGTTCCTGCTGTCGGAGATGTTCGAGGAACTGCCCGAGGTGGGCGATCCCGACAAGCCGAAGCTCGTGTTCTTCTTCGACGAGGCGCATCTGCTGTTCCGCGATGCGCCAAAGGCGCTGCTGCAGAAGGTCGAGCAGGTGGTGCGCCTGATCCGGTCCAAGGGCGTCGGCGTCTATTTCGTGACGCAGAACCCGATGGATGTGCCCGACACGGTGTCGCGCCAGCTCGGCAACCGGGTGCAGCATGCCTTGCGCGCCTTCTCGCCGCTCGAGCAGAAGGCGGTGAAGGCCGCGGCCACGACTTTCCGTGCCAATCCCGCCTTCGACACAGAGAAGACCATTATGGAGCTCGGCATCGGCGAGGCGCTGGTGTCGACGCTCGATCCGAAAGGTCAGCCGACCATGGTCGAGCGGACCTTGGTGAAGCCGCCGAATGCGCGGGTGGGACCGATCACCGACGCTGAGCGCAAGGCCGTCATCAAGGCGAGCCCGGTGGCGGGCGAGTATGAAGAGCTGGTCGACCGCAAGTCGGCCTACGAGATCTTGCAGAAGCGCACGGCGGCGCGGGTCGAGACGGAGGCGACCGAGTCCGAGGCGAAGGTGGCCAAGAAGACGTCGGGCGGCTCGCGCAGCGACGGGTTCTGGACCAGCCTCGGCAAGGCTATCGTCCGCGCCGGCGTGCCGATGGCGACAAGGGTGCTGGAGGACGCCATCAAGCGCGGCACGCTCGGCGGTATCCAGCGGCGGCGCTAGGTCACACCGCAGCGCGTTTTCGTGTGCTATCACGCCGCCCATGCTGACACTCGATTCCATCACGCTGCGCCTGGGCGGCCATCTCATCCTCGACAAGGCCTCGGCCGCCCTGCCGCCGAAGGCGCGCGTCGGGCTGGTGGGGCGCAACGGCGCGGGCAAATCGACGCTGCTGAAGCTCATCGCTGGGGTCTATGAGGCGGATGACGGCAAGATCGAGGCGCCGGCAGGGATACGCATCGGCTATGTGGCGCAAGAGGCGCCGGGCGGCACCGCGACCCCTTTCGAGACGGTGCTGGCCGCCGACACCGAGCGCGATGCGCTGCTGACCGAGGCCGACCATGCCATGGACCCGCATCGCATCGCGGAGATCCATGAGCGGCTCAACACCATCGATGCCCATGGCGCGCCGGCGCGGGCCTCGCGCATTCTCGCCGGCCTCGGCTTCCCGGAAGACGCCCAGCATCAACCGCTCGACACCTTCTCCGGCGGCTGGCGCATGCGCGTGGCGCTCGCGGCGCTGCTGTTCTCCGAGCCCGACCTGTTGCTGCTCGACGAGCCGTCCAACCATCTCGATCTCGAGGCGGCGCTGTGGCTCGAATCCTTCCTCAAGTCGTATCGTCAGAGCCTGATCGTGGTGAGCCACGAGCGCGATTTGCTGAATAACGTGGTCGACTACATCGTCCATGTGGATGGCGGCAAGACCACCCTCTATACCGGCAATTACGAGCAGTATGAGCGGCAGCGGCGCGAGCGCGAAGCGCAGACGGAAGCCGCGCGCGCGAGCCAGGAAGCCAAGCGCAAGAAGCTGCAAAGCTATGTGGATCGCTGGCGCTACAAGGCACATACCGCGCGCCAGGCGCAGAGCCGGATGAAGGCGCTGGAGCGCATGGAGCCGATTGCCGATGCCGCCGGCGATGCGACACTCGTGTTCGACTTTCCGAGCCCCAAAGGTCTGCGCCCGCCGCTGGTCGTGTTGGATGACGCATCCGTCGGCTATGCGCCCGGCGTGCCGGTGCTGTCGGGACTGAATTTGCGCATCGACCCGGATGACCGCATTGCGCTGGTGGGCCGCAACGGCAACGGCAAGACGACCTTGGCGCGGCTCATCGCCGGGCAGCTCACGCCGATGGAGGGTCAGCTCGCGGCCAGCGGCAAGCTGACGGTCGGCTATTTCGCCCAGCATCAGATCGAGGAGCTGATCGCCGACGATACGCCGCTGCAGCATATGGAGCGTCTCTTGCCGGGCGCGCGGCAAGGCGAGGTGCGGGGCCATCTCGGCCGCTTCGGCTTCTCCGGCGAAAAGGCGATGGTGCCCGTGGGTCAGCTGTCCGGCGGAGAGCGCGCACGGCTGTCGCTGGCGCTGATCACGCGTGACGCGCCGCATATCCTGATCCTCGACGAGCCGACCAACCATCTCGACGTGGAGGCGCGCGAGGCGCTGGTCCAGGCGCTCGCCGCATTCGGCGGCGCGGTGGTCGTCGTCAGCCATGACCGCCATCTCCTCGGGCTGATCGCCGACCGGCTGGTGCTCGTCGCCGACGGCACGGCGCAAGAGTTCGACGGCAGCCTTGACGACTATCGCGACCAGGTGCTGGGCGTTGGCGCGGCAAAAGGCGGCAACGGAAACGGTTCCGCCAAGAAGGTCAGCCGCAAGGACGAGCGGCGCATGGCGGCACAAGGACGCGAGCGTACCAAAGCCCTGCGCAAGGTTGTGGTTCAGGCCGAATCCGAGGTGAAGCGGATTTTGCAGAAGCGCGACGAGATCGATGGGATGCTGGCGGCGGGCGCCGAAGGCTCATCGGCCAGCGAACTGATGAAGAAGCGCGGCGAGGTCGAGCGCAACCTCGCCGATGCCGAGAGGCGCTGGCTGGAAGCGAGCGACATGGCCGAGCAAGCCAGCAACTAAGCGAAAAGACCGCCGCAATTGCAAAACGGGCGACCCGTGGGCCGCCCGTTGAAATCGTCCGTTGAAGCGCGGTTACTTGTTCGGCGCCTGCGCGTACATCTGCTCGACATGTTCCCAATTGATGAGATTGTCGACCCAGGCTTCGAGATATTTCGGCCGCGCGTTGCGATAGTCGATGTAATAGGAGTGCTCCCACACATCGCAGCCGAGCAGCGGCCAGCCGCCATGCACCAGCGGGTTCTCGCCGTTCGGCGTCTTGGTCACTTCGAGCTTGCCGTCCTTGTTGAGCGTAAGCCACGCCCAGCCTGAGCCGAACTGCGTCATGCCGGCGTCGATGAAGTCCTTGCGGAACTTGTCGAAGCCGCCGAGATCGCGGTCGATCATGGCGAGGATCGAGCCCGGCACCTTCTTGCCGCCGCCGTCCTTCTTCATCCAGGGCCAGAACTGGATGTGATTGAAGTCCTGGGCTGCGTTGTTGAAGATGCCGGCGTTCTTGCCGAAGCTCTCCTTGACGACGGTCTCGAGGTCCTTGCCCTCGAATTCCGTGCCGCCAATGAGATCGTTCAACTTGTCCACATAGGCCTTGTGATGCTTGTCGTGGTGATACTCGAGCGTCTCGGCCGACATATAGGGCTGAAGCGCGTCGTAGGCGTAAGGCAGGGGGGGGAGTTCGAATGCCACGATAGGTCTCCGGGGAATTTGTGTGGGTGAAGTTGGGAAAGACTGCAGAAAGCTAAAGGTTCCATCGGGGCGAGGCAAGGCGGGCTAACGGGCTTGCGACAAATGAACAAAAGCGCGGTGGCCGCAAGACTGAGCGCGGTCTTTTGCTTTCGGAAACGTAATATGGCGCGCGAAAATATTGCGCTCGCGCCCGTGACGGCAGCATGAAGGGCCGGAAAAACTTTGAGTTAAGTCGGGGGGAGGGGTGGACGCGGAGCCCCTGAACTCCGCGCCCGGTGCCGAGGAAGGTTTAGCTTCATCAGGTACAGGGATCTGACGCCTCGGACTTTGCGATCCCGCGCCTGAACCCAGCATGAACCGAAGATGCAGGCGCCGTTCAGGAAGCCGCTACTTGATGAGCGATTGAAGCTCTTTGAATTCCGGCGTGCCCGAGCGTTCCATCCACTCGAACAGGACCATCTCGCTGTCGACCACTTCGACACTGGACTTCTGGAGGCGGGTCAGCGCCAGCTTGTAGCTCGACTTCGCCCGCGAGCCGACGGCATCGGCGACGACGAAGGACTCAAAGCCTTGGCCTTCCAGATCGATCGCGGTCTGCGTCACGCAGACATGGGCTTCGATGCCGGCGATCACGACCTGCGGTCGTCCTTGGCGGCGGAGCTCGTGCAGCCTGTCGCGTAGCCTCTCGTTGCGGAGACAGGAGAACTCGACCTTGTCGAAGACCTGCCCGTCATTGGCGAAGGCGTCGCGGATCGAATCGTGGGTCGGTCCCAGCCCTTGCGGATATTGCTCCGAAATGGTGATTGGCACGCCGAGGCTGCGGGCCGCGCGCACTAGCCGCACACAGCGGTCGACGACGCGGTCCTTGCCGGAAATGGCGCTCAAGAGCTTGTCCTGAACGTCGACGATGAGGAGTTGGGACTTGTCGCGGGCGAGCAGCATGCGCGCACTCTTGCACAGATGCCGCGCGTCCGCCTAGAGGCAGAGGGTCACGCGCGGCCCGCGACTTTGAGTGCGAAGGCATAAGAGACGGCAACCTCCTTCAGCCGCTCGAAGCGGCCACTCGCGCCCGCGTGCCCCGCCTCCATATTGGTGCGCAGCAGGAGGAGATTGTCGCCGGTGTCCAACGCGCGCAGCTTGGCCATCCATTTGGCAGGCTCCCAATAGGTCACGCGCGGATCGGTGAGCCCGGCGAGCGCAATGATGTGCGGATAAGTTTGCGCGCGCACATTGTCGTAAGGTGAGTAGCTGGCGATGGTGCGGTAGTCCTTTCCACTCTCGATGGGGTTGCCCCATTCCGGCCATTCGGGCGGCGTGAGCGGCAGGCTCGCATCGAGCATGGTGGTCAGCACGTCGACAAACGGCACTTCGGCGATGACGCCGAGAAACAGATCGGGAGCCATATTGGCGACCGCGCCCATGAGCATGCCGCCGGCACTGCCGCCATGGGCGACGATGCGGCCTTTCGCCGTGAACTTCTCACGGGCCAGATATTCGCCGGCGGCGATGAAGTCGGTGAAGCTATTCGTCTTCTTCTCCCGCTTGCCGTCCTTGTACCAGCGATAGCCTTTCTCCTTGCCGCCGCGCACATGGGCGATGGCGTAGACGAAGCCGCGATCGACCAGCGACAGCGCGGTGGTCGAGAAGCCGGCCGGCATGGTCATGCCGTAGGCGCCGTACCCGTAGAGGAGGAGCGGGGCGGTGCCATCGAGCTTCGTCTCCTTGCGGTAGAGGAGCGAGACGGGGATGGTCTCGCCGTCGGGTGCGGGGGCCATGACACGGCGCGTGACATAGAGAGACGGGTCGTGGCCGCTCGGAATTTCCTGCGTTTTGCGCAGCGTCCGCTCGCGCGTCGCCATGTCGTAGTCGAAGACCTGCGCCGGCGTGGTCATGGAGGAGTAGGTGAAGCGCAGCGCATTGGTGTCGTATTCGTAGCCATGCGCGATGCCGAGCGCATAGGCCTCCTCGGCAAAGGCGATCTCGTGCTCTTCGCCGTCGGCGAACCGGCGCACCACAATGCGCGGCAGTCCGTCCTCCCGCTCCAGCCGGACGAGAAAGTCCTTATAGGCGACGACGTCGAGGATCAGCCGGCCCGGACGGTGCGGCTCGATCTCGCGCCAGTTCTCGGGACCGGGATTGTCCGCCGGCGCGTCGACGATGCGGTAATCCTCGGCGCCGCCAGAATTGGTGAGGATAATCAAGCGCCCGTCATGATGATCAACCGAGTAATCGTGCTCCGGCTCGCGCGGGGCGATGAGGCGCGGGCGCGCGGTGGGATCGTTGGCGTCGATCAGGCTGACTTCGGCGGTTTCGTGGTCATGCACGCCGAACAGGAGATAGCACTCGTCCTGGGTGCTGCCGATCTCGAGGAAAAATCCCGGGTCGGTCTGTTCGTGAATGATGCTGTCGACGGCTTTCGTGTCGATCGTATGTGAGAGCAGGCGGCGGGGGCGGTGCTCCTCGTCGAGCCAGACATAGAGCAGCGTCTTGCTGTCGGCGGCCCATTGCAGCGCGCCGTTGTTATCGACGATCCGGCTATCGACCAGTTTGCCGGTGTCCGCCTCGACGATGTTGACGGTGTAGAACTCCGATCCCTTGGTATCGACGGCATAGGCGACGAGGCTGTGATCGGGACTGTGAGAGACATTGGCGATGCGGAAATAGGCGTGCGGCTTGGCGAGCGCATTGCCGTCGACCAGGATCTGCTCGTCGCCGCCGTCTTCTCCGCCGCCGTTTCGGGGTTTGCGGCAGAACAGCGGGTGCTGACCGCCGACCTCGTAGCGGGTGTAGTAGTCGAAGGGGCCGTCCGGGGCGGGGACGCTGGAATCGTCCTCCTTGATGCGGCCCTTCATCTCGGCGAAGAGCGTCTCCTGAAGGGCGTCGGTGTCCGCCATCACCGTCTTGGTGTAGGCATTCTCGGCTTCGAGATGCGCGCGGATCTCCAGATCGAGCGCGGACGGATCGCGCATCACCGCTTGCCAGTTGTCGGCGCGCAGCCAGGCGTAATCGTCCACGCGCTCGATGCCGTGATGCGATGAGGCCGACGGGCGGCAGGCGGCGCGCGGCGCGCGCGCGCGGAGAGATTTATCACTCATACTTTTGGACTTGTGCCTTTGAGAGCCTAGGCGCCGGGCTCGCTGCTAGCCGCCGGACGCGTCGGTGTCGAGATTGAGCGCGCAGCCATTGATGCAGTAGCGCATGCCGCTCTCGCCGGGGCCGTCAGGGAAGACGTGGCCGAGATGAGCGTCGCAATTGGCACATCGCACCTCAATTCGCCGCATGCCGTGGGAGGTATCCTCGTGGGTCGTCACCTTACCTTCGACGGCGGGGTCCGTGAAGCTTGGCCAGCCGGTGCCGGAATCGAACTTGGTGTCGGAGCTGAACAGCGGCGCATCGCAGCAGGCGCAGCGATACATGCCGTCACGCTTCTCTGTGTGATAGGGATGGCTGAACGCCCGCTCGGTGCCATGTTCGCGGGTGACATGATACGCCTCCGGCGACAGCTTCTCGCGCCATGCCGTCTCTGCGGCACCCCTCGTCTTGTCTTCAGCTTTGCTCATGGTCGGAACACTTTCATTGGATTTACGTGTGTTGATTGAGAATATAGGTGCTGCAAAGCACGGACTGCAGAGGTCTCGTGGTGCTCTCACGCAGGCTTGATTGCCCCCGGCCCTATATCTCGCCGGAGGTGAGGCGAGAGTTTGAGTTTTCAACTAATTCTAGCGACGAACTTGCGCGTGGGAGCAGAGAAAGTCTCTTTGCTCCTAATTGTGCTGGTTGGCGGCCAGTGTTCGCCAGAAGAGATGCGTTGCGGTTTTGTCGAGAAGTGCTATAGAGGGCAAATCAGCCAAGCATGATTGATCGGCGAATATTCTGTAGTTGCGTAACATTGTATTTTCTCGTCACAAAAACGGCGTAATCAGGTGAATCAAAGAGTCCCGTGGGCCCCGCGCATGAGTCGAATCGGGGAATGGGCAGGATCAAGGAGCCAATTCATGGACGCGAATCTGGAGAAGAACGAACTCGTTGAGCTGACCGCTGAGATCGTCTCGGCCTATGTCAGCAACAACACGGTTGTGGCGACGGACCTGCCTATGGTCATCCACAATGTGTTCGATGCTTTGAGCAAAGCCTCCAGCGCATCTGGCCTGCCCGCCAAGGAAGAATTGAAGCCCGCTGTTCCTCTGAAGAAGTCGGTCACGCCCGAATTCATCATCTGCCTCGAAGACGGGAAGAAGTTCAAGTCGCTGAAGCGGCATCTGCGCACCCATTACGACCTGTCCCCGGAAGAATATCGCGAGAAGTGGGGATTACCCCATGATTACCCGATGGTGGCGCCGAACTACGCGGCCGCCCGCTCGGATCTGGCCAAGCGCATGGGGCTCGGGCAGCGGCGCCGGTAATTCTGCAATAAGCTCATAATAATCCCTGTGTTTTTTCATGCCGTGAGTCTCGCCGCGTGGCGGGACTCCCCAGATCGGGTGCTTGTCCGCCAGCTTGCCACAAGCCTTTGTGACTCCTGAGGAATCCGCTCTGCCCGCTTGCATGTGACAGGCGAACTCCACATAGTCGGAGGTGCAAGCGATTCGCGAGGCCATACCCGGCCTTGCAGCAGGGGGGATCAGCATGCCGGCCGAACGCGCCTTTCGGACCCAACTGGTGACGCAAGGACAGCGCGAGCTCTTCGATTATTGGCTCGAATCAGCCGGTCAACGGCCCATGCCGGCGCGTTCCGATCTCGATCCGCTGAAAGTCCCGCGGCTTCTGCCCCATCTCGGGCTCATCGACCTCCGCGAGGGCGTGAGCCGGGCCCTGTTCCGCCTGGCCGGGACACGTTTGCACGACATTTACGGTCAAGAGATCACCGGCAAGCGAATCGACGAGGTGTTTTCCGGCGCGTGCGCGACATATTGGAGCCGAATCCATCAGCGTGTCGCGGAGAGGGGCCAGCCGGCGCATGGCGTCGTCCGCGGGCCGGTGGAGGGGCGCGACCACGTTGTGTTGTTTTGGCTGAGATTGCCCCTTTCGGAAAATGGCGGCCGGGTCGACAGGATTCTCTGCCACGACGTCGCCGGCCCCAGCGAGACTGACGTGCCGGCCGACTTCACGCTTTATCATTATCCCCGCCCTCAGCCTCAGCCGCGTCCGCTGTCACCGCGCGTGCAATACGGCTGAGTTTCGGGCGCGCCCCATCGAGCGCCTCCAGCTTTCCCTATAGGCACTCAGCAAGCCCAGATGCCGGTTCAGGTCGTAGCTCCAATGGTTGGCGCGGGCGCGGCGGCGTTCGGCCCGTAACGCGCGGCGCAATTTCGCCAGGACGCGTTGTGCCCCCGCAGGGGTTCGATCCCCGATCTCGTAGGGCCACAGCGCCAGCAATCTCGGCAGATCGCGCGATCGGACATAGGCCGCGGCGCCGGCCGCCGCCATGGGCCCGAAAATATGCTTGGCGGTTGAGCCAGCGCGGGAACCGCTGTGTGTCCGGCGGTGCCGGTGATCCTCTCCTGACATCTGCGAGCCTCCTGACCTTCGAGGTCGTGAGCATGCGCCCGCCAGCGCGCTCCGGGCATTCGCCGGGGATTGGCGGCAGCGAATGCGGGGTCGTGACTTCTGCTATCCCCGGCCGTCCGTTCTCTCCTAGAGTGTGATAGGATGTTATTCCTATCAACATCAGGGAGCGCGGTGATGAGTGCGGTGCGAGCGGACGAGGGGGGCAGCGTCAGAGAACGGCGGGCCTTAGGGCTGGCCAGGCGCGCACAGGTGCGCCGGGCGATCGATCCGGCCGTGGCTGTGGTATTCGACGTTGATGTTCACGATCTCGGCGCGGCGACAAGACGGTCACCGCGCGCCGCCTTCGCGCGGCAAGTGGCCATGTATCTTGCCCATGTCGTGTGCGGCCTCAGCCTGACCGAGGTCGGCGCCCTGTTTGCGCGCGACAGAACGACGGTCGCCCATGCTTGCGAACTGGTAGAGGACCGGCGCGACGATCCAGATCTCGACGGCCGGCTCGAGCATCTCGAACGGGCCGTGGCGTCCCTGATCAATGCGCTGGTTTGGTGCCGGGGCCGCCGATGAGGCGCTCTCAGACGCGTGGCGGTGAGGCGTCCGCGAAGCGGGCAAGCATGAGGCAGGCCACCGATATCCGGCGGCTGCTTTTTCGGCTCGCAGCGGGGGGTGCGTCGAACCCGATGCCGATGGCGGCTTTCGACTCCGAGATCTCGACGCGCGCGCCGGTACGGCGGTGGCCGTGGCGCGACGGCTGATCGAAGTCTGCCTGGCGGAAGATTGACTCGAGTGGCAGGGGGATCACCTCGCGCTCTCGGAAGCGGCACGGTCCAGGCTGCGTCGTAGCGGAACCGACAACGACGCCTTCCGCCAGCAGCATCAGTTGAGAGCCCTCGCGGACCGGGAACTGAATGGCGTGCGCCGCCAGGTAATGGTGAACGAGGCCGAAAGTCCGCTAGGCTGGCTCAGGAGCCGCAAGGATCGAAACGGCAAGGCGCTGATCGACGAGGCGCAATACGAGGCGGGCGAGCACCTGCGCGCGGATTATTGGTTCGCGCATATGAGCCCCAAGGTCACGGCAAACTGGTCGGGGTTTGCACCGGCGGAGCGGTCGCGGCGTGGTGCGCCGTCGAACGCGGCTGCACTGCGCGACGAGGTTCTGGCCGCCAAGGAGCGGGTGATGTGCGCGCTCATGGCTGTCGGTCCGGAGATCTCCGGCGTGCTCGTCGACATTTGCTGTGAGCTAAAGGGGCTTGAGGAGGCGGAGAAAGCTAATGGATGGCCGCAACGGGCGGGCAAGGTCGTGCTGCAGATCGCCTTGACTCGGCTGGCCAAGCATTGCGGCCTCATCGTCGAGACTAAGCCTGAGCGGCAGCGCCGTGGCATGCGCCATTAGGGCGAGCCCGATTACCGGCCGAGCCTCGAAGGCCGGGAGTGCGGGGAGCGGCCGCCTGGCGATGAGGAGGCTTAGTGCGCGGCCGCCTTGACGGCTTCGGCATCGCTACGAATCCGCGTTACCATGGCCATGAGGCCGTTCGAGCGCTGCGGGGTCAAATGTTCGTTGAGATGCAGTTCGCCCAGCGTTTGACGCGCGTCGACACTCAAGATGTCGTCGGCGGTCTTACTCGAATAGATCGCCAGCAGGATCGCGACGAGCCCGCGCACGATATGGGCATCGCTATCGCCGGTGAAGGTGAGGCGAGGGGGGCTACCGGGTTCGACCTTCGTCGATAGCCAGACCTGACTGACGCAGCCTTGCACCTTGTTGGCGGCGTTGCGCTCTTCCTCGGGAAGGGGGTCCAGCTTGCGTCCAAGTTCAATGACGTAGCGGTAGCGGTCCTCCCAGTCATCGAGAAGCTCGAAGTCGGCGAGGATCTCCTCGAAGCTCTTCGAGCCTGAACTGATCAATGTGTCCATGCCGTCAGTATAGGGGGCAATGGCAGCAGCCGCGACGGGCCTGCGTCAAAAAGGATAGGGCGCCCAGTTTGGGAGGGAAAGGGCAGAAACCTTCCCAAGTTGCGCGCCCTGTTGGCAGGCGGGGGACTGCCAAAGACTGTCTAATTCCGATTGCGTCCGGTCGACCTAGATGCCCGGTCCACCCCAGGCGGTTTCGCGGTCTTCGGCGCTGAGCGTGTCCTGGGTCGCTGTCGTGTCCCAAGTCGTGGGCTCGAGGGGCGCGGCTGCCGGGACAGGCATGATGCCCGGGTCGCCAGGCATGGCCACGGCGCTTGGCATGCTGTCGCCGAAGCTCGCGCTATCGCCGAAGTTCGCGGTCTGAGTCTCCACGAGGCCCATCAGCATGCCCGCGCCGTATTGAGCCTTCTGCACCAGCACAGCAAAAGCCTCCTGGCTGGTGACGCAAGTCTGTGGATTCCGGTCACAGAAGCCGGCGAAGTCGCTAACTGCTGTCTGAGCGGTGCCATAGATCTGGTTCTGCTGGTCCTTGTCGGTCGGGAGCAGCAAGACAAGGACAACTAGCCAAAAGGCAGTCCTAATAAGAAACATCATCGATTTGCCCTCTCTGTTAACCAGCGGCTTGATCTGCCACGTCTAATCCCTGCATTCCCCTGCAGCTCGCAACAATATAGCTCAAACAAAATAAGGGAGCTTCACTTTGATCTCTAAAATTTGAATCGAAAATTTCGCTAAATCACGAGCAGAGCGCGATTATGACTTTTATAATACTCCCTTCTAATGTCTTGTTGTTTGAGTTCGGATTTGTCTAAAGTTTGAAACAAACAGCAAAGATCATGCCGGCAACCCCCGGGATTCCGGCTCTCGGGAGGGTTCCTGTCCGCGGTCCAGCGCGGCCGCCAGCCGGCCTCGCGCGGCGCCTTATGCTTTCCTTAAGCGCGGCTGCCAATAATCGGACTTCAAGATGGTCGGGGACGTAGCGGGAAGTGCCCGCTCCGAGGTGCGTGTGTTCGGTAATGAAAGTGTACGGGGGCTGGGAGCCTATTTCGGCTCGCTGGTCCACGATTCGGCGCGCGGGGACGCGTTAACCCTCGCGCGTCATCAATCCTTCATCGCTTCGCGCCTGCTCGGCGGCCTCCTCGCGCTGTGCATTTTTCCCGTCTATCTTGTGGTCGGCGGCAAGCCTTCGCTCCTCGACGCAGCCGCGTTTCTCTGGCTGTTGTCCCCCATCGCCATCGCCGTATTTCTGTCGCGGACCGGCAAATTCGCTGCCGCCCATCTCATCTCCGCGGCCAATTTCGCCGGCCTCGTCACCTATTGCGCCTGGCTGACCGGGGGACTGGCATCGGGCCTGCTCCCATGGATGGTCGTGGTGCCGCTTGAGGCGGCGCTCGCAACCGACCGGCGCATCGTTGCTTGGTCGGCGGGCGCGGCGGGCCTTGGCCTCGGCGTCCTTGCCGTTCTCGGAGTTTTTGGCCTCATGCCGTCGCCGCATGCCTTGCCGTTGTCGCCACAAGACTTCGCCTTGCTTGGCGCCGCCTCGGCGACGGCTTATGCGGCGGGCTTGGCGGTCATGGTGCAGCTGGTGCATCAGCAGTCGGAAAGCGCCGTTCTCGCGAGTGAGGCGCGGTACCGCTTGCTTGCCCAGAATGCGAACGACATGATCACGCGTCACGATGAGAAGGGGCGCGTGGTGTTTGCCTCTCCGGCCGCGCAGCAGCTCCTGGGCGTGCCGGTGCAGAAGGCCCTGGGCGACGGCCTCTTCGAGCATGTGCACGTGGCCGACCGGCCGGCCTATCTCACGGCGCTGTCGCGTTGTCAGGCCAATAATGAGCCGATTGCCGTGGAATTCAGAGTGCGCCGGGCGGGAGCGGGCGAAATGGCGCGTTACACCTGGGCGGAGATGCGGTGCCGGCCGATGCGGCCAGCTGATGGCGCCAAGCTCGAGCGTCCCGGCATCGTCGCCATCACGCGAGATATCTCCGACCGCAAGGCGCAGGAAGCCGAGTTGCTGCGGGCCCGTGACGAGGCGGAGGGAGCGAATCGGTCCAAGACACAGTTCCTGGCGAGCATGAGCCATGAGCTCCGCACGCCGCTCAACGCGATTATCGGCTTCTCGGAGATCCTGAACCGGGAACTTTTCGGCGCGCTCGGCGAAGACCGCTACCGGGATTACTCGCGCCTCATCCACGAGAGCGGCGAGCATCTCCTCAATGTCGTCAACGATATTCTGGACATGTCGAAGATCGAGGCCGGCAAGTTTAAGATCGTGAAGGAGCCGTTCGGGGTTGCCTCGTTGGTCAATTCTTGCTGCGATATCATGCGGCACACGGCCGAACAAAAATCCCTGTCGCTCGAGGTCGACATCGCGCCTGGCATCCCGGAGCTTGCGGCGGACAAGCGGGCTTGCAAGCAGATGCTGCTCAACATGATCTCGAACGCGATCAAATTCACCGAGGCCGGCGGATGGGTGCGTGTGTCGGCCCATGTTGAGGACGGCAGCGTGGTGTTCACGGTCGCCGACAACGGCATAGGCATCGCCGATAAGGATCTGCGGAAGCTCGGCAGTCCCTTCGTGCAGGCCAACAGCTCCTACGACCGGAGCCATGAAGGCGCCGGGCTCGGACTGTCGGTGGTGAAGGGGTTGGCCCGTCTCCATGGTGGCACGCTCGAACTCACAAGCAAGCTCGGCGAAGGAACGACGGCGATCATCGTGTTGCCGCTCGATTCGCCGATCGAGACGATCGAGGCACCGCTGCATGCACCGGTGGTGTCGGCGGCATGAGGCGTGTCGTCGCGAGCCTGTGCCCGTTTAGCATCTCTTTAGTTTCGGCAGCCAAGATGCCCCTGGAGGGGCGGGGTGCTCTTCTTTCCTGGGTCTTCAACAACCACCGTGAATCATGGGCGTAGTCACAGCGCGATTGGTGTTCCTGGCCTTTTTCGGGCTGACGGGAACGATTATTTACAACGCGCTCTATCTTCAGGAGCATGCCCCAAGGGGTGCTGCCTCCACGGCGGCCGCCGCGCCTAAGGTTGCGGACGAATCGCCGGCGCCAGTCTTGCCGCGAACCACGTCACGCTCTCAGGACGTCCCTGCCTTGCAGGCCGCGACATCGGCGGAGCCCGCGAGCGTCCCGCCAGTCAGTACCGACCTGCCGCCTCTGGATCCCGCGACGGGCGAGTCGCAGCTCGTCGTCCGAGCCGTGCAGCGCGAGCTCGCAGCACGCGGCTACGATGTCGGGCCATTGGATGGCGCCTTGAGCGACAAGACGCGCGCCGCGATTTCGGCCTATCAGAGTCATCAGGGGCTTGCCGTCACCGGCGTTCCAAGTGACGAGCTGCTGCGCCAAATCCTGCTCGGTGACAGCCTTGACAGCGCCGCGGCAACCGGTTCGCTGGCCGCGTCCGACAGCATCGAGACGCAAGCTGCCGAGTCCGCGACGGTCAAGGGGCTGCAACAAATCCTCGCCGATCTCGGCTACGCCCCTGGACCGATCGACGGCGCCTGGGGTGAAAATACCTCCCGCGCCATCGCTGCCTTCCAGCGCGACCGCGACATCGCCGAGACCGGGCAGATCACGCCCGAGCTTCTGGGCGAACTCCGGCAAGTGAGCGGCCGCGATCTCACCAAGATCGCCACGCACCCTTGAAATTCGCGCTAGGCTATTAGCCCATGCGTGTAACGAGCGAGATTTGGGTGGGGGCGTATCTCCGCCGCTGCCAGGCGGAGGGACTGCCGGTCGTGATCGTGCGCCGTGGGGATGCGTCGGCAGGCGCGATCTTCATCAGTGTGGACCGGCTCGATGGAACGGTCTGTCTCTATGGTCCGGCGCCAGCTGGGCTCGATGGAGGCGACATGGGCCGGCGCTGGGTCCGCTGTCTCGGCACAGGCCCGGTCGCAGTCGCCGAAGCTAGCGCCTACCTTGCCAAGCAACGGGACTTCGATGACGATCTCTGGATCATCGAGATCGAGGACAGGGCCGGGCGCCACGTTCTCGGTGACGAGGTGGTCGAGGCCTGAGCGCCTTTTTCACTTAGGACTTCGTTAACTTTACCTGGGTCTAAATTCACCGGAGGCGCGTTGGCGCGCCCGTGAACGCGCCCTTGGCGCGAAGGCACTCCGTGGAGACCTATAATGGCGACCATTTTGGAATTCCGCCGAAGCGAGGGAGCCGCGGCCCGAATTGGCAAGCCCGTCGAAGGTTCGCTTGGTGAGATCATCATCTTTCCAGGCGTGCGTATCGAGCGCCGGACGTCGACTGATGCGCCGGTGCGGACGGGCACGACAAACCGCCGGCGCGCTCCGCGTGTCCGGAAGAAGTCGCGGGCCTAAGCGCTAGCTCGAACCATTGTGCGGGCCGCAGTAGGTGGCCTTGAGCGCCCGCTCGGCCTCGTTGCTGCGGCTCTGTCCCGCGAGCGGCGCACGGATCAGCGCAATTCCCTCGACGACCGGCGAACTCACCACGACGACATTGTCGAAGGCCTCCGGCGCGTCGACGCCGACTTCCGCGACTGTCTGGTCCGTTGTGGCGATGATCAGGTCGACCTCGGGCTGTTTCATGTCAGCGCCGACAACGGCGTAGAAATTCTCACCGAGCGGCGTGTAGAAGGCGATCAGCCAGAGACCGTCGGCAATTTTGGCTCTCAGGCGCACCGGGCCCTTTGAGAGGTCGTAGCGGCAGACGGCGTAGCGCACGTCAGGCGCCATCAACGGCATGACCTGCCGGCCCGGAGCGGCCGCCGGCAACTGAATCATCGTATTTGCCGGCCCCAGCCCCGCCAGCCTGGCTTGAGCGTCGCGCGGCGCCAGCATCGGCAGAGTCAGTACCGCCACGACGTGGATCAGGCCGGCAAGCACCAAGCAAAGCGCAATATAGAGTCCTGGAAGACTTACCCGCATCGCACGCGCTCGATCTTGGGGAGCCGATCCTCAGGGATCTGGCCGATGCCGCTGATGTCGGTGTCGCGGGCGCCGTAGACCCGTAAGACCAATAAGAGGTTTCGATCCGCGCCGGCGCCGCCGGGCAACCAGTTCTCCGGGCGGGCCTTGCGCGAGAGACTGATGCGAAAGCTGCCGTCGGCGCGGCGGATGGCTTCCTCGCTGTTGAAGCTGTAGCGCTTGGAGGGATTGGCGATGAGCGAGCCGTACTCGTCATAGACGGCGAGTGACCACCAGCGCGCGTTGAGCGGCGCGCCGACAATCAAATATTCGCAGCCCGAACTCAGTGTGCCGCCGCGGCTATCGGTGTTGGCGACAAAATAGCGAGCCACCGTGGAGGTGAGGGGGAGCCGGCCGCTGCGCGCAAGATGGGCGCGCGTGTAAGGGTCGGCATTGGGATTGCCTTCGCTAAGCCAGCTCTGCCACGGGCCGACCTTCAATGTCGTCAGCGGCGAGCCGCGCTCGATCATGTACCAGGCGGAGCCAATGCCGAGGATCAACGCCACGGCGAACGTGCCGATGAAGTAGCCGAGCGCCCGCATGGACGTGCTGCCCTCTTCGCGCCAAAGGCTGCTGCGCGTCGAGGTGCCTGTGAGCGGCATGTCTGGGAGAACGCTGGTCAAGCAGGCATCGACTTTCGATAGCGTGGCGAGATAGGTGAACGCCTATTGAGGAACGGGTGCGTCGGCGTCCGGTTCGGCGGGCGCGGCACTCTCGGGCTCGGTGGCCTCGGGCGTCAGTGCCGGTCGTGGTACCCCGTCTGTATTTGCCGCCGAGGCCAAGCTCGGCTGTGGCGACGCGGCGTCAGGCGCTTGAACGCGACCCGGACGGGCTCGACCGGTCGGCTTGAGCTGCGGTGCGTCCTTGAGCAGTGCGCTGAGTTGTTCAAGGACCTGGCGCGTTGCCGCGGACATGTCCTTGACGTTCTCCGCGGACGGCGGCACCGGCAATTCGGCCGTCGTGCTTTGCGCCATCACGGCGGCGATCCGCGCCTGCTCGGCGACCTGCAAAGGATGAGGCTCGACACCGGGGATGTTCGGGATGTTGTCGGTGTCGTGCGCCGCGGTCATGTAGTTCTTCCAGATTTCCGCCGGAAAGCTGCCGCCGGTCACCCGCGCCATTGGAGTGAAGTCGTCATTGCCGAGCCAGACGCCGGTCACGTATTCGCCGGTAAAGCCCATGAACCAAGCATCGCGATAGGCCGAGCTAGTTCCGGTCTTGCCGACGGCGTTAGTGTAGTCGAGCTGAGCGCGGCGCCCGGTGCCCGCGTTCACGACCGTCTGCAACATGGAGTTGAGCTGCGCGACGGCCTTAGGGTCGAATATCTGCTTACGCGGCGGCTCGTCACGATCATGGTTGTAGAGCAGCTCGCCGGGAATGGTGCGGATTTCCTCGATGCCGTAGGGCCGGACCTCAAGCCCGCCGGCCGCGAACACCGCATAGCCTCCGACATGCTCGAGCGGGGTCATGCCGTTGTCGCCGAGTGCCAACGAGCAGGTCTTCTTGAGGTGTTTGATGCCCATTTTGTCCATGTTAGCGAGCACGGTGCCCCGGTCGACCTCAAGCGACAGCTTCACGGCCACCGTGTTGATGGACTTCGCCAGCGCCGTCCTCAGCGACATGCGTCCCCGGAAGCCACCGGAGTAGTTCTTCGGTGACCAGCGGCCGCAGCTGACATAACCATCGCTGACAGTGGAGTCGGGGGTGTAGCCGTGCTCGAGTGCGGCGAGATAGACGTAAGGCTTGAACGAGGAGCCGGGCTGCCGGAAAGCGTGTGCCGCGCGGTTGAACTGACTTGAGCCGTAGTCCTTGCCGCCCACCATGGCGCGCACCGCGCCGTCGGTCTCCATTGAGACCAAAGCTCCGTTGTTGAAATTGCGCGAGCGGCCGAACTTATTGACGGTGTCCTCAAGCGCATTCTCGGCCGCCTTTTGCAGGCCGAGGTCCACGGTGGTGCGGGTGACGAGGATGTGGTTCGGCTTGCCTTGCATGAGCCGCTGCACTTCTTCGAAGGCCCAGTCGAGGAAGTAGTCCGGAGTCTTGTTTTCACCGCGCTCGACGATTCTGGCGGGGTTCAGCCGGGCGCCGTAGACCTGCCCCTCGCTCAAATAACCGGCCTCGACCATGTTGCTCAGCACCTCATTGGCGCGGGCGCGTGACGCGGCGAGATTGACGTGGGGGGCGTAGCGCGTCGGCGCCTTGAACATGCCGGCGAGCATCGCCGACTCGGACAGGGTCACTTCGCGGATCGACTTGCCGAAATAATATTGTGCCGCAGCCTCGACACCATAGGAGCCGCCGCCAAGATAGGCGCGGTCGAAATAGAGCTTGAGGATCTCCGGCTTGGTGTAGTGGTTCTCAAGATAGACGGCGATAAACGCCTCTTTGATCTTTCTCGACAGCGCCTTCTCGGGCGTCAGGAACATGTTCTTGGCGAGCTGTTGGGTGAGCGAGCTACCGCCTTGCACCACTGAGTCGTGGCGGGCGTTTTCGGCCAGCGCACGGAACGTGCCCATGACGTCGATGCCGAAATGATCGAAGAAGCGCCGGTCCTCGGTGGCCAGCGTCGCCTTGATCATATTGTCAGGGATCTCTTCGAGGGGCACGGAGTCGTCGCGCAGGAGGCCGCGCTTGCCGATCTCGTTGCCGTAGCGATCGAGGAAGGTGACGCTGTACTCGTCGGAGAGGTTGATCTTGCCTTGGGCGACCTCGAAGGCAGGCAGGGCGAAGGTCAGCACGACCAGGAAGCCAGCCACGCTTAGGGTCAGGCCTTCGCAGGCGAGCTCGTTACAGGCGCGCAGAAAGCCTTTGACCTCGAAGCGGCCGAAAAACGAAGAATATGCGCTCCACCAGTCGCGGAACCCGATCCAAGCCCCGAAAAGCCCGGAATCGATCCAGGAATCGATTTTCAGCCAATCGATTAGCTTGCCGCGGCGATTGCCTTGTAGGAAGTCCCGCAAGTGATCAGACCTCTGGCTGCGCTCTCAATCGCTGTGCGTCCGGCCAATTTGGCACAGCAAAAGGCCGTCCAAAAGGGGCGCGCCTGAGTCGAACCTACACCCGGATTGCGGCGTTTTATAGAGATTCTGCGGCTCCGGCAGCTGCAAAACGCGTTGCCCCGCCGGCACCGCCGGAGGTTGCCGGATAAGGCTCGCGCAACTCGATTAAGCAAGCGCTAACCAAGGGGGGCAGGCGCCCCTATTCGGGGGCGGTGTAGCCTTTTCTCTCCATGCAGCCTACATAGTCGGATTTGGAGATCTTGCCGCGCAACAGCAGGATCCGCGTCACCGAGGAGATGCCCTTGCGCTTGGCCTCGTAGGTGCAGGCCGCCTGGTCGGCCTCGAGCTTGGCTTGCGGATCGGTGGTCTCGGCCACCGCCCTTGTGGCGGTGAAGTCGACATCCGGCGGCGGCAACTGCGAGCGGCTGCACGCTGACAGCGGCATGCCAAGCGCCAAACCCGCCAGAAGCGCCACGCCAATCCGCCCCATACGCCACAAATCCCGTCCCCGTCCCAACAACTCACGCCCTCTTACGTCTGTCGACCGATGACTCAAAGCCCGGCATGCCCAGCCAGTCGACGTTAGAACCGAGAGGTGAAGAGCCGCTCGTCCGATCCCTGGGTGGGAACGTCAATGCCCGCCCGGCCGCCAGTGTCGCCGGAAACATCAATGGCATCAAGAACCCCGGGGCCGTACCACTTAGCGATATGCGCCGCCATTTGCGGTTTCACGATGACGCGACGGTGGCACCGCCGCAGACCAAGGCCCCGCGCCGCCGCCATCCCGCAAGGCCGGTTCGGCCGGGACTTCGTGCCGCAAAAGCCGGGCGTCCCGGCCGTTGCCGCGGGCCCCGCGCGACACGCTAAAACGCCGCACCCGTCGCGCCGGAACCGGGGTGACCGTCGCGGGTTGGTGTCTCGCCCGAATGAGGGCAAACCCCTATCCACCCATGGAGACGACAATGAACAAGTCTTTCGTCACGACGGCGCTTGCGGGAGTCTTTGCGGTCGGTCTCGCCACGGCCGCCGCCGCCGGCGAGTTCAACGATATGTGCGCCGAGGGCCTTGCCATGCATAAGCAGATCAAGACCGATTGCGCGATCAACGGGGAGGTCGAAGGCAAGACATATTGCTTCGGCAGCGAGCAGGCCAAGGCAGACTTCATGAAGCATCCGCAGGTCAACCTGCAGAAGGCGCAGACCTTCTACTCGAAGCACCAGGGCTAACCGGCCGGGTCAAGACCGTCAGGCGCAGCTCACGGTTGGGACGTCACCGGCGTGGTTGCGTCCCCAGGACAGTCTCGCAAGGGCCCGCACCGCGCGGGCCCTTCGCGTCTCGCGGGCGCGTGTACGGCCCTTCGCGTTTATTCCGCCGCCGCGTTTGTGCTAAGAACAGCCGCAACGAGCAGGCCAACACCATCGTCTGTCCATTGTTGTCCCTGGGGAGGGAGTCTTGAAGAGATCGATCACAGTCCCGGCGCAAGCCTCGACACGCCGTTCCGGGGCCATCCGCCGCCTCGTCCTGACCGCCGCCGCCGTGCTCATGCTGCCGCTGCTCGCGCCGGCGCCGCGCGCCGAAGACGCGCTTGCACCCGATGCAGCCGCGGACGCCAATCTCGAATGCGCCGCCGAGCCGCTCAGCGGCAGCGGTCCCGGCTTCTCCAGCTCGCGCGACAGTTCGGAAGAGGCCGCCATCGCCGGGTGGCTGGAGAAGGCCAAGACCGTCTATCCGGAAGCGACGTGGGAAACCGCCAAGGACGCGGACGTCGCCTGCGCGGTGCAAGGGCTCTACAGCAAATGCTTCGCGCAAGGCATTCCCTGCCGGTCGAAAGACGGCGCCGCCGCTGATGCTGCCGCCGCTGACGGTGCCGCTACTGACGGTGGGGACGCCGCGCCTGCGCCGGAAAGTGACGCGCCCAAGCCTGAGTGACACCCGCGCATGGCGCGTGCCGGACACGCTTGCCGGACAGCGCATGCCGAAGGTGATGGATGTTGCTGGATGAAGGAAGTGTGCGTGAACTCCACGACACGGGGAACGCCACCGAACGGGCGACCATACTCACCGGGGGCCACCCACGCACTTTCCCCAGAATGCGCTCTTTCGCCGGTCGATGCGAGTTTTTATGACCGCGCGTTACCGGCAGCGTCAGCGGTTGGTGTAGGAACTGCAGTTCTTGCGCTGGCCGAAGATTTCTTTGCCGGTGCCGTTCTTGCCGGCACGGTCCGGTCGCGCGAAGCGCGCGCCAGGCTGGGCGGCCTTCGGTTTGTTCGGATGACTGCGCGCCGATGGCGCGATGCCGACAAGACCGCGCAGGACATTGAGCAGCGAGGGGTTGTTGTGGTGTTGTTTGATGGAAGCCATCGACCACACTGCATCCCACGTCGTTAAGATTGTTGCCGATCGCGGGCGCGGAAGAGAAAGAAGAGAGTTCCAAACGCGGATGATGATGGCAGTCCTGTTCGGTCTGGCGTTGGGCGCGGGGGCCGCGCACGCAGAAGACGCCGCCGCGCCGGTGTGCAAGCGGGCCGAGATCAATTCGGTGACGGGCAGCGTGTTGTGCATCGATCCGCTCGGCGCACCCGTGGAGCCGCCGCCGCGCCGCCGTGCAAGCCGGGCCAGCATAAGGGCGAGGCCTGGACCTGGGGCCCGACCTGCCGGGAGACGCCGGAAGGCTAGCGGCGTTGTCGCGTCTGCCATCCGACTCGAGTTGTCATGGCCGGACCAGTCGCGCTCAAGCAGCGCGAAGCGCGGTAGCGCACCAAGAGAGCCCGGCCTTCCACGTTTTCCGAAAGCTGCAAGTCGTGGATACTCGAGACAAGCCTGGGCGTGCTGGAAGTCCATGTCCTTCTCGCCCAAGACAGGATTTCATCGCCGCCAAGCACCTGGCCGCGCGGGAGGTGGCGCTGGCTTTGGGGGTGCCGCAGATGCTGCTCGGCATTCCCGGAGACAACACCTATTCCAACTACGCCGAGGCCAACCGGACGTTCTGGCGGCAGACCGTGCTGCCGCTGGTGAACCGCACCGCCAAGGCGCTGTCGGCTTGGCTCGCGCCATCCTTCGCCGGCACGGAGTCCGCGATGGATGCGGCTGCGCTCGAGCTGCGCCCCGAGGTCGACGCGGTCGAGGCTTTGAGCACAGAGCGCGAGGCGCTGTGGACGCGGGTGGGGGCGTCCGACTTCCTCACGGTCAACGAGAAGCGTGCGGCGGTGGGCTACGGCGCCGTCGAGGGGGCGACACGCTATCCACAGCGCCGCTGCTCTGAGAGCCGGGCTGGTAGGACGCGCGCGGCCGTCATGGTAGCGTCCCCTCGGACATCAAACTGAGGGAGCGACCCATGGCCGTGCGACTGACACCACCGACCAAGAACATCTTCTATCTCTCCACGATCTGCGCGGTCGTGGCGTTCGTACTCTATCTGCTCGGCGTGCTCGGCGTCATCGGCGCGGAGATCCCGACCCTGGCGGTCGCCTTCTGGGTCGCGATGCTGGCCTGGGCGCTGATGACCGCGGGGGTGGCGCTGAAGGGCGTCTGACGTCGCATCGCTTGGGGTGCCGCGCGCCCCAAACCTGAAAGACATCAACATGCTGCAACGCTTTGGCGACACCTTGCCGGAGCGCGACGTCAAGTTCGCGCCCGTCGATCTCAAGTCGGTCGAGGCCGACGGCACGTTCGCAGGCTATGCCAGCCTGTTCGGCACGGTCGATCTCGGTCAGGACCTAGTCGCGCGCGGCCGGCTGATGCCGGAGGTGACGCGGGCACGCGAAGTGCTCTCCTTGATGCGCGCCGACGCGCTCGACGGGCTGTCCATCGGCTTCCGCACACAACAGGGCCGCACGGACCCGGCAAGCGGCGTGCGCCGTCTTGACAAGATCGACCTGTGGGAGATCTCGGTGGTGACGTTTCCCATGTTGCCGGAGGCGCGGGTGAGCACGGTGAAGCGGCGGACGGCGCCGCTCGGCGGAAGTGCCGATCAGGCAAAACTGGCAAGCCGGTTCCGCCGCGGTGCGCAGCCGATGCGCCCCCGCTAAGTGGAAAAGCGCGCTACAATCAGGCTCTCGCTTGGGATACTCACTGAAGCGGAGACTAGGTGATACTCGATTTCAAAGACAGGGTCGTGATGATTACGGGGGCCGCGCAGGGGTTCGGGCGTGTTCTGGCTAGCGCCTTCGCCGAGCGTGGCGCGAAGCTCGCGCTGTGCGACATCAACGATCAAGGCGGCGAGGAGACGCTGGCCCAGGTCAAGGCTAAAGGCGCGGACGGGTTCTACCAGCATGCCGACGTCTCGGTAGAATCTGACGTGGAGACTTTCGTGGCGGCGACCGTCGCGCGCTCCGGACGGCTCGACGTCGCCATCAACAACGCGGCCAAGGAAATCGCCGGCCCGACCCTCGATCTGCCGTAGGAGGATTTCGACACGGTGATCGACACCAATCTGAAGTGCACCTATTACGGCATGAAGCATCAGGTCGCGCAGATGCGGAAGAACGGCGGCGGCGCGATCGTCAACCAGTCCTCGGTCACCAGCAGCATCACCGGCGAGCCAGACAACGGCCTCTACGCCGCGACCAAGGGCGGCATTATCGGGTTGACCAAGTCCGCCGCGCTGCAGGTGGCGGCCGAAAATATCTCGATCAACGCGACCGCGTCCTGCGCCTTCGACATCCCCAACGATGTCTTCCTGCGCTGGATTGACGATCATCATGTGAGCCGCGAGGAAGCCGCGGGCTGGGTCCCGATCAAGCGCCTCGGCAAACCTGAGGAGATCGCCGCGGCCACGCTCTATTTAGCGTCCGACGAGGCGCACTTCGTGGTGGGCACGGTGTTGACCATCGACGGCGGGTTTACGGCGCAATGAGCCAAGCCCTGAGCAAAAAAGAGATCTCAGGCGGTGTGGTCCATGACCTGCCGGCAGACCTGAAAAAGGCGCTGATCTCCGATGCGAAGGCGTTGGCGACGTGGGAGGACATTACCCCGCTTGCCCGCAATGAGTGGATCTGCTGGATCGAGTCGGCCAAAAAGGCGGAAACAAGAACGCGCCGGATCGACTGGGGCTGTTCCAGTCTCAGAGACGGAAAGCGTAGACCCTGCTGTTGGCCCGGCTGTCCGCATCGCTCGCGTGGCGCCGGCGTCTAATCGGAATTTAGGGAAGTCGACTATGAAAAGAAGCGTCTGTCTGGGCTTGCTTGCCGCCGCGATGGTCTCCGCTTCGGTGGCGCGCGCCGACAAGACCTGCACGAAGATCGTTGCGACCGGCCATCCCGATTATCCCGTCATGGCTTTCAAGCAAGGGGACCTCATCAAAGGCGCGGCACCGCTTCTCGTCGCAGAGATCGCCGACGGCCTCGAGGTGCCGTTTGAATCGAAGTACATGGGCACGTGGGCCGAAGCGCAGTCGGCGACTCGCGAGGGGAAGGCCGACATGATCATCGGCGTCTATTACGCGTCTATTACAATGACGAGCGCGCCCAATATCTCGATTACGTTCAGCCGCCCTTCGCCTACGATCCGGTCCAGGTCTTTGTCGCAAACGAAGCGCCGTTCGAGTTTAAGAGTCAGAACGATCTCATCGGCAAGAAGGGCGTGGCGAATGAAGGAGAAAGCTTCGGCACAACCTTCGACGCCTTCCTCAAGGACAGGCTCACGGTCAAGCGCGTGGACGGGCTCTCCGCCGCGTTCGACGCGCTCCTCTCAGGCGATGCCGACTAAGTGATTGCGGCCTACTATCCGGGGACTGCCGAGCTGGCGCGGTTGGGGCACGGAGAGAAAATCGCCCCCCTGGAGCCGGAGTTGTTTTCGGAGGAGTTGTTCGTGGCCTTCTCGAAGAAGTCCCCCTGCGCGGCCCTGTCGCAGAAATTCGGCAAGGGCATCATCACGGAGATGACGGAGGACGGCAGCTTTCGCGAGATTGTCGGCGAGGCGCTTCGGGACTGGGACGCCGGGGACGAGGATTAGCGTCTCCCGTCCGACGCGGCCCGTTTCGTGGTCGGCACGGTGTTGACAATCGACGGCGGCTTTACGGCGCAGTAGCGCCCGCTAGCCCTGAAAAGCAGCGACTGGGAGCTGGGAAGGGCAACTTTCTGCGGCACCGCTTAATACTGGAACAGGTCGAGCGGATCAGTGACGGCGCGGGCGGCTTCACCGAAGCCTGGATTGCGGTCGCGACTGTGTCGGCGGCGATTGCGCCGGGCGGCGGGTTGGAGGGCGTCGAGGCCGGACGGCTCGCTGGGCGGGTGAGCCACGCACTCACCTTGCGTCACCGGGCCGGGGTGACGCCGGCCATGCGGTTTCGGGCTGGGACCCGCGTGTTCCACATTCTTGCGGCGTTCGATGCGGATGAGCGCAAACGCTGGCTCACATGTCTCTGCGAGGAGCGGGATCTGTGACCGCGGTCTCTGTGCGGGGGGGTCGAGGGTTTGACGCGGCGGTTCGCTGCCGGAGCTCTGCCGAAGCGCTTCAAAGACACGCTTCGGCGCGATGCGGCAAGGCTCGCCGGGGAAGCGGCCGATGCGGCGCCGGGACATCTGGGCGCGACGGTCGAGATGCGGGATGTCAGCCGGGGAGAGAAAATTGCCTTCGCGGTGGGAACGCCGCACGGGGCCGCGCGTTTCACCGAATGCGGTACGGTACGGTACGGTGGCCCGCTGCGCCTTGGCTAATCCCGATTTTTCGCGCGCGTTTACCTCGCATTAAGCAGAGTCTTAGAAATATTTTAGCGGGCTCTTTCAAGGGACCGCGTCGCGAGGTCTGATCTCATATTCGTGATTGGGTGGGGCTTTGCGTTAGGTGCTTCGGTACCTACATGCTTCTTAACGAACGTTAGGAGATCCTGCCATGACCGCAGCAAGTTGGGCGCTCCAGAGGAGCATCTACCAAGCCCTGGCAAACTCGTCCGAGCTGACATCGCTCCTTGGCGGGGCGGGCATCTATAGCGATGCGCCGGCGGCGGCGCAGTTTCCCTACATCACCCTCGGCCAGACGGTGAATCTGGACTGGAGCACGGGCACCGAAGACGGCACCGAGCACAGCCTGACGCTGCATGTGTGGTCGCGGGCCGGCAGTACGGTCGAGGTGCATGAGATCATCCAGGTGATCCGGATGCTGCTGCACAATCAACCGCTTACGCTCGAAGATCATTATCTGGTCAATCTCCGCCATGAGTTCACCGAAGCGCGGCTCGATGCCGACGGCGAGACCTTACATGGCATCGTGCGCTATCGCGCCGTGACCGAGCCGGCGCAGCAAGTGGCAGCTTGAGCCTTCCAACCGCGACTGCAGTGGTTGCCTTCTGTGACTGTTGTGGCCGGGCTTCGCGTCCGGCCATTACTTTTGGGGCATTGCCTTTTGCGGTCGGGGGCTCGCGTGGGTGGGCCGGGCTGGGCTATAGGGGGCGCTTCGCCACTGTCAGAGCGGAACCGAGGGAGCCCCGATGTCGCTGTGGAAGAAACTCAAGGATCTCGTCGACGGCGTTGACGCCGACGCCTCGCGCGCCGGCAATTTGCGCGAGGAGGAGCTGCGGCTCGCCTCCGGCGCGCTGCTCATTACCGCCGGCACGATCGACGGCAATTTTGACGCCGATGAAAAGCGCAAGGTCAAGGCCCTGCTGCAGACCCGCTTCGACCTGGAGGCGGGCGAAGTGCGCCGGCTGTTCGAGGAGGCGGGCGCGCGCGAGCGGGACGCGGTCGATCTCTACCGCTTCACCAGCGTTTTATGCCGCGAGCTCGACCAGGACGGGCGCAAGCGCATTGTCGAGATGTTGTGGGAGGTGGTGATGGCCGACGGCGTCGTGGACGAGTTCGAGTCGAGTTTGGTGTGGCGCGTGGCCGAGTTGATCGGCGTGTCGACGCGGGATCGCGTCGAGCTTCGCAAGATGGTCGAGGCACGGCTGGCGTAGCAATCCAAGTGGGTCGCGCCTGCGAAAGCGGGCAATGACGATCGAGATTTCAGGGCGGCTTCGGCCGCCCTTTTTGTTTGCGCGATTTCCGAACAACGCGAGGACCAATCATGACGGCGCAAAAGGGTAAGGACCTACTGCTGAAAGTGGATAGCGACGGGGCGGGCAGCTTCGTCACGGTGGCGGGCTTGCGGGCGCGGACGCTCGCCTTCAATGCGGCCTCGGTGGACGTGACCGACCAGGAATCCGCGGACGCTGGCGCGAGCTGCTGGAAGGCGCCGGCATCAAAACGGCGCGGGTGAGCGGCAGCGGCATCTTCAAGGACGCAGCTCCGATGAGACGCTGCTTCTTCGCCTGCGTGAGAAATTTCGCTTGGCTCCGAGGATTAGAGGCGAAAAGAACGTAACGGTCCTGCCAATAAACAAGCCTACAGCCAGTTGAAGATCTCTGAGCCGGGTTGGCCGAGCCGCTGGTATCCTAGCAACAGCGGGACGCTGACTGATCGGCCTAAGGCTCGGACGCCGCCTCTGAGTCGGACGGCGCGACCCCAGGCGCTACCCCCTCCTCAGGCTCCGGGCATTTCTCCGGCTCGGGCTCGGGTTCCGGCTCAGCCGGGGGCGGGGGATCTTGCGGCGTCGGAAAGTCGCGCAGATCGTTAGCGGCTTCCGGATATTGCCCCACGAGCATCTCCAGATCGCCGAACTCCACATCACGGGCCGGGTCGATGCCAGGCCAGGACGTGGCGCCGCCCAGGAACCAGCGGCGGTGGCCGGTGACGCGCGCGGTGTGGAACGTGCCGCCGGGCACGAAGAGCTGCACGAGCTGGCCGCCCATGACATTCGGCCCTATGATGGTGAGTTCGCTGGTGCCGCTCTCGTAGAGCATCAGCACCTCGATCGGGTCGCCGCCATAATAGTGATAGAGCTGATCGTTCTTCACGCGGTGCAGTTTGACCGGCGCTTGCGGTGTCACCATGAAGAATTGCGCGCCGCCTAGAGGCCGTCCGGTCTGGAACGGCGTGGGCAGCCCGCCCGGCGCGACATAGAGCGCGCTGCGATAGGTGTCGCGCGCATAACCGAAGATCTCCGCCGGCTCGAGCTTGAGCGCTTCGCGGACTTGCGCGGCCGTGACGTCGGACGGCATGGCCTTGCCCGGGTTGACCAGGGAGGAGGCCGGCGAGTCCGGTGAGAACACCGGGGCCGAGCCGGATGACGGATCCTCCATGGGGTCCGTCGTTGCGGTCAGCTCTTGGGCCGTGGCCGCGCGTGCCGACCACATCGCGGCGCCGGCGAGGCTCGCAGTCTTCAGAAATTTGCGGCGGCCGATCGGGGCCTTGTCTTCAGGCATGGCGGGTCTCTGGCGTGTCGCTGTTGGACATGACGGCGATTCTCTTGAGCGCCGCTCTATATCACAACCGATCCGATCCACGTTCGTTGCTGAGTGTCAAATGATCGAGACCGAGACCATCGTGGCCTGCGCGCGCGGCTGGCTCGGCACGCGCGTTCATGCGACGTTCATTGGCGCTCCTTTAGGGTTACCCACAAAGCAAGGATATTGGGACTGAGATGATGTTTCGGGCGATGAAGCGAACTGCCATTGCGGTACTGGCCGCGGTCATGTTGACCGCGGCCTGGACGCCCGCCGAGGCGGGCTGCCTGCCGTGGAAATCCGCCGGCGCACTCATCTCCAAGAACTCGCTCATTCCCGGCAATGTCATCTACAACAAGGTCCAGTCCAAGACCGGCGGAAAGGTCATCTCGGCCACGCTGTGCGAAAGCGGCGGTAACTTCGTCTATAAGATCGTCGTGCTCGGCAAGAAGGGTGACGTCACTAATCTCACCGTTGACGCGCGCACCGGGCAATTCTAGGAGGGCGCAGGCAGCGTCCTGAATAGGGAGGGTCACCGTTTGCGGCTTCTCGTGGTCGAAGACGATCCGGATCTTAATCGGCAGCTCGTGACCGCGCTCGGCGAGGCGGGCTATGCCGTGGACAGCGCGTTCGACGGCGAGGAGGGACACTTCCTCGGCGATACCGAACCCTATGATGCGGTCGTGCTCGATCTCGGCCTGCCCAAGAAAGACGGGTTGAGCGTGCTCGAGCAGTGGCGGCGCGACGACCGCAAGATGCCGGTCTTGATCCTCACGGCGCGCGAGCGTTGGAGCGACAAGGTGGCCGGCATGGATGCGGGCGCAGACGACTACGTGGCCAAGCCCTTCCATATGGAGGAGGTGCTGGCGCGGCTTCGCGCGCTCCTGCGCCGCTCGGCGGGGCACGCCCGTAACGAGATGGAATGCGGGCCGCTACGCCTCGACACCAAGACCGCGCGGGTCACGGTCGACGGGCAAGGGATGAAGCTCACCTCGCACGAATACCGCGTCCTCCATTACCTCATGCTGCATCGGGAGCGTGTGGTCTCGCGGACCGAACTCGTCGAGCATCTGTACGAACAGGATTTCGACCGCGACTCGAACACGGTCGAAGTGTTCATCGGGCGCCTGCGCAAGAAGCTTCCCATCGACCTCATCACGACAGTCCGGGGGCTGGGCTACCGCCTCACGGACCAAGAAGATGGGGCCTAAATCTCTCGCCTTTAGGCTTTTTGCCTCGTCCGCGGCGTGGACCCTCGTGGTCATCCCCATCGCCGCCATTCTCCTCGTCTCCCTTTACCGCCAAGCCGTCGAACGCAATTTCGACGCGCGCCTCAACGTCTATCTGACGAGCCTCGTGGCCTCGACCACAAGTGAGGGGGCGGGCACTCCCCAAGAACCAGCCAGTCTCGGCGATCCCATTTTCACCATCCCGTTCTCCGGGTGGTATTGGCAGATCAAGCCGCTCAAGGGCGCCAAGCGTCCGCTCTATATCTCGGACTCGCTGCTCGACCAGCAGCTCGACCTGCCGAGCAGCGACGGCATCGCCGCCGACGAGACCCTCACGCGCCGCAGCTACGCGCCGGGTCCTGACGACCAGAACCTGCGCATCGTCGAGCGCGAGATCCGGCCTGGCGGCTCCGACTCTGCGCCGTATTCCTATGCGGTGGCCGGCGATGCGGCGGAGATCGACGCCGATCTCGCCGAGTTCACCACCATGCTGATCCTGGCGCTCGCCGTGCTCGGGCTCGGGCTGCTGGCGGCGACCTTCTTCCAGGTACGCTTCGGGTTGCTGCCGCTGCGCGCCATCCGCCACGACCTCGCCTCGATCCGGTCGGGCGACGCGGAGAGTCTGCAAGGGGAGTTGCCCGACGAGATTAAGCCGCTCCAGACCGAGCTGAATGCGCTGATCCAATCCAATCGCGACATCGTCGATCGGGCGCGCACCCATGTGGGCAATCTGGCCCACGCCTTGAAGACGCCGCTCAGCGTGATCAGCAACGAGACGCGCAGCCATCAAGGCCAGCTCGCCGACAAGGTGCTCGAGCAGGCGGAGATCATGCGCACCCAGATCACCCACCATCTCGATCGGGCGCGGGTCGCGGCGCGCTCCGGCGTGATCGGCGATACGACCGACGTGACCCCGGTGCTCGCAGCGCTGGGGCGCACGCTCGACCGCATCTATGGCGAGCGCGGTGTGGCCGTCGAAGTCGCCACGAGTCCCGGCTTGAAGTTCCAGGGCGAGAAGCAGGACTTCGAGGAGATGGTCGGGAATCTGCTCGACAATGCCTGCAAATGGGCGACTGCGCGCGTCACGGCCCGTGCCGAGCGCTTGCCCGGCAGTTCCAGTTTCACCGTCGTCGTGGATGACGACGGCCCCGGGCTGACGGAGGCGGAGCGGGCGCGGGCGGTGAAACGGGGGCAGCGCCTGGACGAGAGTAAGCCTGGCTCGGGCTTGGGGCTCTCCATCGTGGCCGATCTGGCGCATCTCTATAAGGGCCGGTTCGAGCTCGAACCCTCGCCGGAAGGGGGCCTGCGAGCCCGTCTGACCCTGCCGGCTGCTTGAAATTTAACCGTTTGCTCTCTTGCAACCTATTTTGGCCAGATTTGTTATTCTTAAGGATCGTCTGAGACGCTAAACTCCAGCACTTCAGTCTCTCGCCGGGGGCCGACTGGTTAACAAGGCCGAGGGGAAACAAATGAGATTCACGCCGATCATCGCTATCGCGCTTTTGCCTGCTTTTCTCGTGGCTTGCGGCCCGGGTAACAAGCAGGGCACGGGCACCATTCTTGGCGCCGTCGCCGGCGGTGCGGCCGGCGCTGCCATTGGCGGTAAGAAGAACCGTATCGGCGGCGTAGCGATCGGCGCGATGGCGGGCGGTATTCTCGGCAACCTGATCGGCGCGGACATGGACGAACGCGACCGTAAACTCGCGGCTCAGGCGGAATATCAGGCGCTCGAATATGGTCAGGCGGGCCAGGCGACGCCGTGGAACAACCCATCCAACCAGCATCGCGGCCAGATCGTGCCGGGCAAGCCGTACAAGCAGGGCAGTTCATTCTGCCGTCCCTACACCCATACGATCTATATTAGCGGCCAGCCGCAGACGGCTCGTGGCACAGCCTGCCGGGGGCCGGACGGCACCTGGAACCCGGTCGGCTAGTCGGTCTATCGTCCGCGTGGGCTTGGCTTTCGCCGGACATTGCGGCGAATTAATCCGCGTGCGCCGGCCGGACCTTGCCCCGCCAAGCGCCTTTCCCTATGCCTAGCCCTGCTTTGGCTTTTGGAGGCTCGCGCCGCTCGTGCTGCTTTGGGTCATTCTCGCCGGCCTTACGGCCATCGTGTTGTTCTTCCTGTTGCGCCCGCTTGTGGGCGGCGACGGGCGGGAGCCCGCGCGCGAGGCGTTTGACGCCGCCGTCTATCGCGATCAGCTCGAGGAGATCAACAGCGACCGCGCCCGCGGGCTGATCGGCGAGGCGGAAGCTGAATCCGCCCGCGTCGAGGTGGCGCGCCGGCTGCTCGCCGCCGACGCCCAGACGCCGAAAGGGCTCGGCGCAGGCAGCCGCGGCGGACCGGCCCGCGCGGCGCTGATTGCCGTAGCCTTGGCGCTTCCGCTCGCCGCGCTCAGCCTCTATCTCTTTTACGGTTCTCCCCGCCTTCCCGATCAACCGCTTGCCGCGCGCCTGACAGATCCCGCATCCGAGCAGAATATCTCGGCACTGGTCGCACGGGTCGAGGCGCGCTTACGCGCTCACCCGGAAGAGGGCGAAGGCTGGGATGCGATCGCGCCCGTCTATTTGAGCGTGCGCCGCTATAGCGATGCGGCGGAGGCCTATGCACAGTCGATCCGGCTGCTCGGGGCCACGGCGAACCGTCTTTCCGGCTTTGGCCAGGCGCTGGTCCTGGAGAAGGGCGGCCTCGTGACAGAAGAGGCACGGGGGTCGCTCGAGCGCGCGCTGGCGCTCGATGAAACTCTTGTCGAGCCGCGTATTCTCATCGCCATCGCCAAGGAGCAGGACGGCGACTATACGGCCGCCATCGAAGGCTGGCGCGGGTTGCTGAAGAAGGAAGGCGCCGATGAGGCCTGGCGGGCGATGGTGCAGACGCGCATCGCCGATGCCGAGGCGCATCTTTCCGGCAAGCCGCCCGCGGCCCACGAATTGGCGCCCCAAGACGGTATGGCCGGCCCGAGTGCGGCGGATGTCGCCGCGGCGCAGAATATGAGCCCGGCCGACCGTCAGGCGATGGTCGAGACCATGGTGCAACGGCTGGCCACACGGGTTGAGCAGAACAGCGACGATCTTGCCGGTTGGCTCCGGCTAGTCCGGGCCTATACGGTGCTCGACCGCAAGGACGAGGCGCGGCAGGCGCTGATCCGCGCTAGGCGCCAGTTCGCCGGCAATGTGCAAGCCATCGAGCAGCTCGACGCGCTCGCCGCGGAGCTTGGATTGAAGTCATGACACGGAAACAGCGTAGAGGCGTTTTGATCGGCACATGCCTGGTGGTGCTCGGTGTCGCCGTGGGGCTTGTGCTCTACGCGATGCGAGACTCCATCGTGTTCTTCTACGGTCCGAGCGATGTGGCCGAGATGCAGATGTCCCCGGGACAGCGGTTCCGGCTCGGCGGTCTCGTCGAGACGAGCAGCGTGGAGCGGGGCGAGGGCACGACCGTCCGCTTCGTGATTACCGACGGGGCGAAGACATTGCCCGTGACCTTTACCGGCGTGCTGCCGGATCTGTTCCGCGAAGGGCAGGGGGTGATCGCCGAAGGCACGCTCGAGCCCGACGGCGTGTTCCATGCCGACAACGTGCTCGCCAAGCACGACGAGAATTACATGCCGCCCGAGGTCGCGGCGAAGCTGAAGGAACAAGGCGTGTGGCAAGGCGATGCCGGCGCGGACGCGTCGAGCGCAACCAACTAGGATAGGCGGAGATGATTGCCGAGACCGGCCACTATGCGCTGATCCTCGCCCTTGGCGTCGCCATCGTACAGATGCTGGTGCCGCTTATCGGTACGCGCACCCGCGACCCGCAGCTGACCGCCGTCGCCGTGCCAGCCGCGCAGGCCGAATTCATTCTGATCGCGATTGCCTTCATCGCGCTAATGACGGCTTACGTCACCTCGGATTTCTCCGTAGCCAATGTCTGGCAGAACTCCCACTCGGCCAAGCCGCTGCTCTACAAGATCTCCGGCGTGTGGGGGAACCATGAAGGTTCCATGGTCCTGTGGGTGCTGATCCTCGCGCTGTTCGGCGCAGCGGTCGCGACCTTCGGCAACAATCTGCCGCGTCAGCTCCAGGCCAATGTGCTTGCGGTGCAAGGCTCCATCGCGGTCGCCTTTCTGCTGTTCATCATCATCACGTCCAATCCCTTCATACGCCTCGATCCGGCGCCGTTCGACGGGGAGGGGCTGAACCCGGTGCTCCAGGACCCGGCACTCGCCTTCCATCCGCCCTTCCTCTATGCGGGCTATGTCGGCTTCTCTATGGCGTTCTCATTTGCCGTCGCCGCGTTGATCGACGGCCGCATCGACGCGGCCTGGGCGCGCTGGGTCAGGCCGTGGACGCTCGCCGCCTGGATGTGCCTCACCATCGGCATCGCCATGGGTTCGTGGTGGGCCTATTACGAGCTCGGTTGGGGCGGGTTCTGGTTCTGGGACCCGGTCGAGAACGCCTCCTTCATGCCCTGGCTTGCGGGCACGGCGCTGCTCCATTCGGCGCTGGTGATGGAGAAGCGCGACGCGCTCAAAGTCTGGACCATCCTGCTCGCCATCATCACCTTCTCGCTGAGCCTCATGGGGACATTCCTCGTGCGCTCCGGCGTGCTCACCTCGGTGCATGCCTTCGCCGTCGATCCGGCGCGCGGCGTCTTCATCCTCGCCATCATGGGCGTGTTCATCGGCGGCGCGCTCTTGCTGTTCGCCTGGCGGGCGCCGCTGCTCAGCCAAGGCGGGTTGTTCGCGCCGATCAGCCGCGAGGGCAGTCTGGTCCTCAACAATCTCCTGTTGACGGTGGCGTGCGCTGCCGTGCTGGTCGGCACGCTCTATCCGCTGGCACTTGAAGCAATTACCGGCGAAAAGATCTCGGTCGGCGCGCCGTTCTTCAACCTCACCTTCGTGCCGCTCATCGTGCCGCTGCTGATCGCCATGCCGTTCGGGCCGCTGCTGGCCTGGAAGCGCGGCGATCTTTTGGCGGCGGCGCAGCGCTTGACGGTGGCGGCGATTGCCGCGCTCGTCGTGATGATCGTGGTGCTCGCCGTGAACCAGCGCGGACCCTGGCTGGCGCCGCTCGGCATCGGTGTCGGGATCTGGCTGATCATGGGGGCCGCCACCGAGATCGCCTATCGCGCCAAGCTGTTCGACGCCTCGTGGTCGGACTCATGGCGGCGGGCGCGCAACCTGCCGCGCGCGGCGTTCGGCGGGGCGCTGGCCCATGCGGGCATGGGCGTCATGGTGATCGGCCTGGTTTCCACCACGGCGTGGCGCTCCGAGCGCATCGAGGCCTTGGCGCCCGGCGGTACGCTGGACATCGCCGGCTATCATCTCGTGTTCGCGGGCGTGGCACCGCGCCAAGGCCCCAATTACAGCGAGCGGGTCGGGAAGTTCGTCGTTACGCGCGGCGGCAGCCCCGTTACCGAGCTCACCCCGTCGAAGCGCGCTTTCGCCGTGGAGAAGAGCGCCACCACGGAAGCCGGCATCCACAATAGCTGGCGCGGCGACCTCTATGTGGTGCTCGGCGATCAGCTGAAGGACGGCGCCTACAGCGTCAGGGTCTATTTCAACCCGATGGTGCGGCTGATCTGGATTGGCGCAATGATCATGTTCTTCGGCGGCGGGGTGTCGCTGTCCGACCGCCGCTTGCGGGTCGGCGCGCCGAAACGGGCGCGGCCCAAGTTGGCGACCGCCACGGCGGCCAAGTGAGGGCGGCGCCGTGACGATGTCCTTGCGCCGGTCTTTTGTCGCCGTGCTGTTGTCTTGCGCGATCGGCCTGGTGGCGGTCGGTCCCGCCGGCGCGGTTCAGCCCGACGAGATTTTGCAAGATCAGGCGCTCGAGGCGCGGGCCCGGGCGCTGTCGGCGGGCTTGCGTTGCCTGGTCTGCCAGAACCAGTCGATCGACGATTCGGACGCGCCTTTGGCCAAGGACTTGCGGGTGCTCGTCCGCGAACGGCTGAAGGCGGGCGATTCGGACGCGGAGATCATCGATTTCGTGGTGGCGCGCTATGGCGAGTTCGTGTTGCTGAAGCCGCGCTTCACCCCGCATAATTGGCTGCTGTGGTTCGCCACGCCGCTCGCGCTTCTCATGGCATTTGCCGGCATCGTCATCGCCTATCGCCGGCGCGCGGTGGCGGAGAAGCCCAAGCCACTGACCGCCAACGAAAAGCGCCGCTTGAAGCGGATCATGGGCGAGGGCTGACAAGCCGCGAGGACAGCCGCTACGAAGCCCCGTGAACGCCCTGAAAGCCAGTGTGTTCGCCGGCCTCAACCTTACCGAAATTTAATCCCGCCGAAACCGCGGCGTAATTGGCGAAGGCCTATATGTAAGCGTCTGCCCCTGGAGAGATCGGGGCTAGGCACGATCAACGGGATTTTTCCTTCTCAGGAGAGAGGTGACGACTAATGAACACTGACCAGAGCCCTGCCGCGAATGAGAGCCCGCGAGTGCGGAAGCTGACCCGCAAGCCCGCGCTCCTCGCCGCTGCTGCCCTGATCGCGACCGGCGCGTTGGGATTGACGCTCGGGAACGTTGTGCCGTTCGCGGCTGCCGAGACAGCCCAGCCGGCGCAGACAATCGAGACTCCTTTCGGCCATGCACCGCTCACCTTTGCCGACCTTGTCGCCAAGGTCAGCCCCGCTGTGGTCAGCATCAACGTCAAGGGCGAGGCGAAGGTCGCCGAGAACGATTCGCCGATTCCTGGCATGCCTGACTTGCCGGAGGACAATCCGCTCTACGACTTCTTTAAGCAGTTCAAGAAGGGCATGCCGCAGGGTCCGTCCAAGCCGACCCCGAGCCTGGCGCAAGGCTCCGGCTTCTTCATCTCCGAGGACGGCTATGTGGTGACCAACAACCATGTGGTTGAAGACGCCGACGACATCACGGTGACGATGGAAGACGGCGAGAAATTCTCGGCCAAGCTCGTCGGCACCGATCCGCGCACCGATGTGGCTTTGCTCAAGGTCACCGACAAGACGAAGACATCCTTCCCGTTCGTGAACTTCTCGACCAAGGACCCGCGCGTCGGCGATTGGGTGCTGGCTGTGGGCAATCCGTTTGGCCTCGGCGGCACGGTCACCGCCGGTATCATCTCGGCGCATAACCGCGACATCGGCTCAGGGCCTTACGACTATCTGCAGATCGACGCGGCGGTGAACCGCGGCAACTCGGGTGGCCCGAGCTTCGATCTCGACGGCAACGTCGTCGGTGTGAACACCGCCATCTTTTCGCCCTCGGGCGGCAATGTCGGCATCGCGTTCGCCGTGCCTGCGGCGCTCGTCAAGCAGGTGGTCACCGAACTGCAGAGCCATGGCAGCGTCGATCGCGGCTGGCTCGGCGTGGTGATCCAGAACGTCAACGACGACATCGCCGACTCGATCGGTCTCAAAGAGCCCAAGGGCGCCATGATCACCAAGGTGACCGAGGACGGCCCGGCGGCCAAGGAAGACATCAAGGCCGGTGACGTGATCGTCGGGGTCAACGGCGCCGAGGTCGAGGACTCCCGGGACCTCGCCCGCAAGATCGCCGAGCTCGAGCCCGACTCCCAGGTCAAGCTCTCCATCGTCCGCTACGGCGATGAGCGCGTGGTCGACATGAAGCTTGGAGCCTTCCCGAGCGCCAAGAAGCTGGCGTCTCTTGAAGAGGACAAGCCTGGCGACTCCGGCGAGCAGATGAAGGATCTCGGCCTGTCGCTTGCCCCGGCGGTGAAGTTCCCGGGCGCCGGCGAAGAGGGTGTCGTCATCACCGAGGTCGATCCCTCGAGTGACGCCGCCGACAAGGGCCTGAAGCCCGGCGACATCATCCTGCAGGTCGCGGGCGTGACCGTGTCCGAACCGGGCGACGTTGCGGCCGGGGTCAAAAAGGCCATGGCCGCCTCCACGACGGACAAGGATACCGTCAAGGTCCTCATGCAAGTCAAAACCGGCGATCAGACGCGCTTCGTGGCGCTTTCACTGAAGAAGGCTTGAGTTAGAGCCTTCGACGCCGGAGGGCGGCGCGGTTTCCCCCCGCTGCGCTGCCCGCCCTTTTTTCCAGCCGAGCGACACCGTTGTCAGGAAAGTCCGCCGATATGCGCGTTCTAGTGATCGAGGATGATCAGGAGACCGCAGCTTTCCTCAAGCGGGCACTCAAAGAGTCCGGGCACGTCGCCGAGTATGCGGCAGATGGCCAGACCGGGCTCGATCTCGCCAGATCCAACGCCTACGACGTGTTGATCGTCGACCGCATGCTACCCAAATGCGATGGGCTCGAGGTCATCAAGTCGCTGCGGACCGAGGAGATCCGGACACCTGCGCTGATCTTGAGCGCGCTCGGCGAGGTGGACGACCGGGTCAAAGGCCTGCGGGCCGGGGGCGACGACTATCTCACCAAACCATATGCCTTCAGCGAACTGTTGGCCCGCATCGAGGCCCTGGCCCGGCGGACCTCGCCGGAGGAGGGCTCGACGCGCTTTGTGGTCGGCGACCTCGTACTCGACCGCCTATCCCACAAGGTGACGCGGGCCGGCGAAGCCATTATGTTGCAGCCTCGTGAGTTTCGCTTGCTCGAATATCTGATGAAACACGCAGGCCAAGTGGTAACCCGGACCATGCTGCTCGAGAATGTGTGGGACTATCATTTCGATCCGCAGACCAATGTGATCGACGTGCATATCTCGCGGCTGAGGTCCAAGATCGACAAGAACTTCGCCAACCCCCTCCTGCACACGGTCCGCGGCGCCGGTTACAGTATCCGTGACAGCGCTCACTAAGCTCTTCCGGACCACCACCTTCCGTCTGTCGCTGACCTATCTCGCGCTGTTCAGCGTGGCCGCCGTGTTGGCGATCTTCTACATCTATTGGAACACGACGGTCCTGCTGTCGCGGCAGCTCAACCAGACCATCGATGCCGAGCTCAAAGGTCTCGCCGAGCAGTATCGGGCCGGTGGGCTCGATCAGCTCGTGCGCACCGTCGCCGAGCGCAGCCAGACGCCGGGCAACAGCCTCTATCTCGTCGCCGACAGGGACGGCAAGCAGCTCGCGGGCAATCTCAGCGCCGTGTCGCCGCAACTCTGGGACAGTCTCGGCCCTGTCGAGTTCGTCTATAGCCGGCCGGCGCCGGGCGGCGTGGAGCGGCGGCTGGCTTTCGCCAACGTCTTCCGCTTGCCGGGCGGCTACCGCCTGATCGTCGGCCGCGATATCGAGGACCGGCGCGAGCTCGCGCGGCTCATCCGTAGAACGATGCTGTGGGGGCTCGGCGTCATGGCGCTTGTGGGTATCGGCGGCGGTTACTGGGTGAGCCGCAGGTTGCTCACGCGCATCGACAGCCTGTCCGCCACCACGCGCACTATCATGGCCGGCGACCTGACGGGGCGGCTGCCCATTAGCGGCTCCGGCGACGAGCTCGACCGCTTGTCTGAAAGTCTCAATCTGATGCTGGCTCGGATCGAGCAGCTCATGGCGGGCTTGCGCGAGGTCTCCGACAACATCGCGCACGACCTCAAGACGCCGCTGAACCGCTTGCGCAACCGGGTCGAGGAGGCGCTGCGCGAGCCGCATGACGCGAGCGCGCATCGCGAGGCGCTGGAGCGGACCATCGAGGAGGCCGACGGTCTCATCAAGACCTTCAACGCGCTGCTTTCCATTGCCCGGCTGGAGGCCGGGGCCGCTGGCGAGAACCGCGAGACGCTGGACCTGACGGCGCTGGTGGGCGACGTGGCCGAGCTCTATGAGCCCGTCGCCGAGGAGCGCGGCATCGAGCTGAAGGCGGAAGCACCCGCGCCGATTATCATCCACGGGGACCGCCAGCTTCTCGGCCAGGCCATCGCCAATCTCATCGACAATGCGCTCAAATATGGCGCGCCAAGCCGGGACGGCGGCAATGGCCGGGCACCGGAGGTCGAGGTGTGCGCCGAGGCAAGCGAAGGCGAGGCGCGCATTATCGTCGCCGACCGGGGCCCGGGCGTTCCGGCGTCCGAGCGCGCTCGTGTGCTGGGCCGCTTCGTGCGGCTCGAAGCAAGCCGGTCGGAGCCCGGCAGCGGGCTCGGCTTGAGTCTTGTGGCGGCGGTGGCCAGGCTGCATGGTGGGTCCTTGAGGCTGGAGGATAACGAACCCGGCCTCCGCGTTGTCCTCGTCTTGCCCATGGCGGGGGACGCGCTCGTCAACGGGGTGGCCGGCGAGGCGCCCACGCGAGCAGAGTCGAGACCGTCGTGACGGCATTCGTCGAGCGGATCACCGAACTTCCCAAGATCTACGACGCCGACCGTGGTGCCGATGTCCTTGCGGGCGTGTTGAAGTCCTTGCGCGAGGTGCCGGCGCTTGCCGCCTCCGCCGAGATCCTGGCGGCGCCAAAGCCGGCAGCCCTGCTTGAGGCCGTGTTCTCGGCGGCGCCCTATCTCGCCGCGCTCTCTTCGCGTTCTCCCCATCTCCTCCTGGAATGCCTGACGCGAGACCCCGACGTGCATTTTGCGCAAGCGCGCGCCGCCCTGGCGCAAGACGTGGCGCAAGCGCCCGGGTCGAAGGAGGCCATGACGCTGCTGCGCCAGTTCAAGCAGCGCACGGCTCTGCTGACGGGGCTTGCCGACCTCGGCGGCGTATGGTCGACGGAAATGACGTTCAGGGCGTTGAGCGAAGCGGCGGATGCATCCCTGCAGGAAGCGGTGGCGTTTTTATTCCGCAAGGCTAGCGCGGCGGGGCAGATCACCGGTGAGGAGACTGCAGCCGGTTATTTCGTCATCGCCATGGGTAAGCTCGGCGCGATGGAGCTCAACTATTCGAGCGACATCGATTTCATGGTCTTCTACGACGCCGAGCGCGCCGGACTTCCTGCCGACGTCGAGCCGTCGTCCTTCTTTGTCCGGCTGACCCGCGATCTCGTCCGCTTGCTGCAGGAACACACTGGCGACGGCTACGCCTATCGCACCGATCTGCGGCTGCGTCCCGACCCGGGCGCCACCCAGATCGCCCTCTCCATCGAGGCCGGGCTCACCTATTATGAGAGCTTCGGCCAGAATTGGGAGCGGGCCGCGCTGATCAAGGCGCGCATCGCCGCCGGCGACGTTGCCCTGGGCGAGGAGTTCCTGTGTCAGCTCGCGCCGTTTATCTGGCGCAAATATCTCGACTTCGCCGCCGTGGCCGACATCCATGCCATGAAGCGCCGGGTGCATGCCTTCAAGGGCCATGGCGCCATAGCCGTGGAGGGCCACGACATCAAGCTCGGCCGGGGCGGCATCCGCGACATCGAGTTCTTCGCGCAGACCCAGCAGTTGATCGCCGGTGGGCGGCACCCGGAGCTGCGAACGCGCGGGACAATCGAAACCCTTGCGGGGCTTGCCGCCGGCGGCTGGATCGAACCGCAGACGGCCGACGACCTCACAAGCGCCTATTATTTCCTCCGGCGGATCGAGAACCGCATTCAAATGGTGGGCGATCAGCAGACGCACATCATTCCCGGCGACCGCGCGGAACTGGACCGCCTCGCCAGGCTGGCGGGGTTCGAGGATACGAATGCGTTCGGCGATGCGTTGGTGACCCAGTTCAAGCTGGTGGAAACCCATTACGGGGGGCTGTTCGAGAGAATTCCGGAGCCGTCTACTGCGGCGCCGGGCATTGTCGTCGCCGATGAGAACGATCCGGCGACCTTGGCGAGCCTGGAGCAACTGGGTTTCAACAATCCCACGGCGGCGGTCGGCGCCATCCGCGCCTGGCAGTCGGGCCGCTATGCGGCGACGCGAAGCGCTAAGTCGCGGGAACGGCTGACGGCGTTTCTCCCCTTGCTGCTCGATGCGTTCGGCCGCACCGCGGAGCCCGACCTGGCGCTGGCCACGTTCGACAAGGTGATCGCCTCAATGCCGGCCGGCTTGCAGCTCTTCTCGTTGTTTGCCGCCAATCCCAGCCTGATGCGCTTGGTCGCCGACATCATGGGAACGGCGCCGCGCCTTGCCAACATCATCGGCCGCCGGCCTCGCCTCCTCGACGCCGTACTCGATCCAGGGTTTTTCGGTGCGGTGCCGACGCCGGCCAAGCTCGAACAGCTGGTGGAAACCGCGCTCGATATGGCTACCGATTATCAGGACGCGCTCGATAGGGCGCGGATCATCGGCCGCGAGCAGGGCTTCCTGATCGGCGTTCGGGTGATGTCCGGCACGATTTCGGCATGGCAGGTCAGCGCCGCCTATGCGGGCCTCGCCGAGACCCTGATCGAGGCGCTAGCTCGATTTGTCGGCGACGAGCTCGAGAGCCAGCACGGGCGCATGCCGGACGGTGCGGTGGCCGTGGTCGCCATGGGTAAGCTGGGCGGAAGCGAGATGACGGCGGCGTCGGATCTCGACCTCATTACGGTGTATGACTACACCGGCGACGATGCCCATTCCGACGGCGAACGGAGCCTGGCGGGTACGCAATACTACACCCGCTTCACGCAACGCCTGATCGCGGCGCTGTCGGCTCAGACCGCGGAAGGCGCGCTCTACGAAGTGGACATGCGGCTGCGGCCGTCAGGCAGCCAAGGCCCGGTTGCCACCAAGCTCTCGAGCTTCATCGATTATCAGGCGGGCGCCGCCTGGACGTGGGAACATTTGGCGCTCACTCGTGCCCGCGTTGTCGCCGGGCCGGTGGTGCTTCGCCAGAAGATCAACGAGACGATTGCCTCGGTGCTGTCACGTCCGCGCGACCGCCTGGCTGTGGCCGAGGAAGTCAAGACCATGCGGGCGAGAATCGCCGACGAGAAGGGCACGACCGATATCTGGGATCTGAAGCAGGTACGCGGCGGACTTGTCGACCTTGAATTCCTCGCGCAGTTTCTTCAGATCGTGAGTGCCGCGAAGCATCCGGACGTGCTCGATCAGAACACTGAAATGGCGCTTACCAAGCTCTCTGCCGCCGGCGTGCTTAGCCCCGGCGATGCCGAGATCCTGATTCCCGCGGCGCGGCTTTATCAGACTCTCACGCAGATCTTACGGCTGTGCTTGGACAAGCCGTTCGCCGTGGACAAGGCGCCGCTGGCGTTGCGGGAGCTGCTGGCGCGCGCGTCCGAAATGCCGGATTTCGACACGCTCGAAGCCATGCTCCAGGACACGCTTTCGGCCGTGCATGAGGCGTTCGATCGACTCGTCTCTTGAAATCTAGGGGAGGGCGATCAGGTGCCCGTCTGCCTACGCGCTTTTGGCGAGCGGCGCTTCCTCGGACGCCGCGACGCGTGAGGGCAGGGTGCAGGTGACCGTCGTGCCCTGGCCTTCGCGGCTCCTGATCTGGAGGCTGCCGCCATGCAGCTCGACGAGCGCGCGCGAGATGGCGAGGCCGAGGCCGCTGCCCTGATGGCTCTTGGAGAACTGGTTCTCGACCTGCTCGAAGGGCCGGCCGAGCTTGGCGATGTCGGTCTCGGCGATGCCGATGCCGGTGTCCTTGATGGCGATCTTCACCTGACCACGAATGCGCGACACATGCACATTGACCCGGCCGCTGTCGCGCGTGAACTTGACGGCGTTGGCCAGGAGGTTGAGGAAGATCTGCTTTAGAGCGCGGCGGTCCGCCTCGATGGCGAGATGGGCCGGCCCGTGGCGCTCCACCGTAATGTCGCGGTCGGCGGCGGCTTTGCTCACCACCTTCATGCTGTCCTCGATGATGTCGGCGACGTCGACCGTGCCGACGTCCAGGCTCATGCGTCCGGCCTCGATCTTCGACATGTCGAGAATGTCGTTGATGACTTCGAGGAGATAGGCGCCGCTGGCGTAGATGTCGCGCGCATACTCATCGTATTTTGGATGGCCGAGCGGACCGAAGAGGGCCTGCTGCATGACCTCCGAGAAGCCGATCACCGCGTTCAATGGCGTGCGCAACTCGTGGCTGATATTGGCCAGGAACTCCGATTTCGCGCGGTTGGCGGCCTCGGCGCGGTTTTTCTCCAGCGCGTATTTCTCGGCGAGGTCGACAAGCTGCTGCTTCTGATGCTCGAGCTCGCGGCGGGACATTCTCAGTTCGGCGACGCTGGCGCGAAGCTGCTGCTCGCTCTCACCGAGCCGCTGCTGGCTCTCCTTCAGCACGGTGATGTCGGTGCCGACGCTCACATAGCCGCCATCGCGGGTGCGGCGCTCATTGATGTGAAGCCAGCGCCCGTCCTCGATCTGTGCCTCGTAGGTGCGGGAATTGTCGACATGTTTGCCGGCGACGGCGATGCGCTTGGAAACGATGGGCTCGGAGGCGGCGGCGATCACTTCGTCATAGGGGCTGCCGGGCCGCACCATGTCATCGGCCAGACCGTGGAATTGCTGATACTTGCTGTTGCACATCACCAGCCGGTTCTGGTTGTCCCACAGCACGAAGGCCTCGGAGATGTTTTCCACCGCATCCCGTAGACGCGCATTGGCGTCGCTGGAGCCCGGAACGGCGTTCTCGTCGGCGAGCACCGCCATGCCGGTCAGATAAGGCTCGTCGTCCGCTTGGCCGCGGGTGATATGACCGCGTAAGCGCACCGAGATCCAATGGCCTTCGGCATGGCGCAGGCGGAAGCATTGATCGAAGGCGGAGATACCCTCGCGCAGATGGCGATCCAGCTCGGCGCGCAGGTCGTCGTCGGGATGCAGCGCCTCGGACAGATTGCGGTAGGGCATGGCATCGGCGGATGGCTCAAGCCCGAGCAGGCGGTGCATCGGCGCCGACCAATGGACGTGGCCGCGGGCGAGGTTCCAGCGCCACATGCCGCAGCCCGGCAGCGTCTCCGTCAACTCTTGCGTCAGTTCCTGAGTCACGCTGTCGCCGTCCTCCCGCGACACCGACGGCACGAGGTACCAAAGGCCGCCGGCAAACAGCGCGAGCACAAGTCCGGCACAGGCGAGCAGGGTGATCTCGACAATCGCGTCGCTGCGCCAGGCGCCGAGCGCGCCGTCGATGGGTTGGATGAAGGCGATCTGCGCGTCGGTCTGCGGCACGTTGCGGACGGTGACCAGCGCATCGGTGCCGTCGAGCAGGTTGATGCGGAGCACGCCGGCATCGGCGCCCATGATGGTCAGGGGTTGCTGCGGACCGAGAATCGTGAGGAGGTTGCCCTTCAAGGGGCTGTTGATCGGCGCCCGGGCCTGAATTTCGCTCTCGGCATCGCCGATAAGGGCGGTGCGCCCATCGTGGATCGCGCCCTTTGGCAGACTGCTGGCGAGCGCGCCTTGCCAATCCGTGCTGGAACTCAGCGTCTCATCCTTGAGGTGCAGGGCGGTGACGTCGGCGATCAGGGCAAGTTGGCGTTCGGCCGAAGCGAGTGCCGCCGCCTTGCCGTTGCCGATCTGGTAGGAGAAGCCGGCGATGGCGATGACGGCGAAGCCGATCAGCAAAGCCGGCACGAGGCGGCGCAGAGCCTCCGTCGAGGGCATATAAAGGTTGACAATCTGGCGCAGGTCCTGCCATTGCGGCCCCGCGACAGAAAAGACTCCCTCACCTCGCGCAGAACGTGCCCGCGCCATTCGGTCCCCCTAACTTCTCCCGCGTCGTATTCCGGAGAAGTTGCCGCATCTCCGAATCGCTTCCATCTATGGAATCGACGATCGAAGCGTCTGTCCAGAGAAACCTGTGGAAATTCGGTTAATAACCCGTTGACAGAGGTTAAGATTCTAACCGTCGCCTAGGGTTTTCGTGACGATCTCGTAGCTGTCGGTGGACAGCGATTGTCCCGCGAGATCCTTCAGAGCGGCCTTGGCATGGGCCTGCCGGCCGGGTTCCAGCGTGCGCCAGCTTTCGAAAGCGCCTAGAAGCCGCGCGGCAACATGGGGGTTGAAGCGGTCGATCTCGAGTGCTTGCTCGGCCAATAGCGCGAAGCCCGCACCGTCGGCGCGGTTGAAGCCGGAGGGGTTGGCTTGGGCGAAGCTGCCAATCAGCGCCCGCACGCGATTGGGATTCTTCAGGGAGAATTTGGGATGGGCGAGCAGCGCCCGCACGGTCTCCACGGAATCGGGCCGCGCGGCGCGCGCCTGCACGGCGAACCATTTGTCGAGGACGAGCGGCTCGGTCTCCCAGCGCGCATAGAAATGTTCAAGGGTGGCGTCACGGACCGGCGATTGCAGTTGCGACAGGATCGACAGGGCCATGATGGCGTCGGTCATGTTCGACGCCTCGCGGTAGTGGCGCTCGGCGCGGGCGATTTCCTCCGGCGCCCCGGTCGCCACCAACAGATCGAGCACGGCATTGCGCAAGGCCCGCAGCCCGGCACTCTTGGGGTCGGGGGAGAAGGGCGCGTCGGTGCCGGCCGTGGCGTAGAGCTCGCCTAGAGTGTCGGCGATGGTGCCGCCGATCTTGGCGCGCAGGGAATCGCGGGCGGTGTGCACCGCGTCCGTATCGACATTGCGGGACAGCTCGCGGGCAATGTCGGATTCGCTCGGCAGCTTAAGAGTCTCGGCGCGATAGGCCGGCAGCAGCATGTCGTCCATAGCGGCCGTCGCCAATGCTTGGGCGAGCCGGGCCGCCTCCTTGCCCGTCACTTGGCTCGTGTCCGCGTTGCGTGCGGCGGCGGTCAGCAAATTTCCGGCATAGGTCTGGGTCGCCTGCCAGCGATTGAACGGGTCGCTGTCATGCATCATCAGGAATTCGATCTGATTGGCATCGAGGCTGGTGGTGAGACGCACTGGCGCCGAGAAGTTGCGCAACAGGGAGGGCGTGGGCGCCGCCGGCACGTCCTGGAACTCGAAGACCTGCTCGTGCTCGGTCACTTCGAGGAGCCCGTCGGTGAGCGTCTCGCCATTGAGTTTGAGCGGCAGTTCGTCGCCATTGGCGCCGATCAGGCCCACTTTCAGCGGGATCAGCATCGGCTCCTTGCTGGTCTGGCCGGGGGTCGGCGGCACCACTTGGCTCACATGCAGCTTGGCCGTCTTGGCGTGCGGGTCGTAGTCCAGCGAGCAGGCCAGCTCCGGCGTGCCGCTCTGCGTGTACCACAGCATAAATTGCGAGAGGTCGCGGCCCGAGACGTCGGCCATGGCGTCGACGAAATTCTCGACCGTCGCCGCCTCGCCGTCATGGCGCTCGAAATACAGATCGATGCCTTTGCGGAAGGTCTCGCGGCCGAGCAGCGTCTGCAACATGCGGCAGACCTCGGCGCCCTTCTCGTAGACCGTGGACGTGTAGAAGTTGTTGATCTCGATATAGGAGGCGGGCCGCACGGGGTGGGCGAGGGGCCCGGCGTCCTCGGGATATTGATGGGTCTTCAGCATGCGGGCGTCGATAATGCGCTCCACCGGGCCGGTGCGCACGTCGCTGGTGAATTCCTGATCGCGGAAGACCGTGAGCCCTTCCTTCAGGCAAAGCTGAAACCAGTCGCGGCAGGTGACGCGGTCGCCGGTCCAATTGTGGAAATATTCGTGGGCGATCACGCTTTCGATCGAGTGGTAGTCGGCGTCGCTTGCCGTGTCGGGGCGGGCCAGCACGAGCTTGTCGTTGAAAATATTGAGACCCTTATTCTCCATCGCCCCCATGTTGAAGTCGCTGACGGCGACGATGTTGAACATGTCGAGATCGTATTCGAGCCCAAAGCGTTCCTCGTCCCAGCGCATGGCGCGCTTCAGCGACTCCATGGCCCAGCCGCAACGGTCCTCCTTGCCAGGCTCGACATAGATGCCGAGCGCCACCTTCCGGCCCGACGCCGTGGTGAAACTGTCATGCACCGAGGCAAGATCGCCGCCCACCAGGGCGAACAGATAAGATGGCTTGGGGAAGGGGTCGTGCCACACGGCAAAGTGCCGGTCCGTGCCGGGAACGTCGCCGTGTTCGAGCAAATTGCCGTTCGAGAGCAGTACGGGTGTCGTTTCGCGGTCAGCCTCGACCCGCACCGTATAGACGGCGAGCGCGTCGGGCCGGTCGATGAAATAGGTGATGCGGCGAAAGCCTTCCGGCTCGCATTGGGTGCAATAGGTGCCCCGCGAGCGATAGAGGCCGGACAGCTCCGTGTTGGCCTCGGGATCGCATAGGGTGACCACTTCGAGGGTGAAGGGCTGCGCCGGCACATTGGCAATCGTGAGTGAGCCGTCGGCCAGCGCATAGTCGCCCGGCGCCAGATCTCTGCCGTCCAGGGCGACGCGTTCAAGGGTCAGATCCTCGCCGTCGAGCACCAGCTTCTGACCGGGTGCCAGTTTCGGGTTCGGCCGCATTCTGAGCTTGGATGCGACGCGGGCGGCCTTTGGCGCCAAATGCACGTCGAGCGCGACCTCTTCGATGAGATAAGCGGGCGGCGCGTAGTCCTTCAGGAACTTGGTTTGGCGGCTGGACTCGGTCATGGCTTACACATTTCCCTTCGGCCCCGCTCTTAGAGGGCGGGGTGCGCGATGCCAAGCCCCAACCTCGTCGGTCTTTGAGGCTAGTCGAGATCAATACGCCGCAGGCGGAGCGCATTGCCTACCACCGAGACGGAGGACAGGCTCATGGCCGCTGCGGCGACGATGGGCGACAGCAGTATTCCGGCCACGGGATAGAGTGCGCCGGCGGCGACCGGTACGCCGATTGCGTTATAGAAAAACGCGAAGAATAGGTTCTGCTTGATATTGCGCATGGTGGCGCGGGCGAGTTTTACGCCGCGCACGACGCCGCGAAGATCGCCCCTGAGCAGTGTCAGGCCGGCGCTCTCCATGGCGACATCGGCGCCGGTGCCCATGGCAATGCCGACATCCGCCTTGGCCAGGGCCGGTGCGTCGTTGATGCCGTCACCGGCCATGGCGACCACGGCGCCGATCTTCTGCAAGTTCTCGATCAGGGTCAGCTTTTCTTCCGGCTTCAGCCCCGCATGGACCTCGTCGATGCCGAGCTTGGCGGCGACCGCTTTCGCTGTCGTCTCATTGTCGCCGGTGGCCATGACGATGCGAAGCCCCAGCCCATGAAGCTTGGCGATGGACTCCGCCGCGTTCTCCTTGATGGGATCGGCCACGGCGACGATGCCCGCGAGCTTGCCGTCGGCACCCAAGAACATCACCGTCTCGCCGTCCTTGCGGCGCGTCTCGGCGGTATCCGCCAGGGGCGCGACATCGATGCCTGCGGCTTCCATCAGCCGCGCATTGCCGAGCAGGGCGTCGTGGCCGCCGACGTGGCCCTTGACGCCTTGGCCGGTGATCGCCTCGAAATCTTGCGCTTTCTCCAGCTTGAGACCTTTGTCGTCGGCGCCACGCAGGATCGCTTCGGCAAGAGGATGTTCGCTGCCGGCCTCGAGCGCCGCGGCCAGTCCGAGAACCTCGTCGGCCTTGAACCCGTCCGCGGCCTCTACCCCTCGCAAGGATGGCTTGCCCTCGGTCACGGTGCCGGTCTTGTCGACCACGAGCGTATTCACCGCGGCGAGGCGCTCGAGCGCGCCGGCATTGCGTACGAGAACGCCTGCTTGCGCGCCACGGCCGGTGGCGACCATGATCGAGATCGGCGTGGCGAGCCCGAGCGCGCAGGGGCAGGCGATGATGAGCACGCTCACGGCGGCGACCAGCGCGTGGGCGAGTTGCGGCGCCGGGCCGAAGTAGACCCAGGCGATGAAGGCGATGACGGCCACGGCGATGACCGCTGGCACGAAATAGCCGGCGACCACGTCGGCGAGCGCCTGAATGGGCGCGCGGGAGCGCTGGGCGTCGGCAACCATGTGGACCACTTGCGACAGCGTGGTCTCGGCGCCGGTGCGGTCGACGCGCATGTCGAAGGAGCCGGAGCCGTTAAGGGTGCCGCCGGTGACCGAGTCGCCTTCCGTCTTCTCCACGGGTACGGCCTCGCCGGTCAGCATGGACTCGTCGATGGCGCTACGGCCCTCGGTTACGGTGCCGTCGATGGGGATTTTGTCGCCGGGACGCACGCGCAGGATATCGCCGACCTTGATCTCGGCGAGCGGTACGGTCTCGGTCTTACCGTCCTTGAGTACGCGCAATGCCGTCTTGGGCGCGAGATCCAGCAGGGCGCGGATGGCGCCGCCGGTCTTCTCCCGGGCGCGCAGCTCAAGCACTTGGCCGACCAGCACGAGCGCCACGATGACGGCGGCCGCCTCGAAATAGGCCGGTACCAGGCCGTGGGCATCGCGCATGGAGGCAGGAAACAGGCCGGGCGCGAGCGTGGCGACGACGCTGTAGGTATAGGCGGCGCCGGTGCCCAGCCCGATCAGCGTGAACATATTGAGCCAGCCCGAGCCGAGCGAGGCGAGGCCGCGCACGAAGAACGGCCAGCCGCACCACAGAACGGCAGGCGTGGCGAGCGCCAGCAGGAGCCATTGCTCGGCCCGCGGCGACAGGAAGGGCAGAAGATCGATGCCGAAGACATGGGCGTTCATGTCGATGGCGGCGATGATGAGCGACAGCGGCACGGCGAGCTTGAGGCGCCGGGTGAAGTCGATCAGCTCTTCATTGGGCGCATCGTCCGGCAAGACCCCCATGGGTTCGAGCGCCATGCCGCAGATGGGGCAGGGGCCGGGTCCCTCCTGGACGATCTCCGGATGCATGGGGCAGGTGTAGAGGGTGCCGGGCGGGGCGGGCTCCGGCTCGTCCTGCTTATTCAGATAGCGCTCGGGGTCCGCGACAAATTTCGCCTGACAGCCGGCGGAGCAGAAATGGTAGGTGTGCCCCTGATAGCCATGACTGGGCTTGCCGGCATGCGGGTCGACCTTCATGCCGCAGACCGGATCGATGGCGAGATGGGCGTCGGAGGCTGTGGCTTCTGTCATGCTTTCAAAACCGTAGGGGTTCAATCCTCATATGGTGATTCATGCGTGGCACGTCAGCGCCTAGCATAGTGGAAAGACCAGGTTTGTCGGGGGGCGGCGGTTTTGCGGACTCTTATAATCGAGACTTTTATTGTGCTGCTGGCCGTCGTTGGCTTCGGCGGCGGTTATATGCTGGGGGACAGGCAGCAGACCGATTGGTACACGGCGGATGTCTCGACGCTCGGCCCAGGCCCGGAGAACGATCTGATCCGCTACGGCCACGATCTGATCGTCAACACGCCGCGCCATATCGGCAGAAGCGCCGAGAACCCCGATATGGCGTTCGCGGGCAACGATCTCAGCTGCCAGAGCTGCCACCTCAAGGCCGGCATGCAGCCCTTCGCGGCGCCGTTCGTCTCTACGGTCGCCAGTTTCCCGATGATGGTCAACAACCAGGTGCTCCCCCTCAGTGCGCGCATCAACAGCTGCGTCGAGCTTGGCTTGAATGGCCGGCCGCTGCCGGACGATAGCCGCGAGATCGCGGCGCTCGTCGCCTATATGGTCCTCGTCGGCAAGGGCAATCCGAAAGGCGTGCGTGTGCCCGGCATGGGACTGATGCCTATCGCCTTTCCGGCGGGGGTGCCCGACGCGCGCCGCGGCGCGGACGTCTACGCGGCGAGCTGCGCCAGTTGCCATGGCGAGAACGGACAGGGCGAGCCAAAGGCGAGCCCGGAGGTGGGCTACTATGTTCCGCCGCTGTGGGGCGACGGGAGCTTCAATGGCGGCGCCGGCATGGGCAAGATCGCCTATGCCGCTTCCTACATCCGCTCGAATATGCCTCCGGGCGTCGACTATTCGGAGCCCACGCTCACCGTGCAGCAGGCCTGGGACGTGGCGGCCTATATGAACTCGAAGCCGCACCCGGTGGCGCCGCCTGAGCCCGAGCCCGAGGAAGCGGCGGAGGGGGAAGAGGCTGCTCCTGAGGAGACGCCGCCGAACTGAGCGCGGGCGTTAAGCCTGTCTGGTGCTTGCGGGGCCGGTGTCCCCGCGCCATGTTCAGATCTGATTTCCTTTAGACCTGGATTCTCGTCGAGAGCGTAAGCCGTTGAAATCTGACTCACACCGCTTTTGCGTCGCGCCGATGATGGAGTGGACCGACCGCCACTGCCGCAGCTTCCTGCGGTTGATCTCGGCCCGCGCGTTTCTCTACACCGAGATGGTGACGGCCGAGGCCGTGCTCTATGGCGACCGGGAGCGCGTGCTCGGCTTCGATCCGGCCGAACACCCGGTTGGCCTACAGCTCGGTGGCTGCGATCCGGACAAGATCGCCAAGGCGTCGCGCATCGGCGCCGACTGGGGCTATGACGAGGTCAATCTAAATATCGGTTGCCCGTCGGACCGGGTGCAGTCGGGCCGCTTCGGTGCCTGCCTCATGGCCGAGCCGGCGCTTGTCGCGGATTGCGTGCGGGTCATGGGAGAGGCATCGTCGCTCCCCGTCACCGTGAAATGCCGCATCGGTATTGACGACCAGGACACGGAATCCGGCCTCGACCAGTTCATCGACGTGGTGGCCGACGCCGGCTGCACCACCTTCATCGTCCATGCGCGCAAAGCCTGGCTGCAGGGCTTGAGCCCCAAGGAGAACCGCGACGTGCCGCCGCTCGATCACGAGCGCGTCCATCGCCTGAAGGCGCGGCGGCCCGATCTGAAGATCGTCATCAATGGCGGCATCGCCTCTCTGGCCGAATCCGCGCCGCATCTTTCGCACGTCGATGGCGTGATGCTGGGCCGGGCGGCCTATGCCGATCCCTATCTTTTGGCGGAGGTGGACCGGACGCTCTACGGTTCCGATAAGCCGGCGCCAACACGGGACCAGGTGCTCGACCGGTTCATGACCTATGTCGAGCGGGAACTCGCCCGCGGCGTCCGGCTCAATTCCATGACCCGCCACATTCTCGGGCTGTTCCACGGCCAGCCCCGGGCGCGGGCCTTCCGCCGTCACATCGCCGAGAACGCCCATCTGGACGGCGCCGGCATCGAAGTGCTGGAGCAGGCGCGGGCTATCGTCCTGGACGAGAGCTACGGTGCCGTGGCGGCCGAGTAGGGCTTCACGAACTCACCGCTTCTTGCCGCTGTGTGCGCCACAGCGAGTAGGCAACGCCGCCGGCGATTAGGGCGACGGTTACGCCAAGCGACACGGCTGCCGGGAACTTCTCCCAGCCGGCCAGGTCCGCCACGAAGATCTTTGAGCCGATAAACACCAGCACCAGCGCCAAGGCCGGCTTCAAATAGGAGAAGCGGACGATGACGGCGGCAAGCGCGAAATAGAGCGCCCGCAATCCCAGAATGGCGAAAATGTTCGACGTATAGACGATGAACGTGTCGGTGGTGATGGCGAAGATCGCCGGCACGCTATCGAGCGCGAAGATCACATCGACGATCTCGATCAGGACCATGGCGACGAAGAGGGGTGTGACCCAAGTGACCACTGCGCCGGTCTTTTGGTCGGGACGCCGCACGAAGAAGCGATTGCCGTGCAATTCCGGTGTGATCCGCATCACCCGACGCATCAGCTTGAGCACCGGGTTCTTGTCGATGTCGGGCGCGTGATCGCCCAGGAACAGCATCTTGATGCCGGTGGCGATCAACAGCAGAGCGAAGAGGTAGAGCACCCAGCTGAAATTGGCGACGAGCAGGGCGCCGAGGCCGATGACGATGCCGCGCAGCACGATGACACCGAGAATCCCCCAGAACAGGACGCGGTGCTGATGGAGGCGGGGAATGCCCAAATAGGAGAAGATGAGCGAAATGACGAAGATGTTGTCCATCGACAACGTCTTCTCCACGAGAAAGCCGGTGAGATATTCCTTGCCGCTCACGGCGCCCAAGGTGGTCCACACCCACGCGCCGAAGAGAAGCCCGATGGTGATGTAGAACCCGCTGAGCAGAAGACTCTCGGTGACACCGATCTCCCGCGTCCTGCGGTGAAAGAGGCCCAGGTCGAGCGCAAGCAGCGTAAGTACCACGGCCATGAAGACAGCCCACATCCATACGGGCGTTCCCATCACCAATTGCTGCAGCATATCCATGTGGCTCTCTTCCGGGTGATCAGGCAGTCTTGGCTTCCGCCGGCGCTTCGGCGAATTCCTGTTCGACCGCTTCGCGGAATATCTTCGCCAGGCTTTCGAAGTCGGGCTGCGTTGCCTTGGTCTTGCGCCAGAACATGCCGATGGTGCGTTTGAGGCCACGGCGCTTGATGTCGAATGTTTTGAAGCGCGGATCGTTGCAGAGAACGCTGCGGACATAGAGCCCGGGCAGAAGGCTGACGCCCAAGCCTGTCGCCATCATCTCGCGCAGCGTGTCGAGACTGGTGCCTTCATAGTCGAATCTGATATTCGCGCCGGCCTCGGCCGCGAGGTTCACGACCAGGTCGCGCAGTTGGTATCCCGGGCCAAGCGCCAGGAGGTCGACGCCGGCGAGGTCATGCACCTTGATGCTGTCACGTTGGGCCAGTTCGTGGTCGAGGGGGACGGCAAGGTGGAGGGGCTCATCGAATAAGATGGCTTCCTTAAAGCCCGTATGTGTCACGGGGAGCGGGGCCACGATGACGTCGTGGAGTCCTTCGGCGAGACCGTGCGGCAGCAACTGCGGCAGTTCCTCCCGGACATAGAGTTTGAGCTGCGGATAGAGCGCGTGGAGATGGGGCACCACGCGGGGCAGGAGATAGGGGCCGATGGTGGAGGGGAGGCCCAAACGGACCACGCCACCCATTCCGGAACCGATAGTCCCCGTGATGTCGCGGATGCGTTGGGCGTCTCGCAGCATGCGCCGGCTGATCTCGACCACTTCAAAGCCCAGCGGGGTGACCACCACGGTCGAGCGCGAGCGCTCCACGAGTTGCACGCCGAGACGCTGCTCCAGGGTCCGCAGTTGCTCGCTCAGGGTCGGCTGCGTGATATGCACCCGCTCGGCAGCGCGGCCGAAATGCCGGGTATCCGCCACTGCGACCAGATATTCGAGTTGCCTCAATGTCGGCATGGCTGTCCTTCCCCTGGGCTGTCCGACATGTGGGGATGCCAAATGCCGGTACAATCCTCATAGGAAATTCCGATCAAAAACCGGGGCTATTCCGATAGGCCTCCTTTGGTGGGCATTGATCGAGAAAGCCGATTTTTCTGCGGCGCGCTTCCAATTGGCGACGCGCGGATGGCCTCCCCACCTCAAAGATAGCCGAAGGGTTTCGGCACTTGGTGAACGATCAACGCGAACAGAAGGAGTGACTGCAATGATGTGGAAATCCATCGCTGGCGCCGTCGCCATGGGGGGTGTTGCTGGTGGGACCCGCGTATGCCAGCCCGGCATCTCCCAACCTCTACGAGCGGGCAGAGCGGGAGGGGAACTTCAAGACCTTCCTTGCCGCTGTGAAAGCGGCGGATATGGCTGAAGCACTCAAAGGCGACGAGGTCTGGACGGTGTTTGTACCGACCGACGATGCGTTCGCCGGACTTCCCGCCGGCACGGTAGACCGGCTGCTGAAGCCGGAGAACAAGGCGGAGCTGACGGCGCTGCTGAAGAACCACCTGATCCCAGGAAGCATCTTCGCCAGCACGTGGGCCAACGAGAAAGTGCCGGTGAAGACCAAGGCCGGCAACGAGCTCATGGTCGACGGGACGGGAAGCCCCTTCCTCGTGGGTGACGCCCAGGTCATCCGGATGAATATTCCCGCCGAGAACGGCACCATCCCCGCCATCGACGGGGTGTTGCTGCAGCCATCTTGATAGTGCGTGGGAGGGTTGGAAGCGGCCGCTCGCGATCTTCGCGGGCGGCCGTCTTAGCTTGGTGTTGGATTAGGGGGCGCGGAAGCTATGGCGCCGCTTGGCTGAAACCAATCTCGTCATGCCGGGCACCCCGGACCTTAGTGTGATCCGAGCCTGTGCCCGGGCATGACGAATTCCGTTTATCCGGCGCGGTGCCGGTTCAGCCCGCTTGGCGGGACGGGTTCTTACGGTCAACGATTGCCAGGATGAGACCTTGAACGTCGAGGAAGCGGGCGGTGCGCTCGCAATATTCGCGGTAGCTCGTGTCGTAGTGCTGCTTCAGCCAGTCCTCTTCGACCAGGGACATCAGCACATAGGCGCCGATCATCACGCAGGAGAGCAGGATGGTGAGGATCGAGTTGGCGCCGATCGACAGGCCGACGATCGAGGCCGTGTATTGCGGGTTGCGGCTGAAGCGGTAAAGGCCGTGGCTGACGAGGCCGTCCGAGCCGCAATAGGTGTTGCCGAGGCCGAGATTGAAATAGCCATACACGGTGACGAACAGCCCGCCGAGGCCCAGCGGCAGCCCGATGATGAAGCGGGTCCAATCGAGCAGCGGGTGGCGTTCCAATCTAGAACGGCGACAACGAAGGTCAGCACCATGCCGCTGCGGAACAGGCCCCAGAAGGTGAGGCTCTGCCAACTGCCTGGCGCGGGCGTCGGCCAGATGCGGAAGGGTGGGAAGAAGAGGGTGCGCAACAGCAGCGAATCGAGGGTGAGGCCGACGAGAAGGCCTGCTGAAAAGACGACGCTTGTGTAATCGAATTCGATCATGACAAGCATGCAAAGAAGATTCGGATTGCAAATTTGCGACAGAGATCTGACGGTTCTGTTGCGGTCATTCGCATTGCCGCCGCACTAGATCTTCTGGTTATACGCTCCGATCTCCGGCTGCTTGGCGAGCTCCGCGTCGATCTCGGCGAAGATGGCGCGCATGTTCGCTTCCGAGGTCGGGCTCTCGACCACGACCACCAGTTCCGGCTTGTTGGACGACGCGCGCACCAGTCCCCAGGTGCCGTCATCGAGAACAATGCGGATGCCGTTGACGGTAATCAGTTCTCGGATCTTCTGTCCGGCGAGCGTGCCGCCCTTGGCGGCGACATCCTCGAAATGTCTCATCACACGGTCGACAACATCGTATTTCACCTCGTCGGCGCAATGGGGCGACATGGTGGGCGACTGCCATGTGCGCGGCAGGGCGTCCTTGAGTTCGGCAAGGGTCTTGTCCGGATTACGGTCGAGCATGTCGAGCACGGCGAGCGCAGAAACCAAGCCGTCGTCATAGCCGCGGCCCAGCGGCGGATTAAAGAAGAAATGGCCTGACTTCTCGAATCCGACCAGGGCGCCGGTCTCGTGGCTGTAGCGCTTGATATAGGAATGGCCCGTCTTCCACAGCACCGTCTTGGCGCCGTGTTGTTTCAGCACCGGATCGGTTTGGAACAGGCCGGTGGACTTCACGTCGGCGACGAAATGCGCGCCGGGGTTCTGCGCGGCGATGTCGCGGGCGAGCATGACGCCGACCTTGTCGGCGAAGATGGCCTCGCCGGTGTTGTCCACCACGCCGCAGCGGTCACCGTCGCCGTCGAATACCAGGGCGAGATCGGCCTTGTGCTCGAGTACCGCATCGCGCGTGGCGTCGAGCATGGCCATGTCTTCCGGGTTCGGGTTATGGGCCGGGAAGTTGTAGTCGAGCTCGCAATTGAGCGGGATCACGGTACAGCCGATCTCGGCGAGAACGCGCGGCGCGAAGGCGCCGGCGGTGCCGTTGCCGCATGACACCACGACCTTCAGCGGGCGGAGCAACTTGGGGCGCTTGAGCAAGTCCGCCATGTAGCGCTCGGCCAGGTCCGGCACGTAGATGTAACGGGCGCCGTCGTGGTAGGGCGCGAACTTGGCGTTCATCACGATGTCCTTCAGCGCCGTCATGTCCTCGGGCGAGAAGGTGAGGGGCCGCTCGAAACCCATCTTGATGCCGGTCCAGCCATTATCGTTGTGGCTTGCCGTCACCATGGCGACGCCTTCGACCTTGAGTTCGAACTGCGCGAAATAGGCCATGGGCGAGAGCGCCAGGCCGATGTCATGGACCTCGGCGCCGCCGGCGAGCATGCCGGTCGTCAGCGCCGCCTTGATGGCCGAAGAATAAGAGCGGAAGTCGTGCCCGACCACGATGCGGACCGGTACGCCGCGCTCGCGCATCAAGGTGGTCAGCCCGAGGCCGACCGCCTCCATGCCGAGCAGGTTGATCTCTTCGGGATAGAGCCAGCGCGCGTCATATTCGCGGAATCCGGTGACCTTGACCAAGGGCAAACGCTCAAACTCGGCGGTGTTGGGAACGAGATCTTGGCGCGGTTTCGGGAACATTCTGACTCCATGGAAAGGATGGTTGGGGCGGGAATCCGTCTCGGACTAACGCCCTGGCCATAGCAGAGTTTCCCTCGAGACCACCACCGTCGAGATGGGGGCGCTTGGGGCTATTGGACCAGCACGAGCTCGCCGCGCTGAATCTGGAAGTTTTTCAGCCGGCCCAGGAAGCTCATGCCGAGGAGGTTGGTGCCGAGAGCGCCCTTGCCGGCAACGGCGGCAGGCACGTCGCGAATGGTGATGTCTTCGACGCGGACACGATCCAGCGTCACCGGCGCGACATAGCTGATGCCGTTCGCGGTCTGGACCGGGGCGGAGAAGTCGAGGCTGCGCGGTGAGAGACCTAGGCGTTCGGCGTCTTCATAGGTCAAAATGACAAAGGTGGCGCCGGTGTCGGCCACGAAACTTGCCAGGCGCTCGTTGACCGCGGCCTTGAATACGAAGTGACCGCTCGCGTCTGCCCGCAGCCTGACCTCGCGGGTGAAGCCCGCACCTTCGTCCTCGGCGGCGGGGCGCTCCCGCATGGCCTCGGCGAATGTGGGAAGGCCACCGCGGTCGGGCCCGAAAGCCGCGCGGAGATCGTTAAAGAAGTAGATCACGGCGATAATGCCGAGCGCCAGGGCGCCCCACTGCATCGCTTCGATCAGCGTATGTCTGGTGGCCGAACGCAAAACGCCTCGCTCCGAAGCCTGGCCATTTTCTGCGCGTTTTCAGCCGCGCAAGGTCAGAAAATCGCCGGAGAACTCATAGGAGCGGAGGCGGCTTAAGAAACTCATACCGAGCAGGCTTTGGGTGAGGGCGCCGGGCCTGGCCACGAGGGCGTCGACCTTGGTGCGGTCCAGCGGGCCGATGCCGACCGCGTCAAGCCGTACCCGCGCCGCGACCGTGCGGCCGTTGGCGGTCAGCACGGGGACCCGATATTTGAGGGCGTCGGGATCGATCCCGGCCTTTCTGGCGTCCTCGGGCCGCAGCACGATGGACGAAGCGCCGGTATCGACGATCATGGAGATCTCCTTGCCGTTGACCTCCACGATAGCGGTGAAGTGGCCGTCCAGGCGCTTGCGGATGCGCACCTCCGTGAGCCCGCCGGCGCTCTGCTCGACGGTCATGGCGGTTCCGGGCAGGAGTTCGCCAACAACGCGGGCGGCAATGGGGGTCAGATCATCCTTGTAGGCGTAGACAGTGACCAGGCCGAGACCGAGGGCGAGCCAGGTGACCGCATCGCGGAACATGGCGCTGGTGCCGCCGGCATAGCGGGTCACCAGTCCACCGGCGACATAGACGAGGAGGGCGAGAAGGAGCGCGACATAGCCGAAGGTCGTAACGTCAAGGCCGACGATCATGCCGGTGTCGTCGCTCACCAGCATCATGGCGCCGAGGGCGAGGATGAATAGGGCAAGCCAGGTGGTCACGCGCGAGACCCTTCCGCTTCTGCCAGACGCTCCAGCCGCTCCAGGCGTTCAGCCAGCCCGGCCATGATGGCACGCCGTTCGGCGTCCGTCATGCCGGTCCAGCGCGCGATTTCATCGCCGCTACGGCCGCAGCCGACGCAAAGCCCCGACGTCTCGTCGAGCAGACAGATATTGATGCACGGAGTTTCCAAGAGGCCCCTGCCGGTCGATTGTCACTCGTCCCATGTAGGGGCTCCGGACAGCCGGGGCAATTGTGGCGGTGCGACGCGCGGGAGAGGCTAGCTTGCGCGCTTGTCGCGGGCGGCCCGCCACGGCACTCCCGGCTTATCGGCCTGCTCCTCACCGGGCTCAGTGAGGCGGGGCAGCGCCTCCATGACCCGGCTGCGGGGCAGGGCGACGATCACCTCGGTGCCATAGCGAAGCTTGCTCTTGAGCTCAAACGTGCCGTCATGCAGCTCCGTCAGCCCCTTGGTGATCGGTAGGCCGAGTCCGGTGCCGCCTTCCGCCGTCTGATGGGCAAGCGACCCCTGACCGAAGCTGCGCAACACGCGCGGAATCTCGCCTTCGGGGATGCCGGGGCCGGTGTCCTTGACGCTCAGGAACTGGCCGCCAAGCGCGGTGCGGCCCACCTTCAGCGTAATGGTGCCGCCCGACGGCGTGAACTTGATAGCGTTGGATAGGAGATTGAGGCAGATCTGCCGTGTCGCCCGTTCGTCGGCCCAAAGCTGCGACAGGTTCTTCTCGAAGTCCTCGACGATCTTTAGGCCCTTATTCTCGGCACGGAGCCGCATCAGGCGGTGGCAGTCCTCGACCACATCGGCGAGCGCGATGGGCGACTCGCGCAGTTCGTAGCGGCCGGCCTCGATGCGGCTGATGTCGAGAATCTCGTTAATCAGGGTGAGCAGGTGCTGACCGCTCTGATGAATATCGTCGGCATATTCCTTGTAGGTCGGATTGGCGTGCGGCCCTAGGATCTCGCCGCGCATGATCTCCGAGAAGCCGAGAATGGCGTTGAGCGGCGTGCGCAGCTCGTGGCTCATGGTAGCCAGGAAGCGTGACTTGGCGAGATTGGCTTCCTCGGCGCGTAGGCGCGCATCATCGGAAATTGATTTCGATTGCTCGAGCTCGGCGATCAGCGCGTCCTTCTCGGCGCGATATTCCAGCATGGCCAGAACGGTCATGTTGAAACCGCTCATCAGCCAGATGAAATAGATGTGTACGCCGACCGCCATGGCCGCCATGGCCCAATAAAACGGGTCGTCTAGCAACGCGAAGCGGACGACGATGGCGATCGTCATCGGCAGCGTGCCGGCATAGACGATGGGCATCACTGTCGAGGCAAACAGCATGCGCATCGAGATGACGACGAGGAGCGAGGCGAAGATGAAAGTGTGCGCCGCCTCGCCTTGAGTCTCCGGGCTGATGAAGGCGACACTCGCCCAGGTCACCCCGTACAGGAACTCGGCGGAAGCGATCTTGGCGCGCCAGCCGGCGGTGGAGGTGTCTTCGCGCGGCGCTTTGGCGAACTGCCGGCATAAGGCGATGAGGATGCCTTTGGCAATAAAGACCGCGCACAGCCATAGCAGCAGCGCGCGCGGCGGCGCCCAGAACATGGCTCCCATGGCGACGACAATAGCGAGCAGCGGTGTGGTGACGGCGGCCGACAGCTCGTTCTTGACGAACATCATCAGGAGTTCGTATTCGAACTCCGGCTGGGGGCCTGACCGGTAGGCGAGCTTCTCGCGGACCTCTTGGACGCTGCGGTAGGCACGCCGTTTATGGCTGTCGAGCGATCCCGAACGAACCTGCGGGGCTCCGGCTTGCGCGCCTCCTAACATGACTCATTAAACTCGCGACTATCCCACTGACACAAAGCCCCTGCGGATCAATGGCATAACCCCGACGCGCGGCCGGGGTCTCACCCTCCGATTTAGGCTTAACGAGAACTATCAGCGGAAATCCCTAACGGCGCGTTTACTGTCGCTCCGCGCTGACACGACGCCTTGAAGATCGGTGCCCGCGGGCCACATGACACTCTGGGAGCTCGAGAAGGGGCGCAAGCCTCGGCTAAGATAGGAACCCCATGCAACTGACCGTTATCGGCTGCGGCGACGCTTTCGGCGCGGGCAGCCGCCTCCAGACTTGTTTTTGCATCCGCTCGGGGCCTTCCACATTCCTCATCGACTGTGGGGCCACGTCCCTCATCGGCATGCGCCGCCTGGGGATCACCCCGAACGACATCGACACGGTGTTCGTGACCCATCTGCACGGGGATCACTTCGGCGGCCTGCCATGGCTCCTCATCGACGCCAAATATGTGAGCAAGCGGACGCGGCCGCTCGTCGTCACGGGACCGAAGGGCATCGAGGCGCGGTTCACCGCATTGGCCGGTGCGCTTTATCCGAATGCCATCACGGCGGAGCGCGGCTTCGATCTCATCTTCGTGGAGTATGCGGAACAGGAACCGCTCACGGTGGAGGGCGTTACGGTGACGCCGTTCGAGGTGAAGCATCCATCCGGCGCGCCGCCATACGCACTCAGATTCGATGTCGAGGGGACGGTGCTGTCCTTCACCGGCGACACGGGTTGGGTCGAGGTGCTGTGTGACGTGGCCCGGGACGCGGACCTCTTCATCAGCGAATGTTTCCAATACGACGTAACGTTGCCCATCCATCTCGACTACCAGACGATCGATGCCAATTACCGCAGGCTCGGCGCCGTGCGCGTGCTGCTCACCCATATGGGCGAGGCCATGCTCGCCGAATTGGGCAAGGTCGATGCCGCCCGCTATCTGATCGCCGAGGATGGCATGACGATCGATCTATGAACGCTGGCGCAACTGAACTCGACGGTCTTCTCGGTGCGATCCGCGCCTGCCGCCAATGTGTCGAAGACCCTCGCGGCAAGCCGCTGCCGCATGCGCCGCGGCCTGTGTTGCGGGCGAGCGGCACGGCGCGGCTGGCCGTTTGCGGTCAGGCCCCTGGCACGCGCGTGCATGCATCCGGCACTCCGTTTACCGATCCTTCCGGCGACAGGTTGCGCGCATGGATGGGCGTGACGGAGGACGAGTTCTACGACGAGACCCGTCTCGCCATCGTGCCCATGGGCTTCTGCTTTCCGGGACAGGACGCCAAGGGAGGCGATCTGCCGCCGCGGCGCGAATGCGCCGCTCTCTGGCACCGCCGGCTGTTCGACGCGCTGCCGCGGATCGAACTCATGCTGGCCGTGGGGGCATACGCGCAGGATTTCCATCTTGGCGAGGCGCGGGACAAGACCCTGCAAGACACGATGCTTCGCTGGCGGGAGCATCTGAACACCGAGCGGCGGCCGCGCATCCTGCCGCTGCCGCATCCCTCATGGCGCAACAATGCCTGGCTAACCAAGAACCCCTGGTTCGAGGCGGAACTGTTACCGGTGTTGCGGCGCGAGGTGCGGCGGCTCGTATAGAACCTCGCTTGCGGGTCGTAGAAAAATAATCTAACACTTTGGGTAGAAAACAGGGACAATGAAACCCTGTTCCGGCAAACCGTCATAGACGCGCCGAATTTTGTCAGGCGGAACGCACTCAGGTCATGGCGATACTCGACCGCATGGACCGCAAGATCCTCGACATCTTGCAGAAGGACAGCACGCTGCCGGTGGCGGAGATCGGCAAGCAAATCGGCCTGTCGACCACGCCGTGCTGGCGCCGCATCCAAAAGCTCGAAGAGCAGGGCGTGATCGAGCGCCGCGTGGCGTTGCTCGATCCCAAGAAGGTCAATGTCGGCGTGACGGTGTTCGTGTCGATCACCACGAGCCACCACACCAAGGAGTGGCTTGAGCGCTTCCACGCGGCGCTCAACGACTTTCCCGAAGTGGTCGAGTTCTACCGTATGAGCGGCAAGGTGGACTATCTGCTCCGCGTGGTGGTGCCGGACATCGAACGCTATGACGCGTTCTACAAACGGCTCATCTCCAAGATCGAGCTGTCCGACGTGAGCTCTGCCTTCGCCATGGAGCAGATCAAGTTCACCACGGCCCTGCCGCTCGACTATGCCGCCGAGGAGCCGCGCGCCTGAGCTATTTGCGCTGCAGCCGCGCTATCAGGCTCGACGTGTCCCAGCGGCTGCCGCCCATCTCCTGAACGTCGCCGTAGAACTGATCGACCAGCGCCGTCACGGGCAGGCTGGCGCCGTTGCGCCGGGCCTCGTCGAAGCAGATGGCGAAGTCCTTGCGCACCCAGTCGACCGCGAAGCCGAAGTCGAATTTTCCGTTGACCATGGTCTGCCAGCGATTGTCCATCTGCCAGGATTGGGCCGCGCCTTTCGAGATGGTGTCGACGACCTTTTCGATGTCGAGATCCGCGGCTTTGGCGAAGGCAAGCGCCTCGGCCAACCCCTCGATCAGACCGGCGATGCAAATCTGGTTCACCATCTTGGTGAGCTGGCCCGCGCCCGACGGACCGATGAGATTGACCGCGCGGGCATACGCGTCGATCACCGGCTTGGCCTTGGCGAAATCGCTTTCGTCGCCGCCGGCCATGACCGTGAGCGTGCCGCCCTCCGCACCCGATTCGCCGCCGGATACAGGGGCGTCGAGGGCGCCGGCGCCACTCTCGTGAGCGGCCGCATGCAGCTTCCGGGCGATGGTCGCCGAAGCCGTGGTGTGGTCGACAAAGACGGCGCCGGGCGCAAGCGTGTGGAACGCGCCGTCCGGGCCAAGGGTGACCGCGCGCAGATCGTCGTCATTGCCCACGCAGGCGAAGACGAAGTCAGCATCCTCGGCGGCCTTGGCGGGCGTCGCGGCGCGGCTGCCGCCGAATGCGTCAACCCAGCGGTCCGCCTTCTCACGCGTGCGATTGAAGACGGTCACGTCGTGGCCGTGGGCCTTGAGATGTCCGGCGAGGGGATAGCCCATCACGCCGAGGCCGATCCAAGCGATTTTGCTCACAGGCGACCCTCCGTACGCGGTGCGTGCTTTGATTTGCTTCTCGTGGGCATACCACAAAATGAAATGGCCGGGACGAGCCCGGCCATTTCCGTAAACGCTTTGAAGTACGGCGCGATCAGGCGATCGGCGCCTCCGGGAAGGCGAGCTGCTCGCGCGCGCGCCACTCATCGCTCACGTAATTGATGATGAGCGATACCCGCACACCCTTGATCGGCCGCTTCTCGAATCCGTGAAAGGTATCGTCCGCCGGCACGAAGATCATCGCCGCGTTCGAGGCGAACGGCGACCGGCCGACATGGTTCTTGTCGGCGTCGTAGATGTCGGTGCCGAGATCGCTATGGCTCGGGTCCGTCGACAGGTAGAGCAGCATGGTGAAGGACTTCACGCCGAGATCGCTATGGGGCTCGAGCCAGAAGCCGTCGGTGTCCTGCGCGAATTCGATACGGAGATAGGTGCCCTCGAGATCCGTGTCGAACGTCTTTTTGATCAAATCGGTGACGCGGGAATCCTGGAACGCTTCGGCCACCGCCTCGCAGACCGGAAAGGCCGCACGGTTCTCGGCGTCGAAATATCGGCGCGTCTTGTTGTGAAGCTCTCTCTTTCCCGACACGCCTTCGAGAGACGGCGCGGGGAAGGGGAGGGCAAGAATATCTTCGATGGTGTCGTCTGGAAGACACGCCCTCAAGACCCAATGCGGGTAGGGCTTATCTGAACGCTCGCCGGCTTTGACGCTTTGCGAAAAGGCGCGGACAACATCGTCCGCCGAACTTTTCACTGCCTCGGCGCCTGCGTGCTTAACCGCAACGCTTTCACTCATGGTGTAGGTCAACTCCCTCGAAACGATGCAAAAATTACCGGCCCATCCAGCGCCCAGGCAGACCCATCCGAAGGCTCAAATAGCACCCCGGCGCCCTTGGGCGCAAATGCCAAGGGCAGGCTTGTTGGGGTTGGTCCCGAGCCCTAGGCTTAGATCGGGCCGGGCCAAGGGCCTTTGATGAGGGTCAAATTTGTGCGGGGTCAGTTGACGCTCTGCCAGCGGATTTCGCCGGCGTCGAGTTCCTCTTCGCCTTCTTCGCTGATAATGACCCGCTCGGAGCGTAGGCATTGGGCGAGCAGCTCAAGCAGTGATGCGTGAAGTTCACGCTCGGCTTCGAGTTGTGGCGGATTGGCGGCAAGGAACGCCAGGATCTCCCCGTAATCGGGCATCGCAACCCCCGTATTTCCCCAGCGAAACGAGGGTGGCGCAGCGGTGTGTCAAAACTTAGGCCCGTTCTAAAGCGCCCGAGATGCGCACCAGGGCCGGGCCTCACCCGCCAAGGGCATACCGGCCAAGGAGACGCATAGGCAAGCGGCCGCCGGAATCGCCGAACAGCGACAGGCCGTCAACGGTGACGCCCGTGGCGCAAATTTCTTCCATCACGGGCCAGAGGGCCTGCGATATCCGCTCCAGATGGGCCGCATCGAGTGGGCCGGTAAGAGCAATGGAGAAGCGATATTCGCTCATCACGTTGGGATGGCCGAAGCTCCTCAAAAGGAGCCGCTGATAGTCGCTGAGATGCCGATTGGCGTCGCCGTCCTCGTCCTCGTCGACGGCGAAGTTCTCGAAGGCGCTGACGCATTGGCTGGCGAGCCAGTCGAGTGCGGGTTTCGGCTCGACGGGGCGGAGCACCAGGTAGCGGCCGGAGCGTGCCAAGGTGAGCGGGCCGGTCGCCACCGCCTCGCGGCGTGCAGCGAACGCGATCAGCCGCGACTTCAATGTATCGAGCCCGATGTCGGCGCGCAGCGTGAACGGCGCGCGGAAGAGGGCGTGCAAGCCGGTATAACGGCCGCCGGCGGCCGGTGCCTTGGCGACGCCCGAGCCAGGCAGACCCGAAGTGGAGAATGCCTGCAACGTCGCACCGTCATTGGCGCGGCCGAACCAAGAGCGTCCGAATGACGCGAGCGCGCTTCCCGGCTGCGGCGTGTAATAAATTGCAAAACGGGTGAGGCTCGATGGGCTTGGCGCGGCACCCGTTTGATGTTGGCTTTCAAGGTGGGCACAATTGAGCATCTCGACCTCCCCTCTATGCGCATGAACATTGGTTGCGCGTATGAGGTCATAGCTAACAGTCGGCTGTGGCGCGGACGCGACCGGTTCTGGGCGATAGAGAGGCCGTGGGATGAAGGGTTGGTGACTCAAATTTTCCGACAATGCGAACGACCTCGCCCGCGCCCGCCGGTGCCTTTGACGGCGCGGCGCTTGGCGTGCAGAGGTTAGCGCCTCAACAATGAAGTGGGGGGAGGATGATCGATCTCTATACGTGGATGACTCCGAACGGACAGAAAATCTCGATTATGTTGGAGGAGGTGGGGCTTCCTTATCGCGTCCATCCTATCGACATCACCAAGGATCATCAGTTCGACCCCACCTTTCTCAAGGTCTCACCGAACAACAAGATTCCCGCCATCATCGATACCGATAACAGCCTGCACCTGATGGAGTCGGGCGCGATCCTGCTCTATCTCGCCGAGAAGACCGGGAAGCTGTGGAGCCAGGACTTCCCCACCAAATGGCGCGTGGCCGAGTGGCTCATGTGGCAAATGGGCGGGGCCGGTCCCTTTCTCGGTCAGGTCCATCACTTCGTGAAATTCAATCCGGGCAAGAGCGATTACGCCGAGGCCCGTTACGCCAAGGAAGCGAAGCGGCTGTGGTCGGTGCTCAACAAGCGCCTGGCCGAGGTCGAGTATGTGGCCGGCGATTACTCCATCGCCGACATTGCAATCTGGCCGTGGATCTCGCGCTTCGAATGGCAGACGGTGGAGTTCGCCGATCATCCGCATGTGATGCGCTGGTATGAGGCGATCGCCGAACGTCCCGCCGTCAGGCGTGGCTGGGATGTGCTGGGCGAGGGGCGCGCGCTGCCAATGCCGTGATGCGTACCCGGTAGAAGGCCGCACATGCGCGTGGCAAGATCGATGGGTGCCGAGATATGGAGAGAACGATGCGGAATGTGATTTTGGGTCTTAGTGCTTGTGCGGGCTTAATTGCCTTCGTCGCAGGTCGGCAGCGCAGCCGACGATCTTTCCCAGGCCGTCGAAGAGCGGCGTGGGCTGATGGACGATGTCGTGAGGCCCGCGGCAAAACTCGGCGGCGACATGATCAAGGGCAAGATTCCATTCGATGCCGCTACGGCGGCCGCGGCCATGCTGAAGATCAGCGATGTTCCTGAGGCCTATGTGACGCTGTTCCCCGCCGGCTCCGAAGCCGACGCGGTTCCCGACAGCGAGGCCTCGCCCAAGATTTGGGAAGACTTCGACGGCTTCAAGAAGATGCGCAGAAGCTGGAAGATACGAGCACGGCGGCGGCTGCTGCGGCCGAGCAGGGGGAAGCGCCGTTCAAGGCCGCGTTCGGCGACATGACGCAAGTGTGCAAGGAGTGCCACAAGGCCTATCGGGTGAAGAAAGACTAAGGCTATTCGGGAGGACAGCATTTTGCGCAAGGCCTTGCTTGTGCTGCTGGTGCTTGGCGCCGCGGGCGCGCTTGCCTTCTATCTCCTGACCATCCCCGTAACGCTGCCGGCGTCGGTGCTGCCCGACGACCATGTGGCCGATGTGGACAACGGCAAGACCATGTTCACCGCCGGCGGCTGCGCCGAGTGCCACGCCGCGCCGGCTGGCGCGTGCGATGATCTCGACATCAAAGACGAGACGGTGCTGGCGGGTGGCCGCTGCCTGAAGACAGATGTCGGCACGTTCCATGTTCCCAACATCTCGCCGGACGAAGAGACCGGCATCGGCACGTGGACGGTGCTCGACTTCGTCAACGCCATGAAGCGCGGCATCGCGCCGGGCGGCGTCCATCTTTATCCGGCGTTTCCCTACACGTCCTATCAACGCATGAGCTACGCGGACCTGATCGACCTTAAGGCCTATCTCGATACGCTGCCTGCGGTCAGCAATGAGACTCCTGCGCATGCGCTTGCCTTTCCGTACAATATCCGCCGCGGAGTCGGCCTGTTCCAGCGCCTGTATGTGGACGGCGAGACGCGGACTCCTGATGGCGATGCCAGCGATGCGGTCAACCGTGGCGCCTATCTGGTGCTCGGACCGGGCCACTGCACCGAATGCCACTCGCCGCGAAATCGCTTGGGCGGGATCTTCGCCTCGGAAGCGTTTGCCGGCGCGAGGAGTCCGGATGGCGACGGTACGGCACCCAACATCACGCCGAGCAAGGACGGCATCGGCGACTGGACCGAAGAGGATATTGCCTATCTGCTGGAGACCGGCAATACGCCCGATTTCGACGTGATCGGCGAGACCATGGTGCCGGTGCAGGAGAACATGGCCAAGCTCACGTCCGAGGACCGCGCGGCGATCGCCGCCTTCCTCAAAACGTTGCCGCCGCGGCCCAATGCCGTGCGAAAATCGAAGGCCAAGGATTAGGCTTCGTAACGAGAACCCCATAAACCCTTACCGTTCATGGGGCGTTCAGCCGCCGCCTTTTAATTGAAACCTGGAAAGGCCAAGTTTGAGCCAATCGCGGCCCCCAAGGGAGGACTTTATGACGTGGGGCTCGATGTCCGCGCTCCTGGCGCTCGCCTTGCTGTGCATGGCGGCGGGCTTCGGCCGTGTCATGGCCGTTGAGACACAAACCGACCCGGTGGCGCGCGCCGCCTTGAACACACTCGACAAGCATTGCGCCCGTTGCCACCAAGCGGGACCGGCCCTGAAGCGGCAAAGGCCCGCCAAGAACTTCGGCAACATCCTGCAGCTCGACGAGATTGCGCGCGATCCGGACTTGGTCCTGCCCGGCAATCCCGACGGTTCGGGTCTGTTCATTCAGATCGCCAAGAAGGACATGCCTTACGACTGCTATCAGGAGTTCGACTGCGACGCCGAACCCACGGCGGAAGACGTCAAGGCCGTCTATGATTGGATCAAAGGGCTCGGCGATAGTGTCGTGGCGGCGTGCGCCAACCGCGCGCCCATCGATGCGGCCGCGACCGCCGATGCCATCGCCAATGACATCGCCCCGCAAGAGGCGTCCCGGCGTTCGGGCATGCGCTACGTCACGCTGACGCATTTCTATAATGCCTGCGCGTCAGAGACGGATATGAGGCGCTACCGGCAAGGCGTGGTGAAGCTGCTCAACAGTCTGAGCCGCAACCAATCCGTGCTGAAGATGCGCACGATCGATCCGCAAGCCACCATCGTCGCCTTCAATCTCGCCGATCTCGATTGGAACCGGGACGACTGGGCGCGTATCGCGGGCGGTTACCCATACGGCATGCAGCCCGACGCCACGGCCTATGACATGGCCACGACGGTCACCGGCACAAAGCTGCCGTGGGTCAGGGGCGACTGGCTCGCTTATTCGGCGTCACGCCCGCCACTCTATTACGACCTTCTCAGGCTGCCCGAGACATTTGCCGAGCTCGAGCGGGAGGAGGGCGTCGACGTCAAGGCGAATATCGAGGCGTTCTTGGCCAAGCGTGCCGGCTTTCAGAAGTCGGGCGTGTCCAAGCACAACCGGCTGATCGAGCGGCACACAATTCCGACCGGCTATTTCTGGACCTCATACGACTTCAAAGGCGACAGCCCGGCCCAGAGTCTGTTCGTCCATCCGCTCGGTCCATATGGCGCGGGCGCTTTCAAGCACGATGGGGGGGAGACCCTGTTCAGCCTGCCCAACGGGTTCCAGGGCTATTTTCTCAACACCGCCGAGGGCGAGCGCTTGGGCAAAGGCCCCACCGAGATCGTGCTCGACGACAGCCAACGCGACCGGGCGGTGACCAATGCCATCTCCTGCTTCGGTTGCCATAACCAAGGCATTCGCCAAGCGACCGACGACATCCGTCAGCATGTGCTGCACGACCAGAGCTTCCCCAAGGGGGTGCGCAGCAAGGTCGCGGCGCTGTACGCGCCACCGTCCGACATGAAGACCCTACTTGAGGCCGACGCGGCGCGCTTCCGCAAGGCCATGCTCAGCACCGGTCTGGACCCCGAGCTCGACTCCCAAACAGAAGGCGTGGAGAGCATCAACTTTCTCTCGCGGGCCTATGAGAAGTCGGTCGACCTGAGGATCGCGGCGGCGGAATACGGGCTTGCCGCGGCGCAATTGGCGGAAGGCCTGGCCAACGCGGGCGGCGAGGCCGGCCGCATCAAGCGCCGGCTGGAACAGGGCGTGCTTCCGCGCGAGATCCTCGAAGCCGAATTCGGCGATCGGGTCTCCAAGGTCTCCGCCAACACGCCCATTCAGGTCACGGCGTTGACGCCGACCGCCGTGGCCCGGATCAGAGATGACAACGAGGACGTGTTCGACGATTTCGATCTGGCGCTCACCTCCGACAAGAGCACCTATCGGGTCGACGACCTGCCAGTGTTCTCGATCACGTCGTCCAAAAGCTGCCATCTCACCCTGATCAATGTGGAGGCGGACGGCAATGGAACGGTGATCTTCCCCAATACCTACCAGCAGGACAATCTCATCGCCGCCGACAGGGAGGTGAAGTTCCCGGGCGAGGATGCGCCGTTCCAGTTCCGGCTCAAGGATCCGGGGACCGAGACGGTCATCGCCATCTGCAATGCGAGCGGGGCCGGGGCCGACGGCATCGAGCATGATTTCAAGACGCGGCAATTCACGCCGCTGGGGAATTATCGCGAGTTCCTCACCCGGCAGATTGTGGTGGAAGGCGCTTCAAAGATCGCCGCCGGTCAGAAGGCTTTAGCCGGTCAGAAGGCTTGGGCGGGCCAGGCCGCGCCGAAGGCCTCGCGAGCCGGCGCCGACGGCGGCACCCAGGACTTGGACGCCTCCGAGGAGCTCGCCCGGACCGCCATTAAGCTTGTGGTGCGTTAGCCTGCCATCACTTTCAGTTATGGGGTTTCGCCAATGTCTTGCCGCCATCGCCCCGTAAAGTTCCTGGCGATTGCGCTTCCGGGGAGGCGGCGGATTGGCCTGGTCCTTGCTCCGGAAGACGAAGACTGTGTTGAAGTGGGTCGCGCCAATGGCGCGATCGCGTACGTTTTGCGGTTGAGGGAATACATGGCGGGGAGTGTGGGATGCGGGCGGCGCCTGATTTTTGGGCTCGTCCTTGCCGGCGCGGGCGTGGTGGCGTGTTTTGCCGCGCCCCATGCGGAGCCTGCGCCGGATGGTGCGGTAGCGGCACCAAACATGGTCGTCGCGGTGGTGACGCCGGAGGCCGAGGCGACTGCGGCGGCGGCGCCGCGGGACAAGAAGGCCGAGGCAACCGCCTGGGTGCAACGCTGCTTTGCCAAGCTCGGTTATTACAAGGGGCCCATTGACGGCAAGGCCAATGACGCAACTTGGACGGCCCATTGGTATTTCAAGAACGAACACGGAATGAAGGCGTACGGCGATTTCCTCGCCGAGCCCGTGCAGAAAAAGCTCAAGACGTTGTGCAAGGACGTGCCGGTGCTGGTGGCGGAGCCCGAGCCGCCCGCGCCGCCACCCGAGGCGGTCAAGGCGGAGGCGCCCGGGGCCGATGCGGCTGCGAGTGACGCGGTGGAGGCCGATGCGGCCGAGACCGACGCGGCGCAGGCCGACGCTGACGACGTGACCGCGGCATTGGCGCCCGCGGGCGAGCCGGAGCCGGTGGTGGAGGAAGAACCGCCCGCGCCGTTGACGCGGCTCGAAATCGACTGTTTGCCGGAAGACCTCATCGAGCATCTGCGTAAGGCTCATGGCGACGGCGTCAGGGCACGCGCCTGCGCCCCTGGCTGCTTGCCGTCGCCGGACGGGCTGGGTCAGGCGCAACTCGACGATTTACAGAGCCGCTACGGCGTAGTGTGGTGCCGGGATTGCGTGCGGATTGAAGGACATTTGTCCCTCGCCGATATGCGGCGCATCGAGACGGCCGGGAAATTCGATCTTTGCACCATGCCGCCGCGTCACCTGCCGCAGCCGGGAAGCGGCAACGGCAACGTTGTGAAGTCCTTCACGCGCATTCGCGAGCTCTACCGGGCGCAGCCGTCCGCGGCGGAGAATCCGGGTGACATCGCCGTCATCATCGGCAACGGCGCCTACGACAATCTTCCGCCAGCGGCGACCGCAAGGAACGATGCCGGAGCAATGTATTTTTTCCTGACCGAGCATCTCGGCTATCGCCAAGACAACATCATCGACGTGCGTAACGCGAAGCGCGCCGATCTTGAGAGGCTGTTCGGGCCAGTGCCGGGGTCGGACGGCGAGCTAGCCCGGCTCGTGCGGGCGCAACCCGGCGCCCGGGTGATCGTCTACTATTCGGGGCACGGGGCGACCAATAGCAGCCACAGCGACACCTATCTGCTGCCGGTGGATGCCGAGCCCTATCGCGAGGAGCGGGGCGGCTATCCGCTGTCGACGCTATATGCCAACCTCGCCGCGCTGAAGGCGAAGTCGGTGCTCCTCCTCCTTGAAAGCGAAGTTGGACGCGACCACGGCTCTTATGTGCTCCCGCCCAACCTGCCCGAGACGACGAGCACGATTTTGCCGCCGGCGCCGCTCTCCACGGTGACGGTCGTGGCGGCCGCCGACCGGGGCCAGCGCACCTTGATCGACACCGGCTACGATGTTGGGCTGTTCACCCGCTACCTGATCGAAGGGCTGGCCGGTGCGGCCGATTTCTATCCGGTCGGTAACGGCGATGGCATGGTCGATAGCGCGGAGATCTATGCCTATACCGCCGCCATGGTGCGGCTTTCGGCGCGCAAGACATTCGGGCTGCTGCAGGAGCCGGTCTATTCGAGCGCGGCGACACCCATGCTATCCAGTTCGGGCGCCGTCGCTGCCAAGCCCAATTGATGAGGCGGGAGACAGAGTAGTCAGCACACCAAAACTCCTTTAGAAGGGCCACAGGATTTCTTAGGGACCACGCCGGCTCGCAAGGCATTCGCCCAAGGGCAGCATCTGACATCGGCAATCTCGTGTGGGAGTAGACATGAGATGGACGTTTTCGCTTCTGCCGCGGAGCTTCTCCGTCATCGCCGCCCCGAGCGGCCTGTTCTAGCCCTTAGGCCGCATGCCGCGCAGCGCGCGGCGAAGTGGTTTCTCGCCAATTTCTCGGGCCGGGTGCTCTACGCCGCCAAGGCCAACGATGCGCCACAGATCATCGACGCCTTGGCCGAGGCCGGCATCACCGCGTTCGATGTCGCCTCCTTGGTCGAGATTCAGCGCATGGCGCCGATCAAAGGCGCCGATCTGTATTTCATGAACCCGGTGAAGTCGCGCGGCGCCATATCTCGGGCCTATCGCGAGTTCGGGGTCCGGCGCTTCGCCTTCGACTCAGCCGAAGAGCTGGACAAGGTCATCGAAGAGACCGGAGAGGCGGACGACCTCACCCTGTTCCTCAGGATCGCCTGCCCCAACACCCACAGCCTCATCCCGCTGGAGGGGAAGTTCGGCGCCAGCCAAGAGGAAGCGCCCGCGCTGCTGTTGAAGGCGCGCCAGCGTGCCACCCGTCTCGGCATTACCTTCCATGTGGGCTCCCAGGCCGTGGTCCCGGCCGCCTTCGGCGACGCGATCAGGCAGGTAGGGCGGTTGATCCTGGCCTCGGGCGTGCTGGTCGACGCCGTCGATATCGGCGGCGGATTTCCGAGCCGCTACCCGCATTCCGAACCCCCAAAGCTTGCGAGCTTCCTGGAAGAAGTGGTGAAGGCAGCCGACGAGCTCGCGGTCAAGCATTCCTGCGAGCTTCTGTGCGAGCCGGGCCGGGCCCTCGTGGCCGAGGCGGAGTCGGTGATCGTGCGTGTGGATGCCCGCCGCGACAATGCGCTCTACGTCAATGACGGCGCGTTCGGCACGCTGTTCGACGCCGCCTATTCCGGCTTTCGATTCCCGGCGCGGCTGGTCACACCATCGCGCGGCAGACCTGCACCCGAGGCGGAGTTCGTCCTCTACGGCCCGACTTGCGACAGCTCGGACTATTTGCCGGGGCCCTTCATGCTGCCGGCGTCCATAGCCGAGGGCGACTATATCGAGATCGGCCAGATCGGCGCTTACGGCCGGGTCTTGGGGAATCATTTCAACGGGTTTGGCGTGTTCGATGAAGTGGTGCTGACGGACGAGCCCATGCTGTCCATGTATGAGAGCGCCGAGGACGAGGCCTCTCGAGCCGTGTGGCCGGCGCGCGCCTAGGCGCCAGGCTCCTCATAGCGAATAAGCTCCTCATAACGAAAGAGGGCCGGGCTTTTGCAAGCCGGCCTTCTTTGATCAGCATTCTGAGACGGGCTTAAGCGCCGCGTCCCACAAGCAAGGTCAGTTCTTCCGCGGGTGTTGTTCGTCCCGAACTGCCTCTTCGTGATACCAGGCACCGCCAGATGCGACCGTGGCGAACCGCAACGCAAACGCGTTGGTGGTCTTGGTCTCATAGCGATCGGCGTTCAGACCCGCGCGACCGCCTTTTGGGAACTGGTAGATCTTGGCGGTTCCTCCAAAAGAACTTGTCGTCATTGTATTCTCCAATCGAATGTTTTGCGCCGAAGCCTGAGCGAGTCGACGACTGATTACCTTCAGCATAGCGAAATCCAAGCAGTCACTGCACAACAAATTCGCGTAATGACTATTATTTTAGCGTCATATGCTTCTGCATGTTGGCGCAGCATTGTGCAGTGCGGTCGATGCCGCGCCAGCGGGATGCCACGGGCGAGTTTTTGGCGTCGCCTGAGAGCTCCGGCGAAGTGCCCATAATTATTACGTAAAAATGAATGGAGCGCGCCGAGGGCCGGCGGCGCGGCATGCCCCGCGTCGGAAATGGCCGCGGCGCGCGCGTCCTTGGCACAATTGATGCTGGAATACCAACGCATTGGCCGCCAGCGATGTTGGCGACGTCAGAGACTCTCACTCATTCTGCGTCAACAGATTCAAGAAGGACCCGCAATGACAAAGTACAAACTCGAGTATATTTGGCTCGACGGATATACACCGACACCGAATCTGCGTGGCAAGACGCTGATCAAAGAATACGGAAGTTTTCCTTCGCTTGAAGAACTTCCCTTGTGGGGCTTCGACGGTAGCTCGACCCTGCAGGCCGAAGGCAGTAGCTCCGATTGCGTCCTCCAGCCGGTGCGGGTTTTCCCGGATGCGGCGCGTACGAATGGGGTCTTGGTGCTTTGCGAAGTCATGCTGCCGGACGGCACACCACATCCGTCGAACAAGCGGGCGACCATTCGGGACGATGACGGCGCCTGGTTCGGGTTCGAGCAGGAGTATTTTTTTTACAAGGACGGCCGCCCGCTCGGCTTCCCGGCTGACGGCTATCCCGCGCCTCAGGGGCCGTATTACACGGGCGTCGGCTTTTCGAACGTAGGCTCGATCGCCCGGCAGATCGTCGAGGAGCATCTCGATCTATGCCTCGACGCCGGCATCAATCACGAAGGCATCAACGCCGAGGTGGCCAAAGGCCAGTGGGAGTTCCAGATCTTCGGCAAGGGCTCCAAGAAGGCCGCCGACGAGATGTGGATGGCCCGCTATCTATTGGAGCGGCTGACCGAGAAATACGGCGTCGATATCGAGTATCATTGCAAGCCGCTCGGCGACACCGACTGGAACGGGTCCGGCATGCACGCCAATTTCTCCACCACCTATCTGCGTGAGACCGGCGGCAAGGCCTATTTCGAGGCGCTGATGGCGGCGTTCGAAAAGAACTGCGCCGATCACATCGCGGTCTACGGGCCGGACAACCACATGCGGCTGACCGGCAAGCACGAGACCCAGGCGATCGACCAGTTCAGCTGGGGCATTGCCGATCGGGGCGCCTCGATCCGTGTGCCGCACAGCTTCGCCAAGAACGACTACAGGGGCTATCTTGAGGATCGCCGTCCCAATTCGCAGGGCGACCCCTATCAGATTGCCTCGCGGATCCTGAAGACGATCGAATCCGTCGCGTCCGAAAAGGTCAGCGCCGCGGCTTAAGTGTCGCATCGCACGCGAAGACTAAGGCAGAAGACAAAGACAAATGGGGGTCCCGGCCGGAGCCCCCATTTTTGTTGGCGAATCGTTTCAAGGGGTTCGGGCTATCGGCTGACCCTGTGGTGAGAAACACGCCAGGCTCCAAGGGCACTATTCCCCCAACGAGAGCGTGTACTGACGGTGCCCGGTGGGATGAGCTACACTCCATCCATAAGGTCGTTCGGAAGCCAGAAGGGGGTATTACACGCCATGACCATCGACAGTCTCCAGAGTGAATGGGCGCCGCGCGTCCTCAGCGTCCTGCGCGTCGTCGCGGCGCTGCTCTTCTTCGAGCATGGATCGGCGAAGCTGCTCGGCTTTCCGCCTTCGGATTTCTCGCCGGAGGTTCTGTCGCTGCCGTGGATCGCAGGCGTGCTCGAGCTCGTCGGTGGCGCGCTGCTGGTGGTCGGCCTGTTCACGCGGCCAACCGCTTTCGTCCTTTCCGGGCTGATGGCCTTCGCCTACTGGCTGGCCCATGCGCCGAAGAGCCCCTTTCCGCTCCTGAACGGGGGTGATGCCGCGATCCTGTTCTGCTTCGTCTTTCTCTATATCGCCTTCGCCGGCGGCGGCCCCTGGAGCCTCGACGCGCTGGTCAGGCGGAAGGGCTAGTTCCCGAGCATTGGGAATCTGCGTGGTGGGCGGTACTGGATTCGAACCTCAGCTGCCGCCCTTTCGGCACGTTTCATACCAGCGCATCCGGTAGCGGATCGCCTGCAACAGTAGGATCATAGCAATGTTCGCTGAGTTCCACCTTGGAGCTGGCTGAGCAGGCTACCTCATTGAACGCTGCGTTTGAGCCTGGATCTGCCAGTGGAGGGGAGCCGTCGCGAATCTACCGGGGGCAGTGGTGACGATGCCAAGTCCGTCAGATCGGCTATTAGCCTTTGGAGAATTTCCGGAGGTACCGAAAAAACGACATCACCAAGCTCTTGTGTTCGAAGGAGTATGCCGTACGCACTAGGCGCTCTCACAATCTGATGCCCTACGACCGTAAGCGTTAGCTGGTGCTCCGGGGCTGACTTACTCAATACATTTTGCAGCGCCTGTCGAATCTGCTCGGCCGCCTCGCGGCTGAATTCGACTGACTTCTCTGTGTTGCTAGAACTGAACGTGAAATGAAATCCGCGTTCCGTTAGCGACGCTCTTTTTAGACGCTCGAGGTACATTATTGTTCGCAGGATTCTGTTAGCAAATTCGAATGCTCACAAAATAAGCTGGTTGGCTGAACAAAAGGGACTGCGAAGAGGTTCGGATCTTGGCTATCACGAATTAACGCTAACGATCCTGACGTTCGGTGAAGTTGAGAGGGCATGAACGCGACTGATCCAAAAGAGGCAATCGCCTACCATGAGGCCGGTCACGCAGTAATCTCGGTGAAGCTCGGCTACAGATGCCTTTACGTCACCATTGTTCCTGATGGCGCCAGACTGGGACACGTCTGCTGCGAAGACCCTCTTATGGGAGGGCACGACAATAAGATCAATCACGCGCTGATGGTGCTGATCGCAGCCAGCCTTGCTGAAGGCAAACATCTCGGGTCTCCAACGTGGGGTGATGCCGAAGACCGAGTAAGGGCAAAGAGCCTCGCTCTGCTGGCCACTAATGACGACACCGCCCGCGCCGAAGCTCTCATGAGCGAAATGATCGGCGAGGCACGCCAGCTTGTAGAGCGCCATTGGCTCGAAATCGAAGCCCTTGCAAAGCAGCTTCTCGCGAAAGGACGGGTCAATTTTTTAGGTATCCAGCAACTCATTTGAAGCCCAGAAAGAAGTCCCGTACGGGGGGGCGGGGCTTCTTGGGTTCCGTTTGGGGGGAGCCATCATGGGGGAGGGAAGCCCCATAAGATAAATCAAATTACGCCCACCCCAGCCGCGAGCAGTGGGAGCGTGACTCTTGGGCAGAACTCCTACATCTATTTTGGTGAGCGCGAACTGCAGCCTGAGATTTGCCCTTTTTGGGCTTGACGATGCTTCAATCAAATTCGTGGGGATTTGAGAGAGCGGGGGAGCCTTTCCTGATTGGCGGGGTTCTTCTTTTTAAGTCGCCAGCCACATGCCCGGGGAGCGCACCTGATGCACATGGATAGACCTGTTTATGTCTTTGGTTCGAACCTCGGTGGTCGTCATGACCTAGGCGCCGCAGTCGAAGCAGTACGCCATCGTGGAGCGGTTTGTGGGCAAGACACCGGGGTGCAGGGTAATAGCTATGCCATCCCCACCATGGACGAAAGCCTATCCGCGCTGTCCCTCGACCAGATAGCCGAGGGGGTCGATGGGTTTTTGGCGTTCGCGAGAACGCACCCCTGGCAGTTGTTTGAGGTGACGCCAATCGGCTGTGGATTTGCTGGATATGAGCCCAATGACATCGCTCCGATGTTTGAGGGCGCTCCCCATAATGTGACGCTGCCGCGGGCGTTCAGCGATGTGCTGAGAGTTTAGCCAGAGAATGGGGGAAGGTTCCCGACGATTTGAAGACGTAACCTTTCTGCGTCTGAGACACGCTTATGCATCGCGCCTGTCCCATAGCGGAAGCATCAAGTGGCGCCGATAAAACAGCGCGGCTGTCCAAATTAGGCGCTCCGGACTTTTTGCGGCGCTCGCGTTCAAAATTGGAGCTCTGCACTGGAGGGCGGATCTCTTCGGGCATTAATCACCATCTGATCCCCGTGTTAGCGTCCACCGACCCAGTAGGATGGAGTTGGCGGACGCCAACGACGGCGTCACGCCAAGCAATAACGTAGCGGAATTAGCTTTCAACCTCGAAAGTGATTTTGCACGTAACCCTATACCTTTTTATCTTGCCGCCTTCGACGGTTGCGGCGTGATCTTGTATCCACACTGACCGAATATGCTTGATGCTTTTTGCTGCCTCATTGACAGCTTCCTGGGCAGCCTCTTCCCATCCCTTATCGGAGTCGCCCATAAGCTCGATGACTTTTAAAACGGACATTGCTTCTTTTCCTCCTGGATTGCCGAAACCGATTTGTTTCCGTGGTCATCCGACCGGCGTGCACTGGTCAGCTTGCGTTTTCAAGAACCGCCCGACTGTCGAACCCAGACTTCATCTCAACCCCCTCCGGGTAATCAAGCGAGACGATCTTGTTGCACCACTCGGGCAATAATCGGGCTGCCCTCAAATGCTGAAAAAAGCTCCAACTCCCTTTGCTCGAACCCATATGCCGTCGGCGCGTCACTCGCGAGGGTCTTAACGGCGCGTGGTGCCGATGAACCGGTCAAACACCTCTTGAAGGCTTTCGATCTGAGATTGGTCGACATCCCCACCAGCCTCGATCTGATCGCCGAACACCGCGGAACCCAGACCCGATGTCTGCCCTGGCAATTGTGCTTGGCTGGCCTTCCCGCCGAGCATGTCGCGTAAGATTTGACCGAGGATATCACCGCCAGGGATCGGAGGTTGGTTGGGACTAGAAGGTCCCGACTTTCCGGGAACGTCGATCTCGTAAGGGCCGACAATAACGGGCTTGATCCGCCCCTCCGAAATTCCCTTCTGCAATTCACGCAGGATCTGACCGAGCACATCGCCCCCGGGTACGGTGCCACCGCCCGGGTCAGTTGGCATCGGGACTGGATCGGAGGGCTTGGGCATAGGGGGCGCACTGCGGGGGGTAACTGTCCCACCGGGGTCGGATCCCAAGATGTCACCAATAGGGGGAATTCCATGGGGCGAAGAGCCCTGCTGGCCTGTCGCCTCTGGTTGCTGCCCCTGTCCAAAGACCTGCCGCAGGATGTCGAATAATCCACCACCCTGTTCCGACTCGCTTCGCGGAGCTTGCGGCGCAGCCTGTCCCGATCCGCTGCGCATCAAACCCGAAATGATCATCCCGGCGATCACCGGCAATAGCTTCTTCAGGATGGTGGACGTGACACCCGAAAGATTTTGCGCCTGGGCGGCAATCGCCCGGCTTGCGTCAGGCGAGCCAAACATCGTGGAGAGCGCTGCATTGCCGGCAGCACGTCCACCAGGGGAGTAAGCGACCCGCGGATCGTCATAAACGCCGAGCAAGTCTGGTTGCTGCGCCATCAAGGCAAACAGGTTGCCAAGGCCTTCAGGGGTGGCCGTCGATTGTTTTAATCCCATCGATATGGCCGGCAACAGCGCTGCGACGGCGGCCTGAGTTTGCTGCGGCGTGAGGCCAAACTGATTGCCCAAAGACGTCATCGCCTCGCCTTGCTGAGCATCCGCGAGAATTTCGTAAAGACTGGGCATTGATTCCTCCTGCCAGACCTGAAGGGGCGCGAGCCTTGGCACTACTTCCAACCAGCCAATAAGAGCGACGTACCTTGTAATTCGTAACCTGTAGAATCGACAGGTAAGAAAGCGCCACGCCGGCCGCTTTTCACCTGGCGTTGGGGCAAGGTTATAGCGCTATGCCAACGCCCTGTTGATATCGGCGAGCGTGCCCTTCTCGGCGTCGCTGACTTGAACACCACCGAAGCCGAGGAAGCCGCCCCCCTTAGAAGCCTCAGCCACGTCCTGACTGATGCCGCGCAGCCAGGTTTTAAATGGCGCCGCGTCTTTGGGCACTTCCCTATCGAGAAGCCGCGACACCTCATCGAGAGTGGAAATCGACCCCTGGACGACATCTGCTGGTTTGGCAGTGGCGAACATCTTTCGCAGTGCACCCTGGATGGAAGATCTACCTTCCGACGTTTCGAAATCGGCGATGACCGCCTTGATCAACCCGTTGGAGTTCGCCTCGCTTTTTGCCGCGGCGAGCGCCGACCCGCTGGCGATGGCTTCCTTTAGCGCGCCCCAGAGGCCGCTCGGCTCAGCTGCCGATACAGCCATGCCAGCGAGCATCGGGCTCGCAAATATCTTGGTCCATTCGTCTGGAGTAAAGCTTTGCTTGGTCGCCATGGTGACCTCCTACGCTGTACAGAGCGGCCAAGGATATCACCGTCGGAGGATTGCGGAAACATGACGCTGCTGCGGTGCACTATGAGAAATTGCTGGCGTCCTACCGCACTCGAAGCGTTAAGCTGGCTCTAGATACGGCAGTTGGGAGGGCTTCATGGCAAAGAAGGATGCAAACATCAGCGAAGTCACTTTGCTCGCCGCAGCGTTTGTCCGGTGGGGCCTGGGACTTTTTCTCCTGGGTCTGATCATGGGCTACGCGCCCCTCGTCCACTATCTGCAAAGTACTTTAGAGGGCCATGTTGGCGTACCTTTGGCGAATTTAACGCTGTGGCTTGGGTGTCCCTATGCGGTGCAGATCGGCGCTTTGGGCATGATCGCGATCGGAGCTGTGTATGGATTATTTCCCGCTGACGAACTGGAAGCGGAGCGGCGGGATTACACAGCCCTCTGGTTATGCATCGGGGGCCTCATTGCAATTCTCATAACCGGCTATGTCGGATATTTTGTTTTGAATACGATTTGGCGGGCTCTGCTTGGCACCCAACCCGCGCGAGAGACTGTTTGGCTTTACGCCCTCAGCCTCAGTGCTGCGACCTATCTAATAGGGGTCGCACTTGCATACGTATCGATTGTGCAAATCACCTATTACAAGGCTAAGCACTGACAAACCCTAGCCCTTATTTCTTGCGCGCCGCCGGTTTCCGCTTGGTGGTAGTTTTGCGAGCGGTCTTGCGCGCCGCCGGTTTCCGCTTGGCGGTTGTTTTGCGAGCGGTCTTGCGCGCTGCTGCGGCCTTATTCTTTTTGCGTGTGGCTGCGGCCTTGGCGGCGGTCGCCCGACGCTTACGTGTTGCCGCTGCCTTGAGTGCCGCTGCGCGGCGCTTCCGCGTCTGCGCCGCCTTCTGACCGGATGTAAGCTCTTTGGTCGCTGCCATTGTTCCCTCCCCATAGCAAAGTTGCGTCCACACTATAGCACAGCCGCAAGGGTTATCTCTTTTGGGCATCGAAGAGAAATCTTAGGTGAGCTACCTCCACGCCCGCATGAGGGAAGGGGACAAGGCCGCTTGCAGACGGCTCGATAGCAGGAGCCGCCTTGTCCAGCGAGGGCCTTCTTGTCAATCGCCGTGACGTCATCCAAACATCAAGCTGTTGAACAGATTGCCGTTGCGGAGAGGCGAGTACGCGTCCCCGTCTATTTTCTCGACAAGAAGAAACACCAGACGCGAGGGGGCTCTGTCCTTC
>DATKYG010000073.1:0-2185 GCA_035528655.1 Methyloceanibacter sp.
GCTCGAGCTCCTGTTCGGACCGGTGTTCAATCTGACGGACGAAGGCTGGCGCAAGCTGACGCTCCGTTGGGCCGTGTTCTTCGTGATCATGGCCGTGCTCAACGAGTTCGTATGGCGGAACTTCTCGACCGACACCTGGGTGAGCTTCAAAGCCTTCGGCTTCCTGCCCATCACTTTTCTGTTTGCGATGGCCCAGGTCCCCCTGATGCAACGCTACGGCGTCCCGCAAGATCAAACTTCCGATTAGTGCCTGATTGCTTAACGTTACCGAAAATCTACTTGTTCTGATCTACTTGTAAGGGTGCTGACCCCTTCCGATATGCCCAACGACCATTGGTCGTTCTTGGTTGTCTTTTGGCGCCGCAGGATATATTTGCAACCGGACGTTTGCTGATCGCGCATTCGAGTTGTACAAGAAGTCATGCGGCGACCCCGAAGGCCAGGGCAGCTGAAGATATTGGCGGCGCTTGCATGATGGCAAAAGCTGGAAATCCATGATGGCAAAAGCTGGAAATCCCCTGAATCGCTCTGCGAGTCATTTGTTGCACCGTGCGAGTCAGCGCGCGGCGGACATCTTTGCCGATGAGGCCCAACTGGCCGGCCTGACTCCGCGCCAGTTTGCGGTGCTGATGGCTGTTTCCGATCAAGAGGGGCTCACGCAGACCGATCTCGTGGGGCGGACGGGCATCGACCGCTCGACCCTCGCCGATATCGTGGCCCGATTGCTCAGCCGGAGCCTGATTCAGCGCCGGCGCGCCAGGGACGACGGCAGGGCCTATGCCATCAAGCTCACCGTGCAGGGCGCCAAGGCCTTGCGCGACGCGCAGCCAGCCGCCGCCGCGGCGGACACGCGGCTCCTCGCCGGCCTGTCCCCGGCCAAGCGGCAGGACTTTCTCGAATCCCTCAATCTGATCGTCGACGCCCACGACGAGTAGCGGGCTGCTCGCGCACGTTACGGCTTGCCGGATTGCGGGCGCATCAGCGGCAGGATCTTCGTGGCGATGGCCTCCTCGGTGAGGGGGCCCACATGACGGTAAGCGATTTTGCCGTCGCTCGAGATCACATAGGTCTCCGGCACGCCATAGACACCGAAATCGATCGCGACCCGCCCCGAGCGGTCAGTGCCGACGCCGGCGAAGGGATTGCCGTAGCGCCCGAGAAAGCGCCGGGCCGAGGCCGGGTCGTCCTTGTAGTTGATGGCGAAGATGCGAAGGCCCGGCTCCTCGGCGAGCGCCATGAGGAGGGGATGCTCCTGGAGGCACGGCACGCACCACGAGGCGAAGATGTTGACGATGGTGGGCTGTCCGGTGGCGAGATCGGCGGCGTCGAAGCTTGGCACCGCGGCGCCGTCTTCGCCCTTCAGCCCATCGAGGGGGGGCAGCGTGAAGTCCGGCACGGGCTTGCCGATCATCGCGGAGGGAAGCCGCGAGGGATCGCCGGTATGCAGCGCGTACCAGAAGAGACCGGCCAGCGCGGCGAAGATGACAAAGGGCAAGGCGACGGCCCAGCGGCGCGGACGCGCCTGCGGTTTCGTCTTTGCGGTCATGACGGGGACTTCCGCGTGCGGGACTTCGTTGGCGCGGATTTGGCCGGCTTGCGCTTGGCCGGTTTGCGCTTGGCCGGCGTTCTTGTGGCTTGGGGCTTGGCGGCTGTCGTCTTCACAGGAGGCGCTGCCTGCTTCACAGGAGGCTTCGCGGCCGAGCGCCGTCTAATGCCCTTGCGCTCAAGATCGGTCAGCAGGCGCCGCTGCTTGCGGTCGTCCTCGAGCGTGGCGATGAGGAGCGCGCCCACGGCGATGACGGTCACGCCATAGGCGGCGACGATGAAGCTCGCGTGCGGGCCGAGGTCCAGCATGCGCTTCGATCAGGCCTCGGCCAGGGCGGCGCGCGCGACCTCAGTCTGCTGGAGCGCACGCACGCGGCGGCGCAAGATCTCCGCCCGCATGGCGATGAGATGCAGCAGAACGAACAGCGCCGTGAAGCCTGCCGCCATGACGAAGAGCGGCGTGAGCAGCGCGGGATCGATGGTGGGCCCGCCGGCGCGGAACACGCTCGCCGGTTGATGCAGCGTGTTCCACCAATCCACCGAGAACTTGATGATGGGGATGTTGATGGCGCCGACCAGCGCCAGGATCGCGGCGGCGCGTCCGGCGCGGCCCGGCTCCTCGACGGCTTGCCACAGCGCG
>DATKYG010000074.1:0-2513 GCA_035528655.1 Methyloceanibacter sp.
AGTCGTTGCGGCGGTATTCGCGGCATGCCTATTCGCGGCCTGCGAACAACCGAAAGACGACGAAGCGACAACTGAGCAGCCTGCTGCTGAGCAGCCTGCCGCCGAGGACGCAGCGCCGGCCGAAGAGCCGGCAATGTCCGAAGAGCCTGCGACCGAAGAACCCGCCATGGACGAAGAACCCGCCATGGACGAGCCGGCGGACGAAGAACCCGACGCCATGATGGAGGAAGAGACCATGGAGGAGGTCATTTCGGTCCCGCCAACGGTCTCCGAGGACGCGCCGTCGGAGCCGTCAACGGGCGAGCCGGCCTCAGAGTCGCAGCCGCAGCCGGTGGTGCCGGATGAGGCGATGGAGGGCGAGGCGCCTGACGCCATGATGGAAGAAGAGACCATGGGGGTCGACACGCCAGACGGCGCGGCCATCGTGGAAGAAGACACCATGGTGGTGGAAACGCCGGAGGGTGAGGCGATGATGGAAGAAGACACCATCGTGGTCGCGCCCACGGTCGCCGACGATGCGCCGTCAGAACCGCATATGGGCGAGCCGCCGTCGGAGTCCCAGCCGCAGCCGGTCTATCCGCAAGGCGCGCCGGAATAGGGCATTTAGCTCCAGGGCTCTAGATCAGCAGATCAAAGCAAAGGCCTCCCCTTCGGGAGGCCTTTTTTGTGCTTCTCCGCCGCGAACGGATCAAAGCAAAAGACGATGCCGTTCAGGGGGTTGCGGCGCGGGGATTTAATCCCGGTCCGGCGCCCCGAGGGGAAAGCTCGGCCGGAACGGCCGCGCCTCCTCTACCGCCCGCGCGAAGGACGGGCGGGCCAGCAACCGCGCGCGGCAGGCGCGTAGCATTGGATAAGCCTCCGAAATCCGGTGCGTCCAGTCCGCGTAGAACAGCGAGGGCGCGGCCCCGCAGTCCGCCAGCGTGAAGTCCGCGCCAGCCGCCCAGGTCCTGCCGGCCAACTGTCCTTCGAGCCAGGCGTAGGCGCGCTCAAGCCTTTCCCTGGCGAGGGCCAGTCCTTCCTCGCTCTTCATCGGGACCAGCTTCAGCGCACTGTAGACCGCAATCTGCATCGCCTCCATGACGTGCAGGTCGAAGAAGCGGTCGAGAAAACGCACGTCCAGCGCGGCCATCGGATCGGCGGGCAGCAGGCGCACCGGCCCGGGATGCGCGAGCTGCAGGTACTCGATGATGATGCTGGTCTCGACGACATCGCGCTCGCCGTCCACCAGCAGCGGGAACTTGCGCAGCGGCCAGCGGCGGAGCCATTCAGCCGCGTGCTGCGGCGTATCCGGTCCGATGCAACGGAACTCGAAGGGCGTGCCGTTCTCGTAGAGCGCGATGAGCACTTTCTGCGTGTACGAGGAGAAGGGATGACCGTAGAGCACGAGCGACATCGCTAAGACCTTCAACTCAGCTACTCAGAAGCGGACGTCTGGCAGCTAATGCCGGAAGTGGCGCATGCCGGTGAACACCATGGCGAGGCCGGCTTCGTCGGCGGCGGCGATGACCTCCTCGTCGCGCATCGACCCGCCCGGCTGGATCACCGCACTGGCGCCCGCTTCGGCCACGACTTGCAGGCCGTCGGCGAAGGGGAAGAAGGCATCCGACGCCGCCACCGAGCCTTGCGTCAGGGGCGCGGGTAGGCCCAGCGCCTCGGCGGCATCTTGCGCTTTCCGCGCTGCGATGCGCGCCGCATCCACGCGGGACATCTGGCCGGCGCCGATGCCGACCGTGGCGCCGTCCTTCGCGTAGACGATGGTGTTCGACTTGACGTGCTTCGCCACGGTGAAGGCGAAGATGAGATCGGCGAACTCCTGGTCGGTCGGCGCCCGCTTGGTCACCACTTTGAGGTCGTGGCCGTCGACCATGCCGTTGTCGCGGGACTGCACCAGAAAGCCGCCGGCGAGCGAGCGGAAGGTGAGACCCGGTGCACGGGGGTTCGGCAGGCCGCCGGCAAGCAACAGGCGCAAATTCTTCTTCGACGCGACGATCTCTTTCGCCTCGTCGCTCGCTTCGGGCGCGATGATCACCTCGGTGAAGATCTTCACGATCTCCGTTGCCGCCTCCGCATCGAGGTCGCGGTTGAGCGCGACGATGCCGCCGAACGCGCTCGTGGAGTCACAGGCCAAGGCCTTTTCATAGGCCGCGGCAAGCGTCGGCGCGATGGCCACGCCGCACGGATTGGCGTGCTTGATGATGGCGACGGCGGCGGATTTCTTGGGATTGAACTCGGCCACGACCTCGTAGGCCGCGTCGGTGTCGTTGAGATTGTTGTAGGAGAGCGCCTTGCCTTGCACCTGCACGGCGGTGGCGACACCGCAGCGCTGCTCGGCCGTCTGGTAGAAGGCGGCCCATTGATGCGGGTTCTCGCCGTAGCGGAGCGCGCGCTCGAGCGTGCCGGCGATCACGCGTTTTTCCGGTGTCTGCTCGTCGAGCTCGGCCGCGAACCAGGTGGCGATGGCCCCGTCATAGGCGCCGGTATGCGCGAAGGCTTTGGCCGCGAGTTTCTTGCGT
>DATKYG010000075.1:0-2894 GCA_035528655.1 Methyloceanibacter sp.
ATCACGGACGCGCCGGCTTACGCGCAATTCGCCTATTTCCTGGCGGCGGGGCTGCTCTGGGTGATCCCGGCGGGACTTCTCATTCGCTGGATGCAGCGGCCTGACTGATCAAGACCGACGCGTCAGGCGGCATTGACCTGCTGGAACTTGTTCCAGAGGGCAAAGGGCGCACCGGAGAGATAGAGCGCCGTGTAGGTGAGCGACTGAAAGTCTCCGTTCAGCGATACGCGCGGCAGGGCCGTCAGATGGTCGCGGTGATCGGGGAACAGCATGCCCTTCCGAGTGGTGACCGCGGTCTTGAAGCCGGCGCGTCCCGCGAGCGCAAAGTCGCGGGGGCCGGCGCTGCCCGGGTCGCCGTAGGGATAGGCGAAATGGACGGGCCGCGTGTCCAACTCCTCCTCGATGCGGTCGGCGCTACCCACCATCTGGTTCATCGCCTCAGGCTCCAATAGCTTGGCGATGGCGTAATGATCCTTGGTGTGCGCACCGATGGTGACGAGCGGATCGGCGGCCATGGTTCGGATCTCGTCCCAGCTCATCACTTGCGCGCGGCATTGGGCACTCAAGTCGACACCGTAAGTCTCGGCAAGCGCACGCACGTGGCGGCGCTGGGACAGCTCGTCGGTCGCGCGCAGCCACCAATAAACCTGCTCGAAGCTGCGTTCCTTGTCGGCCGCGGTCGCTGTCGGCAACCGCCAGGTCTCGCCGTCACGGCGGAGGGCGATCTCATGCTCCGCGCCGGCCACCACTTCCTCCAGTGCCTGCCACCAGAGCTCGCCATGACCGGTAGGGTATTCGGTTGGCACGTAGAGGGTGAAAGGCAGCCCCCTCCGCTTGAACATGGGATAGGCGTATTCGAGATTGTCGCGATAGCCGTCGTCGAAGGTGAAGCAGACGAAGCGCTTGCCGCCGCCGTTTTGCAGGCGGACCGCGGCTTCATCAAGGGTGATCACGTCGAGACCGGCCTCTTCCACCTGGTCGAGCACGGCGTCGAGGAAGTCCGGGGTCACCGCCAGGATACGGTTCGGGGCGAATGGCTGGGGTCCGGCCGGCTCGGGCCGCACGTGGTGTAAGGTGAAGATCACGCCGACCCCTTGCGTATAGGGCGCCAGCAGCCGGTGGGCGCCGGTATGGTACAGGCCGGCCATCGCGGCCTTCATCATGGCGGTCTTTACCTTAGTCACGCTTCTGCCCCCTTGTGCTCGCCATCAAGCATTAACCTCGCTCTGCCATGGTCCGGAACCGGTCGCCTTAGTGTGGCGGCGGTTCCTTGCAAAACGATTGCCGTTTGCGATTGGCCTAACACGGTCTGGCAAGACCGCGGGTAAAGGGTGTTTCCGCATATGAGTTCCACGGCCGTGTTTCGTCCTGAGACGGAGATCGCGCGGGATAAGATCGCGCGCATGGGTCCCGCCCTGGTGAGCACGTCTCTAGGCACGATTTCGCTGCGCGTCACGAACGACGTTATCGGCCTCAAGAACCTGTGGGAGGCCATGCAGGCGGTCGCGCCCTGCACCGCCGCGCAGACCTATGACTGGGCGCGCGCTTGGAGCCAGCATGTGCTTGAGCCCGAGGGCCGCGCAGCCGTGATTGTTCTGGGTTATGGGCCGGACGGCACGCCGCTCTTTCTGTGGCCGTTCGAGAGGGGCACGGCATACGGACTGCCTGTCCTGAAATGGCTCGGCCAAGACCACGCCAATTACAATATGGGCTTGTTCGTGCCCGATGCCGCCCGCGCGCTCAACGGGACCGACATGTCTCGCCTGGTGCTGGAAGCCGGCCGCCAGGCCGGCGCCGCAGCCGCATTCCTCAGCGCACAGCCCTTTGCCTGGGACGGCGTTCCCAATCCCTTTGCCGCGCTGTCGCATCAGAGCGCACCCAACAGCGGCTACGCCATTAAGCTTGGCGACTTCACCACGCTTTACGAGAGCCGGTTCAGCCGGCGTTCGCGCGGCACGCTCGACCGCAAGGAGCGCAAGCTCCTCGATATCGGCCGGCTCGACTATGGCTGGGCCGAGACGCGGGAGGCGAAGATCGAATTGCTGGAGACGTTCTTTGTTCAGAAGGCCCGTCAATTCGCGGCCATGGGCGTCAAGAACATCTTCGATGGGCCGGCGCGCGCGTTTTATCGCGACGTCGCGCTGCTTCAGAACGACAATCCAAGCCGTCTCAGGCTCGGCTACGTGGCCTTGGACGGCAAGGTGCTCGCAACCTTCAGCGGGACGGTCTGTCACGACCGCGTGGGCGTCGCGTTGTCCTCTCTCGCCGAAGGCGACGCACAACGGCAATCGCCGGGCGGGCTCCTGTTGCGGCATCAGATCAAGGAAGCGTCGGAGGCGGGGCTTGCCTATTTCGACCTCGGCGTTGGCCAGGCGCGGCACAAGAATGAATGGTGCAACACCGTCTACGCGCTGTTCGACAGCTTCATCGCCTTCAAGCCGCAAGGGCTCCTGGTGACGCTGCCGCTCGGCGTTACGGCGCAGCTCAAGCGTGCGATCAAGTCCAACCGCCATCTTTGGTCGTTTGCTCAGGCGATGCGAAAGCGCCTGCTTGCGCGCAAGGATTAGCGCGAGGCCTGTCCCTCAAAGGGCGGCTGTGCGGTTGAAAAATCCCATGCGGCGCGGTCTGCCATCGCCTTCATAGACGACGACCGGGCAGCCCAGCGCCTGGAACGTGGACAGGGCTTCATCCTCGCTCTCGAGGCCGCCCCGCGCCGGCATCACCGCCACCATGACGGGCAGTTCGAACTTCAGCGCCGGCATCAGCGCCTGCACGGCGTTGAGATCCGCATGAAGGACGACGCAGCCGTAAGCCTGGGTGAGCGCCTCGAACACACGCATGAAGCGGTCGGGCTCCGGGTCCTCACCGCGCATGGCGGGGTTGCCCGCGGCGAT
>DATKYG010000076.1:0-2044 GCA_035528655.1 Methyloceanibacter sp.
GCAGCGCTGGCGGCACTGACCGAGCCTTACGATTTTCTGGACATTGCCTGCGGCGACGCCGGCCAGATGAAGCGCGCGCTTCAAGGCACCAAGGCCCGCCATTACCGCGGCATTGACCTGTCTGTGCCGGCCCTTGAGCTCGCAGCCAAGAACCTGGCGGACGCGTTCTTCGCGGTCGAGCTTGATAATGGCAATTTCGTCGAGGCGCTGACCAAGCACCCGAAACCCACCGACGCCGCATGGTGTGGTCTCTCGATCCACCATTTGCCGACGGACGGAAAGCGCACGCTGCTCGAAGCGATCTGTGGCTCCACACGCGACTTTCTCATGATCTATGAGCCGACCCTGGCCGAGGGCGAGGATCGCGAGACCTATCTTGAGCGCTTCCGGCGCGTGAACCGGCCCGCCTGGTCCTTCCTCACGCCGGAGGAATGGGCGCAAGTCGATCGTCACGTCACCGCCTGCGACTTGCCGGAGCGTGCTGCGACTTGGCTCGCGCTCGGCCGCCAGGCCGGCTTCGCCAGCGCAAGCCAGATATTCCTTGATCCAACCGGCTTCTACGGCCTCTACCGCTACGACCGGTAGCCGTACCGCCGCCGACGCCAGAGAGAAGTGAAGGAAGACCAATGCCGCACGCAGGACCGCTATTGGAGGGGTCTCTACAGCTATCGGATCTGATGCGGGTCGGACTCAAGAATCGCCCGAACGATCCGGCCGCCAGCTCCATGGAGTCCGTGGTGTTGTGGTCCGATCTCAACCAGGCCTCGAGCCGGCTTGCCGCCAACTATCTGGCGCTCGGCTTGCAGCCGGGCGACCGGGTGGCCTCGCTGATGCCGAACCGCACGGCGCTGATCGTCCACTACGTCGCCTGCTTCAAGGCGGGCCTCGTGCTCACCCCGCTCAACTACCGCTACATGCCGCCCGAGATTAATCACGCGCTCGACGTGAGCGAGGCCAAGATCATCCTCAGTCATGGGGAGCGCGCCGGCGATATCGCCGCGAGCAAGGCGGCGAGCCTGCCGCTTGGCGTAATCTGGTACGGCGCCGAGGAGAACAAGCAACCGAGCATCGAGAGTCTGATGAAGGCGGAGCCCAAGGACGCCATTCTGCCGGCGCATGACCCCAAGGTGCCCGCGGCCATCTTTTTCACATCTGGTTCCACCGGGCCGGCCAAGGGCGTAACCCATACCCGCGAGACCCTTGGCACGATGTTCGCCAGCGCGGCGCAGGGCTTCGAGATGACACACAACGATGTGGTGTTGCCGGGCTCGTCCTGTACCCATATCGGCGGGTTCACTTTCTCCATGGCGGCGCTCGCGGCCGGCGCGCATCTCGTTCTCGCCCGGGCTTTCGATCACGAGGAGATCGGCCCGCTCTTGCGCACTACGCGGCCGACGCTGCTCTCCATGCTGCCGACCGCGCTGCTCCATCTCATCCGCGAGCACGATATGACCGCGGCGGATTTCAGCTCGCTCAGGCTGGCCCGGTCGGGTGGCGACAAGGTCTCAGCGGAGCTCGAGAAGGAGTTCATGGCGCTGACCGGCAAGACCGTGAGCGAAGGCTACGGCATGACGGAGTTCGGGCTCGCCGCGCTGAACCCGCCCATGGGTGTCGACAAGCTCGGCTCGATCGGTCTGCCCAGTCCCGGTTTCGTGTTCTCCATCCGCGACAACGCTGGGAAAGAGCTGCCCGAGGGTGAGGAGGGCCGGCTGTGGGTGCAAACCTCGACCCAATGCATCGGCTACTGGAACGATCCGGCGGCAAGCGCCGAAGTCATGTGCGACGGCTGGTTTGACACGGGTGATGAGATGAAGCTCGACGGCGTGGTGAACGATCATGCGCCATCGGCCGTACTCTTTGCGGAAGACGCTGGTCTCCCGAACGGTGGTTGACGCCATCTCGCCATCCGGCTGCCGCACCGAACCCTTGGTGAAGTGGGCGGCCGCCGCCATGTCGCCCGTCACCGACACATGAATATCGGCGCCTTCGACCGACCCGCCGCTGCTTTTGTGGGCCTGCGCCTGCCAATCGGTATAGGTCGCGT
>DATKYG010000077.1:0-24431 GCA_035528655.1 Methyloceanibacter sp.
TTCATGCCGGCGGCGACGGCCTTGAGGCCCTCGCGCACGATCGACTGAGCCAGCACGGTCGCGGTCGTGGTGCCGTCGCCCGCGGTCTCGTTGGTCTTCTGGGCGACCTCTTTCAGCATCTGCGCGCCCATGTTCTCGAACCTATCTTCAAGTTCGATCTCCTTGGCCACGGTGACGCCGTCCTTGGTCGAGCGCGGCGCGCCGAACGACTTTTCGATGATGACGTTGCGGCCCTTGGGGCCGAGCGTCACCTTGACCGCGTTGGCCAGCACGTCGACGCCGCGCAGCATGCGCTCGCGGGCATCGGCGCCAAATCTCACATCTTTAGCTGCCATCTGAATTGGCTCCTTCTTGAGCTTCGAGCCTCATCCTGAGAAGCGCGCGGGGCGCGTCTCGAAGGATGGGCGATTTCGGGTTGGGGGGGGTGGGTTAGCCGAGAATTCCCATAATGTCCGACTCCTTCATGATGAGGAGGTCGTCGCCGTCGATTTTGACCTCGGTGCCCGACCATTTGCCGAACAGCACCTTGTCACCGGTCTTGACGCCCATGGGCTGAAGCTTGCCGTCATCGCCGCGGGCGCCAGGCCCGGCGGAGACGACTTTACCGGTTTGCGGCTTTTCGGCCGCGGTGTCCGGGATGATGATCCCACCTTTGGTCTTCTGCTCTTCTTCGAGTCGCTTGACCACGACACGGTCGTGCAAGGGACGGAATTTCATGGATTCTGCTCCTATTTTCTGGAACTGCCGCCGTTGGCACTCGCGCAATGGGAGTGCCAATCAAGCGTGCATGTAATGGCGGGGCCCGTGGGGTGTCAAGGCGACACACAGGGCATCAAGCGGGCCCGAAGGCCCGTTTGATGCCAGAATAGGGTTAGGAATCCGTTACGGAGTCAGCCGGCGGGTGAAGGAGACGATGTAGGCCGGTGACCGGATCTGGAAGATCGGATCGTTGGCCGGACCGGCGATGCCGTCCACCACATTGCCGGGGAGGAAGCTGAACGCGTTGCAGGTCGCATCGGGCGCGATGGCCTCGACGCTGATCTTGCCGAGCGGCGCGGTCGGGCGGTCATCTTCGCCGTCCCACCTGAGCGTCGGATCGGTGGTCTGATCGCCCTCCTTGCCGATGATCGCGGTGAGGTCGAAGACCACCGGACCGTTGGCGAGGCGCTCCTTGAGCTCCTCGGCGTAGAAATCCGGTCCTTTGGCTTCCGCCTCCTCACGGGTGAGCCCGAGTTCACCAGCCTCCGGGATGAGCTTGTATTTCGCCAGCGTCGCTCCTCCGGCGGCGTTGGTGAAGGTGAAGCCATGAGAGGTGAGCCACGCCTTCTGCCTGGTCGAGGCCGGGTGGCTCTCGAAGAACGCCTTGATCTTGTCCTGATCGCCCGAACCCACGGTTTTAAGTAATTCCACGAACTGCTCGGGGGTCTGCACGAAGAAGACGGGTGCGGAGATCGTTACGAGGTCGGTACTCGCGCCGTCGCCCAGATCGAATCTGATGGCAAACCCGCGGACATTATCCTGGCCATTGTCCGGGGCCTTGAGATTGCCGCCGCCGAGGGAAAAACGGGCGGTGATGGGCACCGTCTTGCCGAAATGTGGGGCCTTCGACAGCTTCGGCGCGTCCGCCGCCGGCGTGAACGTCCCCGTCAGGCAAATGCCTTTGGTATGGGCGGAACGCTGGCCGGGATATTTGCCGAAGACATCATTCAGGGCGTTCACGAGATCGGCGGGTCCTGCGGGGACCTTGGTGGCGGGCTCTGCATTGGCGCCCGAAGCGGCGGCGAGAAGCGCGATGCCGAAAAGAAGACTGAGAGCGCGGGCCGGGCGAGAGACGATGCGGAAACGAGTGGAGGGCATGGCGGAGATCCCTGTTGCGGAGACTTGAACGCCAGGGAGTCTAATCCGAGAGGCACTGTCACAGATGACACGCTTTCTTGAGCGCCGCGTGTCACGGCGCCGCATCGCGGCCCGGGCCGTGCGCTTGATCTACGCTGCCGAGGTGAGGGGGAGCTCGATGCAGCAGCACAAACCGTCGGCCTTCCAATCCAGCACCGTCTCGCCGGAGGTCCGCCGCTTGGTCAGCCGCTCGATGAGTCTGATGCCGAAGCCCCGCGCCGCCGGGGGTTCGACCGGCGGTCCCCCGCTTTCCGTCCATCGCATGACCAGCGCCGGGCCTTCGTCCGACGGCGTCAGCGGCCTGAAGCAAAGCTCGACCCGCCCCGCACCGTTGGACAGGGCGCCGTATTTGATCGCGTTGGTCGCAAGCTCATGCAGCACGAGGACCACGGTCTGCGCGTCGTGCGAGGCGAGCATGATGCGGTCGGTGCTGAGGTCGACCCGGCCCCATACGCCAAGCGGCGCAAGGGCTTTTTCCACGAGGTCTTCGAGGGGGATCGTCTGCCACTCCGCCCGGATGAGCAGCTCATGCGCGCCGGCAAGGGTGTTCAGTCTCGTCTGAAACGCGCTCACGAACCCGCTCGCCTCGGGGCGGTGCTCGCTGGTCATGTTGACCAGGCTGCCGATCACGGAAAACAGGTTCTTCATGCGATGCGAGATTTCGCGGTTGAGCAGGTCGTGGGCGTCCTGGGCAAGCCGTCTGCCGGTCACGTCGAAACAGAGCCCCGCCAGAACGACTGCGCTGCCGTCCTCGCCGATTTCGAGAACCTGGCCTTGGTAGCTGAGCCAACGCAGGCCGCCTTCGCTCTCTTGCGCGACCCGGAACTCGTGAACGAACCGCCGCTCGTCCCGCAGGGCTTCGCCCAAGGCCACCTTGAAGAGCGGGATATCGTCGGTATGGACGCATGAGAAGAAGCGGGCCGCATCGATCTGCGCGACGCCGGGCGTCAGGCCGAGCAACGCCGCCAGCCCGGCGCTCACCTGGATCACGTCGTTTTCGAGATCCCATTCCCACAGCCCGGCGCCCGCAGCCTCGGCGGCCCGGACCAGTTGCCCGGGATCGGACATGAGAAAATTGGCCCCAGCGTTCCGGCCGGGGCCATTGCTAGCTTTCATCATGTGGGAGCTGAGAGATATATAGGCCGTGGCTTTAGCCTCTTGGCCGCGGGTGGGCGCGGCAACTGCGAACGATAAGGCAGTCATACGCGCCACTCGAAAAGCCTTCTTTTAACTTTGACACATACTCAAACGCGCGCTCAAACGCGCGGCAGTTGATGGCATGCTCACGGCGACCCCATTCAGCTACGAGCAGCTTGCGGCCATGCGCCGTGTAGTAATGCATGCCCTCGGCCCGCTCGACGAGCCGCGGCCGGCGTTTGAAGGCGCGGTTGGCGGTGTTTGCCGACGCGGTGCATGCCCTCAAGGGCGTGCCCCATGTGATCGACATCCGCACCATCGGGCTCGCCGCCGGCATTGACCTCGCGCCGATCGCCCGATCGCCCGGCTTGCGAGGAATGCGCGCGCTCGACACCGCCTTCTTCGACGAGGACCTGGTGATACGGGTTGTCGGCGACACGCTGGTATTGGCGCCGTCGCTCATCGCCTCCGCCGACGACTTTGCCGAGATCACTGCCAAGATCGCGCGGATCCTCGGCCGGATGCACTAGACCGGCGCGGGTTGGCCTGATCACGCTTGGCTGCTATCACAGACGGGCGGCGGCCAGAATGATGTTGCGTTGCAGCAGCGTGTCGCTCATGATTCCTTGCGAGGGGGTGGCGCGAGCATGCAAGACAGCATCACCATGTCTCCGAGGCAAAGCCCCTCCTCAGGAGGGCTTGCCATGCTTGACGTGATCGTACTGATCGCCATGGCCATTACCGCGGCGGCGTTTGCCGTTGGGCTGACCGTTCAGGCCGGTCTACCGCTGTTGCCCGTGCTGATAGCCACGGCGGCGTTGTTTCTGGTCATGGCCGCGTCCTTCATCATGCTCGGGCGTGCACCCCGGTCCGGCGGCGGTGGCGGCGAGCGGCTGGACGAACTCAAGGAAGCCCTCGAGATCATCGACAGCGATTTACAGCGCATCGATCGTGTCGAAGACGATGTGGCCCGCCTCGACCTACTTACCGATCGTGTCGAGCGTCTCGATCAGGCGCTGGGTGGAGGCGCTTCCTTGGAAGTTCCCGGCGGCCAGGCCCGGGTCGAGGAACTCGCCACCGAGTTCGAGAATGTCTATGCGCGGATTGAAGCCTTGCGTGCCGACGTGGACGCCGAGAACCGTAGCCAGCGCGACCGGATCGCTGGCGATCTCGCCGGTCTAGAGGTCATGATCAAGCAGCTCTCCGGTGATCTGGCCCAGGGCACCACGGCCACGGCTGGCTTGGCGCGCGAGACGTGGTCCGCGACGCCCGACACTGCAGTCGAAAAGGTCGATGTGGAGGAGATCGAGGAAATCGAGCTCGAGATCCCCGATGAGCCATCCTTCGCGGCTGCCGACGAGCCTTTGGTCGAGACGATCACGGAGATTGAGGCGGAGACCGAAGAGCCGCTCGGAGATCCCTTCGCCGAAGAGAGCGATGACGACACAGGCGCCCTGCCGCCGCTTTCCTTGGGGGACGCGGAACTGTTCGAGCAGCACGAGACCGCGGAGCTTGATTCGAGCGAGGCTGCCGCCGCCGCGAGCGTCCTCGCTCGCGACGACGATGACGATGATGACGACCGGATGCTTCGCACCATCCACACAGCGGTCGAAAACGGACGCATCGAGCTTTACCTGCAGCCGACGGTTACCTTGCCCGACCGCAAGCTTCAGTATTTCGAGGGTCTGACCCGCATCCGCACCGCGGCCGACTCGCTCGTCCTGCCCGGCGACTACGTGCCCGTGGCCAAGCGCGCCGGCCTGATGCCGCTCATAGACAATGTGATGCTGGTGCGCAGTGTGCAGACCTTGCGGCGGCTCGCGCCCTCGTCGGCAGTCAAGGGCGTGTTCGGCAACGTCTCCATGCACTCACTGCTCGATCCTGACTATTTTCCCGAGCTCGTCGAGTTCATGGAAGAGAATTCCAGCCTCAGCGAGAGCCTGGTGTTCGAGGTGAGCCAGCCCGAGATGCTGGGCCTGACCGAGGCCGAACTCAGTTGCCTCGATACGTTGGGCGCGCTCGGCTACAGCTTCTGTCTCGACAATGTGTCCGATCTCGATGCCGACTTCGGCGGCTTGAGCGACCGCTATTTCCGTTACATCAAGATCAGCGCCGCCAAATTCCTGGACGGCCCTGGCCGAACCGCGGCCGATCTCAAGCGGCAACTCGATGGCCTCGGCATGCAGCTGATTATCGAGAAGGTCGAAGAGGAAGGCGACGTGGCCGAGCTTCTCGACCACGGCATCGAACTGGCGCAAGGCTATCTCTTCGGCGCGCCGGCGCCGATGGACGAAGCCCTCTCAAGCGTGCCGGAGGATGCCGGCGCGGCGTGAGTCTCGGGCCAGCCCGAAGCGAGGCCGGCGTGAAGAGTTTTCTCGCGCCGGACCTCTCGAAGACGTCAGCCCCGGGCAACAGCCCATCAGCTAGAAATAGCGCATGCTGGACGGCCAGTTGGTCTGGGGAAACCGGCGTTGTAACTCCAAGATCTCGGCACTGCCGCCAAAGGGCATCGACGGCTGCTTGGCGTAGTTCGGATAGCTGGGGTAACGGGGCGGCGGGTAAGATTGGCCATTATAGGCGCGGCGGGATTTCTTGTAGCGCCGGTAGCCCACGTCCTGGATGTGGAGGCCATGAGCTTCAATGCCCTGGCTCGTGTGACCGGACACCGAAAGGGGCACGGCCCCGGCGGGCGCCGCAGCGGCGAAAAGGCCGAAGCTGAGGGCAATGGCGCTGGCCGCAAGGAGGGCGCGGGGCGCTTTACGGGACGTTTGCACAGTCAATTTGAGGGGGTCAGACATTTTGGGCTCCTATTGCTGACCCTCCCCCGGCGCGGCTTATGTGGGGGGCGGCGTTAGACCATGCAACCCCTCTGGCCGGCTCGACTGGCTCAATCGGAGAGCATGGCCAAGGCCGCCCGCCGGTCGCCGGTCTTCAGCTTGAGAAACAGTGCACGGGCGGCCTTGATGTCTCGCTCGGCGCCGCTCTCGGCCGCTTTGTGCAAGGCGACCGTGGTCGGATGCTCCGGACCGCAGATGAACGCCAAGGCTTTCGCTAGGCGCCCCATGGCGGCGGGGTCGATCAATGTCTCGTCCATTTGGGGGGATCCTCAAAAGGTCAGGACCGTTGGCTTACTCGGCTTTGCCGGTCATGACAAAAAGCAGCACATGCGGTTCGCGCCTTGACCCTCTCACTTCAAGCCTCTAACCGGGCGCCATGACCTTGACACTCCCGCCCATCCCCGTGGTCGACTCCGTCAAAGAGATCGGCTCCCGCTATCGCGCCTGGCTCGTCGATATCTGGGGCGTCATGCATAATGGCGGCGCGGCTTTTCCCAAGGCCGGTGTGGCCACAAGCGCCTTTCGCGCATCCGGCGGCATCGTTGTGCTGCTGTCGAACTCGCCACGCCCGAGCCCCAAGGTGCAAGAGCAGCTTCGCGCGCTCGGGGTGCCGGACGACGCCTATGACACGACGATCACCTCCGGCGACCTCACCCGCCATGAACTCGGCAAGCATCAAGGCGCGCGCGTCTTCCATCTCGGTCCCGAGCGCGACCGGCCGGTCTTCGAGGGGCTCGATGTCACGCTGTCGGACTGGAGCGACGCCGACCTCGTGGTGTGTTCGGGGCTGTTCGACGACGAGGTCGAGACGCCGGACGATTATGCCAAGCTGTTGGGAAACATGGCAGCGCGCAAACTGACGATGATCTGCGCCAATCCCGACCACATGGTCGAGCGCGGCAACAAGCTCATCTATTGCGCCGGCGCGCTAGCCGCCGCCTACGAGGCACAAGGCGGCACGGTCATCTATGCGGGCAAGCCCTATGCGCCGGTCTATGATCTCGCGCTACAGACCATCGCCACACTCGCCGGCGGCGAGGTCGGCAACGATCAGGTTCTGGCGATAGGCGACGGCGTCAACACCGACATCGCCGGCGCCGCCGATTTCGGCATCGATGCGGTCTTCGTGGCGAGCGCGCTACATGCGCCGGGCGAGGGCGGCGAGATGCTCGATCCGGCCCATATCGCCGAATTATTCGCGCGCACCAAGCGGCCGCCGCTTGCCGCCACCCATGCGCTTGCCTGGTAAGATTTAGTTTTTCTTGGAAAACAGCAGGTCGATACGGGCCTGATCGTGGCCGCCGCCGGGCAGGCTAGGCCCGTCGAGTTCGATCTCAGCTGCCGGGCCATTCGGCTGGTCCAGCTCCTCGCCGTTTAGGCGGGTAGCGATCACCTTGTCCAAGGTCGCCGTGATCTTGGTGACGCGCTGGCCGACGAGATCGTCGAATCCGCAGGCGGTCATGATCGACATGATGGCGTCTTCGGCTTTCTTGGCCTCTTCCTTGTCGGCAAGCGCCAGCAATCCTTCCGCCGAATCGAGGATGCGCGCGGCGGCGTCCTCGGCGGTGCTGCGGATGGCGGCAAGTTCACGCAAGGTGTTCAGGAGCAGTGTGATTTCCGCCGGCACCGAATGCGTATTGCAGCAGCAATCGCCCTTGGCGCGTTTCCGCGGCTCTTGCTTTGGCTTGGTTCCCCCAACCTGGGCCATGAAAATCCCTCTGCTGAACTCGACTTTGTAAGAACCGCGCGTCGCTTACGCGGCGTCGCCGAAAATTGCATCGATCTTTGACTTGAGCGTCGCGGCGTTGAACGGCTTTACGATGTAGTTATTCACGCCGGCCTTTTTAGCGGCGATCACGTTGTCGGTCTTGGATTCGGCGGTGACCATGATGAAGGGCGTGCGCGACAGGCGGTCGTCGGCCCGGACTTCGCGCAGCAGCTCGTAGCCCGTCATCGGCTCCATGTTCCAGTCGGAGATGATGAGTCCGTAGTCCTTCTCGCGCATCATGTTGAGCGCCGCGGTACCGTCGTTCGCCTCGTCGACATTGGCGAAGCCGAGCTGCTTCAAGAGATTGCAAATAATGCGGATCATCGTCTTGTAGTCGTCGACGACGAGTACCGGCACACTTGGGCCGAGAGCCATATCTTCCTCCACTCCTCACCAGCCTTCGGCTTGCCGCTTGGACAACGCCAAGTCTTTAAGTCGCCAAAGGGCACCAACCCGCTCCGGCCTGTCCGTTAGCGGGCGGCAAATCACCGCCGAAGATTAACGAATGGCCGTGAATGGAGGGTTAAGGGTTGCACCTCTCGGGCTTGCCCCTGGCCGTCGGAAAGGCCCGCACCCTTATTGCGGTGCAGCAATGCCTTCGCTATTTTGCGCCCTCACATAATCAGGAAGTAGGGACAGCACATCATGAGTTTGGGCCACGGCTATTATTTGGAAGACCTCTCCCCCGGCATGGAGGCAAGCGTCTCCAAGACCATCACCGACGCGGACGTCACGGCCTTTGCCGAGCTCTCGGGCGACGTGAATCCGGTCCATCTCGACGACGCGTTCGCCGCCAGCACCATCTTCAAGAAGCGGATTGCCCATGGCTTCCTGACCGGCGCCCTGTTCTCCACCGTGCTCGGCACCAAGCTGCCTGGACCCGGTTGCATCTACATGGCCCAAGGACTCAAATTCCGCGGCCCCGTCTATATCGGCGATGAGGTGGTGGCAACCTGTAAGATCACCGCCGTCGATCCTGAAAAGGCCCGCGTTACGCTCGCTTGCGATTGTTTGGTCAACGGCAAGACCGTGCTCGAGGGTGAGGCGCTGATGATGGTCGATCGCAAAGCCACGTAACAGGCAGGGCACGAAGGACAATCGATGGACATCGTCCGCTCCTGGCGGGACACGCCGCCCGCCCTCAAGGGCGCGGTGCTCGCCATCGGTAACTTCGACGGTGTCCATCGCGGCCATCAGGCTGTGCTCAACGAGGCGAAGCGCATCGCGCGAGCCGAAGGCCGGCCCGCGGGCGCTGTCGTGTTCGAACCGCATCCGCGCGAGTTCTTTGCCCCGGATCAGCCCTTCTTCCGGCTGACGCCGCTGCCGGTAAAGCTTGAACTGCTCGAAGCGCTTGGCCTCGACCAGACCTTCGTCATCACCTTCGACAAGGCGCTGTCGTCGCTGAGCGCCGACGCCTTCGCCACCGGCGTGGTGGGCGGCACCTTCGGCGCCAGCCATGTGGTGGTCGGCTACGACTTCACCTATGGCAAGGGACGCACGGGCTCGGTCGAGCAATTGACCGCGCTCGGCAAGACGCTCGGCTTCGGTGTCGACATCGTGTCGCCGGTCACCCTGGAGGGTGGTGTCACCTTCTCGTCGAGCACCATCCGCGACCATCTACGCAAAGGCGAGGTGCGGGAGGCCGCCGAGCAGCTCGGCTATTGGTGGCGGGCCCGCGGCGAAGTGAAAAAGGGCGCCGGCCGCGGCAAGGGACTCGGCTTCCCGACCCTCAACTACAAGCTCGCCCCGGGCCAGGACGTCAGCCACGGCATCTACGCCATGCGCGTCCATCATGCGGGCGAGCGCCATCACGCCGCCGGCTATGTGGGCCCGCGACCCACTTTCGGACCGGGCGAAGCCATGCTGGAGGCGTACCTCCTCGACTTCTCGGGCGATCTCTATGGCGAGCAGGTCGAGGTCGAGTTCATCGATTTTATCCGTCCCGACCACGCCTTCGACACACCCGACGCTCTTGCCGCCCAGATGGCGGCCGACTGCGAGCAGGTCTGCGATGTGCTACGTGCCGTCGACGCCGACGACCCCATGCGGCGCTTTACCCTCGGTGCCGCGCTGGCGGACCGGGCACTGGATTGTGGCAAGGCCGGTTGCTAGAACGCCTCACGTCGATTCGAGACACCGGGGCGGGAACCAAGGACCATGGTGAAAAAAACCAAGAGCGGCAGGCCGGTCGCCAAGACCTTGGCTAAGCCCAAGCGCAAGCCGTCGGCTAATGCCAAGAAGCCCCTGGTCAAGGCCAAAACCGGGGCTAAGCGCCAGGCGAAGCCCGCTGTGAGAGCCAATACCGCGGTCAAGGCCAAGAAGGCTCCGGCCAAGCGCAAGGCCAAGAAGAAGGCGCCCGTAGTCAAGACGAAGCCGGCGGCGAAGCGCAAAGCACCGGCCAAGTCGAAGCTTGCCGCGAAGCGGAGGGTCTCAGCCAAGCCGAAGACTGCCGCCAAACAAAGGACTGCCGCCAAGCGGAAGCCGGCTGCTAAACACAAGGCAACGGCCAAAAAGGCCACGGCCAAAAAAGTGATAGCCAAGAAGGCACGGGCCAAGACGCTCACGCCCAAGCGGGCCGCCGCCCCGAAGACGAAGACGATGGCGAAGCCGAAGAAGGCCGCCACGTCGAAGAAGGCCACCGCGAAGAAGCCGGTAACGCCGAAGAAGACAACGCCGCCCAAGCCCAAAAAGCCGGTGCCGGCAGCCCAGCCCATCGCCGAAAAGGCGCCAGCGCCAAAGCCCGAAGCACCGAAACAGGCGGCTCCCACGCTTGCGCCGTCCAAGGTTGAGACCGGGCGCGACTGGAGCGAGACGCTGTTCTTGCCCAAGACCGATTTTCCCATGAAGGCGGGGCTGCCGCAGCGCGAGCCGGAACTGCTCAAGCGCTGGGCCGAGATGCGCCTTTACGATCGCATGCGCGAGGAAGCCATGGGCCGGACCAAGTTCGTCCTCCATGATGGGCCGCCTTATGCCAACGGCCATCTCCATATCGGCCACGCTCTCAATAAGATCCTCAAAGACGTCATCACCCGCTCGCAGGCCATGATGGGCAAGGATGCCGATTACGTGCCGGGCTGGGACTGCCATGGCCTGCCCATCGAGTGGAAGGTCGAGGAAGAGAACTACCGCGCCAAAGGCCGCACCAAGCCCGACCTGACCGACATCTCCGCCCTCATTGCCTTTCGCCGCGAATGCCGCGACGAGGCGGCGAAATGGCTCGACATCCAGCGCGAGGAGTTTAAGCGGCTCGGCGTCGAGGGCGACTGGGATCACCCCTACACCACGATGAGTTTCGGCGCGGAAGCGACCATCGCCCGCGAGCTCATGAAGTTTGCCATGAACGGGCTGCTCTATCGCGGCTCCAAGCCGGTGATGTGGTCCGTGGTGGAGCGCACCGCGCTCGCCGAAGCCGAGGTCGAGTATCAGGAGATCGAGAGCCCGGCGATCTACGTCAAATTCCCGGTGATGTTCGCCAGCGCCGACAACGCGAATCCGCAAGCGCTGCTCCATGCTTCCGTGGTCATCTGGACGACGACGCCGTGGACCATCCCCGGCAACCGCGCCATCAGCTATTCGCCGTCGATCGGCTACGGCCTTTACGAGGTGACCCAGGCGCCGGAAGACAATTGGGCCAAGATCGGCGAACGGCTGATCCTGGCCGATGCGCTCGCCGAGACCGTGAAGGCCGCGGCGCGCATCGACGGCTGGGCGCGGCTGGGCGATGTGACGAGCGAGATGTTGCGTCATTCCATGTGCGCCCACCCGCTTCGCGGCGAGACCGATTATCGCTTCATGGTGCCGCTGCTGCCCGGCGATCACGTGACCGAGGAGACCGGCACGGGCTTCGTGCATACCGCGCCGGGTCATGGCGTCGACGACTTCGAGGTGTGGACCGCCCACGACCGGCTGCTGCGCGAGCGCAACATCGATCCGGAAATTCCCTTCACCGTCGACGAGGCGGGTTTCTTCACCAAGGACGCGCCCGCCTTCGAGGGCAAGCGCGTGGTCGACGACAAGGGCAAGTTCGGCGACGCCAACGAGACGGTGATCAAGGCGCTGGTGGAGGCGAAGGCGCTGCTGGCGCGCTCCCGTTACAAGCACGATTACCCCCATTCCTGGCGCTCTAAGAAGCCGGTCATCTTCCGCGCCACGCCGCAATGGTTCATCGCTATGGATCGCGATATGGACCGCGATCTCGATGGCGGCGACAGCCTGCGCGCCCGCGCGCTCAAGGCCATCGGCGACACACGCTTTGTGCCGCCGCAAGGCGAGAAGCGCATCAAGGGCATGGTCGACACGCGTCCCGACTGGGTCGTGTCCCGCCAGCGCGCCTGGGGCGTGCCCATCACCGTGTTCGTGCATAAAGACTCAGGCGAGGTCATTCCGCGTCAGGGCTTCAATGCGTCCAGCGAATTGATCGACAGGATTGTGATGGCCTTCGAGTCCGAAGGCGCTGATGTCTGGTTCCTGGACGGTGCCAAGCAGCGCTTCCTCGAAGGCTTGGTCGACAACCCCGGCGATTGGGAGAAGGTCACGGACATTCTCGACGTCTGGTTCGATTCAGGCTGCACCCATGCCTTCGTGCTTGAGCAGCGTCCAGACCTCGCCTGGCCGGCTTCGCTTTATCTCGAAGGCTCCGACCAGCATCGTGGCTGGTTCCAGTCCTCGCTGCTCGAGGCTTGCGGCACGCGCGGCCGCGCGCCGTTCGAGGCGGTGCTAACCCACGGCTTCGTCAACGACGAGGACGGCCGCAAGATGTCGAAGTCGCTCGGCAATGTGGTGTCGCCGCAGGACGTCATGCGCCAGTCCGGCGCGGAGATTTTGCGCCTCTGGGCCATGAGCTCAGACTATGCCGAGGACCTGCGGATCGGCGCCGACATCGTCAAGGCCAACATCGATTCCTATCGCCGCTTGCGCAACACGCTGCGCTTCCTGCTCGGCAATCTCGCCCATTACTGCGATGACCTCACCGTCGCTTACGATGAGATGCCGGAGATCGAGCGCTACATGCTGGCCCGGCTCGCCGAGCTCGAGTCGGTCGTGCGCGAGGGCTATGCGGCTTACGACTTCAAGCGCATCTTCCACGCGCTGCTGAATTTCTGCGTCAACGATCTGTCCGCTTTCTATTTGGACATCCGCAAGGACGCGCTCTATTGCGACGCCTATGACAGCGTGACGCGCAAAGCAGCCCTCACCGTGCTCGATCAGGTCTTCAACGCCCTGACCGCTTGGCTGGCGCCCATGCTCTGCTTTACCATGGAGGAAGTGTGGCTGAACCGTTTTCCCGACGACACGGGCTCGGTTCATCTGCGTGCCTTCCCCGACATGCCGGACGAATGGCGCGACGCGGCGCTGGCCGAGAAATGGCGCAAGGTGCGGGCCGTGCGCCGCGTGGTCACCGGCGCGCTCGAGATCGAGCGCAGAGAGGGCCGCATCGGCTCGAGCCTGGAAGCCGCACCCAAAGTCTATGTCTCCGATGAGTCATTGCGCGCGGCGCTGCGCGGCGTCGATCTGGCCGAGATCGCCATCACCAGCGGCGGCAGCCTGATCCCGGAGGAGGGACCGCGCGAGGCCTTCCGTCTGGAAGACGTGCCGGACGTCGCCGTGGTCTTTGCGCGCGCGCAAGGCACGAAATGCGCGCGGTCGTGGAAGATCCTGCCCGACGTCGGCTCCGACCCCGAATTCCCCGAATTGTCGCCGCGCGACGCGGCCGCGGTTAGGCAGTTCGATGCCCGCCGCGCCGGCGGAGCGGGCTAGCCATGCTGCGTCACTGGTGCTGGGGACCGCATTCGCCGCTCGGGCTTCTCGTCGCCGTCCTCACGGTGGCGGCCGATCAGGGCAACAAGCTGTGGATGCTTAATGTCTATGACATCGGCGCTAAGGGCACGGTCGCCGTCACCCCGTTTTTCGACCTTGTCCTGCTGTGGAACAAAGGCATCAGCTACGGGCTCCTGACCCAGGACAGCCCATATGGACGTTGGGGCCTGATTCTCTTCGCCTTTTTCGCCAGTGTTGGGCTCACGGTGTGGCTGGCGCGGGTGACCACGCCGCTCACGGCGGTGGCCATCGGCCTCATCATCGGCGGCGCCATCGGCAACGCCATCGACCGTATCGCCTATGGCGCGGTGGCGGATTTCTACGCGTTCCACGCCTTCGGCTTCCAATGGTATGTCTTCAATATCGCCGATGTGGCCATAGTTGCCGGGGTTATCGGTCTTCTATATGACTCATTAACCGGGGGACACAAAAAGGCCGGAAATCTCTCCAAAATGTAAATCAAATCCGGTATTTGGCGGATTGTTGAGGGGGGTTCTTGGGGCACTTCATCGCCATGCAGGCTGATCGGGCCGTAAAGCTCGCGGGCGTTGTCGCCTGCGTGGCGGTTCTTGGCGGCTGCGGCGGCGTCGAGCTCCAGGGCAAGGTCTTCGATTACATGGGCGTTTCCGGCGACCGTCAGCAACCTGACGTGCGCATGGGCGAGCGCCCGCCGCTGCTCATTCCGCCCAATACCAAGGCGCTGCCCCAGCCTGGCACAGGCGCAACCGCCACCGCGCGGGCGGACTGGCCGGACGATCCGGAGAAGGTGCGCGTGCGCGTCGCCAAGGAAGAACAGGCCAAGCAGTCCGAGATCCAGGCTGCGGCCGACCCGACCAATCCTTATGCCGGCAAGCCCAATCTGATCGACAGATTCCTGAGCCGGGACAAGACGGTGGAGGAGCCGGTCCCTGCCGTGCCGGAGCCCGATGCCTCCGACCGTGTCCCGGATGGAAACACCGCGGTCGCTCAAAAGGGATACGAGCCCCCCAAGGCGATCACACCCCACCAGACGCAAGACCCGCTGCCGACCAGGCCCGTACAGCCGTCCTCGCCTGACAGTTATGGCGGTATGTCGAACCCAGAGGGCAACAACGCCAACTGGTAACGCGCCGCGCAAATCCGCGATTGGCCGCGTATTTGCCTCAAATTTATCTTGAAACCCCGGCTTCGAGGGCTGACATGGGGGACATCGGTCGGCGGACCCCAAGCTTGCGCATCCGCCGGACTCCCTTTGCCGCTTGTTAACCTCGGGCCCCGCTCAATGGTGGAATGGATGCTAGATCAGCTTACGGCCGCGCCAGACCTGCGAACGGGTTTGATCGTTGCCGGCTTGACCCTTGCCTCAATGGCCGTCGCCGCCATCTCCGCTGAAGCCGCACCGCCGGTGCGCCAGTTCACCCTCGCCAACGGTCTGCAGGTCGTGGTGATCCCCGATCATCGCGCCCCCGTCGTGACCCAGATGATTTGGTACAAGGTCGGCGCCGGCGACGAGCCGCCCGGCACCTCCGGCATCGCCCACTTTCTCGAACATCTCATGTTCAAGGGCACCGACAAGATCCCCACCGGCAGCTTCTCGAAAATCATCGCCAAGAACGGCGGTGAGGACAACGCCTTCACCAATCACGACGTCACCGCCTATTTCCAGCGCGTGGCCAAGGATCGCTTGGCCACGGTGATGGAGATGGAAGCGGACCGCATGGTCAATCTCCGCCTCACCGAGGAGGACGTGACGACCGAGCGGAACGTCATCCTCGAGGAGCGCCGCTCCCGCGTCGACAACGATCCGGGCAGCATCCTGCAAGAGCAGATGATGGCTGCGCTCTACCGCAACCATCCCTACGGCATCCCGATCATCGGCTGGGAGCATGAGATCAAGGCCCTCGACCGCGAGGACGCGCTCACCTTCTACCGCCGCTTCTATGCGCCCCAGAACGCCATTCTCATTGTCGCCGGCGACGTCGAGCCCGACGAAGTGAAGACGCTCGCCGAGAATACGTTTGGCAAGATCGAACGGTCCGGCGAGGCGAACCCGCGCGTGCGTCCCCAGGAGCCCGAGCACGACGGGCTGGTCAAGGTCACGCTGGAAGACCCGCGCGCCGGCCGCACTACGGTGCAGCGCTATTACATCGTGCCCAGCTATGCCTCGGCCGAGCCTGGCGAAGCCGAAGCACTCGATCTGTTGGCGCGCATCGCCGCCCACGGCACGGTTGGCCGCATCTATAAGCGTCTCGTGGTGGAACAGAAAGCAGCCGCCAGCGCCGGTGGCTGGTACACCGATTCCGGTCTCGATTCCGGCCGGTTCGGCTTCTACGCCATCGCCGGCGAAGCGCATACGGCCGAGGATATCGAGGCGGCCATCGAGGGCGTTGTCGACGAGATTCGCACTAATGGCGTCACCCAGGCCGAACTCGACCGGGCGCGCGCCGCTCAGATCGCCGATTTCGTCTACACCTCGGATTCGATTTCCCGCATGGCCCGCCAATATGGCTGGCGCCTTGCCGCCGGCATGACCGTCGCCGACGTGGAAGAGTGGCCCGATCGCTTGAAGAAGATCGCGGTCGGCGATATCAAAGCCGTGGCCCGCAAATATCTTGTCGACGAGAACGGGGTCACGGGAATTCTCACGCCGGAGCCCGAATACACGAGCAGCATTGGCGAGAGGCCTGCCAAGGCGGCAGGGAACGGCAAGTCGTAGCGCGGATGACCCTTCGCTCTTCGCTTTCCTCCTTTGTGCTTCGGCTTGGCGCCTTGCTGGCGGCGCTCGCGATGTTAGCTGGACCCGCCGTAGCCCAAGAGGTTGAAGCGAGCGGAGTTCAAGGGAGCGGTATGGACATCCAAGAAGTTACGAGTCCCGGCGGCATCAAAGCATGGCTTGTCGAAAGCCACGCAAATCCGCTCATCGCCATCCGTTTCGCCTTCCGTGGCGGCGCCTCTCAGGACGCTCCCGGCAAGGAAGGCGTTGCCTATTTCGTGACGTCGATGATGGACGAGGGCGCGGGCGATCTTGATGCCGCCGCATTCCAGGAGCGCGAGCACGAACTCGCCATGCGCATGGACTTCGACGCCGGGCGCGACGTCATGCTCGGCAATATCCAGACGCTGACCGAAAACAAGGACGAGGTCTTCGATCTGGTCCGGCTGGTCTTGGCAAAGCCGCGCTTTGACGCCGATGCGCTGGAGCGCGTGCGCGCGCAGATTCTGGCCGGACTCAAATTCGACGAGAACGACCCGGAGACCGTGGCCTCGCTGGCCTGGGATCGTCTCGCCTTCCAAGATCATCCTTACGGGCGCCCCGTGAAGGGCACCGCGGCGTCGATCGCCGCCATCACCCCCGACGACCTCCAGGATTATGTGAAATGCGTGTTCGCGCGCGACAAGCTCGCCATTTCGGTGGTGGGCGACATCAATGCCGAAGAGCTCGGCAAGGCCCTCGACAAGCTGTTCGGCGATTTGCCGGAGCGCTCCGATCTTGTCACCGTGGCCGAGGCCAAGCTGCCGCTCGGACCCACCCGAGAGGTTATCGTTATGGACGTGCCCCAGTCGGTGGCCCAGTTCGGCCATACCGGCGTCGCGCGCCAGGACGACGATTTCATTCCGGCTTATGTGCTCAACTACATCATCGGCGGCGGCGGCTTCTCCTCGCGCCTGATGGAAGAGGTCCGCGAAAAGCGCGGCCTGGCCTATTCGGTCTATTCCAACCTTTATCCCTATCAGCATGCCGCCGTGTTCATCGGCCATGTGGCCACCAAGAACGAGGCCGTCGGCCAATCGCTCGCGGTGATCGAGGACGAACTGCAGCGGCTGGCCGAAGAGGGCCCGAGCGCCGAGGAATTGGACAGCGCCAAGGCCTATCTGACCGGCGCCTATGCCCTGCGCTTCGAGTCGTCGGCGAGCATCGCCAGCCAGCTCTTGTGGATCGAGATCGAGGATCTCGGCATCGACTATGTCACCAAGCGCAACGAGCTGGTCGACGCGGTGACCCTGGACGATATCAAGCGTGTGGCCAAGCGCTTGCTGGCGGGCGACCGTCTCATCACCACCATCGTTGGCAAGCCCGTCGAGCCGGCGGCGACCGCGGACGGCGCCCCGGGCTAAGCCGCCCCAAGCGATCCCCTAAGCCTTAGAATCGGGTAGACTGCTGCACCCGCCGGTATTTCGCCGGCGCGGAGCCGGAGGCATGCGATGGCCATTCGTCAGCTGCCGCCGAACCTCATAAATCGCATTGCCGCGGGTGAGGTCGTCGAGCGGCCTGCTAGCGTCGTCAAGGAATTGGTGGAGAACGCCATCGATGCCGGCGCGCGCCGTATCGACATCACCGCCACCGGCGGCGGCCTCCAGCTGATCCGCGTCACCGACGACGGCGCCGGCATGGGACCGGAGGATCTGGCGCTCGCTGTCGAACGTCATGCCACCTCCAAGCTCAGCGGCGACGACCTCTCTCATATTTTGACGCTGGGTTTTCGCGGCGAGGCGCTGCCGTCGATCGGCGCCGTCGCCAGGCTCTCCATCACCAGCCGCGCGCAAGGGGCCAAGGAGGCCTGCACCATTGCCGTGGATGGTGGGCGGAAAGCGCCGCTGAAACCAGCGGCACTGTCGTCCGGGACCGAGGTCGAGGTGCGTGACTTGTTCTACGCCACGCCGGCCCGTCTCAAATTCATGAAGTCTGAGCGCGCCGAGGCCGCCGCCATCGCCGACAATGTGAAGCGGCTGGCGCTGGCCCATCCGGAGATCGCGTTTTCGCTCTCTAATGGCGAGCGCACCACGCTGCGTCTCGAAGCCTGTCCGCCCGGGCTGATGGACCATGCTCTGGCGCGGCTGGGCCGCATCCTAGGCGCTGATTTCGTCGCCGATGCGCTGCCCATTGCGGCGGCGCGCGGCACAATGAGCGTCGAAGGCTTCGCCGGTCTGCCGACATTGCATCGGCCGAACGGCATGCAGGCCTATCTCGTGGTCAATGGCCGGCCCGTGCGCGACAAGCTCATCGCCGGCACGGTGCGCGCGGCTTACGGCGATCTCGTGCCGCGCGGGCGTTATCCCATGTTGGCGCTGTTTCTGACGGTGCCGCCCGACGAGGTGGACGTGAACGTCCATCCGGCCAAGACCGAGCTCAGATTCCGCGATCCCAATGCCGTGCGCTCGCTGCTGATCGGGGGCTTGCGCGAGGCGCTTGGCGCCGCCGGCCACCGCGCCACGGCGAGCCTGTCGCAATCCGCACTTGAGCGCATGGTGCGCCCCTCCGGTCCGCCGCCGCCGCAAGCGGGGCCGCATGTCTATCAGAGCCGCACCAGCCCGCGCGCTTTCGGTATGGCGGAGCGGGGCCAAGCGCCGCTGGGACCCCTCGCGGCCCCTAGTGGCGATACGCGCGGCACGGTCGCAAACGACGACGAACCCGGTGGCGATTACCCGCTGGGCGCCGCCCGCGCGCAGGTGCAAGACACCTTCATCATCGCCGAGACCGGCGATGCGCTGGTCATCGTCGATCAGCATGCCGCCCATGAGCGCCTCGTCTATGAGCGGTTGAAGCGCAGCTACGCCAATGGCGGCATTACCCGCCAGATGCTGCTCATCCCCGACGTGGTCGAGCTCGATGGCGATGCGGCGGCGGCGCTGGTGGTGGCGGCGGACGCATTGGAGCATTTGGGGCTCGTCATCGAGCCGTTCGGGCAGGCGGCCATCGTCGTGCGCGAGGTGCCCGGGCTGCTCGGCAATTGCGACGTCAAGGGGCTGCTCTCGGACTTGGCGGCGGCACTGGCCGAATCGGAAGAAGACGGGGAGGGGAGCGTCCTGCTGGCCGGCCGGCTGGATCACGTGCTCTCCACCATGGCCTGCCACGGCAGCGTGCGGGCGGGGCGCAGGCTGTCACCCGACGAGATGAATGCCCTCCTGCGCGACATGGAGAAGACGCCCTTCTCCGGCCAGTGCAATCACGGGCGCCCCACCTATATCGAACTCAAGCTCAGCGATATCGAGAAGCTGTTTTCCCGGCGCTAGGGCGGACGCTAAAGCTCGACCCGCGAGGTGCCCTCGTGGTCGGTGACGCAGGCCGCCAGCGCGGCGATGGCGTCACGCGTATCGGTCAGCTCGAAGCTGAACTCCGCCCCGTCGATGACAATCCTGAGCGACTTGCCGTGGCGCAGCGCCTCGACCATCGGGTCGGAGTTCTCGAGCGGGATGAGTATGCCGTGCTGGTCCACCACCTTGGCCACGGCGGCGATGGGGTTGAGCCCGTCGATGATCAAGAGCACCGCCTTGCGGCTGCCCACCTCGAGCGTCTTGGTCTCGTCGGCGATGACGACCCCCCAGTCGAAATCCTTGCTGATGACGAAGCCGAGCAGCACGCCCCGCTTCGATTCCGCCGTCATGGTGCAGTCAGTGAACTGACCGTCGCTGTCGTAATTGGCGTCGCCCTGCCATACGCCCGAGGTGAAGCGATCTTCGATGATGTCCGTCGCCGCGGCCCCGGCTAAGATCAAAGGCGCAAAAAGCAACGCTCGTAAAATCATCGGCCTCCCCACTCCCACGCCTGTTGTATCTCATATTTCCGCGCAGGAGAGGGTTAAGGCCGCAATGTCCGTCAATCGCCGGCTTTGGCGATGCCGATCTCCGTGGTGCCGTAGTGGCGTCGGTCGATCTCCACGAAGGGTGGCGGCCAGGTCACCGCCACGCCGGCACGGTCCTCGATCACCGCGATGGCGTCGGCGCCCACCCACGAACCTTCGACCGCGGAGGCGAGCGCCCGTTCCCCCAGACTCTGCGCGTAAGGCGGGTCGCAGAAGACGAGATCGAAGGGGGCCAACGTGCCCGCGGGCCCGAGGCTGGTGGCGTCGCGGCGCCATATCTTGGTGACGCCGGTGAGGCCCAAGGCTTCCACATTCCGGCGGATGGCGGCCCGCGCGGCCGCATCCTCCTCGATGAAGACGCAATACCGCGCCCCGCGCGACAGCGCCTCGAGCCCCAGCGCGCCGGAGCCGGCGAACAGGTCGAGCACACGGCAGCCGTCGAAGTCGACGGCCGGCGCGCCGTGCTCCAGCACGTTGAACAAAGCCTGGCGTACCCGGTCCGATGTGGGCCTTGTGGTCAGCCCCGTCGGCGCCTCGATACGTGCGCCTTTGAATTTGCCGGTGATGATCCTCATCGGCGGCGGCGTGTCGCTTGCCGGTCGAGCTGGCCGCGGCGCAGGCCGAACGCCTCAGCGAGCTTTTCGCCGAGCTGGTCGACCACCACTTTCGGCTTCACCTCTTCCACCATGCCGGCCGCCAAATCGCCCAAGGCAAACGGCCCGAACGAAATGCGGATAAGGCGGTTCACGGTGAGCCCCAGATGTTCGGCGATGCGCTTCACCTCGCGATTCTTGCCTTCGCGCAAGCCGAGCATCAGCCACTGATTGGTGCCTTGCTGCCGTTCGAGCGTGGCTTCGACCGGACCGTAATTCACCCCATCGATGGTGATGCCCTTTTGCAGTCTATCCAGCGCTTCCTGGGTCACCCGCCCATGCACGCGCACGCGATAGCGCCGCATCCAGCCGGTGCTCGGCAGCTCCAAATGCCGGGCCAGCGCGCCGTCGGTGGTGAGCAGGAGGAGACCTTCGGTGTTGATGTCGAGCCGGCCGATCGACACCACGCGCGGCAGCTTGGCGGGCAGCGCCTCGAACACGGTCTTGCGCCCCAGCGGGTCCTTATGGCTGGTGACGAGCCCTTTCGGCTTGTTGTAGCGCCATAGCCGCGCCGGCTCGGCTTGCGGCAGCGGCTGCCCATCCACGGTGATGGTATCGGCCGGGCCCACCACATGGGCCGGCGTTTTCAGCACCGTACCGTTGACGGCGACGCGCCCCGCCTCGATCCATTTTTCCGCGTCGCGCCGCGAGCACAGCCCGGCATGGGCCATGGCCTTGGCGATGCGCATAGGCTCTTGCGGCGGCGCGGGCGCAGCCCCCTTTTTCGGGGCCGCTTGACCCCGGCTTGGCTTCTCGACCAGTTTATCGACCATGACGGCGAGATATGCAGATGCGGGGGGCTCGAGCAAGCGCCCCATGGATAAGCGGCCAATGGATAAGCTGCCAATGGACAAACGCCCAATGGACCTGGCGCTTGAGGAAGCCAAAGCGGCGCGGGACCGGGGCGAGGTGCCCATCGGCGCCGTGGTGCTGAGCGCCAGCGGGGACGTGCTGGCGCGCGCCGGCAACCGCACGCTGGAATTACGCGATCCGACCGCGCACGCGGAATTGCTCGCCATCCGCGAGGCCTGCGCCAAGCTCGGCAGCGAACGGCTCGTCGATTGCGATCTCTATGTCACGCTGGAGCCTTGCGCCATGTGCGCCGCGGCCATCTCGTTCGCCCGCATCCGCCGGCTCTATTTCGGTGCCGGCGACGAAAAAGGCGGCGCCGTGGAACACGGGCCGCGTTTTTTCCAGCAGGCGACCTGCCATCACGCGCCGGACGTCTATGGCGGCATCGGCGAGGCCAACGCCTCCGCCCTGCTCAAGGATTTCTTCGCCGCTCGGCGCTAGGGGCTGCGGCTAAGGCCTAATTCTGCAGATACAGGTCCCATTTGCCCGGCGTGTACCACAGGCAGCCATTGAGCTGCTTGGACCACAGGCATTTCTGGCCGTGGCGGGGGTCGGCCAGCGTGCCGTTCCGCTTATGGGTGAGGAGGGGACTCTTCCCATTGCTGCCCCACGCTCTCGGCGGCAAAGGCCGCAGGCATGGACAGAACGAGGAAGCTAAGGGTGATGATCAGGGGGCGCATATCAGTCTCCATGGGGGTGAGACCAAATCATCCCTTCACCGACCTAATATTACGTTGAGTAATGCAGCGAATAAGTCGTGCCTGACCTCTTGCTATACTTGAAAAATGTCAGCATCCGGTAGAATAAAATTTGATAGAAATGCCGCCCGACTACGCTCCCGGCGCGGCGCGCTAAGACGCCGCGAGGACGCATAGCCATGGCTAGGGACGGCGCAACAACGCGTCAGCCGCGTTGTCCGGCGGTCAGCAGAAACTAAGAGGAAGAACGAGCGCGCCTAGTAGTTCGACTCAGGCGTCCAATAGCGCATGCCGGGCGGATAGTTGGCTTCCGGATACATGCGCTGCAGCGCCTGGATCTCGATATTGCCCTTCTCGTAGGGCACGAAGCCGAAATAATACTGCCGACCCCGAGGCCCGACGCCGGCGGCATAGGGATATCGTGGCGTACGGCCGCGCTGGAAGATCTTGGCCTGTTCGACTTGGCTGGCGTGACCTTGCGGCACGGCGACGACGCCTGGCGCGGCGTGAAGCGGGCCGGCCCAGGTCAGCAGCCAGATGTAAAAGAGAATCGCAGTGACCCCCATAAAACCACACAGGGTTTTCTTGGATACGGGGAGGTCGTGCGTCATTTGATTCTCCAGAGAGGCGCCAGATGACTTGCAGATGGTGACGTCATCATGAATTCGCAACGCTTCATCACCAGAAAACGGCAAAAACGCGTCTACGTCGTCCATTTTGCCGGAGCCAGATGAATCTCTCGCTAACGAGAGTGCCGTTAGCTGTGCCTCGCGGAGCGTTTAGCGCGTGACCGCCCGCCAGCCGATATCGCGGCGGCAGAAGCCGCCTGGCCAGTCTATCTTGTCCACCGCCGCATAGGCGCGGGCCTGCGCCGCGGCAATATCCGGCCCCCGCGCCGTCACCCCGAGCACGCGGCCGCCATTGGCAAGGACCCGATCATCCTCGCGCTTGGTGCCGGCATGGAAGATCTCCACGTCAGGATCGGCGCCCGCCGCGTCGAGCCCCGTGATCTCGGTGTCTTTCTTGTACGCGCCGGGATAGCCCTTTGCCGCCATGACCACGCAGAGCGCAGCCTCGTCGTGCCAGTCCAGCGTGACACCGCCAAGCGCCCCTTGCGCCGTGGCCAGCAGCGCCGGCAGCAAATCCGACTTGAGGCGCATCATCAGCGTTTGCGTCTCGGGATCGCCGAAGCGCACATTATATTCGATGAGCTTGGGCGCCCCGTCCTTGATCATCAGTCCGGCATAGAGCACGCCCTTGAACGGGGTGCCCCGCGCTTTCATGGCGGCGACCGTGGGGGTGATGATCTCCTCCATGACACGCTTGCACAATGTCTCGTCCATGATCGGCGCCGGCGAATAGGCACCCATGCCGCCGGTATTGGGTCCCGTATCGCCGTCATGGGCCCGCTTATGGTCTTGGGCGGTGGCCAGCGGCAACGCGGTCTCGCCGTCCACCAGGGCGAAGAAGCTCGCCTCCTCGCCGCTCAGATGCTCCTCCACCACGACTTCCGCGCCCGCGTCCCCGAAGGCCCCGCTGAAGCAGGCATCGATGGCCGTGTAAGCCTCGAAATGCGAATTGGCGATCACCACGCCCTTGCCGGCGGCGAGCCCGTCCGCCTTGATCACCACGGGCAGGGCCTGCGCCGCCACATGCGATTTGGCGGGTGACGCCTCCCGGAAGCGCCCGTAAGCGGCGGTGGGGATGCCGTACTCGGCGCAGAGATCCTTAGTGTAGCCTTTGGAGCCTTCGAGCTGTGACGCCGCTTTCGACGGCCCGAATACGGGAATGCCTTGGGCGGTGAGATGGTCGGCGAGACCGGCGACCAGGGGCGCTTCCGGCCCGACCACCACAAGGCCGATCTCCTTGCCCCGGCAGGACGTCGCCACCGCGTCATGGTCGGCCACGTCGAGCGAGATACACTCCGCCACCTCGGCGATGCCCGCATTGCCCGGCGCGCAATAGAGCGTATCAAGCAGTGGGCTTTGCTTGAGCTTCCAGGCGAGCGCATGCTCGCGTCCGCCGCCGCCGATCAGAAGCAAATTCACCGCGCGCTACGCTCCCTTGTTGCGGGCCCTTGCGGCTTGTATTGCTCGGGCGCTAAGACCAGTTCTCTAGGCTCACAAGTCCTTCGCGCTCATTAGCATGGTTGAGCGGCCGGAGGCGAAACGTGAGAGTGATCCATCCACATGGCTGATCGCAGAGATGGCTGA
>DATKYG010000078.1:0-5236 GCA_035528655.1 Methyloceanibacter sp.
TCACCAACGTGGTGGCCGAGAGCGCCGTCACCCTCGACAAGACGCTCACCGAGCGCACTGCAGCCTTCACCAACGTGGTGGCCGAGAGCGCCGTCACCCTCGACAAGACGCTGCAAGACCGCACCGCCGCCTTCACCAACGTGGTGGCTGAAGGTGCCGTTACTCTCGACGAGACTCTGAAGGACCGTACCGCGGCCCTCACCAATGTGGTGGCCGAAAGCGCCGTCACCCTCGACAAGACGCTCACCGAGCGCACCGCGGCCCTCACCAACGTGGTGGCTGAAGGTGCCGTTACTCTCGACAAGACGCTCTCCGAGCGCACCGCCGCCTTCACCAACGTTGTGGCCGAGGGCGCCATCACGCTCGAAAAGACGCTTACCGAGCGGACCGCGGCGCTCACCAATGTGGTGGCCGAGAGCGCCGTCACCCTCGACAAGACGCTCTCCGATCGCACCGATGCGTTTACGGGCGTCGTCTCGGAAGGCGTGGTCGCTTTCGAAAACACCCTCACCGAGCGCACCGCAGCGCTGGCCACGACGATCGACGACCGGGCCAATGCGGTGGACAAGACCCTGGCCGATCGCACGGCCCAGTTCACCTCGGCGGTCAACCAGGGCGCCATCGCGCTCGACAGGACATTGGCCGAACGGGCCGACAGCTTCACCAAATCCCTGCTCGATAAGGTAAAGGGCCTCGAGACGGCCATCACGCAGCAGACCGCGGCGCTGGACCAGACCATGGGCGAGCGCACGCAGCTGGTGATCACGTCGCTTGCCGAACGGCTCAAGTCCATCGACACGACCTTCGGCCAGCGCACGGCCGAGACCGACAAGATGCTCGGCGAGCACACGCGCCTGGCCGGGGAAACCTTCGGCAAGCAGACGGCGCAGCTCAACGAGGTTCTCGCCAACAACTCGCAGATGATGCAGCAGACGGCGGAACAGGTCGGCGCTCAGTCCAAGGAGGCGGTCGACATCCTGACCAGCCAGACCGGGAATTTGCGCGAAGTCTCCCGCGGGCTGCTCGAGCAGATCCATGGGCTCACCCAGCGCTTCGAGAACCAGGGTCAAGCCATCCTCACGGCGGCCAAGGCGCTCGATTCCTCGAACGCCAAGATCGACTCGATCCTGGAAGGCCGCCATCAGTCCATCATCGGCCTGCTCCACACGGTCAATACCAAGGCCAAGGAGCTCGACGGCATGATGGGCAACTATGCCGGCATCGTCGAAGGCGCGCTGAACCAGGCCGAGTCGCGGGCCAAGCAGGTGACCACGGCGATCGGCCGCGACACCACGGGCCAGGCGCAGCAGGCCCTCGCCCAGATCGAGAAGCTGCGTGAAGAGGCGCAAGCCCACACGGCCCGCGCGGTCACCGACCTCAAGGGCAGCTTCGAGACCGTCATCACGCAGATCGGCAAGCAGCTCGAGCAGATGCGCGGGCAGTTCGATCATACCTCGCGCGGCATGCGCGAGGCGGCGCGGCAGACCGCGACCGATCTCGACAGTCTGCGCGTGGATATGCAGAAGCGGATGGACACGCTGCCCGAGCAGACCGCGCAAGCGACCGCCGCGATCCGCAAGGCGCTTACCGACCAGTTCCGCGAGATCGAGGCCCTTACTCCGAGCCTGTCACGGGTGAGCGCGTCCGCGGCAACCATGGGAAGCGGCGCCGATCCTTACCGGGCGCCGCCGCAACAGCCGCAGCCGCAAGCCCGGCCCCAGGCCTTCCCGCCGCAAGCCGACGAAAGCCGGACGGGTGGCGAGTACGGATTGCCGCCGCTGCCGCGCTTCGATGCACGCGGACGTCAGGTGTCGGCGCCGCATGACGCGGCCGATCTCGACCAGGCCGCCGGCGGCCTCGCCCACCAGATCTCGGGCGCAGTCGGCCCTGGCAACCGCTCCATGGGCGAACTGCTCACCCGCGCCGCCGAGCAGCCCGATCCTTACGGCGGCCAGGGTTACGGCGGTCAGAGCTATGGCGGCGGCCGCGCGGCCCCTGCCGGCGCCGGTCAGCTCCGCATCGACGAATTGTCGCGCGCGATCGACCATCGCACGGCGGCCGAGGTGTGGCACCGCATGCGGGCCGGCGAGCAAGGTGTGCTGGGACGGCACATCTACACCTATGACGGCCAGGCGACCTTCGAGGAGATTTCGGGCCGCTACGACCGTGAGGGCGAGTTCCGGAACACCGTCGACCGCTATATCGGCGACTTCGAGCGTCTGCTCGGTGAAGCCGAACAGTCCGACCCGACCGGTCACATGCTGCAGAACTATCTGACGTCGGAGACCGGGCGCGTTTATCTGCTGCTGTCGCACGCGAGCGGCCGCCTGCGCTAAAGCCGCAACGCCGAGCCGGGCTCCCCCAACAGGTCAGGCTCCCCAAAAACGAAGGCCCCCTCCTCCCTGACTGGGACGCGGGGGTCTTTACTTTTTGAGAGTCGTTTCAGCGCCATGGGCCGCGCGGCTGAGACGCCGGCCGCGATTTTAAGTCGCTGCTTGTGAGGAAGTCCTAGCGGCGGGCCGAGACCCAGCCGGTGATGTCTTGCAGCACTTCGGTGAAGGCCTGGTTCAGCGCGGCGATGACGTCGTCGGGCTTGTCGGTGGTGGCGGGCACGCGGGAACTGAAGCCCCTGGTGGCGACCACCCGGCCCGAGCTGGTATTGATCAGCTTGGCAAAGATGTCGACCTCAGCCGCGGCCTTGCCGCTCGACACATCGACCTGGAAGGCGCGGAGCTCTGTGGCGAGACCGAATTGCCCAGTGGTGGCGCTGACCGCCTTGACGGCGCCGGAGTTCTGGAAGCTCTCGATCATGCGAGCCTGGACGAGCCGCGGCAGGCGGTCGCTCCAGGCGACACCCTTATAATAGGAGACCTGGTCCGGCCGGGGACGCACCATCAGGCGGTTGGTCTCGAGCGCATGTACGGCCAAGGGCTCATAGACGACGAGCTGCCAGGGCGCTCTCCGGGTGCTGCCGGCGAAGCTTCGAGGCGCGACGAGATCGTAGGTATTCGGTGCGTGGCCGCCACCGCCGCCGGCGATGGCGCAACCGGCTAGGCCCAGGCAAATCAAGCCCGCGGCAAGAAATGGCGCCGACCGAGACATCTCCGATCGCCCCCTGTTGCGCGGCACTTCGCTAGCCATTTGAAGTGCCTTATTGACCACGTGGAGTGTATTCCGGCACTTGTGATCCACCAAGCAAAAAGCCCCGGGGATCTGCTTCCAACTTCTCAAGAACTCGATTCAGTGTTGCTGCCGCGCGGCGGCCTTCGCGCATGGTGGCACTGAACTCCTGCATGCTTTCCTTGGCCTGGCGGGTCAGGCCGTCCATGTTATCCCCGAGCGAGACTTCAAGCTTACTACTCAGCGACTTGAAGGACTGTGCGCCCTGGCTCACATCGTCGACCATCTGTCCGATCTCGGCATTCTTCTCATTCAGCATGGTGGTGAACTGCTGGAGATTGGCCAACGTCGTCGTGATCGCCTTCTCATTTTCGGCGACGAGATCGTCGACCCGCTTGAGCAACACGTTGGCGTTGTTCAGCGCCGCGGGCGCGGCATCGAACAGGCCCTGACCCGACCCGCGGCTGGCTGGGATCGTCGGAATAGGATTCTCGGCCGTTGCCACCAGCAGAGGCGTGTCAGGCGTGCCCGGCGTGATCTGGATGCCGCTGCCGCCGGTCAGGCCGAGCGACTGAATGCTCGCGCGGCTGTTTTCGCGCACCGGGGTCCCGTCGTTGATGCTGATGAGCACTTGCACCTTGCGGCCGTCTTCCGGGTCGAGCGCAAAGGACTGCACCTCGCCGACCTTGATGCCGTTGAAGCCCACGCTCGAGCCCGAGGTGAGCCCGGCGACCGAATTCTCGAACACGATGAGATAGCGCGTGCCGCCGCCGGCGAAATTGCTGATCCAGAAAATGAAGATGAAGGCGAAGGCGAGCACGCCCAGCACGAAGCCGCCGATCATCAAATAGTTGGCTTTGGTTTCCATCGGACCCTCAACACACACGCGCCATTAGACAATCAGCCGCCGCTGCTCGGTCGGGCTCGCGGCGCGAGCCCGCTCCCCGCAGAAATAGTCCTTGATCCAAGGGTGATTGGGCTGGGCCTGCAATTCCGCCGGCGAGCCGGTGCGCACGATCTTCTTGTCGGCCAGCACCGCCACCCTGTCGCACACCGTGAAGATGGTATCAAGGTCGTGGGTCACCATATAGACAGTCAGCCCAAGTGTCTGTTGTAACTTACGAATTAGGTGATCGAAGTCGGTGGCGCCAATCGGGTCGAGACCGGCCGTGGGCTCATCCAAGAACACGATCTCGGGGTCGAGCGCGAGCGCCCGGGCCAGCCCCGCCCGCTTCCTCATGCCGCCCGACAGCTCGGAGGGAAATTTATGCGCGGCCACCGGCGGCAAGCCCACCATCGTCAGCTTGAGAAAGGCCAGATCGTCCATCATCGATTGCGGCAGGTCGAGATGCTCGCGCATCGGCACCTGGATGTTCTGCAGCACCGTGAGCGAGGAGAACAGCGCGCCGTCCTGGAACAGGAGGCCCCAACGCTTCTCGATGTCGAGGCGGGCTTGCGGGGTGAGCGTCTTGGCATCCTGCCCGAACAGACCGACATCGCCCGCGTCCGGCGTCACCAGGCCGGTGATGACCCGCATCAGGACCGACTTGCCCTGGCCGGAGCCGCCGACAATGGCGAGGATCTCGCCGCGATAGACGTCGAGGTTGAGCCCGTCCCAAATCTGATGGCTGCCGAAGCTCTTGGCGAGCCCGCGCACGCGGATGACCACCTCTCGTCCGTTGTCGACGATCACACCCCGATCCCCGATAGGAACATGGCGAAGATGGCGTCGAGAATGATCACCAGGAAGATCGCCTTGACCACCGCGCTTGTCACATGCGTGCCCAGCGACTCCGCGCTACCCTCCACGCGCAGGCCTTCGAGGCAGCCGACAAGGCCAATGATAACAGCGGCAAACGGCGCCTTGATCATGCCGGCCATGAAATGCTGGAAGTCCACCGCCTCGTGCAACTTGTCGATATAGGTCGACATATCGAGGCCGAGCACGCCGAAGGCCATCACGCCGCCGCCGGCAAGTCCCATGATGTCGCCGAGAAAGGTGAGCAGCGGCAGCGCCACGACGAGCGCCAGCACGCGCGGCAGCACCAACGTATCCATGGGATCGATGCCGAGCGTGCGCATGGCGTCGATCTCCTCGCGCATCTTCATGGAGCCG
>DATKYG010000079.1:0-63697 GCA_035528655.1 Methyloceanibacter sp.
CGTTGGTGAAGGCTGCAGTGCGCTTGGTGAGCGTCTTGTCGAGGGTGACGGCGCTCTCGGCCACCACGTTGGTGAGGGCCGCGGTGCGCTCGGTGAGCGTCTTGTCGAGGGTGACGGCGCTCTCGGCCACCACGTTGGTGAGGGCTGCGGTACGGTCCTTCAGAGTCTTGTCGAGCGTGACGGCGCTCTCGGCGACCACGTTGGTGAAGGCCGCGGTGCGCTCGGTGAGCGTCTTGTCGAGGGTGACGGCGCCCTCGGCGACGAGGCCGGTGAAGGTGTCGGTGCGGTCTTTCAGCGCCTTGTCGAGCACCGACGTGCTCTTGCCGATCTCGGCCACGAATGTTTCGGCGCGCTCTTTCATGGTTTTGTCGAGAGCACCGGCATTCTGGGTGATGGCCGTGGTGAAGGCGTCGGTACGGTCCTTGAGCGTCTTGTCGAGGACGATGGCGCCCTGGGCGACGGAATTCTCAAGCCCCTTGATGCGCTCGGCCAGCGAGCCCTGCAGAGCTTCGGTGCGCTCCTTCATGGTGTTGTCGAGTGCCGTGGTCCGCTGTGCCACCACCGTTTCGAGCGCGGTGAGGTTTTGCGTGGCGCCGTCGATGACCTTGGTGAGGCGGCCTTGCTCCTTGGTCAGCCGCTCGAGCAAGCCCGGCACCGCTTCGGCGACTTTGGCTTGAGCTTTGTGTACCTGCTCGGCCGCTTCGCTGGAGCGCGTCACGAGCAACTCGGTGAGCTGGGCGCCGCGTTCGGAAAGCTTCTTGTCGATCGTGCCGCTGGCGTTGGAGATGTCGCGGGCGACTTGGGCGCCCACGCCCTTCAACGCCTCGCTGACCCGCTGGCTGTTGTTGGTCAGGGCCTCGCGCTCGGTGGCAAGCTCGTTGATCAAGCCGCGGACACGAAGCTCGTTTTCGCCATAGGAGCGTTCGAGCGCGGCGACCTCGCTATGCACCATGGCTTCGAGCTCGGAGGCTCGTCCGATGGCGCGGGAGATGGCATCGTTCATCGCCGCAACTTGGCGCCGGATGGTCTGGCCGACCGACGCGACCGACTGTTCGGCCATCCTGTCGGGCTCGGCGAGCCTGACGGCGACCTCGGTCATCGCCGAAGCCATGAGGCGCAGCTCCTGCGCGCGCCATACGAGCAGCGCCAGGAACCAGAAGATGATGATCGGAACGAGGAGGGCGGCCGCGGCCGACAGCGCTGCGGCGCTGAGGAGTCCGTCGCCGGCGGCTTGGTTCGAGATCACGCCATAGGCAAAGATGCCGCCGATGAGGAACCAGGCGACGGAGGCCGCTAGCGCCACGAGGAACGGCGTGCGCGAAGGCCTTTGCTGCAGGGCGAAGATCAGACCGCCAATGGAGGGGACATCGTCATTGGCCGGTGCCGACAGCCGGCGTTGCGGCGGCGGTCCTGCCGGACGGCGGGTCCTGGTCAGGTGTTTGGGCGAGGGGGCGCCGGCGGTGGTGTCGGAGAATTCGGCCGGCTTGGCCGCCTCCTCTTCGCGCCGCTCGTCGCGCTTGAAAGTCTCTTCGCGCCGGAAATTTTGGGCTTTCGCTTCTTCGCGCTTGGGCTCTTCGCGCTTGCGCTGCTCGGCTTTGAGCCGGTCGGCCAAGGTAGAGCGTCTCGGGAGTTCAGAGCCACGCTCCAGGATCGGCGCCTCGTCGGACTTCGCCCGGTCCTTATTGCTCTGCATCATCGCTTCCAGAGGGCCTTTGACTTCGTCTTTGGCTTCTGGCGTCGCTTTCCCAGGAGGCGACTTTGCTTGTTCCTGCGCCATAACGCGTTCCTCGCACCACTAGACTCTAATCAAAAATGGGAGAAATGTGCGCCGTCAGACCCAAACCCCGCCACCCGGCGGCGCATCGCGTCCCGCGGGGCCCCCGCATATACCTCCGGCAAGAAACACTAACCGGAAGAGCCCCCAACGCTTTTCCCCCTCTCCCAACATCGTTAACGAATTTTTAGGGCTAAAAAAAGCTGAATCGAAAGCTTGGGTTAACGCCCCATAAGTCCTTAGGAACGCAGCGCTAATTTACTGCGCCCGAAAGGCGAATCGGCTAGTGGTGAGACCGTCCGGTTGCCCTCTATGGGTGGTTTCCCGTTGCGGGACACTTAACTGGCTCCATGAGCGGCGTTTTCGACGTTTTTGCGCCGCGTCACGAAGCCATCCTGGTCGAGCCCTCGCGAGCGGCGCTGAGGGCATGATTAGAGCGGAGACAGCCTCATGGCGAGCGAGCAGGTCGCAAGAGTTACGGCCCCGGATCCGGGGAGCACGGACGGAGGGCCGGGTAAACGGCCCGTCGATCTCGTGCATCTCTCGCGCTACACGCTTGGCGAGCGGGACCTTGAGCGCGAAGTGCTGGAGCTCTTCTGCACCCAGTCGGTGCTCTGTCTGGAGCAGCTTCGCGCGGCCATGTCGGACAAGGCCTGGAAGGACGCTGCCCATTCCCTGAAAGGGTCGGCGAGCGCGATCGGCGCGTGGCGCGCGGCCAAGGCCGCCGAGCGGGCCGAGGCGCTGCAAGGCGACGGTCTCACCCAATTCCGCGCCGCCCGGATCACCGAGATCGAGACCTCGCTGCGCGAGGCGGAGGCCTATATCGTCTCGCTGCTCGACAAGGGCTGAACACCGATCGGGACAAAGCACCGCAAGGCGCTGGAGTCTCACAATCAATTGCCTTATAGAGCACGGGCTGCGGGCGGGTCGGCCCCCATCCGCGCTCTTCCTCCGGGCGCGCGGGCTTCCCGCCGCTGCCCGACTCCCGAGATTGGATCAGCTTAAGAGCCCGCCAAACGTCATGGCCAGGATCACTTTTATTCAACACGACGGGACCGAAAACACGGTCGAGGCCGAGCCCGGCATGACCGTGATGGAGGCTGCCGTGAAGAACTCCATCCGCGGCATTGCGGCGGAATGCGGTGGTGCCTGCGCCTGCGCGACATGCCATGTCTACGTCGACGAGGCGTGGCGCGAGGCGACCGGACAGCCGGAGCAGATGGAAGAAGACATGCTCGATTTTGCCTTCGACATCCGCCCGGAGAGCCGGCTGAGTTGTCAGATTAAGGTGACCGACGCCCTCGATGGGCTAAAGGTTCGAATTCCCGAAAAACAGTTCTGAGGCGCTATGTCAGCGGATGTGATCAAGACCGATGCGGTCATCATAGGGGCCGGGCCCGTGGGCCTGTTTGCCGTGTTCGAACTCGGGCTTCTCGACGTCAAAGCCCATGTGATCGACATCCTCGACCGGCCCGGCGGCCAATGCGCCGAACTCTATCCCGAAAAGCCGATCTACGACGTGCCGGCGCTCCCCGTGGTCACGGGCCAGGAGCTGACCGACAAGCTCATGGAGCAGATCAAGCCGTTCGGCGCCGAGTTCCACTTCAACGAGCGGGTCGACGCGCTGGATCGCATCGACGGCGGCTTCCGCCTCACGACCGACGTCGGCACCGTCTTCGAAAGCAAGGTGGTGGTGATCGCCGCGGGCGGCGGCTCCTTCACCCCGAAGCGTCCGCCACTTCCGGGCATCGAAGCCTATGAGGGCACCTCGGTGTTCTATTCGGTGCGCAAGATGGATGCCTTCAGGGACCGCGACGTGCTCATCGTCGGCGGCGGCGATTCCGCGCTCGACTGGACCTTGAATCTGCAGCCTGTGGCCAAGTCGCTGACGCTGCTGCACCGGCGCTCGGAGTTCCGCGCCGCGCCCGCCTCGGTCCAGAAGATGCTCGCCCTCGTGGAGAGCGGCAACATCGCCTTCAAGCTCGGCCAGGTCACGGCGCTGCACGGCGCCGACGGTCAGCTCACCGCGGCCACCGTCAAGGGCCCCGACGGCGAAACGTTCGAACAGCCGGTCGAAGTGATTCTGCCGTTTTTTGGGCTCACCATGAAGCTCGGCCCGGTCGCCAATTGGGGCCTCAGTCTCGACGAGAATTTGATCCCGGTCGATACGGAGAAGTTCGAGACGAGCGAGAAGGGCATCTTCGCCATCGGCGACATCAACACCTATCCGGGCAAGCTGAAGCTCATCCTGTCGGGCTTCCACGAGGGCGCGCTCATGGCCCAGCAGATCCACAAATATATCTATCCGGATAAGAAGCTGATCTTCCAGTACACCACCTCGTCGTCGAGCCTGCAAAAGAAGCTCGGCGTGAAGTGAGCGCTCAAGCGAGCGAGCGGTAGATCGCGACGTCGTAGGGGCTGAACAGCCGGATCTTCAGGCGCTCCTGCCAGGGAAGTTCCATCCGCGCGAACACGCCGCTGTCGTCGACCAGGTCGGTCGCCACCGGATCGATGAGAATGAGATAAAGCCGCCGCGGCCGCTCCCGGTACGACACCACGAGATTGTGGAGCACCTCGGCGAAGACCTCGCGCGAGAACGGGTTGAAGAAATAGTGGATGGCCTCGCTGTCCGGCGGCCCGACCTGGCTTGCATCCTCGAGCACACATTCCACGTTGCGGCACTGCATGCGCGAGCGCGGGTACTGCGCGATATTCATCACCGCGTTATCGTGCAATTCCGAGGCGAACTCGATACCGCCGATGGCGGCGAAGGGATGCTCCGAGGCGAGCAGCACCACGCGGCCTTGCCCCGCGCCATGATCGACGAAGGTCAGCCGCGAAAAGTCGTAGTCGATGGCCGCCAACGTCCATTGCACCAGCTGGCACGGCGACGGGCGGTAGTCGCGACCGTGCGCCTTGTTCGCGCCGCGCACCGTCAGACCGGCAAGCGCGACAGGATCTTTGGTCGGCACGAAGAACAATTGCTCTTTGGGCGGGTCGAGCACGCGCTCGTGGAGCCGGTGAAGAATGTCGCGATAGTCCTTCTTCATCTGCTCGGGGCGCGCATGCTCCTTCAGCTTGGCGCCGGTGCGCTCGATCTCGGGCAGCACGTTGCCCCGGCCGATCTCGGCGGCGCGTGCGATGCCTGTCCTGGTTGCTTGCTTGGTTTGGTGCGACGTCTTGTCGGCGATCTCGGCGATCTCGGCGATACGCCCGGCCAAGCGATTGCGCCACGCGCCACGGTTCGACGCAACGGCGTTCGGGGCCGCGTCCGTGGGACGCGTGACGGCACTCGCCGCAACCCCATTCCCCGGCCGCGGCTGTGGGGTGGATTGCGCTTCCGTCTGATCAGAGCCGTGGGGCACGACCGTCATACGTAATTTCCCCCTCTTGCGTAAAGATTGGGCACGGTTGGCTCATGAAGCAAGCGCTTTTTGGACGGTCTGCCGCGCCGCCCCCGCGCTGCCGTCTGTCGAATGTGCTATCCTATTGATTCGCGAGGGGGACCCGCGCCAAGGCCAGCACGGACCCGAGCGGCGGGGAACAACAAGTGCAGGCACAAGACTTTCACGACTCCATACGACCGGGCCTCGTTGCCATGATGCCGAGGCTTAAGCGTTTCGCCGATGTCTTGGTCGGCGCGCGCGACGAGGGCACGAGCCTGCTCGGCCGCGCGCTGCGCTGCATGCTGGACGAACAGCATCGGTATCAGCGCGGCACGTCTCTCGATGTGTGGGCCTTCGCCGAGATCTACCGGCAGTGGCTTTTTGAGCTTCGCGGTCATGCCTTGCCCGTCGCGCAGGCCAAGATCGACGACGCGCGTTTCGCCGAGCTCTTCTATCCGGAGGTCGACGGCTATCTCGATGCGCCGGTCGCGGCCTTCCTCGCCGGCCTGCCGGCGCAACAACGGCTCACGCTGCTGCTTGTGTATGGCGAAGGGTTTAACCATGAGGACGCCGGCCGCGTGCTCGACGTCGCGCCCGACACCATCGCCGCGCGCCTCGTCCGCATTAGCGCCGCACTTGCCGACCGGCTGAGCGCCCGCCCACCGGCGCCGGCCGCGGCAATCGTCGAAACCCTCTATCCCGAAGGGCTCAGAGGCTCACTATGACCGAACTCAGCGACGAACTCCTCGTGGCCTATGTCGACGGACAGCTCGCGCGCAAACAAACCCGCGCGGTGGAGAAGGTTCTCGATCAAGACGACGTCATTGCCGCCCGCGTCGATGCGTTGAAGCATGCGCACGCCCGCTTGGAGGCCGCCTTCGAGGCGATCTTGGCCGGCGAAGAGATGGACGTGTCCGCGGTGTCCGCGCCGGCGCCGGACGGTATTGTGATCGAGTGGCGCACCGCCAAGATGGCGCTTGCCGCAATCGGGATCGTCGCGGCGCTGCTCCTGGCCATCGCCGGTTACGGCTGGCCGCTATCTCTGCCCAGCATCATGGCGCCACCGCAGGTCGAGACAGGGGCCCCGCAAGGCGTGTCCGAGGCGCCGGGTTGGCAAGAGCAAATGGCGCGGGCGCACGCGCTGCTGAGCCGGGACAGCCTCGAGGTCGGACTGGAGAGCCAAGCCAATCGCGATTTCGTCACCCTGCAGCTCGCGCAGATCTTGGGGGTCAATCTCAAGCTTCCCAATCTCCAGCCGCAAGGATTCCGTTTCGTGCGCGCGCAAGCGCTGCGTTCGGGCAACGAGCCGGTGACTCAGATTCTGTATCTCGGCTCGCGCGGCGGCCCGCTTGCCCTCTATGCCAAGAAGGGGGAGGGCGACGACACGCTCACGGCGGAGCAGTATGGCTCCATCGGCACGGTAACCTGGGCGGAAGGCGGCGTCGCCTATCTGTTGGCCGGGGACGTCGAGGACACGGTGCTGATGCGCCTCGCCACCAAGGTCAAACTCGAGCCCCTTCTGCCGCTCCGCGCGGCATCGAGACCCTTTACGCCCGTGAACGGCGCGCTGAACAGCGGTGGCTAGCGCGCCATGCGCGCTTTGGGTGTGTAGTCGCCGGCGAGATAGCGGTTGAGGTCGAGCCGAATCGCGTCGGTCCGCTCTTTATTGCAGTAGCCGGGATTGTCGTTGATCGTGTGAAGCACGGACTCGCGCGTGTAGTCGTAGGCCTTCTCGATCTTCCGCATTTCCGCCGGCGAGCGCCCCATCGCCTGTTCCGCCCCCAGGAAATTCGCGCGCAGTTGCTCCGGGCTGAAGATGAAGCCGCAGCGCGTGGCCCGTGCCGACGTCCAGCCGACTTGCGTCGGTCTTGCCAGCGGATCGTCGGGTGCGACTTGGCGCGCTTCCGTCTCGGTCGAGGCGCCGTCCTCGGGCCCCTTCATGCGGTTCACGGTGCCGCAGGCCGCGAGCAGGCCAAGCGCCAGCGCGACGGTGGCGGCAAGGGCGGCGAACCGCAGGGCATGGTGGCGGGGGGCTCTCATGGGCGGGCGATCTTATCGGTCCGGCCCGGTGAGCTAAAGGGGGATGCGATAACAAGCTTCGCACACAACAAGAAAGGCGGAGCTTTGGGGCCCCGCCTCCCTGTTGCGATGTCGCCTTCACGCCCGTTCGGGACGATCCGTCGGCGCCGCGAGACCTTTCGGCCCCAGGCCACGCGCTACGCCCCATGGTCTCCCACAAAGCGGCGCCGTGACCCGACCACGGTCCTTGTTTAACGTCGCGTTGCTACGACGCGGCTCTTGCCCTGGCCGGACCGGAGCCGGGTTAGCGGTGGAGTAGGGGGCGCAAAGAACCCTGTCGATTTCGCCGCACGGTACTGCGACGAGGTCGCTAGACCGTGGCACTTTGCGTCTCGCTTCCGCCGCCTTGAGCCGTCCATGGCTGTGGACGACCTCGGGCTTGCCTTGCCCTCGCGAGCCTTCCGACCGTTTCCCGGTGCTTCTGGATTTCTCCGGCGGCACCTTCCACACCCGGCCAACTCACAATGAGGAGGATACATCAACGTTTGAGCCGCGCATCCGGAAGCCCACGATTATCCCCGCTATCCACCGAAGCGTGCAAAACCGGGCTCTACGCAGACGCGGGTTTGACGGACTGAGGCCTGTTGCCGCAACCGCGCCGCACCCTTGGAAAGCCGCCATTTGCGCGGGGGCGCCGCCGTTTTTCTGACCCACCCGGATGGTTATGATAGGTTTCACCAAGAGGGGGGGGTGGTGCAATTCATGCGGCGTCTTGCGGCCATAACCATGCCGTTCGTGAAGGGCTTCGCGCCCCTGCGCACGATCGGTCGAAGACTGTGTGCGAGACTGCGCGCGACGCTGCCTGCGGGACTGCGTGCGGGGCTGCCTGCAACGCTCGCGGCCCGACCGCTTGCCGGTCTGGCCGCTATGGCAACGTTGCTGGCGATCGGCGTCTATATCCTCTTTTCTCCCGGTGCTGACGAAAGCCGCGCCGTTCAGGCGGCATCAGCCGCGCCCGGCGGCGAGACTGTCGTTTCCAAATTTGCGCGGTCAAAGCGTCCCTACACAAAATTCGCCCAGTCGAGATTTGCGCCAGCGGCGCAGCCCGCGCCGATGGCCGCGGACGTCACCGCTGAGCCCACACCGGCCAGCCGCCTGCTGGCGATGGCGCTGGCAACCGTCCCGTCGGCCGTCCCGCCACGCAGCACCGAGCCGACCCTCGAAGGCTTGAGCGAAATTCCGCGGGAGCTCATCTGGAACCGCCCGCCGAAGTCGAAGAAGGACGAAGCGGAGCCCAAGGCGTTCGGGGCATTTTCGAAGGTCAGCGAGGTGCTGCCTTGGGATGCCATCGAGCCGGTGCCGTTTTCTCCGCTGAAGCCTAAGCCGGTCCCGGTGCGAGCCACGGCCAAGGCGGTCGCGGCCCTCGGTCCCCCCATCGATCTGCCAAAGGGCGGTCAGGTGGAGACCTGGATGAGGGCCAAGGCCACCGAATTCAAAGGTGTCGATCGCGCCCGGCCGCTCTATCATTTCGAGCTGTGGCTCGAGCCGCCCGCCAGCGTGAAGCGGCGCCTGGTCGGCGTGTCTTACGCTTTCAGCACGCCCGCCATCCGGCCTCAGTCGCAAGCCTCGAGCGATCAGGCGAGCGGCTTCCGCATCAGCGCCGGCGGCTTGGCCTGCGCCGACGAGATCGCGGTGACGCTGACATTCGACGACGGCCAATCCCAGACTGTCGCCGTGGACGGCTGCAAGCTCTTAAGCTGATCGGCCGATATTTCCGAGACCGGCGACCTCGGCGACCATCTCGCGGAAGCGTGGACGCTGCTGCTCCACGTAAGGCAGCGGGCGGCACACATCGATTGCGGCGATGCCGATGCGCGTGGTGAGCGCGCCGTTGAACACGCCTTCGCCGAGCCGCGCCGAAAGCTTCGCCGTCAGACCGTGACCGATCACTTGATGGAGCACGTCGTCCCCGAGCGCGATGCCGCCGGTCAGGACGATATGCGTCACCACCATGCGCGCCAGCTTGAGCAGGGACAGCGTGCCGGGCCGCGCGCCGTAGAGCGTGGCGAGCTTGCGCAGCATGCGAAGGTTCTGCGCGGCGACGAACATCATGTCGATGACGGCGTTGGGGCTGACCGCGGTGACCACCGAGACGCGCTTGGCGGCGGCCGCGACGATGCTGCGGGCGATCGGGTCCAGCGGTGCGATGAGCGTGCGCTCGTCCAGCCGCAGCAACTCCTCCGCGTTCATGATGTCGTGCTCGTGCTCGGCCAGCCGCTCCAAGCCCCAGGCGAGATCCTGGCGTCCGGCGTAAAAGCGCTTCAAGCGCCGGGTCACGTCGATGGCGAGCGCCTTGTCGTTCTGCCTTGCGGCGCTGTCGGCCTCATGGCGGATCTTGCCGAGGCGGCCGAGACGCAGCAGGCCCGCGACTTCCCGGATGACAATCATGAGAAGTGCGAAAAGGACGAGTCCGAGCAGCCCGACCGCCGCCCAGCCGATCCAATCGTCCCTTGCGATCAGCGCCAGCACCCAGTCGTACAGCCACAGCGAGGCGATCAGGCTGACGAGGCCGCCCAGCGCGCCAAGAAGAATGCTGCCCCAGCGCAAGCCGCGGCTGAGATCGGGCAGGGCGCGGACCTGTGGCACAGGCAGCGCGCGCTCTTCCGCCGGGATGGCCGGTTCCGGCGGCACGAACACCTCGACGTCTTCGACCCGGAACGACGCGGGCTTGCGCTTCGGGCTCTTGGTCATTCGAGGCGGTCTCCGATCAGAGCCTGGATGGCCCGGTCCAGCCGGATATTTGGGAACGGCGCGAAGCCGCCGGAAGGGAGCGCCACCAGGTCGGGCGGGCGAAAGCGCACGAAGCGCATCTCGCCGGCCTCGGTCTGCCAGCCTTGCAGCGCTTTTTTCGGGTCTTCCGGAAGATCGCCCGGGAAGATGGCGAAGGCCTCGTTGCCGTCGAAGACGCGGCGTCCGATCTTTTCGCCGGGCAGGGGATAGCCGACGATGCAGGGCAGCGTCTCACCGTTCCGCTTGGCCTGTCCTTCGCGGGTTGCGCGCACCGCGGCGAGCGCCAGCACCTTTACCTCGGCGCCGCCATAGCGCGCCCGGCCCATCGCCTTGTCGGTGAGCAGCGCGAGGATTGCCTCGAGCCGGTCGTGGCTCTCGTGATGCAGATGATCGGCCTTGGTGGCGGCCAGCACGATGCGGTCGATGCGCGGAGCGAACAGGTTGGACCAGAGCGAGTTGGCGCCGGCGCGGTAGCATTCGAGGATTTCGGTCATAGCGCGTTCGAGATCGTTGACTGCCGCATGGCCGCCATTTAGCGCGGCGAGCACGTCTACGAGCACGATCTGGCGGTCGAGCCGGGAGAAATGATCGCGGAAAAACGGCCGCACCACGTAGCTTTTGTAAGCTTCGTAGCGCCGTTCCATCAGCGCCCACAGCGAGCCGCGCGGAAAGCTCGTCGCGTCCTTGGCGTCGAGCGGCGCAAAGGTCAGCGCCGGCGAGCCTTCCAGATCGCCCGGCATGAGGAAGCGCCCCGGGGGCAGCGTCGACAGCGTGTATTGATCCGACCGCGCCGCGGTCAAATACGCCTTGAACAGATTAGACAGCTTTGCCGCTTCCGCCTCGTCGGCCGGCGCTGCCGGATCGGCGGTGGCGAGCGCATGATGCCAATCCTTGGCCGCTGTTTTCCGCTCGGGCGCGCGGGCTTGTTCGATGGCCGCGCGCGACCACGCTGCATAGTCGAGCTGCAGCAGCGGCAGGTCGAGCAGCCATTCGCCCGGATAGTCGACGATGTCGATATGCAGGCGCTCGCGTCCCAATTGCCGTTTCCAGAATTTCGTCGAGGCATATTCGAGCGTCAGGCGCAGCTGGCTGATGCGGCGCGTGCTCTCCGGCCAGCGCGGCGGATCGGCGGTGAGAGCGGCGAGATGCCTCTCATATTCGAAGCGGGGTACGAGTTCGTCGGGCTGCGGCTCGAGATAGGCGCGCAACAGACGCCCTTGCGCCGCCGCGTCGAAGAAGGGCAGGCGGCCGCTGGCGATAAGATTGTGGACGAGCGCGGTGATGAACACGGTCTTGCCGGAGCGCGCGAGTCCGGTGACGCCGAGCCTCACGGTCGGCGTGACGAGTCCCGAGGCGAAGTCGCCGATATTGCGAACGGCATCACCGGCGGCATGCGTGTAGGTTGAGATCGGCACGCTTTAAGACGTCCTTTGCGCTCTGGCCCCCCGTGCCATGCGCCTCATAGCGCGCTATGTCGTGAGAAGGAAGAGCGGCACGGGAGCCGCGAAATCCCCGGCCTGCCCGCATTGCACAACAAACGAGCGGTGCAAGTCGAGGCACTCCTTCAAAAATATGACGGATTTGCAATGCCGGCGCAGAAGATGCGAACAGCATTTGTCAAGCGCAGGTGCTGTCTTGACTTGTCGACTCGCTTCCGTAAATACGGGGCAGCCCGGCGGGGCCGCTGACGAAGCGGGGCCAAACAGGGAGTAGGCGACGAGCCCAACGACGATTGGATACGTCTGGATATGACTCTCATGGCGACTGCGAAGAAAAAAATGACACTCCCCGAAGATTATCGGCCATTGGACGATGAGCCGTTCATGGGCGATGAGCAGCGGGCCTATTTCCGCCGCAAGCTGCTCAACTGGCGCGACGAGATCCTCCGTTCGACCAAGGAGACGTTGCAGCATCTGCAGGACGACTCCGAGCAGCATGCCGACATCGCCGATCGCGCGACGTCCGAGAGCGAGCGGGCGCTCGAGCTCAGGGCGCGCGACCGTCAGCGCAAGCTGATTGCCAAGATCGATTCGGCGCTCGAGCGCATCGACGACGGGACCTACGGCTATTGCGAGGAAACCGGCGAGCCCATCAGCCTGAAACGGCTCGATGCCAGGCCCATCGCCACCTTGAGCGTCGAGGCGCAGGAGCGTCACGAGCGCCGCGAGCGCGTCTACCGCGACGAGTAGTCAGTCCGCGGCCGATAACGGGGTTGCCACATCTTCCAGGGATTTGCGCTCGGCGGCGACGCCGTAGCGCGCGGCGATGAGCCCTGCCGCCAGCGTCAGTCCCGCCCCGAGCAGATAGCCGGCGAACAGGCTGCCCTTTGAGCCGGTGTCGATCAGCGCGCCGAACAGCCATGGCGCGCCGACGCCGCCGATGCCCGTGCCTACCGCATAGAAGAAAGCGATGGCGAGCGCGCGGATCTCCAGCGGAAAGCTCTCGCTCACGGTGAGATAGGCCGAACTCGCCGCCGCCGAGGCGAAGAAGAAGATCACCGTCCAAGCCACTGTCTGTGCCGTGGCCGAGAGAACGCCGGCGGCGAACAGCGCGCCGGTAAGCGCCAGCAGCACGCCTGAAAGACTGTAGGTGATGGCGATCATCGGCCGGCGGCCGACCGTGTCGAACAGACGGCCCAGAAGGAGCGGCCCGAGAAAATTTCCGGCGGCGAAGGGTAGGAGATACCAGCCGACCTTTGAGGCCTCGATGCCGTAGAAATCCGTGAGCACGAGCGCATAGGTGAAGAAGATGGCGTTGTAGAAAAATGCCTGTGCCACCATCAAAGCGAGCCCGACCACCGTGCGGGAGCGATGGACGTGGAACAGCGTGTGCCACACCTCGCTCAAGGGCGTGGAGCGGCGCGACCTGAGGCGGAACGACGCCGGAGTCTCTTCCGGCACATGGTGACCGCGGGACCGATGATGGCCCTCGATCTGGTCAACGATGTCATGGGCCTCGTCCGCCCGCCCATGGGTCATCAGCCAGCGCGGCGATTCCGGAATCCACGAGCGCATCACCAGGATGCCGAGGCCCAGCACCGAGCCGATAAAGAACGCCGCGCGCCAGCCGATGTCTGGCGGCAGCACGGACGGATCGAGCAGCACGATGGAGCCGCCGGCGCCGAGCGCCGCCCCGATCCAGAAGCTGCCATTGATGATGAGGTCCGTATGTCCACGATAGCGTGCCGGCACGAACTCCTGGATGGTCGAGGCGATGGCCGTGTACTCGCCACCGATCCCGGCGCCCGTCAAAAATCGGAATAGGGCGAAGCTTAGAAAATTCCATGAGAAGGCCGTTGCCGCCGTGGCCACGAGATAGACAGCAAGGGTGATGAAGAAGAGCCGCTTGCGGCCCAGCCGGTCGGTGAGCCAGCCGAACAGCAGCGCGCCAAGCACCGCACCGGCGAGGTAGAAGCTCGAGGCAAGCCCGACCTCGGCATTTGAGAGCTGAAGGACGGGGCTCTCTTTGAGTGCACCGGCCACGGCGCCCGCCAGCGTCACTTCCAGCCCGTCCAGCACCCAGGTGATGCCGAGTGCCACGACGACGAGGGTGTGAAACCGGCCCCAGCGCAGACGGTCGAGCCGCGCCGGTACCGCCGTCTCGACGATTTCGTGCGGGGCCGCCATCACCCGTTGCCGCCGCTTGGCCGGGGCAGGATGGGGAAATCGAAATAACGGTCCGGGTAGGGCTCGGGCTCGAAAGTATAGTGCCACCATTCCAGCGGATAATTCTTGAAGCCGCGCGCCGCCATGGCGTCACGCAGCATCGCGCGATTTGACATCTCCTCGGGATTCAGCCCCGGCGTGTCCGTGTTGGCCTTCACATCGAAGCAGTCGAAACTGGTTCCCATGGCGAGGCTGCCGTCCGGGGCATATTTCTCCTGGGGCGCGGTGCAGCTGATCCCGCGCGGGTGCGTGTCCGCAGCACTAATCGGTTCCAGGGTCAGATCGAGCGTGGCGCCCCGCGAATGGCCCGAGCGCGTGGCAATGTAGCCGGGGAACAGCGCCAACTTGCTCAAGTGCGGATAGTGGACCGCCTTGGCCGTTGGATCGTCCGGCTCCTTGGCCCAGGCGACGAAAGCGGCGACGGCTTGCACCGGGCGATAGCAATCATAGACCCGAAGCGTCAGCCCCTTGGGCTTGAGGTCGGCCCGGACGGCCTTCAACGCTTCCGCCGCCTGCCGCACCAGCACGCATTCGGCTGCGTCGTAGCCGGGAACCGGCGCGCCCATGAAATTGTCGCTGCCCGCGTAGCGCATGTCCTGCCGGATCGACGGGTCGATGTCGTGCAGATAGACGAAGTCGCCGGGCATCTCGGCGGCGCTGAGTGGTGGGGCGGAGCCTGTCGCGGCGGCCACGCACGCGACCATGGCGGCTCGTCTGATCCGGGCGGCGCTCTGACAAGTCATCGGTCAAATTTAGCCATGACCAGGCCTGTTGGGACGAAAAACCCGCACATATAAAAAAACTCCCCGCTGGAGGGCGGGGAGTGGAGAGTTTTGGGGGACTGACATGACTGGCAGGGGCCAGTCGGTGTCGGACCATTAGCAGGGAACTGCCGGCGTTCTTACGATACGAGCGGTTAAAACTACCGGCGTTGCTTCATCCGCCTGCCCATCAGGGCGACCGTAAGACCGTATTTACGATTTAGCCGAATTCGCGGCCCATCACAAGTGAAACCGACCGTGTTATTTTCGCCACAGTCAACTCCAATCGCAACAAAAGCAATCAGGATTTTCCGTAATCGGGGGCGGGCCGAGTCTCGGCCTTGGCGATGATCACGTCGTCAAGCGGGGCCCCGAGATGCGGCCGTCCCTTGATTCCCGTCTCGATCACCAGGTCCACGGGGCCGCCGACGATGAGCAGATGTTCGACGTCGTCGTGGCGCACGAGAAGGAGCTTGCGCTTGGCGTCCACCGTGGCTGTCTCGACCACGCCCAGCCGCTTCTCCCGCGGCCGGAGAAAATTGGCCGAGCTCGACTTGCCCAAGAAGAAGGTCTTGAACGCCCAGACCAAGAGGGCCACCACTGCGACGGCGAAGAGGAAGGCCGCGAGAGCGAGGATGAGACTGTCGAATTCCATGTCGAATGACGTCCTAAGCAATCGCGCTTAACAGGTCTTTAACTACGCCGATGCCCGATATATGAGGCCCTTGAAGGGTGCCCCGGTGCGACCTCAGCCCCGTAACAATCTCCAGTAAAGACAACTCGAATCGGGTATTTTCTCGGCCATGACAGATATCGACGCGCCGATGCGCTACGCCGAGCCCGCCGCCGACCGCACCGAGCGTGACGGCAGTGTTGGGCTCGTGGTGCTCCTCGCGCTGGCGCTTGCGGTCGCCGCGGTGGGGCTCGCCATGGTGTCGCGCGAGATGGCCGAGCCTTTCGTGCTGGCGATTCTCGCCAGCCTCGCCGTGGTCGGCGTGTTCTGCCTGTTCGCCGGCGCCGTCGGCATTCTCTATTTCGGCCAGCGCCACGCCCGCAATGATCTGACCAAGGCGTTCGTCGACAATCTGCCGCAAGGTGCGCTGATCGCCGATGCGACGGGCAGGGTGCTTTACGCCAACTGGTCCTATCGCGATCTGCTGGGGCTCGACCCGGACGCCGCCGTGCCGCCGCCCGACCGGGCCTTCGGCGGCAACCCGCATCTCGCCGAGGCCATTTTCCGCCTTGCCCGCGCCGCGCAGCAGGGCCGCAGCCTGAAAGAGGAGTTCCGGCTGCCGCCGCCTGGTGAAACGCAAGATGACACCGGAGTCAGCCCGCGCTGGTTCCGCATCGGCGTGCAGCCCATGCCGCCGGATCCGCGCTCGGGGCGCAAAGGAGCGCTCGTCGTCTGGCAGGTCGACGAGATCACGCAAGACCGCGCCCGCGAGGAGACCAACTTCGCCAAGGTGCAGGCGGCCATCGACTATCTCGACAACGCGCCGGCCGGATTCTTCACCGCCGGCGCCGACGGCGACATCGTTTATGTCAATGCCACGCTGGCCCAGTGGCTGGGGCTCGATCTGTCGGAGATTGCCAACCGGCCGCTGAAGCTCGGCCAGATCATGGCTCATGACAGCGCCGCCCTAATTGCCGGCGCCGGGCGCACCGAGGCGCAAGGCACGATCCGGCATTTCGACATCGACCTGGTCAAGGCCGACGGCACCAACCTTCCTGTCCGCATCCTGCACCGGCTCCCGCGCGGCAGCCACCTGGCGCATGTCCTGATCCTCAATCGCGGACCGGGCGAAGCGGAGGAGGCGGGCGCAGCCGAGCTCAAATTCGCCCGCCTGTTCCATGCCGCCCCCATCGCCATCGCCACGGTCGATGCGAACGGCATCGTCAGCGCCACCAACCCGACCTTCGTTCGCATGTTCGGCGCCGACGCCGAAGGCGGCAAAGCGAGCCTGGAAAGTCTCGTCGAGCCGGCGAGCCATCAGGATCTGCGCCGGGCGCTGGAAGCCGCCACTGCTGGCCAAGGGCTGATCGAGCCGGTCGACGTCACCTTTGCCGGTCCCGGCGAGCGCAGCGGCCGCGTCTATCTCAGCCCCATCGAGGAGGCCGAAGGCGAGCGCGAGGCGGCGATTGCCTATGCGGTCGACACGACCGAGCAGCGGGCGCTCGAAATGCAGATCGCCCAGAGCCAAAAGATGCAGGCGGTCGGCCAGCTCGCCGGCGGCATCGCCCATGACTTCAACAACATGCTGACGGCGATCATCGGCTTCTCCGACTTCCTCCTGATGAACCACAGGCCGACCGACCCGGCCTTCCAGGACATCATGAACATCAAGCAGAACGCCAACCGGGCCGCCGGCCTCGTGCGACAGCTGCTTGCCTTCTCGCGCCAGCAGACCTTGCGTCCGCAAGTGCTCCAGCTCGGTGACGTGCTGTCGGAACTGTCCATCCTGCTGGGACGCCTGCTCGGCGAGAATGTCGAGCTGACGCTGGATCAGGCGAGTGATCTGTGGACCGTCAAGGCAGACCTCCATCAGTTCGAGCAAGTCATCATCAATCTCGCCGTCAACGCCCGCGACGCCATGAAAAACGGCGGCAAGCTCGCCATCCGCACCGCCAATGTCAGCGAGCCGCAATCGCGCGAGCTGGGCTTGAGCCATGTGCCGCCCGGCGAATATGTGCTGATCGAGGTGCGCGACTCAGGCTGCGGAATGAGCGAAGAGGTGAAGCAGAAGATCTTCGAGCCCTTCTTCTCCACCAAGGAGATTGGCCGCGGCACCGGGCTTGGCCTTTCCACCGTCTACGGCATCGTCAAGCAGACGGGCGGCTACATCTTCGCGGAGAGCGAGGAGGGCGACGGCACCACCATGCGCGTCTACCTGCCGCGCTACCACGAGAGCGCCGCCGAAATCGATCAGGAGCCGGCCAAGCTCGAGCGCAAGCCCGAGAAGCCGAAAGACCTCACCGGCCGCGGCACCGTGCTGCTGGTCGAGGACGAGGACGCGGTCCGGAGCTTTGCCGCCCGCGCGCTCGGCCAGCGCGGCTACCAGGTGCTCGAGGCCTCCACCGGCGCCGAAGCGCTCGAAGTATTCGAGGGCCATGACGGCGAGGTCGATCTCGTGGTCAGCGACGTGGTGATGCCCGAGATGGACGGCCCGACCCTGATGAAGGAGCTCCGACGCGACTATCCGGAAATAAAGATCATCTTCATGTCGGGCTATGCCGAGGATGCCTTCCGCCGCAATCTGGACGAGAAGGAGGACTTCATGTTCCTGCAAAAGCCCTTCGATTTGAAGCAGCTGGCGGCCGCCGTGAAGGCCGCGCTGGAGGCCTAGAGAACCCGGCCGCGCCCGGCCCATGCGTCCCTTTTAAGGCTTCCCTTGCGCGCCGATCGCGTCTAAGCGGGACGCAAAAGACCCGACCTTGAACCATCCCGACCTGGAGTTTCCGCGTGCCTGATTACGAGGTGTTGCCGCCGGAAGAAGACGGCCAGCCTTCGCGCCGACAGCGGAAGAAGCCGAGAATGCCGTCGCTCACCATCGAGCGCTATGGCGGGCGTCTGCTCTATGTCTGGTTCGGCATGCGCTTTTCGACGCTGATGCGCTTGTTCTGGCGCGGCCGTTTCTCCTTCACGCTGAACTGCATCCTCGACACCTTGGCGCTGTTTTTGTGGGTGCCGTGGAACACGCCGCTGCGCTGGATCTCCGAGTGGAAATACGGCAAGCAGGCGGACGAGCTCCCGCTCGATCAGCCGCCGATCTTCGTCATCGGCCATTGGCGCAGCGGCACCACGCTGCTGCACGATCTGTTTTCCGAGGATCCGAACCTCGCCTTCCCGACGACCTATGAGTGCTTCTTCCCGCACCATTTCCTGTTGACCGAGGGCACGCTCGATCACGTGTTCAAGGTGCTGCTGCCGAAGAAGCGGCCGCAGGACGATGTGCCCGTGGGCTTCGACCGCCCGCAGGAAGAAGAATTCGCCATGATCATGCTGGGCGAGGGCTCGCCCTACAACACCATGGCCTGGCCGCGCCGCGGTCCCGCCGAGACCGAATATCTCGACTTCAAGGGCCTGCCCGAGAAGAAGAAGCAGAGCTGGGCCCGCGCCTTCATGTGGTTCTACCGCCGGCTCAAGCTTAAGCACGGCAAGACGCTGGTGATGAAGACGCCCGGCAACGCCGCGCGCCTGAAAGTGCTCACCAAGCTTTTCCCGGAAGCCCGCTTCGTCTTTATCGCGCGCAACCCGCTCGACGTGTTTCCGTCGACGGTGAAGCTGTGGCGTGCGCTCTATTCGACCCAAGGTCTGCACAATCCGCCGAACCTCGAACCGTGGCTGGACGGCTATGTGCTCGACACGTTCGAGCGCTTCACCAAAGCCTATGACGAGGACCGCCATTTGATTTCGGACGATCGCCTGGTCGAGATCCGCTACGAGGATCTGGTCAAGGACCCGATCGCCTCCATGCGCGACATCTATCAGCGGCTTGGGCTGCCGAAGTTCGATGAGGCCGAAGGGCCGATGCGGGCGATCCTGTCGGACCGCTCCGACCATCGCGTGTCGTCCTATCAATTGCCCAAACCGGTCGCCAAAGAGATCGCCGAGCGGTTAAAACCCTTTATCGACCGCTACGGTTATCGCGACGCAGTCGACGCGGCGCTCGCCGCCGAACCCGCAAGCAAGACCGCCGTGCGCGAGAGGGAGCCATCCTAAGCCATTCCGCTTCGTGCCATAATCGGCGGTGGTCCGAAGGTGAGCCAGAGACGGAGACGGAGGCAGAGAGGACTTTGAAGGGGATCATCAGACAGGCTGGTGCGGGCGCCATCGCTATTGCGCTGCTCCTGCTTCCCGCCCCGGCTCTGGCCGACGCGGCGAAGACCGTCAAGGCGCTGGCGCCGTCGGGACTGGTGCTGGTGATGGACGACAAGGGCAACGAACTCGTTGCGCAAAATGCCGACAAGCCCTTCGTACCGGCCTCCGTGAACAAGATCGTGACGGCCTGGCTTGCGATGCAAGTTCTGGGTGGCGACTACCGCTTCAAGACCAAGTTCTACCTGGACGACAAGCGGGTGCTGTATGTGCAGGGCGGCGGCGATCCCTTCCTAATCTCCGAAGAGCTGGCGCTGCTCGCACCTCAACTGGTCGCGGCGATCGGCAAGGAGCCGATCACCGGGATCGTGCTCGACGGCAGCTATTACCCAGCCGACCTCCGCATCCCGGGCATCGAGGACACCGACGAGGCTTACGACGCACTGAACTCCGCGCTGGCGGTGAACTTCAACACCGTCCACGCCGTGCGCAGCGGTAACAGTGTTCGCTCCGCCGAGAAGCAGACCCCGATCACCCCGCTGGCGATCAGCCAGTTCCGGGCGCGCGGCCCGAAAGGCCGCAGCCGCATCAGCCTGGCCCAGGATCCGGCAGTGAGCCTGCTCTATGCCGGCGAGCTGATCGCCGCGTTCATCGACCGCGCCGGCGGCAGCGTGAAGGGCGACATTACTGTTGGGCCCGTGCCCGAGGGTCTGGAGCCGGTCTACACCCACCGCCAGTCGCGTGATCTTTCCGAAGTCCTGACCCAGATGCTCCTCGGGTCGAACAACTACATCGCCAATCAGGTCTTCCTGGAGATCGGCGCGCAACGCCTGGGCGGACCCGTCAGCCTCGAGAAATCACTCCAGGTCGCCAACGAGATCCTCGCCGAGCACGGCCTCGCCGACGCCATCCACCTCGAGGAGGGCTCGGGCATCAGCCGCGGCACAAGCTTCACCGCGCGCGGGCTAGCGAAGGTGCTCCACCTGTTCGAACCCCATGCCGGCCTGCTCAAGGGCGGCCGCGGCTCCAAATACAAGACCGGCACGATGAGCGGCGTCCGCACGCTGGCGGGCTACGCCGACACGGCCAAGCACGGGCGGGTGCGCTTCGTGATCGCGCTCAAAGGCAACACCGGCACGATGCGCTATCGGCTGCTGCAGGCCATCGAGCGCGGGCTGTAGCCGGCAGTCGCGGTCGCCAGGATAATTCGGGAAGTTGCACTGCCCGAAGAATGCCTGTTGCAAAATGGCCGCGCGTTGCCGGAAAGCGCCATAAGCCTCACAGATTTGGCGATTTTCGCTTCACGGCCTCCATTACCTTGGCTGGGCTGGCGAACGCACATCGCCGCCTTTGGGGGACAGAAAATAACAAGCAATCTGGCTCCGGCGGCGGCGATCAGAAGGCCGGCACCCAGGGCGGCGGCACCTGCCCGCTGAACCAGCTCATGACCAATGGCTGCTCCTACCCGGCCAATACCGAGGCGCGGGCGGAGAATGCGCCGGGCGGGGTCACGGGCATCAGGTGCGTGGCGCCGGGCACGCCTGCGCAGCAACAACAACCTGCCGAGAAAAAGTGCATCAACAATCTCGTGAAATGGCCCAACGGCGTCTGCGGGTGCCCGGCCAACTTGCCGATCCTGTTGGGCAACAAGTGCGTCAAGGAGCTGCCCAATCTGCTGCAGCAGCCCAAGCCGCCCTCACAACAGCAACAGCGGCAGCAGCAGCAGAACGCCATCACGCCCGCGGACCCGAACGATTGCGGCGACGGGCGCCGCAAGGACAACCCGACCGGGCGCTGCCTGTGCCCGGGCAATTTGACCTTCATCAACGGCTCATGCGTGCCGGTGACCACGGGCAAGGTGCAGAACGGCAGATCGTGTGTCCCGCGGGCCAGTCGATCCTGCCCGGCAGCCGGGATAAAGGTGGGCCCGGCGTGTGCGTGCCGGACGCGAAGGCTCAGCAGCAACAGCAGCTGCTCGATCAGCAGAAGCAGCAGGAGCTGAAGAATCAGCAGCTGCAGAAGGAGAAAGATAAGGCGCTGCAGGAGCAGCTCGAACGGCATCAGAAGTTCCTGGAGGAGCAGAAGGCCAAGGCGCCGCCGGATCCGAACGATTGCGGCGACGGCCGCCGCAAGGATAACCCGACCGGGCGCTGCCTGTGTCCGGGTGGTTTGACCTTCCTCAGCGGCTCCTGCGTCCGCGTCACACCAGGCAAGGAACAGAACGGTCAGGTCGTGTGTCCCGCGGGCCAGTCGATTCAGCCAGGCAGCCGCCACCGTGGCGGGCCCGGGGTGTGCGTGCCCGACGCGAAGGCGCAGCAACAGCAGCAGCTGATCGACCAGCAGAAGCAACAGCAACTGTTGCAACAGCAACAGCAGCAGCAGAAGCAGCTCCAGGAGCAGCAGCAATATCAGGAAAATTTGAAAAAGCTGCAGCAGCAGCAAGAGCAGGACAAGGCGCGCAAGGACGAGATCGAGCGGCAGAAGGCCCAGGAGAAGGCGCTACAGCTGCGCCAGCAACTGAACCAACAGCAGCAGCTCCAGCAGCAGCAGAAGGCCGCCGAGGAAGGCAAGAAGCAGCAGCAACTCCTGCAGCAGCAACAGCAGCAGAAATTGCAGCAGCAACAGTTGCAACAGCAGCAGAAGGCAAAGGCCGACGCCGAGGCTAAAAAGCAGCAGCTTCAACAGCAACAGAAGGCCAAGGCTGCGGCTGCGGCCAAGGCCAAGGTTGCGGCAGCCAAGAAGAAGGCTGCCGCTGACGCTAAAAAGAAGAAGCAGCAGCAATTGGAGAAGCTGCAGAAGCTGAAGCAGCAACAGCAGCAAGGCAACCCCGTGGGGCAGCAGGCCCCGCCACGATCGGATATCCGCCTGAAGCGAGACGTGGTCCCGCTCGCGAGCTTGGCGAACGGCATCAAGCTCTACCGCTTCCGCTATCTATGGTCGGAGACGGTGCAGGTCGGCGTGATGGCGCAGGACTTGTTGCGCGAACCGGCGCGGCGCGGCGCCGTGATCCTGCAAGACGACGGCTTCTACGCGGTCGACTACGCAAGCCTCGGCCTGCGGATGGCGACCTTCGCGGAGTGGCAGGCGCGGGTCCGGCCGCCGTGCAGCTCGATGCCTCGCAAAGCCAAGTCGGGCCGATGCCGGTGGGGCTTCCGCGCGGCGGGGCTTTCGCGGATCGGTGACGGGTCCAGCGCGTCGAATCTGAAAATAACTGTCCAGCGCTCAACTGCGGCGCGTCCGTCATGCCCAATAGGCTGCCGGCGAACAGGGCTATGTCGGTCTTTTGCGCGCTTTTCTTGGCAAGAGAAATAAGAACATCTTGGCAACAGAGAACAAAGCATGTACAGTAGCGTCTAGGAGCCTCTCGCACGGGCCTCAATGCGGGGGACAAGGCGGAAGGCGCGGGAGAGACCGACCACCGCCATTTACGTAAGCCCAGAGGCTATGAAATAAGGGAGAAGACTCATGTCGAACGCCGCGTTGCGCCTCGTTGAAGGAGTTGAGATGGACAAGGAAAAGGCGCTCGAGGCGGCGATCTCTCAGATCGAGCGCGCTTGCGGCAAGGGCTCGATCATGCGGCTCGGCCAGAACGAGAAGGTGGTGGAGATCGAGTCGATCCCGACCGGCTCGCTCGGCCTCGATATCGCGCTCGGCATTGGTGGCCTGCCGCGCGGCCGTGTCATCGAGATTTACGGGCCCGAGTCGTCGGGAAAGACCACGCTGGCCCTGCATGTCATCGCCGAAGCCCAGAAGAAGGGCGGCATCTGCGCCTTCGTCGACGCCGAGCATGCGCTGGACACCATCTATGCCCGCAAGCTCGGGGTCGATCTGGAGAATGTGCTGATCTCCCAGCCCGACACGGGCGAGCAGGCACTCGAAATCGCCGACACGCTGGTGCGCTCCGGGGCCATCGACGTGCTCGTGGTCGATTCGGTGGCGGCGCTGACGCCCAAGTCCGAGCTCGAAGGCGAGATGGGCGATATGCAGATGGGCGCCCAGGCGCGGCTGATGAGCCAGGCGCTGCGTAAGCTCACCGGCTCCATCTCCAAATCCCGCTGTATGGTCATTTTCATCAACCAGATCCGCATGAAGATCGGCGTGATGTTCGGTTCTCCGGAGACCACGAGCGGCGGCAACGCCCTAAAATTCTACGCCTCGGTGCGTCTCGATATCCGCCGCATCGGCGCCATAAAGGAGCGCGACGAGGTCGTCGGCAACCAGACCCGCGTCAAGGTGGTGAAGAACAAGGTGGCCCCGCCCTTCAAGCAGGTTGAGTTCGACATCATGTATGGCGAGGGCGTCTCCAAGATGGGCGAACTCATCGATCTCGGCGTCAAGGCTGGCATTGTCGAGAAATCCGGCTCCTGGTTTTCCTTTGATAGCGAGCGCATCGGCCAGGGCCGAGAGAACGCCAAGACCTATCTCAAGGAAAACCCCGCATCCGCCGCCAAGATCGAGCTGGCCATCCGCCAGAATGCGGGGCTCATCGCCGAGCAGATCCTGCAAGGCGAGATCGGTCACGCCGATGAGGACGATGAAGGACCCGATGGGCCCGATGGGCCGCCCCCCGCGCTCGCGGGCGAGGACGAGGCCAAGGTGACCTCGATCGCCGGCGGCGGCCGGCGTGGCAAGCGCGGCGCTTAAGCCGGGTGCTTTCGCGGGACCTGGGGCAGGCCCTCCTTTTAACGGGGGCCGCGCCCAAGGGCGCATGCCGTGCCGAATGAGGTCGCGGGCATAGGCGTTTTGCCGCTTGGCTCATCGCTGGACAGGTTTGGCGCCAGACCGTATGTCTCACGGCCAGGTGCCGTTTCCTGTGTCTCGGGAGCGGTGCGATCACGCGTAAGCGTCGCGCCGAATCGGCTAAAGTGGCGCACCGGCGTGGCGCCCCCGCGCGCGAGGACCTAAGGTCGAGCTTTAGCCCCGAAATCCAGAATTATGAGCGCCGCGAAATCCAAGAGCATGAGCGCCGCGAAATCCGACGGCGCCAAAGCCAAGAAGGCCGCCGCCGGACATCACGTGCCGGCCACGCGCACCAACGACATCCGCGCGGCTTTTCTCGACTTCTTCTCCAAGAACGACCACGCGGTGGTTCCGTCGGCGCCCTTGGTGCCGCGCCACGATCCCACCTTGATGTTCACCAATGCCGGCATGGTGCCGTTCAAAAATGTGTTCACCGGGCAGGAAAAGCCGGTGGCGTTGCGTGCCGCCTCGTCGCAGAAATGCGTGCGCGCCGGCGGCAAGCATAACGATCTCGACAATGTTGGCTTTACCGCGCGCCATCACACCTTCTTCGAGATGCTCGGCAACTTCTCCTTCGGCGACTATTTCAAGGAGCACGCCATCGAGCTGGCCTGGGAGTTCCTCACCAAGGACTTTGCCCTGCCGAAGGAGCGGCTTCTGATCACCGTCTATGTCGACGACGACGAGGCGGCCAAGCTGTGGCAGAAGATCGCCGGTTTGCCCGCCGACAAGATCCTGCGCATCGCCGGTTCCGACAATTTCTGGTCCATGGGCGATACCGGACCGTGCGGGCCGTGCTCTGAGATATTTTACGACCACGGAGACCACATCAAAGGCGGTCCGCCCGGTAGCGCCGATTCGGACGGCGACCGCTTTGTCGAGATCTGGAATCTCGTGTTCATGCAATATGAGCAGCTTGCCGATGCTACGCGCGCGGATTTGCCCCGTCCGTCCATCGACACCGGCATGGGGCTAGAGCGCATCGCCGCGGTGATGCAGGGCACGCACGACAATTACGACATCGACCTGTTCAGGACCCTAATCGCCGCCTCGGTCGAGCTCACCGGCGTACCGGCGCAAGGTGCCGAAGCGCCGAGCCACCGCATCCTCGCCGATCATTTGCGCGCCGCCTCGTTTCTCATCGCCGACGGCGTGCTGCCGTCCAATGAGGGCAGGGGCTATGTGCTGCGCCGGATCATGCGCCGGGCCATGCGCCATGCCCATCTGCTCGGCGCCAAGGACCCGCTGCTCTACCGGCTGGTGCCGACGCTCACCGCCGAGATGGGCCACGCTTATCATGAGCTCGAGCGCGGCCAGAGCCTGATCGAGGAGACGCTGAAGCTTGAGGAAACCCGCTTCCGCGAGACGCTTGAACGCGGTCTTCGCCTGCTTGACGAGGCATCGGAGAGTCTCAAGTACGGCGATACGCTCCCAGGCGAGGTCGCTTTCAAGCTCTACGACACCTATGGCTTCCCTTACGACCTCACCGAAGATGCCTTGAAGGCCAAGGGCATCGGTGTGGATGCAGCCGGCTTCGCCGCCGCCATGGAGCGCCAGCGCGCCGAGGCGCGCAAATCCTGGGCCGGCTCCGGCGAGGCAGCGACCGATCATCTGTGGTTCGAGCTGAAAGAGGAGCTCGGCGCCACCGAATTTCTCGGTTACGAAACCGAGTCCGCCTCCGGCGAGATCGTCGCCCTGGTCAAGGACGGCAAGCGCGTCGACGCGCTGCATAAGGGCGACCGCGGCATCGTCCTCGTCAATCAGACGCCGTTCTACGCAGAGTCCGGCGGTCAGGTCGGCGATCGCGGCACGCTCTCCATCGCGGGTAAAGCGGCCTTCACCGTCGCGGACACTCAGAAGAAGCTGCATGGGCTCTTCCTCCATGACGGCGTCCTCGAGACCGGCACGCTGACTGTCGGGGACACGGTCGCCCTCGATGTCGATCACGCCCGCCGCACCACGACCCGCGCCCATCATTCGGCGACCCATTTGCTGCATGAGGCCTTGCGCGAGACGCTCGGCAGCCATGTGGCGCAGAAGGGCTCACTGGTTGAGCCGGGGCGCCTGCGCTTCGACTTTTCGCACCAAAAGCCCATGAGCGCCGACGAGATCCGCGCCGTGGAGGATCTGACCAACGCCATGATTCTGCAGAATGCGCCCGTCGCCACCCATCTGATGACGCCCGATGCAGCAATAGAGCAGGGCGCGCTGGCGCTGTTCGGCGAGAAATACGGCGACGAGGTCCGCGTCGTGTCCATGGGCGTCGCCGAAGCGAGCACCAAAGCCGGGAAGGCTTATTCCATCGAGCTGTGCGGCGGCACCCATGTCAAACGCACCGGCGATATCGGCCTGCTGAAGATCACTGGCGAAAGCGCCGTCGCCGCCGGCGTTCGCCGCATCGAGGCGCTAACCGGCAACGCGGCTCGCCAATTCCTCGCCGCCCAAGACGCGCGCGTTCGCGAGGCCGCCGAACTGTTGAAGGTCTCGCCCGACGAGATGATCACCCGGCTCGCCGCCGTCATCGACGAACGCCGTAAGCTCGAACGCCAGCTCACCGACGCCAAGCGCGATTTGGCGCTCCGGCCCTCTGGCGACGGCGGCGATGCGGCCTCGGCCGTGCGCCAGGTCGGATCCGTCAAGCTTCTCGCCCGCACGGTGCAGGGCGTGGCGCCGAAGGATCTGCGCGGCCTGGTCGATGAGGCCAAGCAACAGGTGGGCTCGGGCATCGTCGCGGTGATCGGCGTCAGCGACGAAGGCAAGGCCGGGCTCGTCGTCGGCGTCACCGCCGATCTTACGGGAACCTACGACGCCCGGGAGCTGGTTCGCGTCGGGGCCGAGGCGCTCGGTGGCAAAGGCGGTGGCGGCCGCCCCGACCTCGCTCAAGCCGGTGGGCCGGACGGCGCGCGCGCCGACCAGGCGCTCGAAGCGATAGCAGCCGCGCTCGGCGGCGAGGCGCCGGCCGCGGGGGGCGCCCCGGAGGGTGAAAACGCCAAGCGCCGCGCCGGGCAAGCCTAGCCATGGCGGCGGCGACCGTCTGGCGCAGATGGCGCAGAAAGGTCCACGACATTCTCGAAGTGGGGGGTGACGCCGATCCGGCGGCGCATGTCGTAACCGGCTTCATCGTCGCGCTCATCGTTCTGAACGCCATCGCCTTCGCCGCCGAGACGGTCGATGATCTCGCCGCGCGCTACCGCGACTATTTTTACGCCTTCAATGTGTTCTCGGTCGTGGTTTTCAGCCTCGAATATGTTTTGCGGGTATGGAGCTGCGTCGAGATCCCGATGCTGAGCCGCATGACGCCGTGGCGGGCGCGGCTCAAATTCGCCACTCGGCCGATGATGATCATTGACCTGCTCGCTTTTGCCCCCTGGTACGTCCACTGGTTCTTCCCCATCGACCTGCGCGTCTTGCGGGTGTTCCGGCTGTTCCGGCTGCTGAAGCTGGTGCGCTATTCGCCGGCCTTGCAGACCCTGGGGCGGGTGCTGGCGGACGAGTATCGCGCGCTGCTCGGCGCGCTTTTGATCATGCTTGTGCTGCTGCTTTTCGCCTCCACGGGCATCTATTTTCTCGAACGCATGGCGCAGCCGAACACGTTCGATTCCATTCCGTCCGCCGCCTGGTGGGCGCTCGCCACGCTCACCACGGTGGGCTATGGCGACGTCGTGCCGATCACCCCGCTGGGCAAGGTGCTGGGCGGCGTGGTGATGCTGCTCGGCGTGGGCATGTTCGCTCTGCCGGTCGCCATCATCGCCACCGGTTTCAGCCAGGAGGCGAATCGCCATCAATTCGTGGTGACGTGGAGCATGGTCGCCCGCGTGCCGCTCTTCGCCACCATGGATCAGGCCGAGATCGCCGAGATCACCAAGCTGCTCTACACGCGCAATTACCTTCCCGGCGTGCCCATGGTGCGCACTGGCGATACCGGCGACGGCATGTATTTGATCGCGAGCGGCGAGGCCGTGGTCGACATCGGTGCGGGCAAACATCGCACGCTGAAGGAGGGCGATTTCTTCGGCGAAATGGCGCTGCTGGAGCATCGCCGCCATAAACACGATGTGGTCGCCAAGACGCGGTGCCGGGTCTATGTGCTGGACAGCCAAGCCTTGGCGCGACTCACCCGCCGTCATCCGGAGATCCTGAGCCGCATCCGCAAAGTCGCGAAGGCACGGCGGCAGGATGGCGCAGACGCGGCGCAGAGTGCGGCGAGCCCGGCAAAGCCCCGCGCGAGCACCAAAGGCTGACCAGCACTCAGGCCGCCGCGCGCTTCGCCATGGCCGTCCGCAAGTTTTCCTCGATCTTGTCGATGAAGCCGCCGGTCGACTGCCACGCCTGCTCGGCGCCGACCAGAAGGGCAAGATCCTTGGTCATGATGCCCGCCTCGATCGTCGCCACGACGACCTCTTCCAGGGTCTCCGCGAAGCGCAGCAGCGCGTCATTGCCGTCGAGCTTGGCGCGGTGCTTCAGCGCGCCGCTCCAGGCGAAGATCGACGCGGTGGAGTTCGTCGAGGTCGCGCGCCCCTGCTGGTGCTGGCGGAAGTGGCGGGTGACGGTGCCGTGCGCCGCCTCGGCCAGCACGGTTTTGCCGTCCGGCGTCATGAGCACGCTTGTCATCAATCCGAGCGAGCCGAAGCCCTGCGCCACCGTATCGGACTGCACGTCGCCGTCGTAATTCTTGCACGCCCACACATAGCCGCCCGACCATTTCAGCGCCGCCGCCACCATGTCGTCGATCAGCCGGTGCTCATAGGTGAGGCCGCGCGCTTCGAATTCTTCTCTGAACTCCGCCGCGTAGACCTCCGCGAACAAATCCTTGAAGCGGCCGTCATAGGCCTTGAGGATGGTGTTCTTGGTGGAGAGATAGACCGGCATGTTTCGGTTCAGCCCGTAATTGAGCGAGGCCCGGGCGAAATCGCGAATCGAGGCGTCGAGATTGAACATGCCGAGCGCGACGCCGGACCCCTCGAAGGCGTGGATCTCCTGCTCGATGCGCGTGCCGTCCTCGCCCACGAAGCTGATGCTGAGCTTGCCCTTGCCCGGCACGAGAAAGTCGACCGCGCGATAGATGTCGCCGTAAGCGTGGCGCCCGATGATGATCGGCTTGGTCCAGCCCGGCACGAGCCGGGGCACGTTCTTGCAGATGATCGGCTCGCGGAAGATCACCCCGCCGAGGATGTTGCGGATCGTGCCGTTCGGTGAGCGCCACATCTTTTTGAGGCCGAACTCCTCCATTCGCGCCTCGTCCGGCGTGATGGTGGCGCATTTTACGCCGACGCCGCAGTCCCGGATGGCGTAGGCGGCATCGATGGTCACCTGATCGTCGGTGGCGTCACGGTTCTCGACGCTGAGATCGAATTCGAGCAGCGGCAGGTCGAGATGGGGCTCGATCAGCTTTTCTTTGATCATCTGCCAGATGACGCGGGTCATCTCGTCGCCATTGAGGTCGGCGATCGGGTTCTGCACCTTGATTTTTTCCACGCACAATTCTCCGGTGAAAGGCTGGTCGGTGGGGCAGGGGGCGCCGAAAACGCAGCATCGTCGCCGCCCCCATTGCAGCAGGCCGTCCCCTATAGCATCGTGCCGCTATGATGAAAGCAAATGCCGGGAGCGGCAAGCATGGGGGTGACAATGACGCGGGGGCCAAAAGCGCCGCCGGGTCTGCGCGCGCGCAGACCGGAGCGCCGCTGGCGCCGGCCATCGTGCTCGTCCAGCCGCAGCTCGGCGAGAATATCGGCTTTGCCGCGCGCGCCATGGCGAATTTCGGGCTCAAGGACCTGCGCCTGGTGGCGCCCCGCGACGGTTGGCCCAACGACAAGGCCAGCGCGGCAGCCGCCGGCGCCGCCGCACTGGTCGACCAGGCGCGGGTCTTCGACAGCGTCGAGGCGGCGATCGGGGATCTGCATTACGTGCTGGCGACCACCGCGCGGCCCCGGGAGATGGTCAAGGAGGTGCTGAGCCCCGAGACGGCTGCCGCGACGCTTCAGACGCGCGCCCTGGATGGCCTGCGTACCGGGGTCATGTTCGGGGCCGAGCGCAGCGGGCTCGACAATGATGCCATTGTGCTCGCCGATGCGATCCTGACGGCGCCGGTCAGCCCCGACTTTGCCTCTCTGAGCCTGCCCCAGGCCGTGCTCCTGCTGTCTTATGAATGGCTCAAATGCCAGCGGCCCCGGGCGCTGGGGCGCGTCACCGCGTTTGACGGCCCGGCAATGGAGGGCACCGCGGCGCCCGACACGCGGCCGGCCACAAGGGCCGAGCTATTCGGTCTCTTCGACCATCTGGAGAGTGAGCTGGACCGGTCCGGTTTCTTGAAGCCACCCGAGAAACGGCCTTCCATGGTGCGCTCCATTCGCAATATGTTTCACCGCATGGCAGCGACCGATCAGGATGTCCGCACATGGCGCGGAATCGTGGCGGCGCTCACCAGGCGCTAGGTCCGTCAAGAGGATAAGGTGTCATAGTTCCGCCCCGTTTCTCCTATTGCGATGGGGCCTAACGATGCTAGCTTCCGCCGCGGTAAGAAGAGGGGCAGTTGATGAACGTTGCGTGGATTCAGTTGGGCGGGGCCACTTGCGCCGCGATGTTGGCGGTGCTTGTGAGCGGTCCGGTTCGAGCCGCTGACGCCGCGCCGGGCGTGACCGCGGTCGCTGCCGAAGAGCTCGACAAGCGCAGCAAGCAGGCCCAGGAGGTCCAAGGCGAGGGCAAGGGCATGAGCGACAGCGCCGTGCGCGTGCTCCAGACCTATGCCTTCTCCATCATCCCGGCTGAAACCACGGGCCCCGACGGCAAAGTGGTCAAGACCGACAAGGCCGACCCCAACAAATTCTTCATTCCTAGCGACGATGCAAGGCGCGTGATCCGCGCCGCCACCCGCACGGCCTATGCCGAGGTGTGCCAGCTCCCCGAGCTCGGGCGGGCCAATTTCGAGACGCTGATCAAGGGCGAGGAGGCCCGCAAGACGTGGAGCCCGCAGCAGCTGCAGATGATCCGTGCGCTGCACGTCTTCTCGGTCTCGTATTTCACCGGCAACATCAAGATTACCGCCAAAGAAGAGCCGGCTGACACGCCCCCTGCCTCCGGCATCGGGGACACCGCCGCGGCCAAGGGTGGCACCGAGCCTGGAGCCGCGAGGGAAGATTCGGAAACCACGACCCGGGTCATTTCCGCCGAGGCGCCCAATTGCCCGGAGGCCCAGAAGCAGAAGGTGACAAACGCCATCAACGCCTATGTCGCGGCCGCCCAAGCCAAGCCATAGGGCCGATATCCGCCGCCTTGGCGCCTTTTGGGGCCGGGCGTGCCTGGAAGGCTTGCGAAGCTTCAATTGACAGTTTCCAGGCATTCCGTGTAACAGAACGGTCAAAGCCTGAGAGTCTTGTGGAGAGTCTTGGGCTTTGGGGAGCGCCGGAACGGCTCTGGCGGTCCAATAGCAATCATCACCCCATGGGTTTTTGCGGCAGGCGCGGGTAGACCGACCGCGGAACGCTTGATTTGGCTTTGGAGTCTTAGGGCATGACGAAACGCATTCACGCCAAGCACAAAATCGACCGGAGGCTCGGCGAGAATATCTGGGGCCGCCCTAAGAGCCCCCAGAACAAGCGCGAATATGGCCCTGGCGAGCACGGCCAGCGCCGCCGCGGCAAGCTGTCCGACTATGGCCAGCAGCTCAGGGCCAAGCAGAAGCTCAAGGGCTACTACGGCAACATCACCGAGAAGCAGTTCAAATCCATCTATCACGAGGCCTCGCGGCTGCGTGGCGATACGTCCGAGAAGCTGATCGGACTGCTCGAGCGGCGCCTCGATGCGATCGTCTATCGCGCGAAATTCGTGCCCACGGTGTTCGCCGCCCGCCAGTTCATTTCCCACGGCCATGTGAAGGTCAACGGCAAGCGCGTCAACATTCCCAGCTATCGCTGCCGCGAAGGGGACGTGATCGAGGTGCGGGACAAATCGAAGGACCAGGGCATGGTGCTCGAGGCCGCGCAGAGCGGCGAGCGTGACGTGCCCGACTATATCGATGTCGACCACGGGAAGATGATGGCCAAGTTCACGCGGACGCCGACCCTGACCGACGTGCCTTACCCGGTCATCATGGAGCCGAACCTCGTCATCGAGTTCTACTCCCGCTAGTCCGCACGATTATTTTATCAGGCAATTGCATCATGGCCGGGCTTGTCCCGGCCATTTGCGTTTCTGGAATCGAAAATGCCCGGCGCTTCCGCCAGGCATCCACGAAGCTGTCTGTGCGCCCAAGCTGTCTGTGCGCCCAAGCTGTCTTTGCGCTTGAGAGACTAAGCCGTCTGAGTCTGCGCGTTGTTGGCGATGCCCTTGGCGTTGAGCATGTCCTGCAGCTCGCCCGCCTGGAACATCTCCCGCACGATGTCGCAACCGCCGACGAACTCGCCCTTGACGTAAAGCTGCGGCACGGTCGGCCAATTGGAGAAAACCTTGACCCCCTCGCGCACGCTCATGTCTTGGAGCACATCGATGTCTTTGTACTCCACGCCGAGATGGCCGAGGATCTGGGCGACCTGCATGGAGAAGCCGCATTGCGGCATCTGCTTGTTGCCCTTCATGAACAGCACCACGTCGTTATCCACTACCTGCTTGCCGATCCAGTCCTGAACGTCTTGCTCACTCATTGCTCGATCCTTTCTCCCGCAGCTCTATGGTGCCGCGGTCTTCAGGGCGAGCGCGTGCAGCACGCCGCCCATATTACCCTTCAGGGCCTCGTAGACCATCTGGTGTTGCTGAACCCGCGACTTGCCGCGGAACGCTTCCGACACGATGTCCGCCGCGTAGTGGTCGCCGTCGCCGGCGAGGTCCTCGATGCGGATTTGGGCGTCGGGGAAGTGCTCCTTGATCAGCCGCTCAATATCGTCTGCTGCCATTGCCATTCTGCGTTGCTCCTGTTGGCGCGCGCCGTGGGCCGATCTTAACCGTGCGCCATGAACCGCGGCAACCAGTCCTCATGCGCCGCCTTGAGCGTGGACAGGAGCAACGGAGCTTCGCCTCCGAGCGCGATCGCATCGCCCTCGACGGTTCCGAGCACCCTGACCGGCACTTCGGCGACAGCCGCCGCCTTGTGAATAGCATCCGCCTTGTCGGGCGAGGCCGCGACCACATAGCGCGCCTGATCCTCGCCGAACCATGAGGCGTGAGCCGGAACGCCGCCGGGCGCCGGCTCAAGCGTGACGCCGCGGTTGCTGCTGAGCGCCATTTCTGCGATCGCCACGAGCACGCCGCCATCGGACACGTCATGCACGGCCGACACGGCGCCGGAAATGACGAGGGCACGCACCATGTCGCCGGTACGCCGTTCGGCGTCGAGATCGACAGGCGGCGGGGCGCCTGCCAAGCGGTCCATCATGACCTGCATATAGGTCGATTGGCCGAGATGACCAGCCTCCTTACCGAGCAGAAGGAGCAGGTCGCCGTCCTGTTTCAGGGCGATCGTCGCCATGGTGTCGATATCGGCGATCAGCCCCACGCCGCCGATGGCCGGCGTTGGCGGAATGGCCCCGCCCATGGTCTCGTTGTAAAGTGAGACATTGCCCGACACGACCGGGAAGTCGAGCGCCGTGCAGGCCTCGCGCATGCCTTCGACCGCGCCCACGAACTCGCCCATAATCTCCGGCCGCTGCGGATTGCCGAAATTCATGCAGTCGGTGATGGCGAGCGGCATGGCGCCGGTCGCCGTGAGATTGCGCCAGCACTCCGCGACGGCCTGCTTGGCGCCTTCCTGCGGGTCGGCGGCGCAATAGCGCGGCGTCACATCGCAGGAGATAGCGAGACCCTTTTTCGTGCCGTGAACGCGCACGACCGCCGCGTCGCCGCCGGGCCGCTGCACCGTGTCGGCCATGACCATGTAGTCGTACTGCTCGTAAATCCAACGGCGCGAGGCGAGGTGAGGGGAGCCCATGAGGCATTCCAGCGCGCCCAAGATACTGTCCGGCGCTTTCACGTCCTCGGCTGCGATCGCCGGCAGCTTGTCGCGCCGGACCCAAGGCCGCTCGTAGATCGGCGCGGCATGGGCCAGGGCGGGGAGCGGAATATCCGCCTCGACCACGCCGTTGTGGCGCACCACAAGATTGCCGGTGTCGGTGGTCTGGCCGATCACGGCGAAGTCGAGACCCCATTTGTCGAAGATACGCTCGGCGATGGGCTCGGCCCCGGGCTTGAGTACCATGAGCATGCGCTCCTGGCTCTCCGACAGCAGCATCTCGTAAGCGGTCATGCCGGATTCGCGCATCGGCACATGATCGAGATCGAGGTCGATGCCGACGCCGCCTTTGTCCGCCATTTCCACGGAGGAGGAGGTGAGGCCCGCCGCGCCCATGTCCTGAATGCCGACAATAGCGTCCTCGGCCATCAGCTCGAGGCACGCTTCCAGCAGCAGCTTCTCGGTAAATGGGTCGCCCACCTGCACGGTCGGGCGTTTCTCCTCCGAGGCCTCGTCGAACTCGGCGCTCGCCATCGTGGCGCCGTGAATGCCGTCGCGCCCCGTCTTCGAGCCCACATAGACCACGGGCAGGCCGACACCCTTGGCGGCGGAGGTGAAGATGCGGTTCGCGTCGACCAGGCCGACGCACATGGCGTTGACCAGAATATTGTCGTTGTAGCGGGCGTCGAAATTGGTCTCGCCGCCCACGGTCGGCACGCCCATGCAGTTGCCGTAATCGCCGACGCCCGACACCACGCCGGCGACGAGATGGCGGGTCTTGGCGTGCTCGGGCGCGCCGAAGCGCAGCGCATTCATGTTAGCCACGGGCCGGGCGCCCATGGTGAACACGTCGCGCATGATGCCGCCAACGCCGGTCGCCGCGCCCTGATAGGGCTCGATGTAAGACGGGTGGTTGTGGCTCTCCATCTTGAAGACCGCCGCCTGGCCGTCGCCGAGATCGACTACGCCGGCATTTTCGCCCGGGCCCATGATCACTTGCGGGCCTGTGGTGGGCAGCGTCTTCAGCCACACGCGCGAGGATTTATACGAGCAGTGTTCCGACCACATCACCGAGAAGATGCCGAGCTCCGTCAGCGTCGGCTCGCGGCCAAGTTCCTTGAGCAGCAGGGCGTACTCGTCGGGGGACAGACCATGTTCGGCGATGAGTTCATCGGAGAGCCCTTGCGCCCGGGCTGCCGCGCCCGCCGCCCCGCTCAATGAAGGGTCTCCACCAGGGAGGCGAACATCTTGGCGCCGTCGGTGCCGCTTAAGGCCGGGTCGACCAGGCGTTCCGGATGGGGCATCAGCCCGAGCACGGTGCCGGTCTCGTTATAGATGCCGGCGATGTTGCGGCATGAGCCGTTGGGGTTCGCCGCCGCCGTGACCGCGCCGCCCGCCTCGCAATAGCGGAAGGCCACGCGATTCTCGCCCTCCAGCCGGTCGAGGGTGGCGTCGTCGGCGAAATAGGCCCCGTCCTTATGAGCGATGGGAATGCGCACCACCTCGCCTTGCGCATACTGGCTGGCGAAGAGCGTGTCATTGCGCTCCACTCTCAGCAGCACGTCCTTGCAGATGAAGCGCAAGCTTGCGTTGCGCATGAGCACGCCGGGCAGCAGCCCCGACTCGGTGAGAACCTGAAAGCCGTTGCAGATGCCGAGCACCGGCGTGCCGGCCTTCGCGCGGCGCACCACCTCGCGCATGACCGGCGAATGGGCCGCCATGGCGCCGGAGCGCAGATAGTCGCCATAAGAGAAGCCGCCCGGCAGGACGATGAGGTCGCTCTGCGGCAGCTCGGAATCGCCGTGCCACACCATGATCGGCGCCTTGCCCATGGCAGCTTCGAGCGCCACGGCCGCGTCGCGGTCGCAGTTCGATCCGGGAAAGACGATGACGCTGGCGCTCATGCTTCGATCATCTCGCACGTCATCCCGGCGAAAGCCGGGATCCAGGGGCAACGAATCTTGGCTGAATATCTGGATTCCGTCTTTCGCCGGAACGACGAAGAGTGGGGACTACGCCGCCTCGAGTTCATAAGCATAATTCTCGATGATGGTGTTGGCGAGCAGCTGCTCGCACATGCGTTCGACCGCGGCACGGGCCTTCGCCGGATCGCTCTCGGCCACCTCGACCTCGATATATTTGCCTTGGCGCACATCGCCGGCCGACCCGAACCCGAGCGCGTGCAGCGCCCCCTCGATCGCCTTGCCTTGGGGATCGAGCACCCCCGGCTTAAGCGTGATGGTGATGCGCGCCTTCATGTCGGTTGCCGTCGCCTCGTTACTTGGATTGCACCAGAACCGGTCCGCTGCGGGAGCGCGTGGGATTGTCCACATGCAGGCCGAGCCGCCGCGCGACCTCCTGATAAGCCTCCACGAGTCCGCCCATGTCGCGGCGGAAACGGTCCTTGTCGAGCTTGTCCTGAGTCTCGATGTCCCACAACCGGCAGCAGTCCGGCGAGATCTCGTCGGCGAGCACGACGCGCATCTGCTCGCCCTCCCACAGCCGGCCGAACTCGCACTTGAAATCAACGAGCCGGATGCCGACCCCAAGGAACAGACCCGACAGAAAGTCGTTGATGCGCAGCGCCAGCGACATGACGTCGTCGAGCTCCTGAGGCGTGGCCCAGCCGAAGGCGGTGATGTGCTCTTCGGTGACCAGCGGATCGTTGAGCTCGTCGGACTTGTAGTAGAACTCGACGATCGAGCGGGGCAGCATGGTGCCTTCGTCTATGCCGAGCCGGGTCGACAGGGAGCCCGCGGCGACATTGCGGATCACCACTTCGAGCGGGATGATCTCGACTTCGCGGATGAGCTGCTCGCGCATGTTGAGCCGCTTGATGAAATGCGTGGGCACGCCCATCTCGCCGAGCTTCTGGAAGAGATACTCGGAGATGCGGTTGTTGAGGACGCCCTTGCCCTCGATCTTGTCATGCTTCTTGTTGTTGAAGGCGGTCGCGTCGTCCTTGAAATGCTGGATCAGCGTGCCGGGCTCGGGCCCTTCATAGAGGATTTTGGCCTTGCCTTCGTAGATGCGCCGGCGGCGGTTCATATTTAGTTCCTCACTGATTGGCTGTAACGACTGACAAACGCCAAACGCGCGGGGGATGGAAGAGCCCAGGCCGCGCGCAACAAAAATCGTCATCGCAGGAATCGGATCAAGAAGTCTAAGGCGACCTTAGCGTAAGGGAAGGGGGCGTACAACGGCCCCAAGGGACGCTGAAAGGACGCGGGGGGCCTCCCACGATTTATTGATTTTCGGGCGTTTCGGCGCTATCACCCGGCCTTGAGAGGCGGGATTTTCCCCACGATTTCTACGTGCTCAGCCCCGCGCTTGGCGGGGGGCGTTTTGGAGGTGCCGGGCCGATGACGAGCTTTGACGAACGCGAAAAGAGCTTCGAGAGGAAATTTGCCCTCGATGAGGAACTGAGGTTCAAATCGACCGCCAGGCGGAACAAGCTGCTTGGGCTGTGGGCGGCGGAAAAAATGGGACTGTCCGGCGACGACGCCCAAGCCTATGCCCGCGAGGTGGTCAAGGCCGACCTCGAGGAGCCAGGCGAGGAGGACGTGTTCCGCAAGATCAGGGCGGATTTCGACGCCAAGGGCATCGACCAGTCCGACCATCAGATTCGCCATGCCATGGCCGAACTTCTGGCCGAGGCGGTCCGCCAGCTCGAAACCGAAGCGAAGGGGTAAACCCCTCCATGGTCGAGGACCGGTTTCGCCAAGCCGCGAAAGCGGGCCGCACGCTGTTCAACGGGTGGCTCACCCTCAACTCGCCTTTCGTCATCGAGCTGATCGGCGAGGCCGGCTGGGACTGCGTCACCATTGACCAGCAGCATGGGCTGGGCGGCAACGACGCGCTTCTTGCCTGTCTGACGGCGGCGAAAGCGGCCGATCTGCCGGCCATCGTCCGGGTCGCCAACAACGATCCCGGCCTTATCGGCCGGGCGCTCGACGCCGGCGCCCAAGGCGTCATGTGCCCGCTCATCGCCGGCGTGGACGACGCCAAGGCCTTTGTCCGCGCCGTGAAATACCCGCCCCGGGGCTTGCGCAGCTGGGGCCCGTATCGCGCCAAGCTCGGCCATGAGGGCGATTATTTCACCGCCGCCAACGCCTTCACCATCGCCTGCCCGCAAATCGAGACCAAAGGCGCCCTCGATCAGCTCGACGATATTCTCAAGCTAGACGGGGTGGACATGGTCTGCCTGGGCCCTAACGACCTGTCGGTGGGGCTCACCGGCTGTCTCGACATTTGGGCGCCCGAGGTCCAGGAGGCGATGACTCTAGTCCTGAGGAAAGCCCGTGAGAACGCTGTGATGACTCTGATTTTCGCCAACGACGTGGACTTCGCCAAGCCGCGCGTGGCCGAGGGCTGGGACGTGGTCGCCATCGGCACCGACGCCGGCTGGTTCGCCGCCGCCGCCGCTGCGACCCGGGCGGCGGTTGAATCAAGCTCTTAGAGCGCGCGATTACAACGCCTTCAAACGAATCACCTTGTGCACGCGCGGCTGCGGCGCGTTGCATCCTTGCACCAGCACCGCGCCCTAGAGCCGCCGCCCGCACTCGGAGGCTGACGCTGGCCTGTCCATATGCGAGAATGATCGTACGGACTGATTTGGGGGACGCGGCATGGGACCTTCTATCCGGCTGTTCATAGCGTTGACGGCTGGCTTTGTGGCTGGGCTGGTGATCGCCTCGGGCACGGCTCAGGCCCTGGAGGCGACGACGACGTCGGCACTGTCTCTGCGGGGAGGGCCGGGCACCGGCTATGCGCGGCTTCTCACCATGCCAGCGGGCGCGCGGGTTCAGGCGAAGGGCTGCCGGGACGGCTGGTGCACGGTGAACTGGGACGGCTATTCCGGCTATGCGAGCCAGAGCGGGCTGCTGCGCACTGCGGCGCGCGGCCAGGTCGTCGAGCCGGAAATCTGGCCGATCTATCCGCCTTACCCCTACCGCGCCGGCCACTATCCCAAGGTCGACTGGTACGACGACATGCCGCCCTACACGGCGATCTCGCCCAGTTTTTACCGCAAGCGCTTCTTCATGATGGCGCAAGAGCGCAACCGCTACCGCTACATGCCGCATATCTTCGGCGGCGGCGACGGCTATTACGGCGGCGACATGAAGTGAGGCGGCGTTAGCCGTCGAACACCCGGGCGAAGATGTCGTCCACATGCTTGGTGTGATAGCCGAGATCGAACTGGTCGCGGATCGCCTCGGCCGACAGCGCGCGTGTCACGTCTGGATCGGCCAGCAGCTCCTCCTGGAAGTCCTTGCCTTCCTGCCACACCTTCATGGCGTTGCGCTGCACGAGGCGATAGGCGTCCTCGCGGCTGACCCCCGCCGAGGTCAGCGCCAGCAGCACCCGCTGCGAGTGAATGAGCCCGCCGAGCCGGTCCATATTGGCGCGCATGCGGTCCGGATAGACCACCAGATTCTGGATGATGCCGGTGAGGCGATGGAGCGCGAAATCGAGCGTCACCGTGGCGTCGGGACCGATCATCCGCTCCACCGAGGAGTGGGAGATGTCCCGTTCGTGCCAAAGTGCTACGTCCTCGAACGCGGGCATGGCGTAAGCGCGAACGATGCGGGCAAGCCCGGTCAGATTCTCGGACAGGACCGGATTGCGCTTATGCGGCATGGCGGAGGAGCCTTTCTGGCCCTCGCTGAAATATTCCTCGGCCTCGAGCACTTCCGTGCGCTGCAAATGCCGGATTTCCGTCGCGAGCCGCTCCACCGAGCTTGCCACCACGGCGAGCGTGGCGAAATAGGCGGCATGGCGGTCGCGCGGTACCACCTGCGTTGAGATCGGCTCGGGCGTGAGCCCCAGTTTCTTCGCCACATAGGCTTCGACCCGGGGATCCACATGGGCGAACGTGCCGACGGCGCCGGAGATGGCGCAGGTCGCCACCTCCTCGCGGGCCGTCGCCATGCGCCGCTTCGCGCGTGAGAACTCCGCATAAGCCACCGCCAGCTTCAACCCGAACGTGGTGGGCTCCGCGTGGATGCCATGACTGCGGCCCACCGTGATGGTGTCCTTATGCTCGTAGGCGCGGGTCTTGAGCGCTTCCAGAAGGGCGTCGAGATCGGCGATGAGGATGTCCGCCGCCTGTACGAGCTGCACGTTAAAGCAGGTGTCGAGCACGTCGGAGGAGGTGAGGCCCGCATGCAGAAAGCGCGCTTCCGGGCCGATATGCTCGGCCACGGAGGTGAGGAAGGCGATGACGTCGTGCTTCACCTCACGCTCGATGGCGTCGATGCGATCGATGTCGAAGCCGCCGCGCTTCTTGGCGGCCTTGGCCGCCTCTTTCGGGATCAGCCCGAGCTCGGCCATCGCCTCGGCGGCATAGATTTCGATTCGCAGCCAGATGCGGAACCGGGTGTCGGGCTCCCAGATTTGAGCCATCTCGGAGCGGCTGTAGCGCGGGATCATGGAAGTGGCGGTGCCTTTCCCCGGAAGAACTCCGGCGAGGGGAGGTCTAGTTGAGCGCGCGGGCGCGCTCAAACCTCGGCGGCCTCGACGCGGACGGACTCAAAATCCCGACTGCCTCAAATTCCAACCGTCTTAAATTTCAACCGTCTTGGGCTCCCGCGGGCCGAAGACGGCGACGTAGATGGCGGCTGCCACCGCGAGCGCGGCATAGGCCGGGCGCGGCGGGATCAGCATGTCGAGCAGGAAGGTATAGAAGTCGTTGAGCGAGGCCAGATACAGGCCGGACAGCGACCAGTCCTGTTGGCTCGGATAGATGGCGTGGATGTAGATGAAGCGGAGCAGGCCGCCGAAGCTGCAGAAGGCCACGACGAAGATGAACAGCGCGAACAGCGTGCGGACGAGGAACCCGCGCCTGGCGGCGAAGCGTTGGCACCACCACGTCACGAGCGCGGCCAGCAGGCCGGCGAAGCCGACGATCCGCACAGTGTGCTGGGTCTGGGCGTTCATCACCGTATTCATATAGTCGCCGATGATCAGCGCCCACATGGACACGCCGATGACGATGGCGAAGGCGGCGGCGAGCACGAAGCCGACCACCTTGGTAAAAGTCACTTTTTCCATTGCCGCTATATTCCCCTCAAAGCCCCTCGGCCAGGCAACTATGCAAGGGAAACGGGCCGGGGGCAATCCCGTGTGAGGCGAGCGGCCCTTGCCGCTCACGCTGGTTTATGGTCCGATCCGCCGCCGGTTACCAAGGAAGGCAGTCTCAACCATGGCATTCGACGATCTCAAGGCCGAACTCGCGCTCCTCATCAACCAGATGGAGAACCAGCCGGAGGACCGGCATGAGCTCTATCTGCAGATTCGCGAGAGGCTCAACGAAATGCGCGCCTTCGGGATGCCGCTGCCCGAGGATCTGGTGAAGTTCGAGGAGCAACTCGAAGCGCAATTCGCCGCCGAGGACAAAGCCGCCAAGAAATAGGCGTCAGCCGGCGGGAGAGGGTGCCGCGTCGCCGATCTCCTCGTAAGCGCCGTTTGACCAGCGATAGACGGCGTAAGGCGGCAGGTTGGGGTCACCTTTCTCGTCGAACTTGAATTTGCCGACCACCGTATCGAACTCGTTCTCGTTGAGCGCCTTGACCACTTCCGCCACGTCCGTTGTGCCGGCCTTCTCCGCCGCCTGCTTCCAGGCCTGGACCGCCGCGTAGGTGTAGAGCACGTAGCCTTCCGGCTCGATGCCCTTCTCCTTGAAGCGGGCGACCACCTCGGCCGCGGCCGGGTTCTTGCGCGGGTCGGGCGAGAAGGTCATCAGCGTACCTTCGCCGGCGGGCCCCGTGATCGACCAATATTCCTGGGTGACCAGCGCGTCGCCGCCCATGACGATGGTATCCATGCCCTGGTCGCGCATTTGCCGCGCGATCAGCCCGGCCTCGGTGTGGTAGCCGCCGATGAACAGCACATCGACATCCGCCTGCTTCAGCTTGGACACGAGCGCCGAATAATCCTTCTCGCCGGCCGTATAGGACTCCGCCAGGACTTCCTGCTTGCCGTCCGCGTTTAGCGTCTTCTTGACCTCTTCGGCCAAGCCTTTGCCGTAGGCCGTCTTGTCGTCGATGATCGCGATATTCTTGTCGCCGAAATGCTTGGCGAGATAATTGCCGGCGACGCGTCCTTGCTGATCGTCGCGGCCGCATACCCGATAGATGTTCGGCCCGGCGCGGTCGTCGGTGAGCGCCGGATTGGTGGAGGCGGGCGAGATCTGCACCAGATTGCTCTCGGCGTAGACGTGCGATGCGGGGATCGACGAGCCGGAGCAGTAATGCCCGGCAATCAGCGCCACGTTCTCGCCGGCCATCTGGTTGGCGACGGCCACGGCCTGTTTCGGATCGCACGCGTCGTCGCCGACTTCGAGATCGAGCGTCTTGCCGAGGATGCCGCCGGCCTCGTTGATGTCGGCCACGGCCAGCTCGCCGCCGTTCTGCATCTGTTGGCCGAAGGAGGCATATTGGCCCGTCACCGGACCCACCACGGCGATCGTCGTCGTGTTGGCATCGTCCTCGCCGTTGCAAGCCGCGAGCACGAGGCCCGCAACGAGGGCCGCGATCAGCCCTGCCATCCGCGTCATAATGAACTCCTCCGAATGTGTGAGATGCAAGCCTATATCAGGCGTCCCGAGGCCGCCAAGTGAGCGGGCTCGTCCGCTGGTAAAGCCATCGATATTGCGTGACCATCTGCGTCGTCCGCGTGACCCGGAAGCCGAGGGAGGCCCCGGCCAACAGCACCGCATAGGTGACGAGATAGTAGTAGGGGGCGAGCAGCTTGCCGTCGAATAGGGCGTAATGGAAGAATCGCACCGCACAGGCGAGCAGCGCCATATAGACGAACACCCGCCAGAACGGCTTCCACGCGCGCGCCAGGCCGCCGCCGGCGAGAAACGCCGCGCTTCCGCCGATGATCACGGTGAACACGAGGAAGACGCGCAAGCCGTCGTCGGAGAGCCAGGGAGAAACCGCCGTCATGCGCCCGTCTCCTTGAGGATGGCGGTGTCGCCTTCAAGATAGGCGGCGCGCACTTCTTTCCGCGCAAGCAGCTCGTCGCCGGTTCCCGACATGGTGATCCTGCCGTTGACCATGACATAGCCGCGGTCGGCGAGCTTCAGCGTGTGATAGGCGTTCTGCTCGACCAGGAACACGGTGAGCCCGTCGCGGTTCAGCTCTTTGATTGTCGCGAAGATCTGCTTGACGATGAGCGGCGCCAGCCCGAGCGATGGCTCGTCCAACAGCAGCAGCTTGGGGCGTCCCATCAGCGCGCGGGCGATGGCGAGCATCTGCTGCTCGCCGCCCGACAGGGTGCCGCCGCGCTGGTCGGCCCGCGCCTTCAGCACGGGAAACAGGGTGCAGACCCGGTCCAGGTCGCGGTCGAACCCGTCCGGATCGCCGGCGATGATGGCGCCCATCTGCAGATTCTCCATCACCGTCATCCGCGGAAAGATGCGGCGGCCTTCCGGGGACTGGGCGATGCGCAGCCGCGCGATCTCATGCGTCGGCAATTGCGTAATGTCCTGGCCGTCGAACACGATATGGCCTTGGCTCGCGCGGGGACGTCCGAAGATCGTCATCATCGTCGTGGTCTTGCCTGCGCCGTTGGCGCCGATCAGCGCCACGATCTCGCCGGGCCTGATGTCGAGGCTGACGCCGTGCAGCACCGGCAGCCGCCCATAGCAGGCGGTCACGTTGTCGATCTCGAGCAGGGGTGCGCTCATGGCCGCACCTCGGAGACGGCTTCGGGCAACTCTTCGTCCGGCACGCCGAGATAAGCGGCGATGACGCTCGGATCGTCGCGGATCTCTTGCGGCGTGCCGTCGGCGATCTTCTTGCCGTAGTCGAGTACGATGATGTGGTCGGAGATGGCCATCACCACGCTCATGTCGTGCTCGATGAGGAAAATGGCGATCTTCTCTTGCGCGCGGATCGAATAGAGCAATTCGTTCAGTCCCTCGCTCTCGCGAGCATTCAGCCCTGCCGCCGGTTCATCGAGACAGAGCAGCAAGGGGCGCGTGCACATGGCGCGCGCGATCTCCAGGCGCCGCTGGTCGCCATAAGGCAGGTCGCCCGCCGGCGTGTCGGCGCGGGCCACGAGGCCGACCCGCTCCAGCCAGTGACGGGCAAGCTCGACCGCCGCCGTCTCGGCGCGGGCGAAACTCCCCAGTCCGAGAATGGCGCCGATGGTGAGACCCGAGGCGCGGGACAGCCCCGTGTGCTGGGCTACCATCAAATTCTCCAGCACGGTCATACCGGAAAAGAGCCGGATATTCTGGAAAGTGCGGGCAACGCGGGCCGTTGCGTTGATCTGGTGGTCGTCGAGCCGCTCGAGCCGGAACGTAGGCCCGTCCGGCTGGCGCAGCTCCATGGTGCCTTCGGTCGGCTTGTAGAAACCGGTGATGCAGTTGAACACCGTGGTCTTGCCGGCGCCGTTCGGGCCGATGAGCGCGGTGATGTCGTGGCGGCCGACGTCGAAGGACACGTCGTCGATGGCGACGAGCCCCCCGAAGTGCATGGTCAGATGCTCGACCTTGAGCACGGGATCTTCGCCCCACGAGCTCATGCGCGGCCTTCCTCCACCAGCTTGGCGGGAATGGCTTGCGCGTCACCGAGCGTGATGGTGGGCGCGCGGCTGGAGATCAGCCCGCGCGGCCGCCACACCATGATCCCCACCATGGCGATACCGAACAGCAGCATGCGGTAGAGCGCCGGGTCGAAGCCCGCGCCGAAGAAACTCTGTAGGCCGTCGGTGTGGCGCAGCGCCTCGAAGCCGCCCACCAGTACCACGGCGGCGATGGCGACGCCGAGCTGGCTGCCCATGCCGCCCAGCACCACGATGGCGAGGATGATGGCGGACTCGATGAAGGTGAAGCTTTCCGGGCTGATAAAGCCTTGTCGCGTGGCGAAGAAGCCGCCGGCCAGTCCGCCGAACAGCGCGCCGGTGGCGAACGCGGTGAGCTTGGTGATGGTGGTGTTGATGCCGAGCGAGCGGCAGGCGATCTCGTCCTCGCGCATCGCCTCCCAGGCCCGGCCGATGGGCAGCCGGCGCATCCTTAAAGTCACCAGATTGGTCAGCAGCGCCAGCGCCAGGATCACGTAATAAAGAAAGATGATGCCGTGGAGCGGGTCGTATTTGAGCCCGAAGAACTGGGCGAAGGTCGTGCTGTTGGCGAAGGGCGAGAAGGGCAGGCCGAAGAATGTCGGCTTGGGGATCGAGGAGATGCCGTTCGGCCCGTTGGTCACCTCGGTCCAGTTGAGCAGCACGATGCGGATGATCTCACCGAAGGCCAGTGTGACGATGGCGAGATAGTCACCGCGCAGACGCAACACTGGAAAGCCGAGAATGATGCCCCAGGCCGCCGCCGCCAGCCCGGCGATGGGCAGGCAGATCCAGAAGCCGAGACCGAAATGGGTGGCAAGCAGCGCGAAGGTGTAGGCGCCGACCGCATAGAAGGCGACATAGCCGAGGTCGAGCAGGCCGGCGAGGCCGACCACGATGTTCAGCCCCCAGCCGAGCATCACATAGGTGAGCACGAGGATGGAGAGGTCGAACCAGTAGCGGAGCGGCATGCCGAGATGGAACGCGCTCTCGAGCGCATAGGTCGTCAGCGGGAAGAACAGCGCGAACAGAATGCCGGCGGTGACGAAGATGCGCGCGTAAGGCAGGTCCGGAAACAGATGGACGATGGCCCGGCGCAACAGCCCGAGGGCTATGAACGCGAGCACGGCGACGGCGATGAGCGCATAGGCCGGCGCGCCGAGCGCGGTGGCGAGGATGATTCCGAGGACCGCAAGCACCGCCGTGCCGCCGAGCACGGTGACGTCGCGCCGATCGAAGCCATCACGCGTGAACAGTCTGGCGAAGGGGTCGGTGAGGGGATGCTCCGCCTGCCAGACGAACAGGTCGAGCAGCAGCCGGCCGAAGAACACGATGCCGACGGCGACGGCGAGCAACAGGGGCCGGGGCTGCAGCGTCAGCCCGGTAACATTGTCCTCGGTGCGCAAACCCAGAACGAGCGAGAACAGGGCGAAGGCGATAAGGCCGGCGAGGAAGGAATCCCAAAGGGCCAATGTGAGCCGTTGGCCGAAAGATGTGCCGGGCTCCGCCAAGGGCTAGACCTTCTCCACCTCGGGCCGGCCGAGCAACCCCGTGGGGAAGAAGATCAGCACGATGGCCAGCATCGAGAAGGCCGCGACGTCTTTATACTCGATTGTGAAATAGGCCGACCAGAAGGTCTCGATCAGGCCGATCACCAGCCCGCCGAGCATGGCGCCGGGCAGCGAGCCGATGCCGCCGAACACCGCCGCGGTGAAGGCTTTGATGCCGACAATGAAGCCGATGTAGAAATCGATCACGCCGTAATAGAGCAGGTAGAGCAGCCCCGCGACGGCGGCCAGCGCCGCCCCCAGCACGAAGGTCAGCGAGATGGTGCGGTCGACATTGACGCCCGACAGCGCGGCCATGAGCCGGTCCTGCTCGCAGGCGCGCTGCGCGCGGCCAAGCGCGGTGCGGTTGATGCTCAGCCAGAAGGCGGTCATCAGAACCAGCGTCGTCACCACGATGAGGATCTGGATATTGGAGACGATGACGGTGAAGTCGCCGTCCTTGAAGAATTCGTAGCCGCCCGTGATCACCGGCTGGAGCGGTTTCACCCGGGCGCCTTGTGCCACTTGAATGAAATTCTGCAGCACGATCGACATGCCGATGGCAGTGATCAGCGGCGCCAGCCGGAAGGAGTCGCGCAACGGCCGGTAGGCGATGCGCTCCACCGTCCAGCCCCAGGCCGCGGTCAGCACCATGGCGACGACCAGCACGATCAGCAGCGCCAGCGGGATCATGGTGACGCCGAGCGACATCAGCGCGAGAAAGGCGATCAGGGCGATGAACGCACCCACCATGAAGATGTCGCCATGGGCGAAATTGATCATGCCGATTATGCCATAGACCATGGTGTAGCCGATGGCGATCAGCCCATAGATCGAGCCCAGCGCGATCCCGTTGATCAGCTGCTGAAGAAAATAGGCCATGGAAACGCCTGCCTCGCCTTCCCCCATTCGGGCATTGCAGACTTACAGGACGCGGTGCCGCGTGCCCACTTTGGCTGTTCTAGCAAGAAGCGTGGCCGGTATGCATGCCCAAATTCAGAGCAGCATATGGGAGCCGTCGCAAAACGGCGGGTCGCCGGTGTCCTTGCAACCGCATAACAGCGCCATTTCCGTGCGCTCCGCGGTGAACATCAGCGGCTCGATCCCTGTGCCGGCATGGGCGCCGTCGCAAAAGGGCTGGTTCTTGCTCCGGCCGCAGCGGCACCATGCGTAGCGCTTGCCGGCCTCGAGTTCGACCTGGTACGGGCTGAGCTGTGGGCGCTCTGGCTCTTCGGACATGTGATAATCCCCAGCGTTGTTGGCCAGTTTTTTGTCACCGTGTTAGCCAATTCGCTTGCCTCGCACAAGGAAGCGCGACGATTTCCTGTTAAGCCGCTTGGGATAAAAGAGACTTGAGTCGATGCCCTATCCGGACCATAGAGGATCGAAAGCTGCGGGCCGCGCGCCGGCAGACACACGCGCCGCAACAAGGCGCTGTATAGTGGGATTACGCGGGGGCAGAGCGAGTTTGGAGGCCATTCGTGGCTGAACTGATTTTCGCATGCGTCTCCATTGCCGCGTTCCTTGCCTTGGCGATGAACCGCGCGTCCTTTCGCGCCTGGGCGATCGCCGTCGCCGTCATCACCTTGAGCTTGCAGGTTTGGCTTGGCTTCCCGTTCTGGACCTTTGCCGGCTGGCTCGTGGCCGGGCTGCTGTTCGCGGCGAGCGTCCCCGACATCAAGCGCAAATACATTACGCTGCCGGCCTATGGCGCGCTCAAGGGCGCGATGCCGGCGATCTCCGAGACCGAGCGCGAGGCGCTTGAAGCCGGCACGATCGGCTGGGACGCCGAGCTGTTTTCGGGCACGCCTGACTTCGCCAAGCTCCGCCGCGTGGCGCCCATGACGCTCACCGAGGAGGAGCGCGCCTTTCTCGACGGACCGACCGATGAGTTGTGCAAGCGGCTCGACGATTGGCGCATCCGCCATGAGCTGCACGACATCCCCGACGACATCTGGACCTTCGTCTGCGACCACGGCTTTCTCGGCATGCTCATTTCCAAGGAGCATGGCGGCCTTGGCTTCTCCGCCCAGGCGCAGTCGCTGGTGCTCGGCAAGATCTCGTCCAAGAGCGCGGACAGCGTCACCATCGTCATGGTGCCAAACTCGCTCGGCCCCGGCGAGCTCATCGAGAAATACGGCACCGAAACGCAAAAAGCCCATTACCTGCCCAGGCTGGCGAAGGGCGAGGAGATTCCCTGCTTTGCGCTGACCGGACCGTTCTCCGGCTCCGACGCCGCCGCCATGCGCGATATCGGCGTGGTGACCAAGGCCATGCACGACGGCGCGGAGACGCTCGGCGTCAAGCTGACCTGGGACAAGCGCTACATCACGCTCGCTCCGAAGGCCACGTTGCTCGGGCTCGCCTTCCGCCTGTTCGATCCCGACAATCTGCTGGGCAAGGGTGAGGATGTCGGCATCACGCTGGGGCTCGTTCCGACCGATCATCCCGGCGTCGAGATCGGCCGCCGTCATTTGCCCGCGGGCGCCGCCTTTCCTAACGGGCCGACACGCGGGCGCGACGTGTTCGTGCCCATGGACTGGATCATCGGCGGACCGGAGGGTGCCGGCCAAGGGTGGCGCATGCTGATGAATTGCCTGGCGGCCGGCCGGTCCATCTCGCTGCCGGCCACGAGCGCGGCCTGCGCCAAGGCGATGCTCCGGCGGAGCTCGGCTTACGCCCGTATCCGCAAGCAGTTCGGCTTGCCGATCGGTTTCATGGAAGGTGTGGAGGAGCCGCTCGCGCGTCTGGTCGAGAATGCCTATGGCCTGGAGGCCGCCCGCGCCGTCACCGCCTCGATGGTGTCGGCCGGCGAGAAGCCCGCCGTCATCTCGGCGCTGCTGAAATATGTCTCCACCGACCGTATGCGCGACAGCGTCAACGATGCGCTCGACATCCACGGCGGCCGCGGAATCTGCGACGGCCCGTCCAACTACATCCAAGGCGCCTATCAGATGGTGCCCGTCGGCATCACGGTCGAAGGCGCCAATATCCTCACCCGCACGCTGATCACCTTCGCGCAAGGGGCGCTGCGCAGTCACCCTTATCTCGTCACCGAGATCGAGGCGCTGCAGGACACCGACCGCGAGCGCGGTATCGAGACATTCGAAAAGACCTTCGACGCGCACCGCGCCTTCCTGTTGTCCAATGCGGCAGGCGCGCTGTTCCACAACGTGACCTTCGGCGCGTTTGCGCCCGCTCCCAACAACACCGGCGACGTCACGCGCTGGTGGCGGCAGCTATCCCGCGCCTCGCGCTCCTTTGCGCTGGTCGCCGACGTGACCGTGGCGCTGCTCGGCGGCGGCCTCAAGGTGAAGCAGAAGATCACCGGCCGCATGGCCGACGCGCTCGCCGAGCTCTACCTGCTGTCGTCGATCCTCAAGCGCTACGAGGACGACGGTCGCCCCAAGGACGACCTCAAGTTGGTGAACTATTGCGCCCGCAACTGCCTCGCTCGTTTCGACCAGGCGCTGCGCGGGACCATCGACAATTTCCCGGTACGCTGGGCGGGGTGGCTCATGAGTCCGCTGGCACTGCCTTTCGGCATGCGCCGGCCTGCGCCCGACCACGACGCCAAACCCATCGTGCGCGCGGCGCTCACGCCCGGCGCCTTCCGCGACCGTCTCACCAGAGACATTTTCGCCTCCGAGGATGAAAATGATGGGATTGGACTTTTCGAAGCCACGTTTGCAAAGGTGGTGGCGAGCGAGGAGGCCGAAAAGAAACTCGAACGTGCCATCCGGAAGGGCGAGGTGAAACGCTTCCACGACAATGACTGGATTGCCGAGGCCGAAGCCAAGGGTGTGCTGACGCTGGAGGAGGCGCGCAGCCTCGCCGAGCTCCGCGACATGGTGGCCCGCGTCATCGCCGTTGACGACTTCTCCGCTGCCGAGCTTCATCGTGAAGCGGCGAGCGACCAGCCGAAACACATGGCGGCCGAGTAAGGGTTGCCGAGTCCGAATCAATTTCCCAAGCAATTTGCCAAGTCAAAGAGTGATCATGCCGACCACGCTTCCCGACCTCAAGGACTGGACTTTCACGATCGACTTCGAGGGCATCGCCTGGGCGGTGTTCGACCGGGAAGGCGAGAGCATGAACTCGCTCGGCCGGCGGCCCACCGAGGAGCTTGACCGGATCGTCAAGGCGGTCGAGGAGGCGAAAGCCGGCGAGATCAAGGGTCTCGTGCTCATGAGCGGCAAGAAGTCGAGCTTCGTCGCCGGCGCCGACATCCGCGAGTTCGAGGGCTTCGACACCGAGGAAAAGATCAAAGAGGTCGTCAAGGAGACGCTGGCGCTGTTCGACCGCATCGAGCGGCTGCCGGTTCCCGTGGTCGCCGCTATTCACGGCTACTGCTTGGGTGGCGGGTTCGAATTGGTGCTGGCCTGCGATTGGCGCATCGCCGACCGCGAGGAAGGCACCAGGCTCGGCTTCCCCGAGGTCAAGCTCGGCATCTTCCCGGGGCTCCACGGCACGGTCCGCGCGCTTGCCGCCGCCGGCCCTCTGGACGCCATGACCGCGATGCTCACCGGCAAGATGCTGCGCCCAACTGCTGCAAGGGCGATGGGCTTCGTCGATCAGCTCGTGCCGACGCGGCACAATTTGCGCTGGGCGGCGCGCAAGGCGGTGCTGCAGAAGCGCCGCTCCAAGGGCGCGTCCTGGTGGAAGAAGCTCCTGCTGAAACAGCCGGCCCGCAGTCTGCTGGCCAAGCAGATGCGCGCCAAGACGGTGGCGAAAGTGCGCGAGGAGCATTACCCCGCACCCTTCCGCCTCATCGACCTGTTCGAGCGCTATGGCGACGATCTGGCCCGCATGAAGCTTGCCGAGACCGAGATGTTCGCGCCGCTGATGGCGAGCGAGACGTCGCGGAATCTGCGCCGCGTATTCACCCTGTCGGAGATGCTGAAGGACGCAGCACCCAAGGACGGCTTCAAGCCGCGAAAGGTGCATGTTATCGGCGCAGGCACCATGGGCGCCGACATCGCCGCCTGGTGCGTCGTCTCGGGCATGCAGGCGAGCTTGCAGGATCTCGATGCCGATCAGATCGGCAAGGCGCTGAAGCGGGCCAAGGGCCTGTTCAAGAAACGCCTGCGCGGCAAGACGGCGATCGATTCGGCCGTCGCGCGCCTCATCGCCGATCCTGACGGCAAGCAGATCAAGCATGCCGACGTCATCATCGAGGCCATTGTCGAGAAGCTCGACGTCAAGCAGGCCCTGTTCGCCGAGCTGGAGAAGAAGGCCAAGCCGGGCGCGGTGCTGGCGACCAATACCTCATCGCTCAAGCTCGAGGACATCGCCAAGCCGCTCAAAGATCCAGGCCGCCTGGTCGGCTTGCACTTCTTCAATCCCGTATCGCAGCTGCCGCTGGTCGAGGTGGTGCGCGGCTCCGGCACGCGCGAGGACGAGGTGGGCAAGGCTTGCGCCTTCGTCACGGCCATCAACAAGCTGCCGCTGATCACCAAGAGTTGCCCCGGCTTTCTCGTCAACCGCGTGCTCGCGCCCTACATGATGGAGGCCGTGCGCCTCTATCAGGACGGCCAGCCGCGCGAGAAGATCGATCAGGCGGCGCTCAAATTCGGCATGCCTATGGGCCCGATGGAGCTCATGGACATGGTCGGCCTCGACATCTGCAACAAAGTCGGCGAGGAGCTCGACATCTCCCCGGAAAGCGGCGGCAAAACGGATAACGTGCTCGCCACGCTGGTGAAGCAGGGCAAGCTCGGCAAGAAGACGGGCGAGGGCTTCTATTTTTGGGTCGACGGCAAGCCAAAGCGCGAGGAGGCGGAATACAGCGCCGCCGAGCTGGAGCGTCTTGGCCGTGAGCTCATCAAGCCGCTGCTCGACGAGGCCGAGCGCGCTCTCAGCGATCATGTGGTGGAGAGTGCGGACCATGTGGATGCAGGGGTGATCTTCGGCACCGGCTTTGCGCCGTTCCGCGGCGGGCCGCTGCATTACCGCCGTAGAGAGGCCGCCACCACATCGGACCAGGAAGCGGCGTGAGCCGGAAGGAAGATTGATGAAGCAAGCGGGGATGCGGCGGGTTGCGGTGCTTGGCGGGATGCGGATTCCGTTTTGCCGGTCGCACACAGCTTATGCCGAATTGTCCAATCTCGACATGCTGACGGCGGCGCTTGTGGGGCTCGCTGAAAAGTTCGCGCTGCAGGGCGCCCATATCGATGAGGTGGTCGGCGGCGCCGTGGTCACCCACGCCAAGGACTGGAACCTCGCCCGCGAGGCGGTGATCGGCAGCCCCTTTGCGCCCACCACGCCCGGCATCACCATGATGCAGGCTTGCGGCACCAGCCTGCAAGGCGCGCTCGGGCTTGCCGCCAAGATCGCCACCGGCCAGATCGATAGCGGTATCGCCATGGGCTCTGACACGACCAGCGACGCGCCCATCGTGTTCCAGCGCAAATTCGCCCAGCGCCTGGTGAAGATGTCCCGCGCCCGGAGCCTCGGGCAGAAACTCGGCGCCTTCAAAGGCATGGCGCCCGGCGAGATGGCCCCGCTGCCACCCTCGACAAGCGAGCCGCGCACGGGGCTCGGCATGGGCGAACATTGCGAATTGATGGCCAAGGAGTGGGGGATCACCCGCGAGGCCCAGGATCTTCTGGCCTTCGAGAGCCACAGAAAGGCGGCCGCGGCCTATCACGAGGGCTTCATGGACGACCTCGTCGTCCCTTGCGCCGGGGTGTTCCGCGACAACAATGTCCGCGAGGACATTTCGCTGGAGAAGATGGCCGAGTTGAAGCCGGTCTTCGACAAGGTGGGCGGCACCATCACCGCCGCCAACTCCACGCCCTTAACCGACGGGGCCGCGACGATCCTGCTCAGCTCCGAGGAATGGGCGGAAAAGTGCGGAATTCCGGTTCAGGCATATTTGACCTTGGGTCGCACTTCTGCCGTAGATTATGTCCACGGTGAGGGACTTCTGATGGCGCCGACCGTGGCAGTGAGCGATTTGCTGAGTCAGGCTGGCCTTGCGCTGCATGACTTTGATTATTATGAGGTTCATGAAGCCTTCGCGGCGCAGGTGTTGGCCACATTGAAGGCATGGGAATCAGAGGTTTATTGCCGGGAACGGCTCGGGCGGGACGCGCCTTTAGGCGCTATTAACCAATCCAGGCTCAACGTGACAGGGTCATCGATTGCTTTTGGCCATCCGTTCGCAGCCACGGGCGCCCGCATCTTGGCAGTTCTGGCCAAGCTCCTGCATGATAGGGGCGGTCAGAGAGGGTTGATTTCGGTCTGTACGGCCGGTGGAATGGGCGTCGCGGCGATCCTGGAAGGGGTCGAGGCGCAGACGCCGTCTAAAGCGGCCACCGAGGAAATGGGCACAGCATAAGTGTTCATCCGTCGCATAAGGACTTGGGTCCAACGAGGCCCGGCAGGACAGGGGGCAAAAGAGACAATGCCGCGGCGGGACTTCCGTCTGCGGCCCGACCCAAGACGGAGGTGCTTATGAAGCATCATGCTCTCACTGCGGCGGCGGGACTCCTGATCGCCGCTGTTCTTGTGCCCACAGGTCACGTTCAGGCGGCTTCGGCCGATCCCACAGGCATTTGGCGCAAAGCTCAGCAGGGCGAGCGGCCCGGCAAGATCGAGGTCTTTCGCTGCGGCTCCGGCAAGCGCTATCTCTGCGCCAAGATCGTCTGGCTGCAGGATCCGAATGATTCCCAAGGACGCCCGCTGCACGACGTGCGGAACGAGAACCCGTCGATGCGCGACCGTCCGATTCTCGGCCTGCCGATCATCAACGGTCTGGCGCCGGCCGGCCCGAATGTGTGGAAGGGCAACATCTACAATCCCGAGGACGGCAATACCTACTCGGCCACGCTGACACTCGTGTCGCGCAACCAGATCAACCTCAAGGGCTGCAAAGCCTGGCTGCTTTGCGGCGAGCGGACGTGGCTCCGCACCTCGCTGCCGAAGCCCGAGCCGGAGCCGCAGATTGAAGCCAAGGCTGAGCCTGAGGCTGTCGTGCAGCCGGCGGCGGTGGAGAAGAACCCGCTATCAGATGCCGAGATGCTGACGCCGGCCGTGCAGAGCAGCACGAGCCCCGGTTATCGCTTTCTGAACACGTCGTCGACGGCCCAGACGTCCATCGGCTTTTCCGGCGAGAACGTACCCAGCATGTTCGCCATGACGACGCCGATCGCGGTCGAGGCCGAGCCCGTGGCTCCCGCCGCAGCGGCGCCGAAGCCGCAGACTGTTCAGGCGAATTCTGCGACGACGCCACGGTCCTATCCTGCCGAGGCCGCCGCCACGGCGCGCGGGGCCGATCTGCCTGCCGATGCGTCAGGCGACCCGGCGGCCGACGACCTCGCGGCGGCCGAGACGGAGAGCGCGGAGACGCAGTTCGCCGAGGAATCGCAGCTAACGCGGCGTCAGAGGCGGCTCCTTCGGCGTCAGAGGCAGAACCAAGGCCTGCTTCCCTGGCAAAACTAACGCGCACCCTCTAGGGCTTCCGCTTAGCTTTTCATCCCTGAAGTCTTGCCGGCTTAGGGTTTGGCTTGCTCGCGCAGCGCCTTTTTGGAGAGCTTGCCGATCATCGTCTTTGGCAACTCGTCGCGGAATTCGATGGCCGCCGGCAATTCGAGCTTGGACAGCTTGGGCCTGACGAACGCGAACAGGTCCGCGGCAGTCGCGTGCGCCCCCTCCTTGAGCCGCACATAGGCCTTGGGCGCTTCCCCGCGATAATCGTCCGGGACCCCGACCACGCACACCTCCGCGACCGCCGCATGCTCATGCAGGGCATCCTCGATGCGCCGCGGATAGATCTTGAAGCCCGCCGCGTTGATCATGTCCTTGATGCGGTCGACGATGAATACATAACCCTGCTCATCCATGTATCCGACGTCGCCGGTGCGGAAGAACCGCCCCACGAAGGCGGACTCCGTTTCGGCCGGCTGCTTCCAGTAACCGGTCATGACCTGGGGCCCGGCGATGCAGATCTCGCCGGCCTTGCCGCGCGGCATCTCGATGGCCGGATCGTCGAGCGCGCGGATGCTGATCTCGGTGGCCGGGAGCGGCAGGCCGATTGAGCCTTCCTTGGTCACGTCGAGCGGATTGCAGGTGGCCACCGGCGCGGTCTCGCTGAGCCCGTAGCCCTCCACCAGATTACAGCCGGTGATCGCCTCGAAGCCCCGCTTCACTTCGATCGGCAAAGCCGCCCCGCCCGAGATACAAAATTCAAGCGACGACAGGTCGAAACGCTTGATCGACGGATGGCGCAGCATGGCGTTGAACAGGGTCGGCACGCCCGGCATCACCGTCGGCCGCAATTTGCCGATCAGCCTGAGCGTCGAGATAAGCTCGAACTTCGGCAGCAGGATCATCTCCATTCCGCTGGCCACGCCGAAATTCATTACCGTAGTCATGGCGAAGACGTGGAACAGGGGCAACACGCCGAGCACGCGGTCGACAACATGCGATGGCCGGTTCCCCCATGCCTTCACCTGCGCGACGTTGATGGCGATGTTTGCGTGGGTGAGCATGGCGCCTTTGGGCGTGCCCGTGGTGCCGCCGGTATATTGCAGCACGGCGATCGAGTCGGGCGTAATCGCCGGCGGCGCGTAGCGCCCGTCATTGTCGAGTAGGTCGGCCGCCCGCACGATGGCGCGCTTCATGGGGGACGCGCCCGGCTTGGCGAGCTGCGCGCGCTTCATCAGCTTGAGCCCCATCGATTTCAGCGGCGGCAGGAGCGAGGCGAAGCTCTCCACCACGGCCCCCTCCAGCGCGCCGCGCTGAAGCATGGCCTCGACCTTGTCGAACAGGATTTTGAGATCGAGCGTCACCATGATCTTGGTGTCGCTGTCGCGAATCTGGAACTCGATCTCATCCAGGCTGTAGAGCGGGTTGAAATTGACGACCGTCCCGCCGGCCTTGAGCACCCCGAAATAGAAGATGACGAAGGTCGGCGAATTGGGCAGGAGCAGGCCTACCTTGACCCCTTCGCCGACGCCCAGCGCCCGGAGGCCCTTGGCGGCGCGGTCGGACAGCGCCCCGATCTCGGCGTAGCTCAGGCGTTTGCCCAGAAAATAGGTGCAAGAGCGGTCGCCGAAGGCGGCCACCGCCTCGTCCATCAGGGTGCCGACGAGCTTGGGCGGGAACACCGAGTCCCAGGCCACAGCTTGCGGATAGCCTATCAGCCAGGGGCGCTTTGCCGCGCCTTGGGGGCCGTCCGAAGATGCCGGGTTCGCCTTGCTCGCCATCGACTTTCGGTTTTTATATTGCTTTACCGTTGCTTAACAGGTGGGGGCCAACTGACGGGAGGCAATTGGCCGCAAGCCTGTTCGTCTACTATTATTGTAGCACGGTGTTGATAAACAGTGCCGTTGGAGGAATGAGTCCTCCGGCGGATTATGCTGAAACCGTGGCGAGGGCAGGCGCAAAAACACCAATTTTGTTAGCGATTAGAGCGTATCGTCAGGGCATTCGCGCGGGCTGGGCACGGGTAGACTCGACCAGTTTTTAAGTCTATTCCAATGCCTGACTTGCCCTAGGATTAGCTACGTTTTAGCCAGGGACCATTAGACACGGACCCCTTAACGGGGCAGGGAGAGCAATATGGACGAGGTGGCCACCAAGATCATCGAGATTCTACGAAAGAACATGAAGGATCCATCCAAAGCCGTTGAGCTCGAAACCCCGCTGAGCGAGCTTGAAATTGAATCCCTCGATCTCGCGGTGATCGTGTTCGATATTGAGGATACCTTCGGTATCGAAATCCCCTATAATGCGAACGAAGAAGTCGAAGCGTTCGCGACGGTCGGCTCGGTGGTCGATCGCGTGAAGGGGATCATCGCTGAATCGAAGGCCTCGGGCGCAGCAGCTTGAACCAGCCGTCCGCTCGGGTCCTTCCCGGGACGTCGACCAGGCTTGGAGTTACGGCTTAACACTACATGACACAGAGTAATGGACGCAGGCGCGTCGTGGTCACTGGCCAGGGCGTGGTCACGCCTTTGGGCACGGGCGTGGACAAGTTCTGGGCCGCGATGCAGCGCAGCGACTGCGGCATCCGCGAAGTCCAGAGCTTCTCGACCGAAGACCTCTACATCACGATCGCCGGCGAGGTGCCGGACTTCGATCCCAGAGAGCGTTTGCAGAGCAAGCAGCTCCTTCTGGCCGACAAGTTCTCCCAGTATGCGGGCTGCGCGGCGCATGAAGCGGTGCTGCAGTCGAAGCTGGAATATCCGATCAAGGACTCCGACAGCTATCGCTCCGCCTGCATTATCGGCTCCGGCGTCGGCGGCCTCACCACGCTCGAATTCTCCTACAAGATGCTGTTCAAGGAGAACAAGCGGGCGACCCATCCCCTCACGCTTCTGAAGGCGATCGGCTCGTCGGCCTCCGCCCATGTCAGCATTGAGTACGGCATCAAGGGTCCGACCTTCGGCTTGGTCAGCGCCTGCGCCACGGCCACCCACTCCATCGGCCTTACCTACCGCATGATTCGCGAAGGTCTCGTCGATGTGGGCCTTGCCGGCGCGGCGGAAGCCTCTCTCAACTGGGGCGCGACGCGGGCCTGGCAGGCCATGCGCGTGCTCAGCCCCGACGGGCTGTGGCCCTTTGCCAAACGTCGCAACGGCACGGTCTTGGCCGAGGGCGCCGGCATCCTCATGCTTGAGGAATATGAGCGCGCCAAGGCCCGCGGCGCGCCGATCCTCGCCGAGCTCATGGGTTACGGCATGACCGCCGACGCCGCCGACATGGTCAACCCGTCCATCGACGGCGCCTCGACCGCCATGCAGCAGGCGATCGACGACAGCGGCCTGGCGCCGTCGGATATCGACTACATCAATGCCCACGGCACCGGGACCGTGGTCAACGACATCAACGAGACCCGCGCCATCAAGCGCGTGTTCGGCGACGCCGCCAACAAGCTGTCCATCTCCTCGACCAAATCGATGCACGGCCATTGTCTCGGCGCTGGCGGCGGCATCGAAGCGGTGGCCGCGATCAAGGCCATCGGCGAGAACTACGTGCCGCCCACGGCCGGCCTCGACGAGGCGGGTCCGGAATGCGACTTGGACTACACGCCGAATACCGGCAAGGCCCGCGAGGTGAACTACGCCATGTCGAACTCGTTTGCGTTTGGCGGCCTCAACGCGGTGCTCGTGTTCGGCCCGCCGCCGGCTTAAGGGCCATCCCATTCTCCTCGTGAAGCGATCGCTCGGCCTGTTCGTGGCCTTGGGGCTCACCGCCTTGGCCGTCGGCTATTACGCGCTTGAGCGCGGAAGCCGCTCGGTGCGCAGCGAGCAGGCCGTGGCCGCCCATGCCGACGAGGTGTTTCGCTCGCCCACCAGCGTTGTGGCCGGAAATCCGCAAGGCGATGTGAGCGTGGTCGCCTTCTTCGACTATAACTGCCCCTATTGCCGCAAGGACGTGCCGGCGCTCGCCAAGCTCATGGCCGGGGATCCGAACCTGCGTGTGGTGCTGAAAGAGCTTCCGGTGCTCGGCCCCGATTCGGAAGCCGCGGCACGATTGGCGCTCGCCGCCAAGAACCAGGGCGAGTATCTGACGCTCTACCGGCGGCTCATCGCCTCGCGCGGCCGCGTGACGGAAACCCGGGCGCTCGCCGCCGCGGCCGCCATGGGTCTCGACGCCGACCGCCTCAAGGGCGACATGGACGATCCGGCGATCACCGCCACGCTTCTCGCCAATGCGCGACTGGCCAACGCGCTCGGCGTCAAGGGCGTGCCCTTCTATCTCGTTGGCGACCAGGTGGTTCAGGAGGGGGCAGGGGACTTCTACGCGGCGCTGACCGCCCGCGTGGCCGACGTCCGCGAGCATGGCTGCCGCGCCGCCTGCTAGAAGCGCCCCACCTAAATCAGCCCCAAGCCCCGGAAGCTGGCATGGCCCTGCTTGCCGACGATGATGTGGTCGTGGACGACCACGCCGAGCGGCTTGGCCGCGTCCACGATCTGCTTGGTCATCTCGATATCGGCGCGTGACGGGGTCGGATCGCCGGACGGGTGATCATGCACCAGCACGATGGCCGTGGCCGACAGCTCCAGCGCCCGCTTCACCACCTCGCGCACATAGACCGGCGTGTGGTCGACAGTGCCTTGTTGCTGCACCTCGTCGGCGATCGTCTGATTGCGCTTGTCGAGGAACAGAATGCGGAACTGCTCTTTGGCCTCGACGCCCATGGCGGCCCGGCAATAGTCGAGCACCTGCTGCCAGCATGACAGGACCGGCCGCTCTAGCACTTCGCCCTGCACGAGGCGCAAGGCGGCGGCGCGCACCAGCTTGATCTCGGGCGACCGACTCGCCGAGTCCCGGCACTTCGAGCAGCAAATCCTCCGGCGCGTTCATCGCCTCGGCGAAGGTGCCGAAGCGGGCGAGGATGGCTTTTGCTAAGGGTTTCGTGTCGCGGCGCGGCATGGCGTGGAACAGAACCAGCTCCAGCAGCTCGAAGTCGGGCAGGGCGTCGGGGCCACCGTCGCGAAAGCGATTCCGCAGCCGTTCGCGATGGCCGAGATAATGCGGCTTGACGACGTCCTTGAAGCCCATGTGGCCTTCGCTGGGGTTAGGATCTGGCGAGTGGGCGGTCCAGACCCTTCGGTGAGAAGGTGAATACCTCGCATCCCGTCTCGGTAACGCCAACCGTGTGTTCGAACTGCGCCGACAGCGAGCGGTCGCGAGTCACGGCGGTCCAGCCGTCGGACAGGATCTTCACGTGCGGCTTGCCGAGATTGATCATCGGCTCGATGGTGAACAGCATGCCGGGCTTCAACGGCAGGCCTTCGCCGGGCTCGCCGTAATGGAGAATGTTGGGGCGGTCGTGGAACACGCGGCCCAAGCCGTGGCCGCAGAAGTCGCGCACCACGCTGCAGCGCTCGCCCTCCGCATAGACTTGGATGGCGTGGCCGATATCGCCGGTCGTGGCGCCGGGGCGCGCCGCGGCCACGCCGCGCATCAGCGCGTTGTGGGTGACCTCGAGCAGGCGCTCGGCCGCGCGGGAAATTTCGCCCACCGGATACATGCGGCTGGAATCGCCGTGCCACCCGTCGACGATGAAGGTGACGTCGATATTGAGCACATCCCCTTCGCGCAGCGCCCGGGGTCCTGGGATGCCGTGGCAGACCACATGGTTCAGCGACGTGCAGATCGATTTCGGGAAGCCTCGATAGTTTAGGGGCGCCGGGATCGCGTCATGGGCCATGGCGAAGTCGAACACGATGGCGTCGAGGTCGTCGGTGGTGACGCCGGGCCTGACATGCTCGGTCAGAAGGTCGAGCGCTTCGGCCACGAGCCGACCGGCCTTCGCCATGCCGGCGAAAGCCTCAGGCCCGTGCAGCTTGATCTTGGTGTCGCGCGCTTGGGCGCGGGCAAATTCGAGATTGGACATGGGAACCGATTATAGAGGGACTGACCGTCACTTAGGAGTAAATCTGCTCGGCTTCAACGTTAGGCGGGCGTCTTTCCCGCATCCATCGGAACCTGGAGCGGGATTGCCCGCGGCAGGCTCAGGCCTTCCAGCGAGACCGTCGAAGCGACGGCGATGGCTTCGACACCGCTCGATCGCGCGGCGTCGAAGGCGGCGGCGTAGCCCGGATCGATGTCATGAGCGAGGGTGAAGCTCGACGCGTCGCCGCGCTGGACGAAATAGACCATCACCGCTCGCGCACCCGTCGCGGCCATGCCGGCGAGCGCCTTGAGATGCTTGGCACCGCGTACCGTCACCGAGTCGGGAAATTCCGCGAGCCCTGCGTGGCGCATCAAATGCACGTTCTTGATTTCCACATAGCAAGGCGGCCGCGCGGCGTCCTCCAGCAGAATATCGATGCGGCTATTGCCGGCGTAGCGCACCTCGCGGCGCATCTCGGCATAGCCCTCAAGTTCCGGGATGAGACCGCGCGCGATCGCGGCGGCCACCGCGCCGTTGGGGCTCGACGTATTGATGCCGACCAGCGCGGGACCGCAGCCGAGATCGACCTCGATCAGCTCCCAGGAGAAGGCGAGCTTGCGTTTGGGGTTTGTCGCGCGCGACAGCCACACTCGAGAACCAGGCGCGGCGAGGCCCATCATCGATCCGGGATTGGCGCAGTGGGCGGTCACCGTCTCGCCCGTGCCCAGCTCGATATCGGCGAGGAAGCGCTTGTAGCGCCGCACCAGCTGGCCCTCTATCAGGCCTGAGGGAAAGCGCATCAGCATGGCACCGACCCTAGGGAGGCGAGGGCGATGCGGCAAGGGCAGCGCGGCCAGGGCGGCGCGGCAAGGCGGCGGCCATTTTTGCCCCCGCGTTCCCCTGCTCGCCCAAAGTTCAGGTAGAAGAGGGGACCATGACCGAGGACACCGCACAGCCAGAGACCGTCACCGCCGCGCTGCTCGTGATCGGCGAGGAGATATTGTCGGGGCGGACGCGGGACGAGAACACCGCCTATATCGCCGCCTATCTGACCCGCGTGGGCATCGCGCTCAGGGAGGTGCGGGTGGTGGCCGATCAGGAGGCGGAGATCGCCGCCGCCGTCAACGAGCTGCGCCGCCGCTTCGCTTATGTGTTCACCACCGGCGGCATCGGCCCCACCCATGACGATGTTACCACCGATGCCATCGCCAAGGCCTTCGAGGTCGGCGTCGTGGTGCACGACGAAGCCGTGGCTGCCATGCGCCGGCACTATGCGGAGGGCGACCTCACGCCGGCCCGGCTCAGGATGGCCCGCATTCCCGAAGGCGCCGAGTTGATTCATAACGCAGTATCCCGCGCGCCCGGCTTCATGCTCCAGAACGTGATCGTCATGGCCGGCGTGCCGCGGATCATGCAGGTGATGCTGGACGAGGTCATGCCCCGGCTGGCCAAGGGGCGTCCCATGCAGGCCCGCTCGGTGCGCGTCGACGCGGCCGAGGGTGACTTGGCGCCGCCGCTGGCTGCACTCCAGGCGGCTCACCCGGACGTGCAGATGGGTTCCTATCCGTTCTTCGAGCAGAACCGGATCGGCACCTATGTGGTCTTGCGCGGGGCCGACGAGGCGATGCTCGATTCGGCGCTTCAGGCGCTGTGGAGTCTGATCGCGAAAGAAGGCTTCAGCGCCGGCGCCGCAGACGACGCTTAGGCGCCGACGCGTTGGCTCCAGCACGGCCTGCGGCGGTGGCGTTACGCGCGGCGCGTCACGGTGAGGCCGAGCCTCCCCCGGGGAGAACATCGAGCAGCTTACTCATGAAGGTCAGGAGCTCGCGGGCGGCATCGCCGGCTTGCGAGCGTGCCACGTCACGGGCCACCCGCGCCACGGCGTCGGCGGCCGGTTGCGAGGGTCCGATATAGGCCATCGACCAGTGCGGAAATTGCCGCGACTCGATCGGCTCCGTTAACAGCAAGACGACGTCTTGATGGCGCGGGTCGTGACTGATTCGCTCTAAGGTCGCCTCCATCGCTCGCCGCTCGCCTTCGAGCACCTGGGCGAAACGATCATCGGTGGCGAGCAGCGCGCCGGTGATCTCCGCCTCGGCATTGTTCCGGCGCGAGGTCAGCAGGATGTCGGCGACATGCTCGCGCTCGCGCGGGTCGCCAGCCAGACGCGACGTGCTGACATAGGCGAAACGAAGCAGAGCCATGATCGTCAGCTCGTGGAGCAGACCGAAGCGCGTCGCCTCGCGGGCTGAAAACGCGATGGACTCGACCGCTCGAGTCACGCACCGCAAAGCGGTCTGCCCGCGCACGAGCGGTCCTTGCGTGCGCTATTGAACAACAAAAAACCCCGGAGCGATATCCAGGGTGTCGACCGTGTAATATATTGATTTTACGGCATAAAACACAAGAGGCGCGGGGGGCTCGTGATCCCCGCGCCTCTTGCAAACTACTTCTTCTTGCGGGCAGCCGCCTTCTTGCGAGCCGGAGCCTTCTTCTTCGCTGCCGGCTTCCTCGCGGCGGCGGTCTTCCGCGCCGGAGCCTTCTTCTTCGCCGCGGCGGTCTTCCGCACGGGAGCCTTCTTCTTCGCAGCGGTCTTACGGGCCGGGGCCTTCTTCTTCGCTGCGGACTTACGGGCCGGGGCCTTCTTGGCGGCCGGCTTCTTCTTCGCTACTGCCATTATACATCCCTCCTATCGGGTGGCTGGCTGATCAGGTCACTCTAACTACAACCGCTCGTCGATCCGCACGTGTCGCACTTGAGGCACGTGCCGTTTCGTACGAGGGTAAAGTTACCGCATTCTCCACACGCTTCCCCTTCATAACCCTTAACGCGCGCTTCGGCGACAAGAACTGATGTGCCGCGCTCGGCGAGCGCTTCAACGGCAAGGGCAACATGCTCGACCGTCTCCGATGAGGGGGACTGAGTGGACGCGGCGGCGAGGCTTGTGGCGTTCTCATGTGGGTCGTCGTCGGCTCGCGCCTGTAACGCCCGTGCGGGATTGCCAGTGCCCTGCGCTTTGCTCGGCGTAAGAAAGTTCCGCTCACTGAGGCGACCACGAGTGAAGCCCGGTGAAACGAGCGCTTCGGTGAGACGCATGCCTTCGCTTGCGTCACCCGAGCCGAGGGTTGTGTTGCCGATCTCGCTTGGATCAACATGTGCAAGCTCGTACCGCCCAAGATAAGAAACTGCAAGCTCTCTGAACAGGTAGTCAAGGATCGAGGTGGCGTTCTTGATGGCTTCGTTCCCGCGCACCGGACCTGCTGGCTCGAAGCGTGTGAAGGTGAAGGCATCGACGAACTCTTCCAGCGGGACGCCGTACTGCAAACCGACGGACACC